>NZ_PIZU01000147.1 GCF_002838065.1 Mycobacterium hubeiense | reverse complement strand
GAGCGTGACCGCGTCGTCGGAGAACAGCGTGTCGTCGCGCCCGGCCAGGGCTAGGTGGTGGCGCAGATAGCTGCCGGTTTCGGTGTCGGTCATGGGCGCCATCGTGTAGCGCAGCCCGATGCGTTGGTCGAGCGCGGCGAGCACGCCGAGTTTCATCCGCCGGCGCAGGGTGGGTTGGCCGACAAGCAGGCAGGCGAACGGGCTGGACGAGGCGAGCTCGTGATTTGTCAAGAGCCGCAACGCTTCTAATGGGTCGTAGCCCAGTAGGTGGGCTTCCTCGACGACCACGACGGGGGTGCGGCCGCGCTCGGCTGGTTCGGCGGCCAGCGCGTCGGCGGCTTGCGGGGCCAGGGTGGCGTGATGGGTCAGGGGCTGGCCACCGAGGGAGGCCACGATGCGGTGATGGATACCTCGCACGCCGACGGTGGGGTCGGGCAGATAGATCACGGTG
>NZ_PIZU01000146.1 GCF_002838065.1 Mycobacterium hubeiense | reverse complement strand
TCCGCTCGGCGATCCGCGGGCCTGGCCCCAGGCCATCGAGGCGTGGCTGCGGTTGTGCCAGAGCTACGGCTGGGCGCCGGGCGTGATGGGCGCGAGTTCAGCGGCGGCCCAGGCGTATCGCGATGCCGGGCTCAACGCTCTGCAGTTGGGCGATGAGGCGATCCTGCATCCCGACACCTTCCGGCTGTCCGGCCCCGACATGCGCGCGGTGCGCCAAGCGGTGACACGGGCCCGGCGTGCCGGCGTCACGGTGCGGATTCGCCGGCATCGCGATGTCGCCCCCGAGGAGATGGCCGAGGTGATCAAGCGGGCCGACGCCTGGCGCGACACCGAGACCGAGCGCGGCTTCTCGATGGCGCTGGGCCGCCTCGGCGATCCCGCCGACGGGGACTGCCTGCTGGTGGAGGCGGTTCAGGGAAACGGCACCGGCGGGCAGGAGCGAAGCGACACGGG
>NZ_PIZU01000145.1 GCF_002838065.1 Mycobacterium hubeiense | reverse complement strand
GGGGGTTCATGTGTTGCATGGGAGGGTGCCTAGGCCCCCGAAGCAAGCATCAAAGCAAGCAAGGTGCGCCACCAGCAATCGCCGGAGGAGTCAGAAAGTACAGACGCCGCTGCTGCCTGTTGCCGCGAGTGGCCGTAAACTCAGCGGGCGGGCGAGCGGGCGGCGCCAGTCAAGCGACGGAAACAGCTTAGTAGCCGATGCCGGCGGACTTGGGGGCGTAGTCCACCCAGAAGTTGGTGGCGTCGGGGGCCGCCAGGTGGTCAGCCAGGTTCTCAATGGGGCCCTTGCGGGTGATCAGGCCCTGCACGCCGAAGCCGAGCATGGACACCATGGCCAGGCGGCCGTTCTTCAGCTCCTTAACCTTCAGCTCAGCGAAGGTGTCGGGGTCGTCAGCCAGGCCCAGGGGGTCGAAGGCCTCACCGGGGTACAGGGCATCCAGGCCCTCGCCGGCCGGGCCGCCGTTGACGCGGTAGCCCTCAA
>NZ_PIZU01000144.1 GCF_002838065.1 Mycobacterium hubeiense | reverse complement strand
TCGGTCAACGCCGAGCAGTTGCCCGGTCACCGGGCGATGACTTTGGCCCGAGCTGCCGGTCTGTATCCAGACATCCCCTCAACCGGAATTCGAGTAGCCCGCCATGGCCGCCGCCTACACGTTCGACGTCTTCTCCAGCCTGACGGCTACGGCGGGGTCAGCGGTGGCGACTGGGGCGGCTACTGGGGCAAGCAAGGCCCCGAGTTGCTCGACCACCGCCTCGCCCTATACGAGACGGAGCAGTGAATGGTCTTCGGAGCCAACACATATCGGACGTTCGTGCAGTTGCTGGCTTTGGGCACCGAGCAGGTCCATGACCCGTGGGTTGCCCGGCTGAGGAGTTTGCCGACGACGGTGGTGTCGAGCACACTGACTGAACCTCTCGACTGGCCGGACGCGACCGTGGTGAGCGGTGACGCCGTCGACGTCGACCTGATCGAGACGGAACCTGTCAACCTGAATGAGGCACCGTTGCGCGGT
>NZ_PIZU01000143.1 GCF_002838065.1 Mycobacterium hubeiense | reverse complement strand
CCAGTTCTGCTTACCAAAAATGGCCCACTTGGAGCTCTCATCTAAGGGCCTGGGTTCAATTAAGCAACCCAGACAACGACCCTATTTAAAGTTTGAGAATGCGTCGAGGATGTTTCATCCCCTGAGCGCCTAATCATTCGCTTTACCCGAGTCGACTGAAATGAGCTCCAGCTATCCTGGGGGAAACTTCGGAGGGAACCAGCTACTAGATGGTTCGATTAGTCTTTCGCCCCTATACCCAAGTCCGAAAAGCGATTTGCACGTCAGCACATCTACGAGCCTCCACCAGAGTTTCCTCTGGCTTCGCCCTGCTCAGGCATAGTTCACCATCTTTCGGGTCCCAACAGGCATGCTCGTACTCGAACCTTTCACAGAAGATCATGGTCGGTCGATGGTGCAGGCACAGGCCATCCCACCAGTCAGGTTACTTGCGCTTCATGGGTTTGCCACCCACCAGCTCGCATGCATGTTAGACTCCTT
>NZ_PIZU01000142.1 GCF_002838065.1 Mycobacterium hubeiense | reverse complement strand
TAGATATCGAAGGGCAGGTCAATGCCCGCATACTGCGGCTGGTTGTACACCAGGGTCTGCGCCGCCACCCAGGAGTCGCCAGTCACGCCCTCCTGCACCAGCGCGCCCAGGCACGCCAGCATGGCCCAGCGGCCGTGGATCAGCTCGCACTCGCGGAAGCGCTGCAGGCCGAACACCTCGCTGTAGGGCGCCAGGGAGTCGGTGGACACCTGGTCGGCCACGGGGGTGAAGGCGCCGACCACGCCGCCTGCCTTGTTCACAGCCGCGTTCTGGTCCAGCTCATCCAGGTCGATCTGCAGGTACTCAGCGGGGCGGGACAGGCCCAGGGGGTCGAAGCCGCGGTCGCCGGGCAGGCTGCCGTCCAGCCAAGCGGGGCGCTCGGTGTTGGGCAGCCAGAGGGCATCGCCAGAGTACTGGCGGTAGCCAGCGCCGCCGGAGCGCTCAGTGCCGCCGCGGGAGGGGGCAGCCTTCTTCACGGCGGGCT
>NZ_PIZU01000141.1 GCF_002838065.1 Mycobacterium hubeiense | reverse complement strand
CCGGCCAACCCATGCTGACCAGCACCCAGCGCATTCAGCCAACCGTTAGGCAGGCGTGTGCCTGGGCGCACCCGTAGGATCCAATCGCTTCCCTCTCAACAATTTCAAGCACTTTTTAACTCTCTTTTCAAAGTTCTTTTCATCTTTCCCTCGCGGTACTTGTTCGCTATCGGTCTCCCGTCTGTATTTAGCCTTAGATGGGATTTACCACCTGCTTTGGGCTGCATTCCCAAACAACCCGACTCTTCGAAAGCGTCTCGTGGAGCCACAGGCACCGGTCCCAACGGGGTTCTCACCCTCTCTGACGCCCCTTTCCAGGGGACTTGGGGCCGGACTGAGGCAGAGAGCACTTCTCTAGACTACAATTCGCCAGCCGGAGGCTGGAGATTTTCAAGTTGGGCTCTGCCCGGTTCGCTCGCCGTTACTAAGGGCATCCTGGTTAGTTTCTTTTCCTCCGCTTATTGATATGCTTAAGTTCAGCGGGTAAT
>NZ_PIZU01000140.1 GCF_002838065.1 Mycobacterium hubeiense | reverse complement strand
TGGGGCCATGCCGAGGACACGGTGCGCCTGGCCGCGGCGCTGCGCCCGGCGCTGGCGGCCCGCGGTGTGCCGAATGCGGTGTATGTCGATAACGGCTCGCCCTATGTGGATACGTGGTTGTTGCGGGCGTGCGCGAAACTCGGGGTGCGCCTTGTCCATTCGACACCAGGCCGGCCCGAAGGCAGAGGGAAGATAGAGAGGTTTTTCAGGACCGTGCGCGAGCAGTTCCTGGTCGAGATCACCGGCGAACCCGACATCGCCGGCCGCCCCCACGTGACCGACCTGGCCGAGCTGAATCGGCTGTTCGCGGCCTGGGTCGAAACCGTCTATCACCGCACGGTGCATTCCGAAACCGGGCAGACCCCGCGGGCGCGCTGGTCAGCGCCCGGACCGGTCCCGCTGCCCGCGCCGGAGGCGCTCACCGAGGCGTTCCTGTGGGAGGAACATCGCCGGGTGAACAAGACGGCCACCGTGGCGCTACATGGCAATCGCTATGAGG
>NZ_PIZU01000139.1 GCF_002838065.1 Mycobacterium hubeiense | reverse complement strand
CCTGGTTCACAAACTCGTGGTGATGCGACACAATCACCACACCGCCGCCGTACTCCTTGATGGCGGAGGCCATGGCGCCCAGGGACTCGCGGTCCAGGTAGTTGGTGGGCTCATCCAGCACCAGGATGTGGGGCTGCTGCCACATGGCGGCACCCAGCACCAGCTTCACCTTCTGGCCGCCCGACAGGCCGCGGATCTGGGAGTGGGTGGCAAACTCGGCGGGCAGGCCCAGGTTGCCCAGCATCTCCTCCACGTTCTTGGCGGTCAGGGGCTTGCCCAGCAGGCCGGCGGCGGCAGCCTCCTTCATGTCAATGTCCATGAGCATCTTGGAGAAGCCCATCTCCTCGAGGCGGTCGCGGGAGAGCCAGCTGGTCTCCGCCTCGTTCTTCCACTGCACCTCGTACTCGTAGCCGCGCTTCTGCTTGCGGCGGCCCAGCAGCTTGTCCACCACGCGCTTCACGCCGTCCACCACCTTGACCTCAGCCATCTTCTTCTCCTCCTCCTCC
>NZ_PIZU01000138.1:301-520 GCF_002838065.1 Mycobacterium hubeiense | reverse complement strand
ACAAGACGCTGGAAGACGGCCGTCGAGCCGTCGTCCGCAACGGCTACCTGCCGGAGCGCACCGTGCAGACCGGTATCGGCGATGTCGAGATCAAGGTGCCCCGGGTCCGTGACCGCAGTGGCGACGGGGTGACCTTCAGCAGCGCGCTGCTGCCGCCCTACCTGAAGCGGGCCCGCAGTATCGATGAGCTGATCCCCTGGCTCTACCTGAAGGGAGTCT
>NZ_PIZU01000138.1:0-222 GCF_002838065.1 Mycobacterium hubeiense | reverse complement strand
CAAGGGACTCTCGGCCAACACCGTGTCGCGGCTCAAGAAGCAGTGGGAGGACGAGCATGCCGACTGGCAAAAGCGTGACCTGGCAGAGCAGCGCTACGTCTACTGGTGGGCGGACGGCGTGTACAGCAACGTGCGCATGGATGACCGCCTGTGCCTGTTGGTGATCATCGGCGTCACCGAGCAGGGTCGCAAGGAACTGGTCGTCGTCGAAGATGGCCAGCG
>NZ_PIZU01000014.1 GCF_002838065.1 Mycobacterium hubeiense | reverse complement strand
GGTCTGCCTTGCCGACACCGCGCCCCTGACTACCAATGATTGGTGTTACCCGCGACGGTCAGGTGATGACCCTCGAGATGCAGCGCCAGGAGCGGCGCAATGCCCTGAACAGCGAGCTCGTCGACGGCCTGCGTGAGGCGGTCGAGAAGGCCGCCACCGAGGACGTCCGCGCGATCGTGTTGACCGGCCAGGGCGGCGTGTTCAGCTCGGGGGCGGATCTCACGGATGCGGCGGGGATGGCCGAGCAGCTGCCCGACAAGGCCAAGGCGCTGAATCTGGCCATCGACAAGGTGCCGGTGCCAGTCATCGGCGCGATCAACGGGCCCGCGATCGGAGCGGGCGTCATCCTCGCGATGATCTGTGATCTGCGGGTGGTCGCGCCCGACGCATTCTTCCAGTTTCCGGTCGCGAAATACGGTCTGGCACTGGATAACTGGAGCATCCGCCGGTTGACGTCATTGGTCGGTGCGGGCCGGGCGAGGGGCATGCTGCTGGCCGCCGAACGGCTCACCGCCGACGTCGCACTGCAGACCGGAATGGCCAACCGCCTCGGCACGCTGGCCGACGCGCAGGCGTGGGCAGCCGAGATTGCGGGCTACGCGCCGCTGGCGTTGCAGCACGCCAAGCGAGTGCTCAACGACGACGGCGCCTACGAGGAGCCATGGCCTGAACACCAGGAGCTGTTCGACCGGGCATGGTCGAGCCAGGACGTGATCGAGGCGCAAGTCGCGCGCATCGAGAAGCGTCCGCCAAGGTTCACCGGAGCCTGACGGTGCTGCGGGCGGCGCTGCGCTTCGGGTTCGGGACGGCTTCACTGCTGGCCGGTGGCTGGGCGCTGCGCGCGCTACACGGCGCACCGGCGGCGCTCGGCGCGTCGCCCGCGGAGATACAGGCGGTGGCGCGGCGATCCCCGCACTACCGCGACGGCGCGTTCGTCAACATCGACCCGGCGTCGACCCTGAGCCTGGATCGCGAGCAGCAGCGACTGCTCATCCGTGAACTCGTCGACGCCCGAAACACCGGCCGTCCCCCGGGGCCCATCCCGCTGGCCGAGCAGGCGACGACGGACGTCACCGCGGCCGGTCTGGCCGTCTCGTGGTACGGCCACTCGAGCGCGCTGGTGGAGGTCGACGGGTACCGGGTGCTCGCCGATCCCATCTGGAGCCGACGGTGCTCGCCGTCGCGGACGGTCGGCCCGGAGCGGATGCACGAGGTGCCCGTGCCGCTGGAGGCACTGCCCGCGGTGGACGCCGTCGTCGTCAGCCACGACCACTACGACCACCTCGACATTGACACCATCACCGGGTTGGCGCGCACGCAGCGCGCACCGTTCGTGGTGCCGCTGGGCGTCGGCGCGCATCTGCGCAAATGGGGCATTCCCGAGGACCGCATCGTCGAATTGGACTGGCACGAAAGCCATCAGATCGGCGAGTTGACGTTGGTGTGCACACCGGCTCGGCACTTCTCGGGCCGGCTGTTCACCCGCAACACCACGCTGTGGGCATCATGGGTGATCGTCGGGCCGCGGCACCGCGCGTTTTTCGGCGGCGACACCGGCTACACCAAGAGCTTCGCCGAAATCGGCGCGGACCATGGGCCTTTCGACCTCACGCTGTTACCGGTCGGCGCCTATCACCCGGCCTGGCCGGACATCCACATGAATCCCGAAGAGGCGGTCCGCGCGCACCTCGACATCGCCGAGGCCGATTCGGGACTGCTGGTGCCCATTCACTGGGCGACGTTCCGGCTGGCGCCGCATCCGTGGGCCGAACCCGTCGAAAGGTTGCTGCGCGCAGCTGACACGGACGGCATCAATGTGACGGTGCCCAAACCCGGTCAGCGGGTGGGCCCTGGCACGTCAGCGGGCGACCCGTGGTGGCGGATGTAGGCGCATTCGACATGAACGTGCTGCTGGTCGGCCGCAAAGGTGTCGTCGTCGAGGATGTGCAGAAGCAGCTCGATCTGCCGAACGTTCGGCTGTTGGGCGGCACCGGGATTGACGACGTGCGCGCGGCCCTTCGCGAGACCCAGATCCACCACGTGATCATCGGGGGAGGCCTCGACCTCGAGCAGCGGATCCAGATCGTCAGGGAGGTGTTCGAGTCGAGCGACGTGACGACGGTTCACCTGAAGGACCACGCGACCGGCCCCGAGGGGTTCTACTCGTTTGTCAGCTCGGTGTTACGTGGGCTGCGCGATTACCCGCTCGGGGAATGATCTCGTTACGCTAGCTCGACCCTTCGCCGGCCTCGATCACTTTGATCTTTCTCGACTGGGATCCCGCCTTGGGCAGCTGGATGGTCAGGATCCCTTGTGCCAGTGAAGCCTTGACATCGTTCTCCCGAATCTCACCCGGAAGCGTGACGCGGTATTCGAACTGTCCGACGCGCCGGGTCCGGCGGCGCAACATGCCTTCGCGCTTGCGCTCCTTCAACTCCCCGGACACCACCAGTTCATTGCCGGTGAGCTCGACGTCGACGTCCTCACGGCGTACGCCGGGCAATTCGACTTCGACGACGTAGTCGTCCTTCGTCTCGGTGACGTCGGCCGACGGCATCCATGCGCCGTCGGTTGCCGAAGCGCCGACGACCGATTGCCACAGGCGATCCATCTGCGAGTACAGGTCTTCGAGTTCCCGGAAGGGATGCCACCGATCCGGCTGCGTGGGCGCAGGCGTCCGTCGCACGGGAAGCGTCATGATCGTTTACCTCCTATTGGTTCTCGTTGTGCAGTAGCCGCATTGCCTGACTGGAAACCTCGACGTCGGCCACCACGTCATAGTGCTGAGGCACCAGGCCGCTCACCGCGTGGAAATCACGGCGGCCGCGTTGCAGCGCGTGCACCACCATGTCGACGACGGCGCCGATGACAGCGCCGATGACAAGGCCGTATCCGGCCAACACCAGTCCGCCGATCAACGGTTCAACCCAACTGAAAACCCCGAAGATCCACCCGATCAGCGCGCCGACCAACCCGCCGGGCACCGCGCCGCGCAACGCGGCTGTGCCGTAGTTCAGCCGGCCGAGGACCTGTTCGACCAACTGGAGATCGCGGCCCACGATGGCCACTCGCGACACGGCGAACCCCTGATCGGAAAGGCGGTCGACGGCCCGCTCGGCGTCGGCGTATTTGTCAAAGGTGGCGATCACCTGGCGGGCAGGCGAAGCAACTCGCCCGTCGGGGGTGCTCGTCGTGGGATGGGTTGAGTGATCGGTCATTTCGTGCCTCTAGGGTCTACGTCGATGCGACAGACTCATGAGTCTGCTCCGCAGATCCCTCGGCGGCGTGCTCCCGACAGGGTGAAAATGGCGGCCGCATCTCGTGCTGCGAGTGCGACGACGCAAACACGGCGAATCGCCACCATGGTGGCAGGAGGGCCGACGTGGCACAGGATGCGCAGGCAGACACCCAGACCATGGTGGAGCGGAATGGGGCCCCTGCGACGTCAGACGATCGGGTCGCGAAGCCGCAGCTGCCGACGGGATTCGCGGTCACGGCGAGCGGACGGATATCGGGCGCGGCGGAGCCTTCGCGGGCCACACTGCATTACCCGTTCCGGATCAAGGACTTGGTGACGCTCGACAACGCGCTGAAATACGGGTCGCGGGCCGCTAAGGCGCGGCTGGCGGTCTATATCGGCGACCTCGGGGACAATCCCGCTCGGCGGGCCCGGGAAATCCTGGCTCGGGTACCCACCCCCAACAATGCAGTGCTGCTGGCCGTCGACCCCAACCGGCGCTGCGCCGAGGTCGTCTACGGCGCCGGTGTCCGGGGCCGCGGGGGAGAAACGGCCGCGCCGCTCGCGGTGGCCGCCGCCACCTCGGCATTCAAGATGAGCGACGACCTGATGGATGGGTTGATTAGTGCGGTGCGCGTGCTCAGCGCGGCCATTTCGCCCTCGGACGGTCCCGTGCTTACAAAGTTGTGAACGCGACGGGCGCGCGTGCGGCTTGATCGATCCACCAGCCACCGCCGGCACTGGGCGCATCGGGGCGACGTGCTGGCGTAGTCGGCCACGTTGTTGCAAAACGCGCAGCCGGGGCAGGCGACGGAGTTGGTATGCATCGCGGCATCACACCGGACCGACAGTCTCCACGGGTTGTCAGTCTGACAATGGGATCGCGCCGATCGCGTGCTCCTGTGAGGCCGAAAAACCGGCCGGGTATTGATCCTGACAGTTCGACGAGCACCCCCGCGCTGATGATTGTCGCCGGCCCAGCGCGGTTAGTTGCCAAGAGCAACCACTTTGTCGCTGTCGCCGGCGTGTGTGCTGACTGTCGAGCAGTGGGTTCGGAATCCGGAGCATTTCGTGTCAGTTCCTGTCATTCGTTTGCAGTTGCATCCATGTTCGCGCAGTGCTTCGTAGCCAGCGGGCCGGATGTGCAACGTGATAGAGGTGGGTTTGCTGTCACTGCGTTCCAAGCCGCGGCATCGGGGAGCATTTCCTGGCGTCACCGATCAGCGGTGTCCTGATCGGTTTGGCGGGCCCGGTGGTCAGCCCGGGCGTGGCGGCCCTCAACAGCATTCTGGACGGGGATCTACTCAACCTCCCGGCCAACGTCGTCGACGGCTTCCTCAACGGGGCCACCCTCAACCTCGACGCGCTGGTGCCGCTTATCGCTGGAGCGGGCGTGCTGCCGGAAGGCACCACCATCAACAGACTGGGGATCGCGTTCGGCGGGCTGCTCAGCCCGGGAACCGCGGCCAATACGATCCCCGTCGGTGAGGTAGTAAGCGGAGGCGGCATCGGCGGTTCGATCTTCAACTCCATTGATCTCTCGATCACAAGTGACGCGCTCGGCTTCCCCATCACCCTGGACGCTCCGGGGTGTTCCGGTCGGGCCGCTAGGGGCGCTGGCCAGCCTGTCGCACATCATCGCGGGCGCGACCGGCTGGGACGGTGGCGGTAACCCGTTGACCAAGCTGACCTTCCCGAGTCTCGAGACCGAGCCGGCCAGCGACGCGCCGAGCACTCAGGTGGCGACTGACGTCCAAGACGGACCTGCGGCGCTGCCTTCTATGTCGAACCAGTCCGTGTCGGTCAAGGTGCCCTCGGAGGAGGCGCCGCCCGCAGATGATCTGGCCGCCAACGGAAATGAGGGCAAAGAAGGCGAGGATGAAACGTCAACTTTGACAGCCAATGGCGCCACCGACCTGTCCGACGGCAATAAGACGACGCCGGGTGAGGCCGGAGCCAAGGCCAGCCGCCCGGGCCAACGCCTCAAGGCTGCGCTTGAGGGCACGGCGACTCGGGTCGAGCAGGGCTTCAACGACCTGCAGAACCGCGTCGATACCTCGCTCAGGAATCTGAGCGGACGCGGCGACGGCGATGCCTCAGGCGAGAACGACACCAAAGGCGGTGCCGGCAGCGGTGAGGCCGACTCCGACAGCACCAGCTGACATCCGGCGGAACCGGCCCCCTCCTGCTTGATGGAGGGGGCCGCTTCCGCGGCAGGTTAGAGCTACGGTTCTGTCATGAAAGCAGTGGCCAGCGTCCTGGTCGCCACATCGTTGCTGGTGGCGGGCTGCTCGTCGGAGTCCGCAGAACCCAAGCCGAACCTGTCACACGTACCGCCACCGCTCGTGCCGGCCATTCCGCTGCCCGAGAACGCCGTGTCGAACGCGGTCGCGGAGCTGGACGGGATGGCCGACGAGCTGATGACGAAGTCCGGCATCCCAGGCATGGCAGTCGCGGTCGTACATGGCGGAAAAACGATGTACGCCAAGGGTTTCGGCGTGCGCGACGTGCGCAGCGGCGAGAAGGTGGACGCCGACACGGTATTTCAGCTGGCTTCACTGTCAAAACCGCTGTCGGCCACCGTGGTGGCGCAGCAGGTGGGGGCGGGCGCGATCGCTTTTGATACGCCGATTGTCGAGAAGCTGCCGTGGTTCGCATTGTCCGATCCGGTGGTGACGCGGATGGTCACCGTCGGCGACATGTTGTCGCATCGTTCGGGGCTGCCCGACCACGCCGGCGACATGCTCGAGGACCTGGGCTATGACCGTCGCCAGACGCTCGAACGGTTGCGGCAACTGCCACTGGAACCCTTCCGAATTTCCTACGCCTACACCAACTTCGGGTTCACCGCCGGCGCGGAGGCCGTCGCCGTCGGGGCCGGCAGGTCGTGGGAGAACCTTGCGGAACAGGTGCTGTACAGACCGTTGGGCATGACATCGACGAGCTCGCGGTTCTCCGATTACGAGGCTCGGGCGAACCGGGCCGTCGGGCATATCCATGTCGAAGACCGTTACGAGCCGCTGTATGTGCGCAATCCGCAATCTCAAGCACCCGCGGGCGGGGTCAGTTCGTCGGTCAACGACATGACCCACTGGCTGGCAATGGTATTGGGCAACGGGAGCCTCGACGGCAAGCAGATCGTCGACGCGGAAGCCCTGCTGCCCGCGGTCACCCCGCAGATCGTGTCCAGCCGTGCAACCGAACCGGCGATGCGGTCAGGCTTCTACGGGTACGGCTTCAACGTCTCCCCGACGTCGGCGGCGCGGATGGAACTCAGCCACTCGGGTGCCTTCGAGCTGGGCGCCGGCACCAACTTCGTCATGCTGCCGTCGGCCGACGTGGCGATCGTCGCGCTCACCAACGCCACTCCGTCGGGCGTACCGGAAGCACTCACCGCGATGTTCGCCGACCTCGTGCAGTTCGGTGAGGTGCGTGCGGACTGGTACGGGCTGTATCACGGTCTGATGGCGCCGATGGAGGAACCGGTCGGCGAACTTGTGGGTCAGCAGCCCCCGGCCAATCCCGCACCGGCCGCGCCGCTTTCGTCGTACGCCGGGACCTATGACAACGATTACTGGGGTCCCGCGCGGGTCACCGAGAAGGACGGAAAACTACAGCTCGCCCTCGGCCCGCGCGGCGTGTTTAGGCTGAACCATTGGGACGGCGACGTGTTCACATTCTCGTTTGTCACCGAAAACGCGCCGCCGGGAACCGTTTCCAAGGCCACCTTTGAGGACGGCCGCCTGACGCTCGAGTACTACGACGACTTCGGCAAAGGAGTGTTCACCCGATGACCACTGTCGTCGCTTCGGGTCTGACCGATGCCGAAGTCGCCCAGCGGGTCGCCGAGGGCAAGACCAACGACGTGCCGACGCGGGCGGCGCGCAGCGTCTCGGACATCGTGCGCGCAAACGTGTTCACCCGTATCAACGCCATCCTGGGTGTCTTGTTGCTGATCGTGTTGTCCACCGGCTCGCTGATCAACGGCGCGTTCGGCTTGCTGATCATCGCCAACAGCGCGATCGGCATCGTCCAGGAGATCCGCGCCAAGCAGACCCTGGACAAGCTGGCCATCGTCGGGCAGACAAAACCGTTGGTGCGCAGGCAATCCGGGACGCGCGAGCTGATGCCCAGCGAGGTGGTGCTCGACGACATCATCGAGCTCGGGCCGGGCGACCAGATCGTCGTCGACGGTGAAGTGGTGGAGGAGACCAACCTCGAGGTCGACGAGTCGCTGCTCACCGGCGAGGCCGATCCGATCGCCAAAGACGTCGGCGACCATGTCATGTCGGGCAGTTTCGTCGTCGCCGGCACCGGCGCCTACCGGGCCACGAAGGTCGGCCGCGAGGCCTACGCCGCCAAACTCGCCGAGGAAGCAAGCAAGTTCACCCTGGTGAAATCCGAACTGCGCAGTGGCATCAACAAAATCCTGCAATTCATCACCTACCTGCTGATCCCGGCCGGTCTGCTGATCATCTACACCCAGTTGTTCACCACCGGGGCCGGCTGGCGTGAGTCGGTGCTGCGGATGGTCGGCGCTTTGGTGCCGATGGTGCCCGAAGGGTTGGTGCTGATGACGTCGATCGCGTTCGCGGTCGGCGTGATTCGCTTGGGCCGGCGGCAGTGTCTGGTCAACGAGTTGCCCGCCATCGAGGGCCTGGCCCGCGTGGATGTGGTGTGCGCCGACAAGACCGGCACGCTGACCGAGAACGGCATGCGGGTCAGCGATCTCAAACAGCTGACCGAAACGGACATTGCCGACGTGCTGGCACAGTTGGCCGCTGACGACACCCGGCCCAACGCCAGCATGCAGGCCATCGCGGAGGCCTACGACGAGCCCCCCGGCTGGACGTCGACGGCCCAGGCGCCATTCAAATCGGCGACCAAATGGAGTGGCAGCTCCTACGCCGAACACGGCAACTGGGTGATCGGTGCGCCCGACGTGCTGCTCGCCCCGGACTCCGAGACGGCCGAGCTGGCCGAGGAGATCGGCTCGCGGGGGCTGCGCGTGCTGCTGCTCGGCTCGTCCGACGTGCCCGTCGACCATCCGGACGCGCCCGGNACTGGGTGATCGGTGCGCCCGACGTGCTGCTCGCCCCGGACTCCGAGACGGCCGAGCTGGCCGAGGAGATCGGCTCGCGGGGGCTGCGCGTGCTGCTGCTCGGCTCGTCCGACGTGCCCGTCGACCATCCGGACGCGCCCGGCGCCGTCACCCCGGTCGCACTGGTCATCCTCGAGCAACGCGTCCGGCCCGACGCCCGGGATACCTTGGATTACTTCGCCTCGCAGAATGTTTCGGTCAAGGTGATCTCCGGTGACAACGCCGTGTCGGTCGGGGCGGTGGCCGGCTCACTTGGCCTGCAGGGCGACACGATGGACGCCCGTCAACTGCCCGACGAACCCGACAGGCTCGCCGACGCGTTGGAGGAATACACCACGTTCGGCCGCGTGCGGCCGGATCAGAAGCGCGCGATGGTGCACGCCCTGCAATCGCGTGGCCACTACGTCGCGATGACCGGTGACGGCGTCAACGACGTGCTGGCACTGAAGGACGCCGACATCGGCGTGGCGATGGGCTCGGGTAGTTCGGCGTCCCGTGCCGTCGCGCAGATTGTGTTGCTGGACAACAAGTTCGCCACGCTGCCCTACGTGGTCGGCGAGGGGCGGCGGGTGATCGGCAACATCGAGCGGGTGTCCAACCTGTTCCTCACCAAGACCGTGTATTCGGTGCTACTGGCCGTGCTGGTGGGTCTGGCGGGGCTCTCGTCGCGGTTCTTCGGGTCCGATCCGCTGCTGTACCCGTTCCAACCCATCCACGTCACCATCGCGGCCTGGTTCACCATCGGCATCCCGGCGTTCATCTTGTCGCTGGCGCCGAACAACGAACGTGCCCACCCGGGATTCGTGCGCCGCGTTATGACCTCGGCACTGCCGTCGGGATTGGTGGTCGGCATCGCCACGTTCGCGTCGTATCTGGCGGCCTACCAGGGGCGCGAGGCCACTCCGACCGAGCAGACCCAGGCGTCGACGGCCGCGCTGATCACGTTGCTGGTGACCGCCCTGTGGGTGCTGGCCGTGGTGGCCCGGCCCTACCAGTGGTGGCGGGTGGCGCTGGTGGCCGTGTCGGGGTTGGCCTACGTGGTGATCTTCGCGATTCCGCTGGCCCAGCGGCTGTTCATGCTGGACCCGTCCAACCTGGCCATCACCGCGATGGCGCTGGGAATCGGCCTGGTGGGGGCCGCGATCATCGAGGTCGCGTGGTGGGTGCAGGGCGCCTTGCTGGGCGAACAGCGGCGCTTGTGGAGATAGCTGGAAACCGCAAGAATGGCCAGTGTTGCCAACTAGATAGGGTGAACCAATGGGATTCATGGACAAGGTGAAGAACCTGCTGTCGAAGAACGCCGACAAGGTGGACACCGCGATCGACAAGGCCGGCGACATCGTCGACCAGAAGACCCAGGGCAAATACGCCCAGCACGTCGACAAGGTGCAGGACGCCGCGAAGAAGGCCGTCGACAAGACCAACCCGCAGAACCCCTGACGTATGGCCAAACTTTCCGTCTCCGTTGATGTCCCGTTGCCGCCGGAGAAGGCATGGGAGTGCGCCTCTGACCTGTCCCGCTACAAGGAGTGGCTGACCATCCACCGCATGTGGCGGTCCAAGCTGCCCGAGACATTGGACAAGGGCACGGTCATCGAGTCCATCGTCGAAGTCAAGGGCATGCTCAACCGGATCAAGTGGACCATCGTCCACTACAAGCCACCCGAGGCGATGACGCTCAACGGCGACGGTAAGGGCGGCGTCAAGGTCAAACTGCTCGCGAAGGTCAAGCCAAACGGTGACGGATCCACCGTGTCGATGGACCTGCACCTGGGTGGGCCGGCGCTGTTCGGGCCGATCGGCATGGTGGTCGCCGGGGCGCTCAAGGGCGATATTCGGGAGTCGCTGAACAAGTTCAAGGCGGTCTTCGCCCCGGCCTAGGTTCTCCTGCTCGCGGGGGGAACGTCAGCTATCCCTTTGTCGCGGAGTCGAACTCGATGGGCAGGCTGGTCGGCCCGGAAAGACCGAGCAGCGGCTTCCACGGCACCGTGCCGGCGCAGCGCGGATTGCGAAGACGCCGGGCGAGGATGACGAGGGCCTCCGCGAGTTCACGCCTGGCCAGGTTGGCGCCCAGGCAGTAGTGCACTCCGCCGCCGAACGTCAGGATCGGCGGCGGGTCGTCGCGGGTGATGTCGAAACGCGTCGGATCCTCGTAGATCGCGTTGTCCCGGTTGGCCGCGTAGGTGTTCACGATGATGAAAGTGCCTGCCGGAAAGGTGTATTCGCCGATCGTGACGTCTTCGATGACGCTGCGGACGGTGCTGCACATCGACGGTGAATGCCGCATCGTCTCCTCGACGGCGCGCATCGCGAACTGCGGGTTGTCCCGAAGCAGCGCCCACTGCTCGGGGTGATCGCAGAGCACCTGCATGGACGCGGCGAGCTGGCTGCGGGTGGTGTCGGTGCCGGCCACCAGGATGCTGAACGCCAGCATGCGCAGTTCGCCGGCGTCGAGCCGGTCGCCGCCGTCTTCGATCCGGATCAACTCGGAGAGCAGGTCGTCGGTCAGGTGACGGCGCCTGTCGGCGACCATATCATCGATGTAGTCGTCGAACTCGCCCCACGCCTTGAGGACGACGGGCTCTTCGGCGGCGAGGTCGCAATCGAAGCTGACGATCTTGAAAATGTCCTCGGCCCACCGGGAGAACTGTTGCCAGTCTTCACGTGGCGCGCCGAGCAGCGCGCAAATGATCGGGATCGGGTAGGGACGGGCGATGTCGGCGACGAACTCGCAACTGCCCGTGTCGGCGACGCGATCGATGAGCTCGTTGATGACGCTGTGGATGGTGTCGTCCATGCGCGCGGTGGCCCGTGGGGTGAAGGCCTTCGACACCAGGCTGCGTAACCGACGGTGTTCGTCGCCCTCCATGTTGAGGATGCTGCGGATCACCCGGTCCCACAGCGGACCCGAGGTGATGCCGTGCGCCGAAAGATGGATGCCTTGCGGTACCACGAACGCCGGATCGCGAAGAACTGTTCGGGCGAGTTCATACGAGAGCACTTCGGGCCCAATGGGTCCCAGCGCGATCGGGGCGACCTGCTGCGCGGCGCGGAACTGGGGATAGATCTGTTGCGGCGTGTCGGTGACGTCGTATGCGAGCGTGGGCAGGTCGGCGTCGAAGACGCTGGGCTTGGCGGCGTTGACGGTCACGGCACGTTCGTCGACAGGAAGGTCAGCGGAAGGCCGAGCACCGACAGGTCGATCTCGTCGAGATAGCTGCCGTCGCCGGAGAAGCTCTGTCGAAAGCGGGTTTTCGAGCCGTAGCTTTGCGCCACCGCTTCGGCGTCGGATGCGTCCGGCAGCCGCAGCACGACGGTGTACACGCCGGCGCCGTGACGCTCGACGAAGTCGCGCACGTGGCCGGCGACTTCGTTGGTCGAACCTGGCACGGCACTGATCACCTCGACTCCGCCGTTCCAGTCCAGGTAGACGGTGACGCCTAGTTCGGCGAGTTCGACGGTCTCGAAACGAGACCCGAGGTCGGTGAACATCTTCGCAGCCGTCTCGTGGTGCTCGGCGGCCACCGCGAACACGACGTGATGCAGTTGCGACGTGTCCGTCATTTCCGTACCAACCCCCTCGGCCGGAGCAGCCCGAGGTCGAAGTGGGTGAGCCAGCCCGGTTGCGCATCGCAGACGTCGGGGATCGCGTTGATGGCGCCCATCGCCGTCCAGTCGTAACCCGGATGTGTCTTTGTGCCGTCCGGCCGCTCGACGCCTTGCAGGGTGAGCTCGGACGGCGGATCTCCGTCGATCACGATGCGGTATCGCGTTTTGCCGAAATCCCATGGCGGGTTCAGTTTGTCGGCACTCGTCGTCGTGTAGAGCGCCTCAAAAACGATGAGCGGTTCACCTCCGACGCGTGCCGTCCACTGATGGCGCTGGGCGGCCACCGTCCCGGATGGAATCGCGCCCAACTCGTGCGGTATGTCCTGGGTGGCGACTGCGGCCTCCAAATCGGCAGTGACGTCGTCGATTTCAATGCCGAGGCCGTCGGCGAGCATGTACATCGACTGCGCGAAGAAGACGGTGCCCAACCCGAGGATGGTCGGTTCGGTGAGGAACTTGTTCCTTTCCTTGCCGAAGCCCAGCCAGTCGATGTGGTCCAGCGGTGCGTCGGTCAGCACGTTGACGACTTCGATGACCCTGATGTTCTCGATCTTGCTGGTGACGCGGGCCAGGGTGAGTGGCAGGATGTCGCCCGCATAGCCGGGGTGGATGCCGCCGGCATGAAAGGATGTGCCACCGTCTTCGCAGGCCTTGCGGATCTTTTCACCGTCCGCGGCGAAGTTCGCTGTCGGATAGAAGAATCCGCTGGTGGTCACGACGTTCTTGCCGGAGCGCAACAGTCGGCAGACAGTGTCGACGTCCATGATGATCGGGGTGTAGAACACACAGTCGGCGTCCATCGCGATGATCTGTTCGACGTCGTCGGTCGCCGTCACACCGATGGGTGCGATACCGGCGATCTCCCCGGCGTCCTTGCCCACCTTGTCGTGGCTGTGGACGAGCACGCCGACGAGGTCGAACACCGGGCTGTCGGCGAAGTGCCGCACGCCGACCTGTCCGACGTCACCCGTCATCCACTGGAGTACTCGATATGTCTTGTCAGACATGGACAACACCTCGGGGCAATAGCAGGGGCAGGTCGTTGTAGGTTGCGATGCCGGGCGGCGCGGCGACGACGGCGGGTATCGCGGTGATCGCCGGCATGGCGACGATGGACAGGCCGAGCATGATGTAGTCGTCCAAGGTCTCGCCGACGAAATCGGGCGGCGGAAGGAAACTCAGGGTGGTCTTTATCGTCGGCGTCCCGACCACCTCGACGGTGTAGCCCATGTCGAGCTTCCAATCGGGTTGCAGCGTCTGGCCTTTGCGCCACCGGCCCCGGATCTCGACGACCTCTTTGCCGCCGGCGATGCCCTTCCATGCGACGTCGACGCCCGCCACACAGCCTTTCGCGATCGTCCAGTCCCCTGGCAAATGGAGGTCTTCGGTGGTCTGGGCGTAGTCGACGTCGCAGCGCACCTCGTCGAGCTCGACGCCGAGGGCGTCGGCGACCAGTAGCACGCCGTCGCGGAAGATGCCCGACCCCTTCTCGGTGCTGACCTTGAGGTCTGGTGTGTCGATGGGATAGCCGAACCCCATGGGCTTTTCGGTAGCAGGCGAGTTGTAGATGGTGGTGTCGATGGCCTCGGTGACGGAGACCTTTCGCACTTGCTCCGAAAGTCCGGCCGAGACGATGGCGAAGAGTTGGATGAAGCCGGGGTTGATGCCGCTGCCGAAAACGGTCGATCCGCCTTGTTCGCATGCTTCGGCGATGCGATCGCGGCCCTCGCCGAGGAAGTGGCCGGTGATGAACTCCGAGGTGGACACGATGTTGATGCCGGCACTGAGGATGCGCACCATCTCGTCGACGTCGGCGAACATCGGGTTGTAGACCACGCAGTCGGGCTTCAAGGCGATCAGAGCGTCGACGTCGTTGGTCGCTTTGACGCCGAGCGGTTCGATGCCACACAGGTCACCGACGTCGCGGCCGATCTTGTCGTCGGACCACGCGTAGCAGCCGACGAGCTCCAATTCGGGGTTCAGCGCCACCGCCCGCACGGATCGCTTACCGACGTTGCCGGTCGTCCACTGAACGACCCGATACGTCATGCCGCACACCGTCGCCCGCGCGTGAACACCACCGGAATCTGGCGGTATCCGCGGGTCACCGAGTTGCCGTGGAACACCGCTTCGCCGCCGGGCGCCGGCGTGTAGTCGGGCAGCCGGGCCAGCACCCGTTCGAGCCCGACGTGGAATTCGAGACGGGCCAGATTGGAGCCGAGGCAGCGGTGCACACCAGCGCCGAACCCCAGGTGCCGGTTGTCGCGGCGGTCCAGGATGCAGCGGTCGGCGTCGGGGAACACCGCGGTGTCGCGGTTGGCGGAGGCGAAGTTGACGAGGACCGAGTCGCCGGGGCAGAAGGTGTGCCCGCTCAACTCGACTTCCTTGGCGATTGTGCGGGGCAGGCCGTGAATCGATCCCGCGAACCGGATGAACTCTTCGACGGCCCTCGGCAGGATGTCGGGTTCACGCACGAGCCGGTCGCGGTCCTCGGGATGCGTTGCCAGATAGTGGAATGCGAACGACATCGCGCTGGCAGTCGTTTCCAGACCCGCTTGCACCAACAGCATCGCATTGGTGACGATGTCGGCGAATGACAGCTTCTCGCCGTCGATCTCGGCAGAGAGCAGCACGTCGATCATGTCGTCCTGGGGCGGTTGGCTGGTGCGTGCCGAGATCGCGTCGTGCAGATGCTGATACATCCCGCCCCACGCGGCCATGCGGGCGTCCTCGGTGTCGCCGTTGAGCGCGGTGTCGGTCAACTCGATACACAACCCGACGTCGTCGATGGGCATGCCGAGGACGTATTTGAAAAAGACGATGCCGGGTTGCCGCCATGCGACCTGGGCCAGATCACCGGTGCCGTCCTCGATGAATTCGTCGATCAGGCAGTCGGTTTCGGCCGCGATCTGCGGTCGCAGCGCCTTCATGCGTGCCGGCGAGAAGTACGGGTTGAGCACCTTGCGGAACTTCTGCTGCCGTGGCGGGTCGAGTGTGACCAGCATGTCACCGGTAAGTTTTTCGGCCCCCTCCGGGGTCGGGTTGCTCGAGAAGTGCTCCCAGTCCTGCAGGATCTTGTAGCACTCGGCGTACCGCGTGGCCACCCATGCGCCTTCGGGTTTGGCGAAGAGGAAGGGCGCGTCGGTGTGGGCGAACGGCGACTTCTCGCGCATCACCGTGTAGACGTCATAGAGCAGGTCGTTGTCGCCGAAGTCCTCGTGTCGCAGATCCCAGTTCTGCGCATGCTCCTCAAGGGATCTGGTCACGGGGAGCCTTGCTGCTCGGATGTTGCTTCTCTCGCTTCCCTTTCGCTGTGAATCTGCACCAGCTCGCGGAACCCGATCCGGTTGTACTTCGGCACCGGCTGAATGCCCCACTCGTCCTGTGCGGTGTCCTTGCCCTCGGCGCCCTCCGGCGGTCCCAGCGGCGGGTACGGATACTTGCATTCCAACGTGTCGTCGGAGTAGCGGACCTTCAGCAGTTCACTGCAGATCTCGGTGAGGCTCAGCGTCGGGTAGCCGTAGTAGACCGCCATGAACGGCAGCGTGAAGGCGCCCTCGATGACCAGCGCAACCAGGCACACGAGTACCGCGCGTTTGATCCACTTGTGCATCCGCGCGTAGTAGGGCGTGGTGCCCGGTGGCAGGTCTTCAACTTTTTCGTCGGTGGTTGTCATGGTTGCTCCTTAGTCGGAAAAGATTTCGCGGTTGACCGAGTGCAGGTACGGAATCGCGAGGAACGGGGTGATGTAGAAGATGTCGTAGAGCCACCAGCCGACGACGGGCAATACCACCCCGGCGAAGCGGACGTCGGCGTACATCGTCATGTTGAACACGTACAGGCACCAGATCAGCACGCCCATCCAGCAGGTGACGATCATCCACTGGTGGCCCCAGCGCTTCATCTGCAGGAAGCCGATCGCGGCGGCGCACCGCATCGCGAAGACCGTGAGGATCATTCCGAACACCATGGACTTCTCGCCCGGTCCGGCGGCGCCGCCGACCCACGCTTCGTTGTAGTGCCAGAAGTAGCCGGCGTCGAACATTGCGCCCCAGCCGACCATCAGCACGCGGTTGATCAACGTGTGGTTGGCGACCAGGTCGAGCGCCCATCCCAGGCTGTTGAGCATCCCGTCGATCAGCACGAGGTATCCGATCAGCGTGACGATCATCGGCCGCATCGACAGACCGGCGCGGGCCGCGTCGCGCTGCAGAAACACTCCGCGCAAAAAGATCGGCAAGCCAATGATTCCCGGAGCCCACATGCCCATCAGGGCGGCGCCGGTGATCATCCATTTGTCGGCTCGCCGCTGGGCCAGCCGCGACTGTTCTTGGTGGTCTTCGAGGCTGACGGAGGCGGTGTCTTCGGTGGCTGTCACAACTCCCACCACCCGCGGGCGAAGGACATGTACAGCTGGATGAGGAACATCGTCAGCAGATAGCCGTAGATGACGATCTGCAGGACGATCAGCGCCCGCTTACGTTTGCGTTCCTTTTGGTCCATAGCGTCCCTCCTAGATTTCTGCGTCGGCCAGGCAGGCCGCCGCGACTTCGCGTAGTCCGTCGGTGATGGCGCCGTCGGTGCTCAGCGGTGCGAGGATGCAGGCGTCGGCCGCCTCCAATTCGGTTGCGCCGGCGACGATCAGCTGCGCGGCGGTGACCAGCACCCTGGTCGACGGCGGTTCGAAATGAAACGCCGCGTCAGCCGTGCGGATCGCCACCGCGCATTGCACCAGCCGCTGCGCGGTGGCCGGGTCGACGCCGGTTTCGGCGACCACCACGTCGGCCTCCCGCTCGGGCGGAAGGTAAGTCATGGCCAGCGTGACGAACCGTTGCCGGAAGGACGGTTTGAGCTCCTTGAGCGAGCTGCGGTAGGCGGGGTTGTAGCTGCACACGAGCATGAATGTGTCTGGCGCCCGGACCACTTCGCCGGCCCGGTCCAGATACAGGGCGCGACGATGATCGGTGAGCGAATGCAGCACCGCCAACGAGTCGTGGCGGGCCTCCACCACCTCGTCGAGATAGCAGATCGCGCCTGCTTTGACTGCGCGGGTGAGCGGGCCGTCGGTCCAGACCACGTCACCGCCGGTCACCATGAACCGGCCGACAAGGTCGGAGCTGGTGAGGTCGTCGTGGCAGCTGATCGTGACGACGGGCCTGCCCAGCAGCAGGCCCATGTGCTCGACCAGCCGGGTCTTACCGCACCCGGTCGGACCGGTGAGCATCACCGGGATGCGCCGGTGATAAGCCTGCTCGAACAGCTTGACTTCGTTGCCGTTGGCGAAATACGTGTCGGTCATGCGGCCACCTCACAGGTTCGGCGGCCGCATGCTGTGTTGAATATTCGCTCGCAAGCTTCGCTCATGCGGCCACCTCACAGGTTCGGCGGCCGCATGCTGTGTTGAATATTCGCTCGCAAGCTTCGCTCATGCGGCCACCAACTCTCGATGAACGTGGGCGAGGACCCGGGGAAGCTCTTCAACTCGTCGGATACGTTGAGAACGCTTGGGCCCGAACACTTCCGGCAGTGGGTCGACGCGGGTGGGCCCCACGCCGACGTAATAGACGGAGACACCGGCGTCGTTGGCCTCTTCGACGGCATGCGCCGCGTCCGCCCACGCGTATCGGCCCTCGTAGCCCTCGTCAGAGATCAGGCCGTCGCCGATAACGATCAACAGCCGCCGCTCGGACGGCTGCGCCAACAGCCGGCTGGTCAAATGACGTAGCGGCGCACCGAGTCTGGTGTAGCCGCCGGTTTCCAGCCCGAGCCCGCTTGGCGGGACGAATCGCGGATCGTCGAAGTCCTTCAGGCAGCGCACCTCGACGCGGTGACGGGTGTTGCCGGTGAAAACGAACACGCCGTGGCGCTCCCTGGCCAGCTTCATGGCTCGTGAAAGCGCGTCAGCGCAAGCCAGTTCCAGCTGGAAAATCCGCCCGCCGTGCACCCCCAGCGACGAACTGCCGTCCAGCAGCAGCGCGGTGGTGACATCGCGGCTGGCCGGCAGCAGCTCGCGGAAGATCCGCGGTTCGGCCGCTTCGCCGGTCGCCATGTCGATGTAGTGACGCACGTACTGCTCGACGTCGATGTCCGAGCCGTCTTCGAGGCGGTTCGTCATCGCCCGGTGTGTATGTTCCTCGAACCACTTTCGCAGATCGGCGGTCATGGCCACCTGTTGCGGCGCATTGGCGGTGTACGCGCGCTCGAGCACCGCGACATGGTCGGGCATGAAGCTCTTGGTCCACGCATTCCACTCCGGATACGGGATGCCGGGCCGGTGATCGGGGGTGATGTCGAGGTCGTTGTCCTGGGGCCGGCTCGGGGGCGGCAGATTGGTGCTGCGCACCCCACCGTCGCCGCCGACAGGCACCGAATGCGGGCGTGGCAGCCGCTTTTGTGTTGTGGTCCAAGGCATTCTGCCGAACGTCCGACGCAGCTTGTCGGTCAGCCCCTGCGGCATCGTGTAGGCCACTGGCAGGCTGCCCAGCAGGGGATGGACGCTAAGAGTGCGGTCGCTGTTCGCCAGTGTGATTGCGCGGTTGAGCATCTGCTCGGCAGTCATGTCGGCGTCGGCGATCTGGAGATCGGGCAGTACGCGACGCAGCTCGGCGAGCAGGCCCGGCCAGCGCGCCGCGACCCATCCGAGCGCGACGCCGGCCTCGACAAGGGTGAGCGCGCGAAGTTCTCGCGCCGAGAGCTCGTTGAGCCGATACTCCGTCAGCTTCTCCTTCGACGGCGAACACTGCAGTGCCACACCGCACGTCAGGGTTCTTTGGGTCCAGTCGCCTCCGATGGCGGGGTAGGGCACATGGACGTAGCGCAGTGTCGTGTTCAACCCGAAGGTGCGGTGTTGGCCGGTGACCAGCCGCACGCCGTCGCGGCGCTGCTCGCTCAGTACGACGGCCGCCACGGCGCAACTACGTTCGAGCGCCATCGCATGCGCACCGGAAAGCTCAGCCATCGAGACTCAGAACGTGCCGATGTTGGAGAACATCCAGTACCAGAACGCGATGACGAGAATCGTGCCGCCCCAGGCGGCGACGTATCGAAGGATCTCCCACAGATAACCCATGAACTGACTTCCTCTCAGTCGGAAAAGATTTCGCGGTTGACCGAGTGCAGGTACGGAATCGCGAGGAACGGGGTGATGTAGAAGATGTCGTAGAGCCACCAGCCGACGACGGGCAATACCACCCCGGCGAAGCGGACGTCGGCGTACATCGTCATGTTGAACACGTACAGGCACCAGATCAGTACGCCCATCCAGCAGGTGACGATCATCCACTGGTGGCCCCAGCGCTTCATCTGCAGGAAGCCGATGGCGGCGGCGATCCGCATGGTGAAGACGGTGAGGATCATGCCGACTTCCATTGCCTTCTCGCCCGGGCCCGCAGCGCCGCCCAGCCACAGTTCGTTGTAGTGCCAGAAGTAGCCGGCGTCGAACATGGCACCCCAGCCGTTCAACAGGATTCGGGCCAGGATCGTGTGGTTGGCGACGAGGTCGAGCGCCCACCCGACGGTGTTGATGGCCGCGTCGATGATCACCAGATAGCCGATCAGGGTGACGAGCATGGGGCGCACCGACAGCCCGTCGCGCTGGGCTTTGCGTAGTAACCAGACTCCGCGCAGGAACAGCGGCAGGCCGAAGATCCCGAGGGCTGCGGTGCCGATCAGGATGCTGCCGGAGATCAACCACCTATCGGCCTGGCGCTGGGCCAGCCGCGACTTTTCGACGTGATCGTCGAGGCCGCTACCAGGAAAGTTCGACGTGGCCAGGCTCACACAAACTGACTATAGTCAATGAACTAGCGCGCCTCAATACTGCGCAGCGTCCTCGTCACGTAGTCATCGATCATCGCGGCCTGAGCCGGCCACTCGTGCGTCGTCGTCAACAGCGCGTACAGTCCCAGGAGAAAGAACACCGCGCTATTCATCGGGCTCACACCGGGATCCACCAGCCCGCGCTCCTTGGCGTGCTCGATTTCCTGGGCGAGTGTGACGATGACCGGGTGCTCCTTGCTCTCGTCAATGGGACGGGTCTGTGAGAAGTGCAGCGCCAGAAAGTCTTTGAACAACACCGCGCCGAGTCGGCGTTCCAGTCCGATGACCAGGCGCACCGCCTCGTCGAGGGTGTCGCGAAGGTCGGGCTTGGCGTTCACGAAGCGGCTGAGCTGTTTGGCGATCCGCTCTTCTTCCCGCCGCTCCAGTTCCAGCAGAACGTGCTCCTTGGTGGGGAAATGGAAGAAAAACGTGCCGTGTGCGACGCCCGCAGCCGCGACGATCGCGCCGACGTCGGCGGCCGCGATTCCGGATCGTTTGAATTCGGCGATCGCCGCGCCCATCAGGCGCTCGCGAGTCTGCAGACGTTTGGTTTCACGTGCCGACGGCCTGTCTACCACTGCCATGGTTCAACAGTATCGGTTAGTCGCCGCAGTTGTTGACTTCAGTCAGTTTAGATCGTTAGATAGCGCGCATGGCGCTGGAGCAGTTCAAGCTGGATGGTCAGGTCGCAATCGTCACCGGCGCCGGTAAGGGCGTCGGCCAGGGCATCGCCAGGGTGCTGGCCGAGGCGGGCGCGACGGTCGTCGGCACCGCGCGCACGGAGTCCGACATCGTCGCGACGATCGAGGGCATCGAGCAGGCCGGCGGCAAGGGGCTCGCGCTCGTCGCCGACGCGATGAGCCGCCCCGACGGCGAGCGCGTCGTCGACACCACGATGGAACGCTTCGGCCGCATCGACATCCTCGTCAACAATGTGGGCGGCTCCACGTATGCGAGGTTTCTCGACATCACCGACGAGGACTTCCGGCACACGTTCGACTGGTGCGTCACATCGGCGTTCATCATGAGCCAGCTGTGCGCACGGCACATGATCGACGCCGGACACGGGTCGATCGTCAACATCTCCTCGGGCTCAGCGCGTTTCGGCATCCGTGCGCTGACCGCCTACTGCACGGCCAAGGGCGCGTTGGAGGCGCTCACCCGCGCCATGGCGCAGGAACTCGCGCCGAAGGTCCGTGTCAACGCCATCGCCCTCGGCTCGTTCGCGACCGACGGTCTGCAGGGCAGCCTGGACCTGATGCCGGGCTCGCTGGAGAAGATGATGGAGGCCACGCCGCTGCACCGGCTCGGCGATGTCGAGGATCTCGGCCGGCTGTGCGTGTATCTTTCGACGCGCGACTGCTATGCGACCAACGCGATCTTTCACGTGGACGGCGGCATCGACTCCAACAACTCGCCGCTGCCCATCCCCGACTACTGAGCAAGGACGCCACGATGCGACGAGTAGTTCAGTTCTCCACCGGCAACGTCGGCGTTCATTCGTTGCGGGCGATCATCGGCCGGCCCGATCTGGAGTTGGTCGGCGTACATGCCGCCAGCCCGAACAAGATTGGACACGACGCGGCGGAGCTCTGCGGGCTCGATCAACCGACCGGGGTCATCGCCACCGACGACATCGATGCGCTGATCGCGCTGAAGCCCGACTGCGTGGTCTACACCGCGCAGGCCGAGACGCGGCCGATGGAAGCCATCGAACAGCTGACGAAGCTTCTGGCCGCAGGCATCAACGTGGTGGGCAGCTCTATGGTGTGGCTGGTGGCCCCGCGTCAGGCGGACGACTGGCTACGGGAGCCTCTGCAGCAGGCTTGCGAGGCCGGTAACGCGTCGCTGTACGTCAACGGCATCGACCCCGGCTTCTCGGGGGACACCGAGGTGCATTCCGCACTGAGCCTCGTCACCCGCGCGTCGTCGATCCTGGTTCAGGAGATCTTCGACTACGCCAACTACGACGACTACGAGTTCACCGGCAAGTCAATGGGTTTCGGTGTTCCCGAGGGCGGCGAGGATTCGGTGTTCTATCTGCCCGGTGTGCTGACGTCGATGTGGGGCGGCCCGGTGCGCAATCTGGCAGACCAGCTCGGGGTCGAGCTCGACGACGTCCGTCAGCGCATCGAGCGCTGGTACACCCCGACTCGTATCGAATGCAAGATGACGACGGTCGAGCCCGGCGGGATGGCCGCGGTGCGCTTCGCCGTCGAGGGTGTGCGCGACGGCGTTCCGGTGATCACCATGGAGCACATCACGCGGCTCACCGCTGTGTCTGCGCCGGACTGGGAGTATCCGCCCGACGGGAAGACCGGTGTGCATCGCGTAATCGTCGAAGGCGATCCGCGGGTCGAACTCAACACGCACCTTTCCGACCCGGTGCTCGATGTGACGGAGGCGGGCTGCGTCTCCACCGCAGCGCGCGTGGTCAACGTCATCGATTGGGTGTGCCGCGCCCCAGCGGGTTTAATTGCGGTGGAGGATATCCCGCCGGCCGAGATGGTCCGCGGCCTGATGTGGTAACAATTCCTATGCCGAGCAGACGCATAACTGCCCTTTTTGGGCGGAAATTGGGCAGTTTTGCGTCTGTTCGCGCTATCTAGGCCAGCCGCTCTCGCAGCGCTCGCTTGAGCACCTTGCCGTAGCTGTTCTTCGGCAGCTCGTCGATGTACTCGTAGCGCTTGGGTCGCTTGAACCGGGCGATGCGCTCGAGCAGATGCGCGTCGAGTTCCTCGGGCGACGCCGAGCCGACGATGAACGCCACCACGACCTCGCCCCACTCTTCGTCGGGCGCACCGACGACGCCGGCCTCCTGCACGCCGGGATGCTCCAGGAGCACCTCTTCCACTTCGCGCGGATAGATGTTGCTGCCACCGCTGATCACGACGTCCTTGGAACGGTCGCGCAGCGTGAGGTATCCGCGCTCGTCGAACGACCCCATGTCGCCGGTGCGCAGCCAGCCGTCCTGCAGCGTCTTTGCGGTGGCCTCCGGATTGTTCCAGTAGCCGGACATGACAACGTCTCCGCGGCAGACGATTTCGCCGATTTCGCTCGTCGCGGCCGTACTGCCGTCCTCGCGCAGCACCGCGACGTCCACACCCGACCGCGCGTACCCGACCGACCCCAGGATGGCATCGTCGGCGTCGATGTGGTCGGCCCGCCGCAAACCCGTGATCGTCATCGGCGCCTCACCCTGGCCATAGAGCTGGACGAAGATCGGCCCGAATGCCGCCATCGCCTTCTTCAGGCTCTCGACATACATCGGCCCGCCGCCGTAGACCACTGTCTTGAGATTGCGCGGACACGACCGGCCGGTCTGCACCAACCTCTGCACCATGGTGGGCGCCAGGAAGGCGCTGCAGCCCGGATGGTGCTCGCAGAGGTCGAGAAACTCCTCGGGCTCGAACGCGGCGGACTCCGGAATCACCTGCCGCGCACCGCGTAACACGTACGGTGGAATATAGAGCCCCGACCCGTGTGACATGGGTGCGCCGTGCACCAGGCTGCAGTTGTGGTCGGGGGAGTCGAAGTCGGCGAGATGGGACACGGTCATCGCCATCAGGTTGCGGTGCGTGAGCATCGCGCCCTTCGAGCGGCCGGTCGTCCCGCTGGTGTAGAACAGCCATGCCAGCGTCGACGGATCGGTGATGCGCGGCGGATCTTTGGGGGCGGCAGCGAGGCGCTCGGAATAGGCAGTACTGCTGATGATTTCGGCGCCCTCCAACTCCGCGCCGATCTTCGGCGACGCGAACACCTGCGATACGCCGGCATCATCGAGGATCTGCTCCATCTCGCGCGGATGCAGCTTGTAATTCAGCGGTACGAACACGCACTCCGCAGCCCAGGTCGCGAACATGAGCTCGACGATCTCGGGCCGGTTCTCGCTGGCGATCGCGATACGTGTTCCGGGTTCGCCGAGGGTGGCGGACAACCGTAGCGAGCGCTCGCGCAGCTGGCTCCACGTATGCAGTTGGCGCTCACCGCAGAACACCGCTCCGCGGTCGCTGAAGCGGGCTGCGGCCTGATCGAGCAAGCCGAAAAGATTCACCTGGCAACCCATTCCGAGTTCAATGCAAAGTCCGACAGGTACTTGGTCGACGTCCAGCCGCCGTCGACGACGATCTCCTGGCCGTTGATGAAGCTCGCACCGTCCGAGCACAGGAAGGCGACCGTGCTCGCGATGTCGTTCACCTCACCCAGCCGTGGGTACGGCGTCATCTCCGTGTTGATCTTGCGGAACCGCTCGTCCTCCAGACGGGTGGCCACCATCGGAGTGAGCGTCACCCCGGGAGCGACGGCGTTGCACCGGATGCCCAGCGGCCCGTACTGACAGGCGATGTGTCGTGTCAGCGATGTCAGGCCACCCTTGGCCGCCGAATACGCCCCACCCCGCAACCCGCCGACGACCGCGAACGTCGACGTCACGTTGATGATCGCCGAGCCGGATTTCATGTGCACCACGGCCTCACGCGCCAGCCGGAACGGCGCCCGCAGCATCAAACCCAGGAAATAGTCCAATGATTCGTCATCGGTCTCGTGTAGCGGCTTGGGGCTGCCCACCCCGGCGTTGTTGATCAGGAAGTCGATGCGCCCCCAGCGGTCCAGGGCAGCGTCGACGATTCGCCGTGGGCCATCGTCGGCGGTCAGATCCACCGCGATGGTGGCAATGCGATCCGGATCTCCGACGGCCTTCTGGAGCTCGGCCAGCCGGGCTTCGTCGCGACCCGTCCCGAGGACGGCCATCCCGTTCTCGGCCAGCTTGGTCGCGCACCCGAACCCGATGCCGCTGCTCGCGCCCGTGACGATTGCCACCTGCATTTGACTATCCCTTCGTCAGCACCGCACGGATCTGATGCTTGAGCACTTTGCCTGCGTCGTTCTTCGGCAACGCATCCCAAATAACAACCTGCTCAGGGATCTTGAACTTGGCGAGGCCCTCGCTGATCAGCAGGTCGCGTAGGTCGGCCACGTCGGGTGCGC
Source organism: Mycobacterium hubeiense (assembly GCF_002838065.1). Taxonomy (GTDB): domain Bacteria; phylum Actinomycetota; class Actinomycetes; order Mycobacteriales; family Mycobacteriaceae; genus Mycobacterium; species Mycobacterium hubeiense. The sequence continues at coordinate 99,594 of NZ_PIZU01000014.1, read as the reverse complement.
GTTCATCGGCCGGCACGATGACGGCGCACGCGCGCTCACCGGTGCGCTTGTCAGGGACACCCACCACGGCGATCTCCGCGATCGCGGGGTGCGCGATGAGGATGTCCTCGATCTCCTTGGGCGAGATGTTCTCCCCGTTGCGGATGATGATGTCCTTGGCTCGGCCGGTGACCACCAGATAGCCGTCGTCGACCCAGCGTCCGAGGTCGCCGGTGCGGAAATACCCGTCGGCGTCAAACGATCCGGTCTCGTCGTCAGTGTGTAGGTAGCCGACCAGCATCTGCGGGCCGCGTGCGCAGATCTCGCCGTCGACGAGCCTGACGTCGGCGATGCCGGGGCGCCCGTCGGTGTCTGCGGCATGGTCGACGTCGTCAAACGAGCCAACCGTCGTGACTGGTACCTCGGTCGAGCCGTAGACACGAGTGACGACGGTGGCGTCGAAATACGCTGCGGCCCTGCGGATCAGCGACGGCGACACCGATGCCCCGCCGCAGATGAACACCTTCAGATCCGGCAAACGGGTGCCGGCACGCTCGGCCGCGACCAGCAGGCCCTCGAGAAACGGTGTGGCACCGGCCATGTGCGTGCAGCGTTCGGCGGTCATCAGCTCGACAGCGGCGTCCGGATTCCAGCGCTCCATCAACACCGCTGTGGTGCCCAGCAGCAGCGGGCATTCGAAGGCGTAGATCGACCCACCGATGTGGGCGATGGGGGAGGGCACCAGGAATTTGTCGCCTGCCGAAACCCGCCAGCGCTCGCCGATCTGCGCGATCAGTGCATGAATCGAATTATGGGTGTGCAGGACACCTTTCGGCCTGCCCGTTGTACCCGAGGTGTAGAGCAGCATGCGCACCGCATCGGGCTCCAACACCGGCAGCGCGGCCGTCCCCTTTGCCGCCAACAACGAGGCATACGGCGTGTGACGGCCATGGGCGCCTCGCAGCACCACCACCTCTGGTGGAGAGGCCATCGCGGCGGTGACGCGGTCCAGCATCTCCGCGTAGTCGTGATTGCCGAATGTCGATGGGACGAAGACCATTCGCACGTCTGCGTCCGACAGGTTGAACTCGAGTTCCCGATCCCGCAGTGACGGCAGGATCGGGTTGATCACCATTCCGGCCAGCGTCGCCGCGAGATAGATGACCGCCGCCTCGTGCCAGTTCGGCAGCATGAACGAAACCACGCTTGCGGGCGGCATCCGATCCAGCATGGTCTGCGCCAACGACCGGGCCTGCTCGTGAAGGTCCCGGCACGAGAGCCGAATATCGTCGTCGACCACGACTGTTCGCTCCGGCGTGGACTGTGCGGCGTCACGCAACGCGTCGGCGAGCGTTGTGTGCACCCACAGGCCGCGCCGGTAGGCGTCGGTCGCGCGCTGCTCGTCGACTCGCACGGTGCTAGCCCTTGACCCGGCGCATCGTCATCGAATGCCGATAGCGCGACGACGGATGCGTGTTCACCGTCACCTGGGCGACGTCGCCGTCCGAGGTGGTGTACGTGCGCTGCATCTCCAATGCGGCACTGCCCGCCTCGACCTGGAGCGCGTCGGCCAGCTCGTCGGTGATCAACACCGCCGAGATCTGCTGGTGCACTTCGATGATGCTGACGCCGAACAGGTCCTCGATGAGCGGGAAGATCGGACCGGAATGTCGGTGCAGCAGCCGCCCGACGGCAGCGAACGCGCGGTTGATGTAGTACTCCGTCCGGCACAGGGGGGCGGCGCTCTCGTCGGCCCGCCGGTAGCCGCGCACAGCCAGCCACTGCGAACCGACTGCGAGGCCGGTGCGCGCGGCCAGTTCGTCGTCGATCGTCACCATCGCATTGGACTCGATCTCGAATCGCGCGCCGGTGGCGAAGGCGAGCAGGTCGTTGATCGACATTACATCCTGCGCATACGAATTCGACGTAGGCCGGGGCACGACCAGCGTGCCCGCCCGGGGGCGTGACGCGACGAGGTTGTCGTCGCGCAGCCGCCGCAGCGCCTCGCGAATCGTGTAGCGGCTCACCTCGAACCGCTCACACAGTTCGTGCTCGGTGGGCAGCTGCGAGCCGACCGGGTACACGCCGTCCACGATCTCCTTGCGCAGCGTGCGCGCCACCTGCAGGTAGCGATGCTCAGCCGGGGTGATCGTCATCTGTCCGTCCGGCGCAACGCGAGCACGCTGCCGTCGCCGTCGGCCGAAACGTACAGCGCTCCATCGGGTCCCATGGTGATGCCCGCGAACGGGCCCTGCGGCCCGGAGAACGGCGGCATGCCCTTGAGCGGCTTGGGTTTCACGCCCGGCGGGGGACCGACCGGCAACCCGGACGCGAGAGTCTGTCGCGTGCCGGTGTTCAGATCGACGACGACGACGGACTTCGCGCCGGCGTCGACGATGTAGAGCTGACTGCCGACCACCAGAAGGCCTTGCGGGCGTACCAGATTGTCGACGACGGCCTCCACGCCGCCTCCCGTCAATCGCACCACGCGCCCGGCGCCGGACTCGGCGACCAGGGGCGCGCCCTGCGGGTCAAAAGCCACGCCCACCGGCTCCCGAAGCTCCGACGCCAACACCTCGACATCGCCCGACCTCAGCGACAGCACCCGGCCGGTGCCGAGCTCGGAGAACACGATGCCCGGCGCGCCGATCGCCACGCCATACAGCTGGTCGAATCCGTCTGCCAGCACCTCACTTTCGCCGGCGGCGTAACGGTATCGGGTGACCTGGCCGCCCGACGTCGTTACCACGAATTCGCCCGGTCCCGACGGCGCGAGGCCGCGCAGGAACCCGGGATAGCCCGGGGTGAAAAGCATTCCGACCGTCTGCAGGCCGCCGCCTTCGCCGACGACATAGAAGTAGGTGCCGTCGGCGACGTAGAGCCGGCCGTTGTCGCCGAACGCCAGATCCAGTGGCCAGTTCAGGCCCCCCGGCAGCAGCGTGCGGGTCTCGCCGCCGCCGAGGATCTCGGTGATCTCGCCGGTGAAATTCGAGACGAACAGACGGTCGCCGACGAAGGTCAGGTTGTCCAGCCCGGGAGTGAGCTGCGCCAGCAGCGTCTGTTCGCCGCTGCGCGGGTCTATGCGCAGCACCTGCCCGCTGGCCACCTGCGTGGACACGATGTTGCCGTCGGCATCGAACCTCACCGCATCGGGCACACCGAGGTCACCCGCAACGCGTTGCGGCTCACCGCCGTTCGGGTCAATACGCCAGATCTCGTTCGCCGTCATCAGCGGGTAGTACAGCAGCCCGTCCGGGCCGACCTCCATCGCGTTCGGTGACGGCAGGTTCTCCAGCAGGATCCGCGGCTCGCCGCCGTTGCGATCGAGTTCCATCAGCCGCCCACCCTCACGGCATTCGTTGACGAACAGCCGGCCCTGGTGGATGGTGATGCCGTTGGCGCACGGCAGATCGTCGCGCAGCACGCGGGTGCGTCCGTCGGCACCCAGCACGCTCACGCGGCCGTCCATCACCTCCGTCGCGTACAGATTGCCGTCGGGGTCGAAGGCGACGTCGTCGGGCGCGATGATGTCGCCGCCCTTGGCGCTGACCGTGTCGAGCGCTCCGGTGGCGAGGTCGAGCGCGCTGATCTGGCTGCCGGTCACCTGGGCCACGTACACGCGGCCGTCGGGCCCGGCCCGCAGACCGTTGGCACCGAACAGCCGACTAGGCGCGGTGACCCGGTCGAGCCGCCATCCGTCGGCAACCGTGGGGTTTGTCGCGATGTAGCGCGCGTCCTGCGTTGACGTCGTCATGACCTCGGACGTTATCAAGCTCATTTAGTCCAGACAATAGGGAGAGATTTGCCTAAGAGCGGCCTTGACGAGCCGATAACTGCTGCGGAATAGTGTTCTGCAATATGCAGAGCACCGTATGTTGTCCGGACAAATAGCGGACCGATGGACGATCTCCTCAGGCTGGACGACCGCATCGTGGTGGTGTCGGGCGCCGGTGGCGGCGGCATCGGCACCACGACGACGGAGTTGGCAGCCACCGCGGGGGCCACTGTCGTCGCGGTGAGTCGCAGCCAGGACAACCTCGACCAGCACGTCGGCCCGCTCATCGACAAGGGGCTCTCGATCGTCACGGTGGCCGCCGACGCGTCGACCGACGAGGGCATTGCCGCCGTCATCGACAAGGTCCGCCGCACCGACGGTGAGCTGTACGGGCTGGTGAACATCGCCGGTGGCGCCGACCCGTCGACGTGGATGCCGTCGACGCGGGTGACCCGCGCTGATTGGCGCGAGCTGTTCACCCACAACCTGGAGACGGCGTTCTTCATGAGCCAGGCCGTCGCCGCGGAGCTCCGCGCGCAGGGCAACCCGGGGTCGATCGTCTCACTGTCGTCGATCAGCGGGATGAACACTGCGCCGTTCCACATCGCCTACGGCACCGCCAAGGCGGCGGTGGTCGCCATGACCCGCACGATGGCCGTCGAACTGGCCGTCGACAACATCCGCGTCAACGCCGTCGCGCCGGGCGTCACCGAGACGGCGGCGTCGGCCACCTACGTCGACGACGACCCCGCGCGCGACCGTCAGGCCATCGCCATGGGCCGGCGCGGACGGCCCGCGGAGCAGGCTGGGCCGATCCTGTTCCTGCTGTCGGACCTGTCCAGCTACATCACCGGTCAGACGCTGCTCGTCGACGGCGGGCTCAACCTCAAGTGGAGCCATCTCGGCGCCGACAACACCTCGCTGTTCCTCAAAGACGAAACCTTCCGCGCTGCGATCAAGGAGTTCTGATGACCGACACCGAAATCCAAGCCGCAGAGGAACTTTCGGAGCCGATGACGATCGGCGTCGACGCCTACATCTCCGAGGACTATGCCCGGGCTGAACGCGACAAGCTGTGGCGCAAGGTGTGGCAGCAGGTCGGCCGCGTCGAGGAGCTTCCCGAAATCGGCAGTTACCTCACCTACGACATCCTCGACGACTCGATCATCGTGGTGCGCACCGGCGTAAACGAGTTCAAAGCCCACCACAACGTCTGCATGCACCGGGGCCGCCGGCTGATCGACACGCCCGAGGGCGCCAAGAACGCCGTCGGCCGCGCCCGCAAGTCATTCGTGTGCGGATTCCACGGTTGGACATACGGTTTGGACGGCGCCTGCACTCACATCCGGGAGCAGGACGACTGGAAGGGTGCACTCACCCCGCAAAACACTCACCTCGCGCCCGTCAAGGTCGACACCTGGGGCGGCTGGCTGTGGATCAACATGGACCCCGACTGCGAGCCGCTGGCCGACTACCTGTTCCCCGCCGCGAAGATCCTCGATCCGTTCGGTCTGGAGAACATGCGCTACAAGTGGCGCAAATGGTTGTACTTCGACTGCAACTGGAAGGTCGCGCTGGAGGCGTTCAACGAGACCTACCACGTGTTCACCACGCATCCGGAGTTCAACAAGTTCGGCGAATTCAAGGGCTGGGCCAAGGCGCAGGGCAAGCACAGCAACATCGGCTACGACGCGCCAAAGGACTTGGAAGCCACCAAGTCCAAGATCCGGCTGGGCACCGGCGACGATCCGCGGGTCTCCACCGCGGAGATGCAGATGTACACCTGGGAGCAGACCAATGCGACCACCACCGAGACGCTGGTGAATGCGGCGAAGAGGTTGGTCGACGAGTTGCCCGAGGGCACGCCTCCCGACAAGGTGCTGGAGCACTGGATGGCCTCGGCCCGGCGCGATGACGAAGCGCGCGGCGTCATCTGGCCCACGATCCCGGCCGACATCCTCGGCCAGGCCGGCACGGCGTGGCAGATCTTCCCGAACTTCCAGATCGGTCAGGGCCTGATGACCGCATTGTGCTACAGCGCCAAGCCGCACCCGAGCTACGACCCTAACAAGTGCATCTTCGAGGTCGCGACGTTCGAGCTGTACCCGAAAGGCCAAGAGCCACAGACACAGTGGGAGTACACGCCGAAGGAGAGCCCAAATTGGTTGTCGGTGCTGCCGCAGGACTTCTCCAACATGGCCGCCGTCCAGCAGGGCATGAAGTCGGCAGGTTTTCCGGGCACCAAGCCCAACCCGTACCGCGAACGCAGCACCGTCAATCTGCACTACCAACTGTCGAAGTACATGGGTACCGGCGAACCCCGCGAACTCTAGAAGGAGCGAGACACCTTGACCATCAACGAATGTGGCCCGACCGAAACGCCGGACGACATCGATATCGACGCGTTGCGGGAACGCTATGCGGCCGAACGCGCCAAGCGGCTGCGCCCAGAGGGCAGCAAGCAGTATGTCGAGCTCGAGGACGACTTCGCCGGGTACTACGAGGTTGACCCGCATACACCGGTGACGCCGCGCGATCCGATTGTCGAGGACATCGACGTCGCGGTCCTGGGTGGCGGCTTCGCGGGCCTGCTGTCGGCGGTGCACCTGAAGAAGGCGGGCGTCGACGATGTGCGCATCATGGAGCTGGGCGGGGACTTCGGCGGTGTCTGGTACTGGAACCGCTACCCCGGGATTCAGTGTGACAACGAATCCTATTGCTACATACCGCTGCTCGAAGAGCTCGGCTACATGCCCACGAAAAAGTTCGCCGACGGCGCCGAGATTTACGAGCACTGCCGCAACATCGGTAAGCACTTCGGTCTCTACGACGCTGCAATCTTTTCTACCCAGGTTCGCGACATGCACTGGGACGACGAGCTTGCGCGTTGGCGCATCAGCACCAATCGCGGTGACGACATTCGCGCCCGCTTCGTGGTGCTCGGCTCGGGGCCGTTCCACCGTCCGAAACTGCCCGGCATTCCCGGCATCAAGGATTTCAAGGGCCACAGCTTCCACTCGTCGCGGTGGGATTACGAGTACACCGGCGGTGACACCACCGGCGGGCTGCACAAGCTGGCCGACAAGCGTGTAGCCCTGGTGGGCACCGGCGCGACCGGTGTGCAGCTGGTGCCCTATCTGGGCCGGGATGCCAAGCACCTGTACGTGTTTCAGCGCACCCCGTCGTCGGTCGACGTGCGCAACAACGCGCCGACTGACCCCGAGTGGGTGAAGACGCTGCAGCCCGGCTGGCAGAAGGAGCGTCAGCGCAACTTCCACGCCTGGACGTTCGAAGGGATGGCGCTGGGCCAGCCGGATCTGGTGTGTGACTTCTGGACCGAACTCGGCCGCAACACGGCGGCGCGGGTGATGGCCCTCGAGGATCCGGGCTCGATGACGCCGGAACAGTTCATGGCGATCCGCGAGGAAGAGGATTACAAAGTCATGGAGCGGCTGCGCCGCCGGGTCGACGAGCTCGTCGATGATCCGGAAACGGCCGAGGCGCTCAAGCCGTACTACCGGTTCCTGTGCAAGCGGCCTTGTTCCAACGACGAGTATCTGCAGACCTTCAACCGGCCCAACGTCACGTTGGTCGACGTGTCGGCGTCGAAGGGCGTGGAGCGCGCCACCGAAAAGGGGCTCGTCGCCAACGGCGTCGAGTACGAGGTGGATTGCATCATCTACGCCAGCGGGTTCGAGATCACCACCGAGATCAGCAGGCGCTATTCCATCGACGCGATCGAGGGTCGAGATGGCTTGTCGCTCTATGACTATTGGCGCGACGGCTACAAGACACTGCACGGCATGACCAGCCGCGGGTTCCCGAACCAGTTCTTCACCGGTTTCACCCAGGTCGGCATCTCGGCCAACATCGCCGCCAATTACGAGCTGCAGGGCGAGCACATTGCTTACATCATCGCCGAGGCGCTGAAGCGCGGCGCCACGGTCGTCGAGCCCAGCCAAGAGGCGCAGGACGAGTGGTGCAGGACGATCCGCGAGACGGCGATCGACAATTCGGCGTTCGACGCGCAGTGCACGCCCGGGTACTACAACAACGAGGGCGGCGGCGGTGGTGAGGGCATCCGTTCGCACCTCGGCGAGCCCTACGGCCCGGGTTTCTACGCGTTCGGCGAGCTGCTGAAACAGTGGCGCGACAAAGGCGACTTGGATGGCCTGGTCCTGCGCACGTAGCGGCGATTTGGGCGTGATTACCAGCGGTGAGCGCTGGTTTTCACGCCCAAATCGCGGGGGTGGCGATGGCTGACCTGAGATTCGACGGCCGGGTCGCTGTCATCACCGGCGGCGGTCGGGGGTTGGGCCGCCAATATGCGCTGCTGCTGGCGGCGCGCGGGGCGAAGGTCGTCGTCAACGATCCCGGCGTCAACCTGTCGGGAACGGGCACCGACGCGGGGCCCGCCGAAGACGTGGTCGCCGAAATCAAGGCGGCCGGCGGGGACGCCGTGGCGTGCACCGCATCGGTGGCGACGCCGGCGGGCGGTCAGGCCATCATCGAGTCAGCGCTCGACAACTACGGTCGCATCGACGTGCTCATCCACAACGCCGGGAATGTGCGGCGAGGGTCATTGAAGGACATGACCTTTGACGACTTCGACGCCGTGCTCGACGTGCACCTGCGGGGCGCCTTTCACGTGGTGCGCTCGGCGTTCCCGCACATGTGCCGCGCCGGGTACGGCCGCATCGTGTTGACCTCATCAATCGGCGGGCTGTACGGCAACCACGGTGTGGCCAACTACGCCGCCGCCAAGGCGGGCATCATCGGCTTGTCCAACGTGGCCGCGCTCGAAGGTGCCGCCGAAGGCGTGACGTGCAACGTCATCGTTCCCGGTGCGGTGACGAGAATGGCCGAGGGCCTTGACACGTCGGCCTACCCGCCGATGGGGCCGGAGCTGGTGGCGCCCGCAGTGGGTTGGCTGGCACACGAATCCTGTTCGGTGACAGGCGAAATCTTTGTCGCGATCGCCGGGCGGGTGGCCCGCGCCGTCATCGCCGAGACGCCAGGCGTGTATCGCCCGTCGTGGACCGTCGAGGGGATCGCCGAAGAGATCGACGCCATCCGCGACGCGAGCAGTCCCGTCATCTTCCCTGTTGTGCCCAGCGGCCACAGCGACCACATCGGCTACAGCTTCGCAATGAGTCAGCAAGGGGCACACCATGGGTAGCAGCGGGCCGTTGGCGGGCGTGCGCGTCATCGACCTCACCGCGATGGTGATGGGGCCGTACTGCACCCAGATCATGGCCGACATGGGCGCCGACGTGATCAAAGTCGAACCGCCCGAAGGGGACAACACCCGCTACATCTCCGTCGGTCCCGCGCCGGGCATGAGCGGCGTCTTCGTGAACGTGAACCGCGGCAAGCGAAGCGTCGTTCTCGATCTTCGCTCGGAGGCCGGACGGACGGCGTTGCGCGCGCTCATCGCGGACGCGGATGTGTTCATCCATTCGATGCGCGCCAAGGCGATCGCCAAGTTGGGGTTCGACTACGAAGAAGTGGCCGAGATCAATCCGGCGATCGTCTACACCAACTGCTACGGCTACGGCCGGCGCGGACCCGATCGTGATTTGCCCGCCTACGACGACACCATCCAGGCCGAGTGCGGGCTGCCGGCCGTCCAGGAGCAACTCACCGGTGAGGCAACGTATGTCGGCACCATCATGGCCGACAAGGTCGCCGGGCTCACCGCGCTCTACGCCACGATGATGGCGCTGTTCCACCGTGAGCGCACCGGCGAGGGGCAGGAGGTGGAGGTCAGCATGTTCGAGACGATGGCATCGTTCATGCTCGTCGAACATGCCAACGGCGCCATGTTCGACCCACCCCTCGGCCCAGCCGTCTACCCGCGTACCGTGGCGCCCAACCGCCGCCCATACGCCACCAGCGACGGCTACATCGCCGCCCTGATCTACAACGACAAGCACTGGAACGCCTTCATCGAGGCCGTGCAGCCGACGTGGAGCAGCGATCGATTCGCGACGCTCGAGCTGCGCGCGAGCCAGATCGACACCGTCTACGGGCTGGTCGCGCAGACCCTCAAGGAACGCACCACCGCCGAATGGCTGGCGCTGTTCCGGAAGCTGGAGATACCCGCGGCGGCGATCAGCACACCAGACGCTCTTTTCGACAACGAGCACCTCAACGCGGTGGGTCTTTTCGAGACGATCGACACGCCCCACGGCAAAGTGCGCTTTCCCGGTGTGCCGACCTGGTTTTCGCGTACGCCCGGCCGGGTGCATGGTCCGGCACCCGAACTCGGCGCCGACACCGCCGACGTGCTCGAACAGCTCGGCCTGGCCGATGCGGAAGCGGGGTGAGCATGGACTTCGATATGGGACCCGAGGCCGATGCGCTGCGGCGACAGCTGCGTCAGCTCATCAAAGCCCATGTACCCGAGCACTTTCTGGGCGCATTCACCGACGACCCGGCCGACCTCGAGGTGGCGCAGCGGTTCTGCCGGTTGCTCGCCGAACGCAATCTGCTCTGCATGGCCTGGCCGAAGGAATTTGGCGGCGGCAACGCTTCGGTGTGGGAGCAGACGGTGGTGCGCGAGGAGATGTGGGCGCACCACGAGCCGCGCGGCGCGCAGTACATGGGCGTCAACTGGGTCGGTCCCATCATCATGCGCCACGGCACCGAGGAGCAGCAGCGCAAGCACCTGCCGCCGATCGCCAACGGCGAAGTCATCTGGTGCCAAGGCTTTTCCGAGCCCGAGGCCGGTTCTGATCTGGCGTCGCTGCGCACCGCCGCCCGCCGCGACGGCGACGGATGGCTGGTCAGCGGCCAGAAGATCTGGACGTCGTACGCCACCATGGCGCAGTGGTGCTTCCTGTTGGCTCGTACCTCGAAAGGGGAAAAGAAGCAGCAGGGTCTGACGATCTTCCTTGTCCCGATGGACAACCCGGCGATCCAGGTGCGTCCTATCCGCTCGATGCTGGGGCCGCATCACCTCAACGAGGTGTTCTTCGACGATCTGCGGGTGACCGACGACGACGTGCTGGGCACAGTGGATGCCGGCTGGTCGATCGTGCAGGACGTGATGTCTTTCGAGCGGGTGGGCATCGCCAGATATGCCCGCTGCGAACGGCTTCTCGCCGCCGCGCCCGGCGTGCTCGGCGATCGCTGGGAGTCACTGCCCGCTGAGTTGCGCGGCCGGTGGACAAGGATGCTCACCCACTGCCGCCGCGCGCGGCTGATGGCCTATCGCGTGGTGTCGCTGCAGAGCAGCGGACGCATCCAACCGGGTGATGCCGCCGCATACCACATCACCGTCACCAAGCTGGACCAGGACAGCGCGGAGGTCCTCATGGAGATCGCCGCGGAGGTTTCGCACGACGACCCCGGCGCCAAGTGGTTCCTGGGCGAGGTCGAGGACCACTGGCGGTACTCCCAGGCGTCGACCGTCTCTTCCGGCAGCATCGAGATGCAACGCATCCTGCTGTCGCGTGCCATGTTGGCGGGCGCGAAATGAGCGACATGATTCTCGACCTCGGCGAGGACGCCAAAGAGTTTGGCCGCCAGGCGCTTCGCGCATTCGAGGCCGCGGGCGGTGACCTGCTGGTGCAGCAGGCCGAGGCCAAACTCGACGAGCGGGAGTCGTTGGTCGGCCCGAAACTGGCCGAGCTGGGCGCGTGGGAGCTCGACGTCCGTTCCGACGCCGACGAACTCGAGGCGGCCGCCGCGCTGTGCCGCAGCGCCGGATACTGGGCGCTGCCCTACCCGGTGGCCGAGCGGCTGGCGCGGCCGGTAGATCTCGACGCCGACGGGCTGCTCGTCATCGCCGACATCCGGCCCTGCGCAGCCGTCGCGGGGCTGGATCTGCGTTGGGTGACAACCACATTGACGGGCGCCCGCAGCACCGTGACCGGGCAGGGTCCGGCCGGGCCGGCGTTCGTGACGGAACTGACGCTGTCGGCGGTGGACGACAACGGCGCCGGTGACGTGGCGCTCGGCCTGGTGTTGCCGGTGTGGACGCTGCTGGGAATGCTCGACCGGGCAATCGAACTCACCGTCGCCCATGTGAGCCTGCGCAAGCAGTTCGGCCAACCGCTGTCGCAGTTCCAGGGTGTGCAGTTCCAGCTCACCGACGCCGAAGTGGAACGCAGCGGCGTCGACATCCTGGCCAAGTACGCGCTGTGGAGCATCGCCTGCGGCCGTTCCGAAGCGCTCGATGATGCGTTGGCGCTGCGGATGTCGGCGATCGAGGCGGCCGAGGTCGTGTTCCGGGTGTGCCACCAGCTGCACGGCGCCGTCGGGTTCTGCGATGAGACCACGCTGTCGTGGCTGTCGCGCTACAGCCAGCCGCTGCGACGGCTTCCTTATGGGTTGTCGGCGACGCGTGACGCGCTGACTGGCCGCGTCGGGCGAAGCGGTCTGACGGGACTGTTCGCGTGAAGGTCGCGGTGATCGGGACCGGTTTCGGCAAACACGCGGCCGCGCCGGCCTATCAGAGCGTGGGGTTCGACGTCGAGGTCGTCAGCCCGCGAGATGACGTGGCGGTGCAGCGGGTGCTCGCGTCGGGCGTCGATCTGGTCTCGGTGCATTCCCCGCCGTTCCTGCACCTCCACCACGTGATGAGTGCCATCGACCACGGCCATGCTGTGTTATGTGACAAGCCATTCGGCCGAAACGCCCAAGAGGCCGTCGCCATGCGGGACCGCGCCCGCGCCGCGGGTGTGCTGCACGTCCTCAACTTCGAGTTCCGCTGCCGGGAGTCCTGGGCGAAGGTCAAACAGCTCGTCGACGCCGGCACCATCGGTGGCCTCACCCACATGAGCTGGACGTGGTTCGGCAGCGGTCTGCGTGGGCGCAAACCCAGCTGGATCAACGACGCCGACCTCGGCGGCGGGTGGATCGGCGCCTACGGATCACATCTCATCGACTTCACCCGCTGGCTGTTCGACAGCGAGATCGTCGACTGCGGCGGCGTTGCGCGGATCGACCTGCCCGGCGCCACCGCAGAAGACGCGTACTCGGCATGGTTCGTGATGGCGAATGGCGCAACGGCCGTGCAGGACACCGGCTTCGCAGCGGCGGTGAACACCACGCCGCGCGTCACGGTGATGGGCGATGCCGGATCACTCGAGTTGGTCGGCGATACCAAGCTGTACGTGCGACTTCCCGACGCGGAGCAGCAGACGATTGAGTTCGCCCCACCGGGTCGACCCGATCCCGCATTGACCACATACTTCAGCCAGGTGGCCGAGGCGCTGAAAACGGGCACGCAGATCACCCCGTCGTTCGATGACGGTGTGGACGTCGCCGAGGTGATGGACCAGTTGCGGGCCACCGCGATCCGGGCGGCGGCATGACAGGCGACTTTCGGCAGCACGTGCGTCAGTGGTGTGCCGAGCACATCCCGAAGAATTGGCGGCAGACGCAAACCGGCGCCGGGGATGAGGAATTCGTCGCCGTCCAGAAGGCCTGGTTCGCCGAGTTGCACAGTGCGGGCTTTGCGGTGCCGCACTGGCCCAAAGAGTGGGGCGGCGGCATGTCGGTCGCCGATCAGATCGTGCTGTACCAGGAATTGGCCGCGCACGATGCGCCGCGGCTGGTGTTGGCGTTCGTCGGAATCCACCACGCCGCATCGACATTGCTCGCGGCGGGCACCGAGGAGCAGCGTCGGCGGCACCTGCCGGCGATCCTTGACGGTGAAATCTGGGTGCAGGGCTTCTCCGAGCCCGAAGCAGGGTCCGACCTGGCCAGCCTGCGCACCACGGCCCGGCGCGAAGGTGACACCTTCGTGGTCAACGGCCAGAAACTGTGGGCCAGCGGCGGCATGCACGCCGACTGGTGCCTGCTGCTCGCCCGGACCGACCCCGATGCGCCCAAGCGCCATGGCATTTCGTACTTCCTGCTCGATATGACCACGCCCGGCATCGAGGTGCGGCCCATCCGCAACGCGATCGGCGACTCCCACTTCTGCGAGATCTTCCTCAACGATGTCGCCATCCCGGCGGCCAACCTCGTCGGCGAGGAGAACGCCGGATGGCAAGTCGCCCAGGCAACCCTGGGCGCCGAACGCGGTATGACGATGCTGGAACTCGCGGAGCGCCTCGGCAACGCGGGCTTTAGGTGGCTGGTCGAGGAATGCCCGACCGACGATCCGCTGGTAGCCGACCGGCTCGCACAATTCGAGATCGAGCTCACCGGGTTGCGGGGGCTGTGCCGAAAACTGGTGGAAGACACCGAAGCCGGCGTCGCCGGCCCTGCCGACGCGTCCATCGTCAAGCTGTTCTACAGCGAACTTCTGCAGCGCATGACCGATTTCGCCGTGGAAACGACCGGATTGGCGAGCCACACACAGCTGTCCAAGCCGATGTCGAGCGGATGGGAATCCGGCGCGTGGATGCTTGACTTCATCGGCTCATGGGAGTGGACCATCCCGGGCGGGTCCAGCGAGATCCAGCGCAGCATCATCGGCGAACGCGGATTGGGGCTACCGCGATGACGACACGTGAATTCGCGGAATTCCACGCCGAACTCCGATCGGTGGCGGGTGAGCTGCTCGCCAAGGATCGAACCGTCGAGTGGCCGACCCTCGTGGACGCCGGCTGGACGGGTCTCGAGGTGCCCGAGGAGTTCGGCGGCGCGGGCGCGTCGTTCGCCGAGACCGCGGTCATCTGCGAAGAGATGGGTCGCGCCGCAACTTCGAGCAGCTATCTGGGCAGCGCCGTGCTCGCTGTCGCTGTACTGAATGCCGTGGAGCCCAGCGATATTCGCAACAGGCTGCTGGCTGAGGTCGCGTCGGGCGCGGTCAGGGTGGCCGTCGCGCTGGAATCGCTGGACTTTGTGCCCGACGCCGAGGGCACGGATTGCATCCTCGTCGTAGCGGATGGCTCCGTCGCGGTCACCAATCCGTCGATCACCGCGCGGCCGGTGCTCGACGAGACCCGCCGGCTGGCCGCGGTGTCTGCGGTAAAGCCCTCAGAGACCCTCCGGTTTCACGGCGATCCCGATGCGCAGGTCCGAAAGCTCCACGACCGCGCAGCCACCGCGATCGCAGCCGACAGCCTCGGCCTCGCCGAAGCCATGCTCGCTGCCACCGTGTCCTACGCGAAGGTGCGCCACCAGTTCGGCCAGCCGATCGGCTCCTTTCAGGCTGTCAAACACGCGTGCGCCGACATGCTGGTGCAGACAAAAGTCGCTCGTCAACTCGTCAGCGCCGCAGTGGAAGCCGTCGTCGGAGGGAATCTCGACGGCACACCGTCCATGGCCAAGGCCTACGCCTGCGGCGCCGCGGTCGACGTCGTCGGCAAGGCCATGCAGTTACACGGCGGTATCGGATACACGTGGGAGAGCGGCATTCACGTGTACCTCAAACGTGCCGCGCTCAACCGTTCCCTGTTCGGTTCGCCGACCGCGCACCGCAAAGCACTAGCCAAACGCTACCGATAAAGGAGTTTCATCAATGGGTGTCCCTGTCTACAAACGCATCCTGGACTTGTTCGAGGCCGAGGGCGTCAACACGCTGTTCGGCATCCCGGACCCCAACTTCGTGCACATGTTCGCCGAAGCCGACGCCCGCGGCTGGTCGGTCGTCGCGCCGCACCACGAGCTCAGCGCCGGGTTCATGGCCGAGGCCGTGTCCCGCATGACCGGCGGACCGGGCCTGTGCATCGGCACTCTTGGCCCGGGCATGGCCAACATCGCCGGGGCGATCCAATGCGCGAAGGTGGAGAACTCGCCGGTGATCTTCCTCGGTGGCCAGCGGGCCCGCATCACCGAACGCCGCGTCCGTCGCGGCCGTATCCAGTTCGTCCGCCAGGAACCACTTTTCGCGCCGTCGGTGAAGTACAGCGCGTCGATCGAGTACCCCGACCAGACCGATGAGATCGTCCGCGAGGCCATCCGCAAAGCCATGTCCGGCACCCCGGGCCCGTCCTACATCGAGTACCCGGCGCACGTGCTGCTCGAGGAACTCGACGTGCCGGATCCGTTGCCGCCCAGCGCCTATCGTCTGGTCAACCAGGGCGCCGGCGCGCCCGAGGTCGCCGAGGCGGCACGGCTGATCCGGGAGGCGAAAAGCCCAATCCTGTTGGTGGGACACGGCGTTCACACGTCACGCACCCAGGCTGCGGTCAAGGAACTGGCCGACCTGATGGCCTGCCCGGTGATCCAGACCTCCGGAGGCACGTCGTACATCCCGGGACTGGAGGACCGGACATTTCCCTACCTGTTCTCTCCAGCCGCCAACGAGGCAGTTGAGGAATCCGACCTGTGTGTCGCGCTGGGCACCGAGCTCGGTGAGCCCATGCACTACGGCCGGACCCAGCACTGGGCCGGAAACGACGCCAACCGCAAATGGGTCTACGTCGAGCAGGACCCAACCGCCATCGGT
This sequence comes from Mycobacterium hubeiense, assembly GCF_002838065.1. Classification (GTDB taxonomy): domain Bacteria; phylum Actinomycetota; class Actinomycetes; order Mycobacteriales; family Mycobacteriaceae; genus Mycobacterium; species Mycobacterium hubeiense. The sequence continues at coordinate 83,488 of NZ_PIZU01000014.1, read as the reverse complement.
GTCAACCGCACGTTCGACGTGCCGCTCGTCGGCGATCTGCGCGGTGTCGTACCGCAACTCGTCGAGGCTCTCCGGGATACCCCACGCGCGCCGGCGGCCAACCTGGACCGCTTGGTCAAGGCTGACGCCGAAGAACTCGCACAACTTGCCGCGAGTGCGCCGTCGGGCCGCTCGCCGATACATCCCGCGCGCTACATCGTTGAAGCCACCAAGGCGTTCAACGAACTGGACGACGGCATCATGGTGCGCGATGGCGGTGCAACCGTGATCTTCGGTTGGACGTACTCGCAATCCAAGCCGCGCGACGTGATCTGGAATCAGAACTTCGGCCACCTCGGCACCGGCCTGCCGTATGCGATCGGCGCTTCGGTCGCCGAGGGCCGCAAGCGGCCGGTCATGCTGCTCACCAGCGACTCGGCGTTCTTGTTCCATATCGCCGAGCTGGAGACCGCGCAGCGTGAAGGCCTGCCTCTGGTCTGTGTGGTCGGCGTCGACCACCAGTGGGGCCTGGAGGTCGGCGTGTACAAGCGCACGTTCACCCAGCCGTCCCCGCAGCCCGGCGTGCACTGGAGCAAGGACGTCCGGATGGACAAGATCGCCGAGGGGTTCGGCTGCCACGGTGAATATGTCGAGAAGGAAGACGAGATCGGACCCGCCATTGCGCGCGCCTACGCCAGTGGCAAAGTCGGTGTGGTGCATGTGTGCATCGATCCCAAGGCCAACTCCGAGGAGATGCCCAAGTACGACCGATTCCGGACCTGGTATGCAGAAGGCACCCAGTAGGGCAGGGTTTTGAGAGAGGGTAAGGCCATGCGCGAATATCTGAAGTTCTACATCGACGGCCAGTGGGTCGATCCGGTCGAGCCGAAGACCCTCGATGTCGACAATCCGACCACCGAGCAGGTGTCCGGCAAGATCGCGATCGGCTCGGCGGCCGACGTCGACAAGGCGGTCAAAGCGGCGCGGAAGGCGTTCGCGACGTACTCGCAGTCCACACGCGAGGAGCGCCTGGACCTGCTGCAGGCGATCATGGCCGAGTACTCCAAGCGGGCCGGCGACCTCGCCGACGCGGTCAGCGAGGAGATGGGCGCGCCCGCCTCGCTGGCATCCGGGCCGCAGGTGGCGCTGGGCATGGGGCACCTGGCGACGGCCATCGACGTGCTCAAGAACTATGAGTTCGAGGAGCAGCACGGCTCCACGCTGGTGGTGAAGGAGCCGATCGGCGTCTGCGGGCTGATCACGCCGTGGAACTGGCCGATCAACCAGATCGCCTGCAAGGCGTATCCCGCGCTGGCGACCGGCTGCACGGTCGTCCTCAAGCCGTCCGAAGTGGCGCCGTACTCCGGTCAGATCTTCACCGAGATCATCGACGCGGCGGGGGTTCCGGCCGGCGTGTACAACATGGTCTTCGGCGACGGACCCGGTGTTGGCGTGGCACTTTCGAGCCACCCCGATATCGACATGGTGTCGTTCACCGGCTCGACGCGGGCCGGCATCGACGTCGCCCGCAACGCCGCGCCGACGGTGAAGCGGGTGACCCAGGAGCTCGGCGGCAAGAGCCCCAACATCGTGCTCGACGATGAGGACTTCGCCAAGAGCGTGGCCGCCGGCGTCACGACGATGATGCTCAACAGCGGTCAGAGCTGTAACGCACCGTCGCGCATGCTGGTGCCGAACTCGCGGATGGACGAGGCAGTCGAGATCGCGCGACAGACCGCGTCGCAGGTGAAGGTCGGCGACCCCGATGACAAGACCGCTATCGGACCCGTCGCGTCCAAGGCGCAGTTCGACAAGATCCAGGGGCTGATCCAGAAGGGCATCGACGAGGGCGCGACGGTCGTCGTCGGCGGCGTCGGCCGTCCGGACGGACTGGACACGGGGTACTACGTCAAGCCGACGGTGTTCGCGAACGTCACCAACGACATGACCATCGCCCGCGAGGAGATCTTCGGGCCGGTGCTGTGCATCCTCGGCTACGACGATCTCGACCAGGCGATCGAGATTGCCAACGACACCGAATACGGTCTGGCCGGTTACGTTTCGGCCGCAGATCTGGACAAGGCGCGGGCGGTGGCCCGCCGGATTCGCGCCGGTTCGGTGGCGATCAACCACGCGTTCGACATGAACGCGCCGTTCGGTGGTTACAAGCGCAGCGGCAACGGCCGCGAGTGGAGCGAATTCGGCTTCGAGGAGTACCTGGAGGTCAAGGCCGCGCTCGGTTATGCGCCGGAGGCGGCCGCCGGATAGCCGGGCATGGCGAGCCAGAAGTACGAATACGGAATAGATTTCGACCGCATCGCGGCCGTCGACATCCACACGCACGTGGAGGTCGACAGCCACGGGCACAAGGCGTACGACGACGCCCTGGTGGAGGCCACCGAGAAGTACTTCAAGATGACGCCGGGCGCGCTGTCCAGTGTCGACGCGCTGGCCGACCACTACCGGCAGCGCAACACCGCGGCGGTCGTGTTCACCATCGACGCGCGGTCGGGGATGGGGCATGTGCCCAACTCGGTCGAGGATCTGGTCGCGGGGGCGGTGCGCAACAACGATGTGCTGATCCCGTTCGGCAGCGTCGACCCGTGGCAGGGCAGGCGGGCGGTGCACCGGGTGCACATGCTGGTCAACGACTTCGGCGTCAAGGGTTTCAAGTTCCACCCCAGCATGCAGGCGTTCGAGCCCAACGACCGGTCGTTCTACCCGATCTATGCCGCCATCGCCGAGGCCGGTGTGCCCGCGCTGTTCCACACCGGGCAGACCGGGATGGGCGCCGGGCTGCCCGGCGGACACGGCATCAAATTGCGCTACTCCGATCCGATGCTGCTCGACGACGTGGCGGCCGACTTTCCGGAGCTGACGATCGTCATGGCGCACCCGGCGGTGCCGTGGGTGGACGCGCAGATCTCCATCGCCACGCACAAGTCGAACGTCTACATCGACCTGTCCGGCTGGTCGCCGAAGTACTTCCCACCGCAGCTGGTCCGCGCCGCGAGCCGCCAGCTTCGCACCAAGGTGCTGTTCGGTACCGATTACCCGTATATCCAGATGGACCGCTGGCGGCGGGATTTCGAGACGCTGGACCTCGACCCGGCGGTGCTGCCGCTGATCTTCAAAGAGAACGCGCTGCGGGTGCTGGGCGTGCGTCAGTAGCACGCCGCGAGACTGTCGTTATCGAGGTCCCCACTCGACCTTTCGCGCGACAACTACAGTTTCGCGAGCGAGCGCGATGAGTTTGGGCGGCGGCGGGGGTCAACACCGATGACCGACTACCCAAGGAGACCACCGTGAGCATTCGCAAGACCGCACCCATCGGCGCCCCGGCCTGGATCGACCTGTCGACCTCCGACGTCGACCGCGCCCAGCAGTTCTACGGCGCGGTCTTCGGCTGGACCTTCGAATCGGCGGGCCCGGACTACGGCGGCTACGTCAACGCCTTCAAGGACGGCAAGCCGGTGGCCGGGCTGATGTACAACGACCCGCAATGGAACAGCCCCGACGGCTGGACCACCTACCTTCACACCGCCGACGTCAACGCCACCGTGGCCAAGGCCGTCGCCGCCGGAGCCAGCGCCTGCATGGAGCCCATGGAGGTCAAGGACAAGGGCTTCATGGGCATGCTGACCGATCCCACCGGCGCATTCGTCGGGCTGTGGCAGCCGACCGGGCACCAGGGCTTCGAGGTCGTCGGCGAGGCCGGCGCGCCCGTGTACTTCCAGCTCACCACCAGCGACTACGGCAAGGCGCTGGACTTCTACCGCCAGGTGTTCGGGTGGCAGCTCGACACCGTGTCCGACACCGACGAATTCCGTTACAGCACAGCGATGTTCGATGGTGAAGCGCTGCTGGGCGTGATGGCCGACGAAGATCAGTCGACGTGGTCCTTCTTCCTGGGCGCCGAAGACGTCGACAAGACGATCGAGGTGATCACCGCCAACGGCGGCAGCGTGATCCGGCCGGCCGAGGACACCCCATACGGCCGGCTGGCCGCCGTCGCCGACCCCACCGGCGCCGGATTCAACCTGTCCTCGCTTACTCCGTAGGCGCGGCCAGCGCGAAATCGGCGTAGTCGAAACCCGGCACCACCACACAGCTGACCAGGCTGGGCTCGTCGTCCCGCGGCCGGGCACGCTGCCAGTGCCCTGGCGGCACAACCAGCTGAGGGTAGGCGCCGCCCAGGATGTCGCACCCCAGCAGATACGTTGTGGCAGAGGACTGTTCGGGCCCGGCCTCGAGCAGTAGCGGACTTCCCCGGTGATAGAGCCAGAGTTCCGCGCTGCGCACGGTATGCCACGCCGACAGTTGATGCGGCATGAGCAGGAACAGGATCGCGGTGCCGGTGCTGCGCGGGCCGTTGTAATCCGGCGGCAGGGCCGACTGCGGGATGGTCAGCTCGCTGCGCCAGGTTTCCCGGTACCAGCCGCCCTCCGGATGCGGCGACAGGTCAAGCCGCCGAGCCCAGTCGGGGAGTTCTGTCATCGATTTACCGCCTCTGATCAGTATCGGGGTTCCACACTAGAGACGATGTCTAACGTCAAGGCCCCGATTGTGCTGATCCACGCGCTGTGGCTGTCGCCGCGAAGCTGGTCAGGCTGGGTGGAGCGGTATCAGGCGGCGGGGCACGACGTGCATGTACCGGACTGGCCGCGGGGCGCGGAGGTCGGTGTCGGCGAGCTGGTCGAGCATTTCGACATGTTCGTCCGGTCGCTGCCGGATTCGCCGATTCTGATGGGGCATTCGTTCGGTGGTCTGTTGACTCAGATGCTGCTCGACCGGGGGCTGGGCCGTGCCGGTGTCGCGCTGACCCCCGCCGCACCGCGCGGGGTGTTGCGCGCGCCGCTGTCGGTGTTGCGCGCGACGTGGCCGGTGTTTCGGCGGCCGGCCAACCGCCACCGCCTGGTGACGCTGACACCGTCAGAATTCCATTACGCGTTCGCCAACACCGTCTCCCGCGAGGAGTCGGACAGGTGGTACGCCGAACTGGCGGTCCCGGCGCCGGGCCGGCCGGTGTTCCAGGTGGCGGCGGCCAACCTCACTCGCAAGCGCGAGGCCGTGACGGTCGTCGACTTCGCGAACTCCGACCGGGCGCCGCTGCTGCTGATCGCCGGCGGCCGTGACCATTTGGTGCCGGAATCGGTGGTCTACGAGAACTTCAACCGCTACCGGAAGTCCACTGCGCCGACCGATTTCAAACTCTTCGAAGACCGGCCGCATCTGATCACCGTCGTCGACGGCTGGCAGGACGTGGCCGATTACGCGTTGACGTGGACGGCGCACCACACCCGATAGTCTCATTGCATGGTCCGTCCCCATCCCGGCTGGCTGGTCGCCCTGTGCGCGGCGATCCTTGCCGTGAGCGCCTGGCTGCCGTGGCTGACCACCCAGGCCGACGGCGGTGGCCGCGCGAACGCGATCGGCGGAACGGTCGGAAACCTGGTGCTGCCGCCGCGTTTTGGGGCAGGCCAGCTCATCGTGCTGCTGGCGTCGACGTTGATCGTGGCCGGGGCGATGGCCGCGCGCGGGCTGTCGGCACGCCTGGCTTCGGCTGCGGCGCTGGTGATTTCGCTGCTGCTGGTGGCCTTGATGGTGTGGTACTACCACATCAACGTCAAGGCCCCGGTGGCCGCGGGCTACGGCTTTTTCGTGGGCACGGGCCTGGCGGTCGTCGCCGTGGTGTGCTCGGTGTGGGCGTTGATGGTGGCCCTGTCAACGCAAGACGGGTGACAACCCGTCGCGGATTGCCACCCGTCTTGCTTGCCGCTATCCGGCCGACTTCGTTTCGATCGATTTCCGGTCAGCACCGTGCGCCACTTCGATCCTGCGCGGCTTGGCCTGCTCGGCCAGCGGGATCGTCACGGTCAGCACACCGTTCTCATACGTCGCCGAGATGGCCGACGGATCGATGCCCTCGCCGAGGGACAGCTGCCGGCGATAGCTGCCGAAGAATCTCTCGTTGGCCAGCCACTGGACGGATTCCTCCGAACGGGCGGTGCGGTGAGCGGAAATCGTCAGAGTGCCGTTGTCGACACTGACATCCACCGAACCCGGATCAACACCGGGCAGATCGGCGGTCAATACGTAGTGGTCGTCGATCTTGCATAGATCCATGGGCATGAACCGAGGGGTCCGACTTGATCCGGCCCCGGTTAGCAAACCCCGGGTCAACGCGTCGAGGTCACTGAACGGATCAAAGCGCAGCACAGCAATGCACCTCCTCGCTGCGTCAGTGCCCGCCACCCTGGCGGGCAGCTATATCACTGTGCACCTGCGATATTAGCACTCTCGATAGGAGAGTGCTAGTTCTTTTTTGACGTGGATTTCGGTCGCCGGTCAGCAGCGCCGATCGGCCTGACGGGACCGTAGCCCGCAACCATGCCCCGCGGGCGGGGGATTTGCCGTCGAGGGCGGCCCCGCCGGCTCGTGGTTTGAACCGGCGGGACCTGAGCGGGTGCGGCGGTCGACCGACGCATCCACCTGTACCGCAGCATTGCCTGTGCCGGTCAAACACAAACAAGTGTGCGCAAAGCGATGATCGGGAAGTCTGTGTCTGTGACACGAATGCAGAATCTCGACCTGGTTCAGCGCATGGCCGAGTTGGCCCGCTCGGCGGCGGCGCCGCGCAGTGTCGATGACGTGCTGGCGGAGGTCACCGCTGCCGCGAAAGAACTGCTGCCCGCAGTGGACACGGCGGGCGTTCTGCTGATAGCCAAGGGCGGCAAGTTCGAATCCCTTGCCGGCACCTCGGAACTGCCGCATCGGCTCGACGCACTGCAGATGAAGTACAACGAGGGGCCGTGTGTGGAGGCCGCGCTGGACGAATTGATCGTGCGCACCGACGATTTCCGAACCGAGCAGCGCTGGCCACGGTATTCCGCCGCGGTCGCCGAGATGGGCGTGCTCAGCGGGCTGTCGTTCAAGCTCTACACCAGCTCGCAGACCGCGGGCGCGCTAAACCTCTTCGCATTCAAGCCAAATGCCTTCAACGGCGAATCGGAAAACGTCGGCGCCGTTCTCGCAGCCCACGCCGCCGCGGCCATTTTGGCCAGCCGTCAAAGCGAACAGCTGCAGTCTGCCCTGTCGACGCGCGACCGCATCGGTCAGGCCAAGGGCATCATCATGGAGCGATTCGGCGTCGACGACGTGCGAGCGTTCGAGCTGATGCGCCGGCTATCTCAGGACAGCAACACGAAACTGCTCGACGTCGCCGAGCGCGTCATCGCCACCCGCAGCGAGGGTTAGTCGTCCCAGCCGTGGCCGTGCTTCCAGTGGCCGCGGCCACGTGGACCGTCGTGCCAGTCCACCCAGCCAGGTGTGTCGACACAGGCATAGGCGAACCCGTACGGGCCACTCACGCACAGATTCGGGTCTGCCGTCGCTGGAGCCGCTCCGACCACCGTGATCGTCAACGGCACAGCCATCGCACCAATTGCGGCCAGCGTCTTGCCAATCAAGGTCATTGCCACCTCCATTCACCCCGTCCCGCATAAGAGATTAGCGCGCCGCTGTGACAAAAGCGTGACCCGGTTCCCGGCTTCGCAGTGGCGGATTTGCTGCGGAAGTTTGCCAGCAACTGGACGCGCACCGAGCCCGAAACGGCCCAGCGGGGCCGCCAAACCAGGACGCTGAACTGCGAAAACAATGGGTGCCCCCGGCAGGATTCGAACCTGCGACACCGGCTTTAGGAGAGCCGTGCTCTATCCCCTGAGCTACGAGGGCGGGGGACGTCTTTGAATACCTGACTAAAACCTAGCCGTTCGCCGCGCTGGCCGGTTTTTGGCGGTGTTCGTGGCGTCCTGTTGCCGTTCCTGACGATTGGCCTGGTCGTCGGGGTGCGGCGGGTGTGAGTGTAGCGGGCACGGCGATAACCACGCGACGCTTGGGCGTGCGTGGTGGGCGCTTGTCGTGGCGGCCGGCGTTAGGCGGCTCGTTCTTCGGGGTGTCGTCGGCGGTGGAGGTAGGCCGCGATGGCGTTGCGCCCCACCGCGAATCCGAGCATCACGGTGAGTTGACGAACGGCGCCATAGGCGATCATGCGGCCGCCGTAGAGGGTGCGGTCGAGGGTGTTATTCAGGCTCTCAACGTCTTCTCGCCAGCCATAGCAGCGGTCGTAGACGCTGTCGGCGTCGTCGGTTTTGACGTGCTGGCGAAGGTGCTCGGCCCGGTTGTATCCGCGGTCGCGGTCGTCGTCGGTGGTGTCGATGCGCTCGCGGTGCACCGTCCCGCAAGAGGGGATTGCGAACTCGACATACCAGCGGCAGCCGTCGCTGTTGCGGCGTGGGTAGACCTTGGCGACCGGGCAGGGCTGCAGGTGCTTGTCGCCGGTGTCGAGGACTTGGCGTTCGCAGATACGGCCGTCGGCGGTCCACAGGTCGTGGACGTCGCCGCACGTGCACTCCACGTGGTCGAACGCGGTGGGTACGCGGGTGCTGTCGTGTTGCGGTGAGAGAACCGTCAATCCGCGCTTCATGGCGTGGTCGACGTGCTTGCCGCGGAATGCGCCGTCGTAGCACACGCCGTCACAGCGAACGTCGGGGTCGGCGACGACGCGGTCGATCATGTCAAGCGCGATGCGGGCTTCGCCACCGTAGCCTTTGCCCGCGGGCACCGCGTCGACGTCGAGGATCACCCTGTTGTTGCGGATCGCGTCGGGGCGGGTACTGAGCATGGCGAACTTGGTGCCGTATCGGAATTCGGTTTCGCTCTCGCCGTTTTGGGCCTCGATGCCGGCATGCACGTGGCGGCCGCCTTGTTCGGCCCAGCGGTCGGCGGTGGCCTTGCGCACCGGTGCGGCCACCACGGTGCCATCCCCGGCGAGGTACTGCCCGCGGGCCGGGTTGGTGTGCGAGACCGGGGCGGCGGGATTGAGGCAGCCGAGTTCGCGCGCGAGCCGCCGTGCGAGGGGGCGGAACGCATCCAGCAGCGTGGCGGCGTGCTCGTCGAGTAGCCGTTGGGCGTAGTTGTGGTGCCAGCGCTGCGGTGGGCGCCGCGGCGCCCTCGGTGCGTGATGTTTGGCGGCGTGGTGGCGGATGGCGCGCCAGTACGCGGGGTGGGCCATCGCGCGGGCGGCCTTGCTGTGCGACCCCAGCACCCCAGCCAGTGCCTTGTGCAGCACGTGCACCCAGGGCGGGTAGTGCGGGCGGCGGCCCGGGGTTCCCGGCTCGTGCACGGGCAGAACCGCAGCGAGTTGATAGATGACTTCGTGAGAGGCGACGGCGTCGATGAGGTCGATCTCGAGCGGGGTGCGATGGCCGGGGTCGTCGCGTCGGTGCAGTTGGCATTGCTCGATGCGGTCGGCGCCGTAGGCGTCGGCCTGTTTGCGAGACCGGTGTTTGGTCCTCATGGCGGGTCGGCCCGGTGCTGCCAGTCATAGCCGATGAGGCCCGCGGTGGTGTCCAGTGAGGGCGAGCCGATAAGACGCGCGGCGTCTTCGATGCGGCCGGTGCGGTCGAATTCGCGGCGCGCCGCGTAGGCGGTCAGTGATGCCGGCCGCACGCCTGGGTCGTCGGATAGTCCGGCGCGGGTGAGGATTTCGCGTACGGTGACGCACACCCGAGCTTGTTTGTGGGCGTCGCTGCCAGCGGCGCCGGTGCACAACACCGGCGAGGGACAAGGGTTGGGCAGCGGGCGGGCGAGGTGGGCGGCGCGTTCGGTGAGCACCCGCATCGACCAGCGGTCCAGTGTGAGGGTGCGGGGGCGATGCTTGGTCGAGCCGTGCGCCCACACGGTGGGGGCCTGTGGGTCGAGGTTGGCGGTGGTGATGTGTCCGAGCTCGGACGTGTGCGCGCCGGCGAGCAGCAGGGCGGCGGTGGCGGCGTGGCGGGTGGGGGCGGCGCGTTCGGAGAACAGGCGCACGAGCGCGGACTCGTCCTCGCTGAGCGGGCGTTGTGCCGAGGACTGCCGGGCGGGGACGGCGATGTCGGTGGTGGGATCGTCGATGGTCAACCGCAGCTGGCGCGCGGTGCGGAAGAACGCTCGCAGCGCGGCACGGCGGTTGTGCATCGTCGCCACCGCCGCCACAGATACGACACCGTGGCGCGTACGGCCTTTGGCGGCAACGAATTTCGCGACCAGTGCCCGATCCACCGCCCCGAGGGTGGTGACGTCGTGGGCGGCGGCGAACCGGGTGAACCGGCGGATCAACAGCCCGAACTTGTCCAGGGTTTGTGCGGCCAGCGCCCCGTCGGCGATCCACGCACCGGTCACCGCTCCCACGGCCGCGGCCAGGCTGCCGTCAGCCATGGCCGGCCCCCACTGCAGCGGCAGCAGCAGCTGCGTCCCGGGCCTCAGCATGGGCCGCCGCCGTCGGCTGGTGGATCAACATGGAGGCGACCCCTTCCCGAATGGTGCGTGTATGCACCATTAGAGCAAAGGGGTCCGACACATCGGGCCGAGGCGACGGTGTCGCGGGATATCGTGGGCCTGTGTCGCGCAGCAACAGTGACCGCCCACCGATCGCCTACGTGACCGCGGGCGTGTGGCCCGATGCCGAACTGGACCCCGACGCGCCGCCCTCGGCACCCGCCGCTCAGCAGCTGGCCCGCGCGCTGCGTGCGGCCATGACCGAGACCGCCACCGGCCAGCGAGCGCTGGCCGCGGCGAGCGGGGTGGCCCACACCACCATCGGGCGCATCCTGGCAGGCACCGTGCTCTGCGACATCGGCTCGCTGGCCCGCCTGGAACACGCCCTGAGCCGGCGACTGTGGCAAGAGCGCCCCGAGGCCAGAAGCCGGCCGCGTTCCAAACGTCGCAACACCGCTTGACGTGCTTCTGCCGCGTGACACGTGAGGCAGGCTACAACGCTGTAATTCGATTGCAGCCGTGTTGATGCGGTGTGTTGCGCTTGACTCACGTTACAAGTGGCAGAACAATTGGTGTCGCGCGAACGCAACGCACGCGTCACCAACCGAGCCGATGGGTGAGCGACTATGGGCAAGACCAGCAGATCACTGATCGATTTGATCGACATCGCCGCGCAACGCCACGGCGGCGCGTCCGGACGCCGGCTAGCCGAGCTCGCGCAGCACGCCGGGCACGACATTTCGCACGCCACGCTCAACCGGCTGCGACAGGGCACCTACGCCACCCGGCCATCGGATGCGTCGATCCGGGCGATCGCCTACCTGGCCGACGTGTCGGAGAACACCGCGTTCGCCGCGGCGGGGGTGACCGCGCCGGCCGCAGCGGTCTACCAGCCTCCGCGGGAGGCGCAGCGCATGAGCACTCGCCAGCGCAAGGCGCTTGACGAAGTGATACGCGCATTCGCCGCGGAACCGGCCGCGCCCGCGCTGTCGGGTGTCGACTTCGGTGGATTGCTGGCCGCGCGGGAACGGCTCAGCGTGGCGCTCGCCGGCGACGACGACGCCCAGCAACTGGTCGACGCGGCCCGTGAGGTGATGGCCCGCATCGACGAGGTGACCGATGCAGCGTTCGCCGCGGCCACCGACCAGGACGCGGCGGATTGCGAATCGTGTTTGGATGGCACAACGTTCAGTAGCATCGACGCCCCTGCTCATGCCGCGGGGTAGTTCGGTCACCTGGCGCCACGGGAGGGGGCAACCTTGTGATCCCGGACCTGGACGGATCGCACGGGCTGCTGCCCCCTGGCCGGTACCGGGCAAGCCGGGCCGAGCTGCATGAGCGGTTCGTCGACGGGCGGGGCGCGCACCGGCAACGGCTATGGGCCGACTGGGAATCAGCGACCAGCCTGCTACGCCGACATGTCACCGTCAATGCGGCCTGGTTGCATGGGCAGTTCCTATCCGACGATCCCGACCCGCAGATCCTGTCCTGCGTGTACTGGGCCGAAGACCTCGAACTGGCCAAAGCGCGGCTGAACCCCACCAGCGCCACCATCTTGGCCGCGTTCGCCCAACGCGGTAAGGTCCGCCGCATTGTCGGACTACAAGTGGACACTTACCTCATGGCATGGCATTGCCAACCCGACACCAGCATCGAGGATCGCTACCTGGCGCCCTACCTGCAACGCCGAGGCTGGGTCGATGATCACTTGCAGCGAATGCGTTGGGGCACAAGAGGATCACCGCCGACACGCGAAGACGCGTTACCCCGGCGCGGATATGTGGAGGTGATCGTCGATGACTACCAATGACAGTGACATCGACCGCATGGAAACCACCCTGCTGGCAGCCATGGACGACCAGGACGCACCGGCGTGGGCCACCCCGGATGATCTGTCGCGCATGAGCGTTGAGGCCCTGATCGCCGACGACACCCTCGGCCGCAGCCTGGCCTCGCACGGCACTATCCGCGTCACCGGCGACGGCGTCACCGGCTCCTCGGCGCGGGTATCGGAGGTGGCCCGCGTCATGGCCGGCTTCCAACGGCTGGCCACCGCGGTCGGCGCCGCCCAACACGGCGACAAGGCGCTGGGCCGCCAACCCAACGCCGAGGTACGCCGCCGCACCGACCTGCTACTGACCGCCTCACCCGGCCCCGGATCCATCATTCTCACCTTGACGCCGGCGAGTTCGCCGATCACCGAAACAGGTCACGGCGCCGGGAGGGTCGGCATGTTCGCCGAATTGGAAACCGAAGACCAGTTACTCGACACCGCCATCAGCGCCGCAATCGACGTGTTCACCGCCGGCAACGACATCGGCCCCAGCCCAGCCGAATCGGCGTTCGTGCAACAACTCGGCGAGCTCGGGCCGCGCACCGCCTCCGCGGTGCGCGACCTGTCCAAGACGTTGAACCGCGCCGGATTCGACCTCGAAATCGACTGGCAACAACCAGCCCGCGCCACCCGCCGCGTCAAGGTGTCCGCAGCCGCCGCGGCACACATCGCCGCCACCGTCGAAAACTCCAACCTCGACGAACAACCCGTGCCGATCATCGGTGAATACCTCACCGTCAGCTCCGTGCAATCCTGGCTGATCCGCCAAGACGACGGCGAGACCGTCACCGTCAAACTCGGCCGACTCGGCGAAAACGAGGTCCGCGGACTCGGCCTGGGCATGCGGGTACACATCGACGCAATCATGAAAGTCGAAACCACCCCCGGCGGCGCGGTGAAAACCACCTACACCGCCCAAGCCGTGCACCGCCTCGACGACCAACCGAGCTGAACAGCACACCCGACTCTCACGTCGCCCATACGTACCACGACCGGCGTGCTACGCCCCACTGCCCGATGATCCACCGCCTCCGCCCGTCCGCGGCTGCGTTGACTACAACGGACGATGGGTCCACGCGAGCGGCTGTAACTGATAAGCGCCGCAACAGTATTCGGTCGACTCATTCGCACTCGTCCTGCCCTGTAGTGGGACTGCCACGCGTGGCGGCCGCGCTCGACTCCGTGGCGAGCCGCGCTATCCCAGGAACGAGATAACGCGCGATGAACGCGCGCATATCGTCATCGTCTTCCAGCGGAATGAGGCCTTCGGGGGCGAGGATCAGTGACACACCTAGACGCGCGGTCCATTCCGCGACCATTGCTGCGTCCTCGTCGCTTAGCGGTCCGCCGCCACTGGAGCCGAGCCAGCTGGCGACTGCGTGTCGCTGGAACGCGATTACGCTCGCGCCGTCGGTCGTGAGAGCTCCCAGAAACGATTCGGGTTCCGTCCTCATCAATTTCGCGAAGAGCGGATGGTCGCGCAGCTCCGTCACCGACGTGAAAAGGGCTTCGGTGAGGCCAGTTTCGAGGTCCGGGGCGCTGGTGAACGCATGGCGGACTCGTTCGGTCGCCTGTGCCACGAGCCGTAGCAGGACGGTCTGCGCCAGCCGCTCCTTGCTCTCGAAGCGCCGGAAGACTGTCATCCGGCCAACTCTCGCGGCGCGGGCGATGTCGTCCATCGAGGTGCGTCGGATCCCGACCTCTTGGAAGCACGTCAGCGCTGCTTGCTGGATCCGCTCGGCGAGTTCGTCTGCGGAATCGCTGGGCACCCGCCCACGATAGGAGTCAGGCAGCGTCGAGGACAACGCGGCCGCCGTGCTTGGGAACCAGCGAAATGTTCATGCGCACGGGCGGTTCGACGGGCGTGGTCGCGACGCGGAAGCGGGCGTGGCGCAGGATTGTCCGCAGGATGATGCGGAGCTCGAACAGTGCGAAGGGCCCGCCCAGGCAGTGGCGGGTGCCGCCGCCGAACGGGATCCACTCGGAGGTCTTGGGTCGAGTGCCGAGGAAACGCTCGGGCAGGAACTTGTCCGGTTCGGGGTAGAGGTCGCCGCGGCGGTGCACGGCGTAGGTGAACGGCATGACGATGCGGCCGGGCCCCAGCTCCACGCCGTCGTCGAACGCGAACGGCTCGGCCACATACCGGATGTTGAACATCACGGGCGGATGCATCCGCAGCACCTCGTAGATCGTGGCGTCGATCCACTCCGGATCATCGCCTTGTGCAGACTCAGTCAGACGGTCGAGAAGTTCGGGCATGCGGGTGATCTCGTTACCGAGCCAGGACAGGGTTTGGCCTGTGGTCTCGTAGCCGGCTATCAGCAGCCCCGCGACCTGTTCGCGCACCAGGATGTCGGGAAGCGGATCGTCGTGGTCGTCACGGACACCGAGCAAGATGCCCAGCACATCGTCGCGACGGTCGTTTCCGGCGCGCCGACGCTCGTCGACCTCCTCCTGCACCAGCGCCTCGACCGCCAGGCGCGCGTTCGTGATCGCGTCGTAGTTCCCGGTCCACTTGCCGCCGCGACCGGTCGCCCACGCGGTTTGAATCGCAAGCCGCGTGCTGCGGATCGCGTCGAGCCACGCAATCGCCGCTTTGCGCACCCGAAGGGAGCGTTCTGGGTCGGTTACGCCGAACATCACTTCGGCGACGATGTCGAGCGCGATCGGGCCCGAGCGATCTCGGAAGCTGACCTCCTCGCCCAACGGCCACGTTGCGAGGGCTTCCTCGGTCAGGCGCACCATAGCTTGTTCGTAGGTCTTCAGTGCCCTGCCGTGGAAGGGCGGGCTGACATAGCGCCGGTTGGTGGTGTGCTCTCTGCCCTCCATGCTGATCAGCGTGTTCTCGCCGAATACCGCGTGATGCGGCGCGAAACGGTCCATCGCCGGCGTCAGCTGTAGCACCGAGTTGCTTGCGCTGAACACCGCCCGCACATCGTCGGGATGCGTCACGCAGAACGCGTCGACGGCGCCCGGCAGGTTGAGCAGGAAGCGGTCACCGAGCCGCGTGGTGCGGGCGAAGAACCGTCCCGGCGCCAGCCAGTACTCCGCCGCGTAGGCAATCGAAGAGATGCGCATCGGGCTCCCCGCTTCCTTATCGGCTAGAGATTATGGTACTAATACGGTTCCACAGTATCGAGACGAACTCCCGGGGGGAAGAGGGCGATGGCGAAGCAGCGGAAGCACGGGCCGTGATCTCATCGCAGACGGCCACCAAGCCGGTTCGCGCGCTGGGCGACTTCTTCATGCTGGCGTTTGACACGCTCATCGCCATCCCGCGCGCGCCGTTTGCCTGGCGCGAGTTTCTGGATCAGACGTGGTTCGTGGCGCGGGTGTCGCTGTTGCCGACGATCATGCTGTCGATTCCGTTCACCGTGCTGGCTGTGTTCACCGTGAACATCTTGCTGGTGGAATTCGGTGCGGCTGACTACTCGGGCAGCGGGGCTGCGCTGGGCGCGGTCACGCAGATCGGGCCGCTGGTGACGGTTCTTGTCGTCGCCGGCGCAGGAGCGACGGCGATGTGCGCGGATCTGGGCGCGCGCACGATCCGTGAGGAAATCGACGCGATGCGGGTGATCGGCATCGACCCGATCCAGGCGTTGGTGGTGCCGCGGGTGTTGGCCGCCACCGTGGTGGCCTTCATGCTCAACTCGATGGTGGCCATCGTGGGCATCGCCGGCGGTTTCGCATTCTCGGTATTCGTTCAGCACGTCACTCCCGGCGCGTTCGCGGCGGGGTTGACGCTGCTGACCGGGCTCCCGGAGGTGATCATTTCGCTGTCCAAGGCGGCCCTTTTCGGGCTCGCCGCCAGCCTCATCGCCTGCTATAAGGGCATCCACGTCGGTGGCGGCCCGGCGGGTGTGGGCAATGCCGTCAATGAAACGGTCGTCTATTCATTCATGGCGCTGTTCGTGATCAACGTGGTGGCGACCGCAGTCGGTGTGAAGGCGACGATGTGACCCCCGGCATCTCCCGCTATCCCTTCACCCGCAGCAGGCGGGTGCTGAATGAGTGCGCCTCCCAATGGAATCGGGTCGGTCGGCAGACCGAGTTCTACGGTGCCACCATCGCGGACGTCCGCGACGCCGTGGGCCGCTACCGGGGGGAGACGCTGCGCCTGATCGCGCAGATGAGCCTGGGCAGCGGCGCGCTGGCGGTGATCGGCGGCACCATCGTCATCATCGGATTCCTGACCCTGTCGGCCGGAGCGCTCATCGCCGTCCAGGGCTACAACCTGCTGACCGGTATCGGTGTGGAAGCGCTGACCGGATTCACCTCCGCCTACCTGAATGTTCGCATCATCGGGCCGCTGGTCTCCGGTATCGGCCTGGCCGCGACCATCGGCGCGGGCGCGACCGCGCAGTTGGGCGCGATGCGCATCAACGAGGAGATCGACGCGCTCGAGGTGATCGGCATCCGCACCGTCGGCTACCTGGCCTCCACGCGGTTGATGGCGGCGGCGATCGTCGTGGGTCCGCTGTACTGCGTCGGGGTGTTGATGGCCTTCATCGCTGCCCGGTTGGGCACGACCGTCGTCTACGGTCAGTCGACCGGCGTGTACGACCACTACTTCCACACGTTCTTGAATCCGACCGACCTGCTGTGGTCCTTCTTCACCGCGGTGGTGATGGCGATCGTGGTCATGCTGATCCACACGTATTACGGCTTCACCGCCTCGGGTGGACCCGCCGGCGTCGGCGAAGCTGTCGGCCGGGCGGTGCGTGCCTCGCTTGTCGCCGTGGTGCTTGTGGTGTTGATGGTCTCGCTGTCCGTATACGGCCAGTCCGGCAACTTCCATCTGTCCGGGTAGCGCGATGGAATTCCGACAGCCCCGGCCAGGGGAAAGACGGCTGCCGCCGGCGTGGTGGACGGCGATCCTGCTGACGGTGATCGTCGGATCGGTCCTGTTGACCGCGGGCCTGTACAGCGGGTCCTTCCGGTCGTTCGTTCCGGTGACGGTCACCTCCGATCGCGCCGGCTTGGTGATGGAGTCCGGCGGCAAAGTCAAGATGTCCGGTGTTGAGGTCGGCCGCGTCACATCCGTCGTCGGCGGCAACGATCCCGTCAGACTGAAGCTGGAGATCTACCCCGACCAGATTCAGTACATCCCGTCCAATGTGGCAGCGCAGATCCGCGCCACCACCGCGTTCGGCGCGAAGTACGTCGACCTGATCTACCCCGAGAACCCCAGCCCGCAGCGGCTTGAAGCGGGCGCGGTGCTGATGTCACGCAACGTCAGCACCGAGGTGAACACCGTCTTCGGAAATCTCGTCGATGTGCTGCATCACGTGGATCCGCCCAAACTCAACGCGGTACTCACTGCCCTCGCCGATGGTGTCCGCGGGCAGGGCGAGCGGATCGGCGAGGCCACCACCGCGGCCAACCAGGTGCTGCTCGCCCTGAACCCGCGCAGTGAGACAGTGCGGCAGGACTGGCGATCGCTCAAGGCGTTCAGCGACACCTACGACGCGGCCGCGCAAGACATCGTGGCAATCCTGGACGCGGCGAGCACCACGAGCACGACGATCACCGATCACGCGGCGGACCTGGACGCGCTGCTGCTCAGCACAATCGGATTCGCCCGGGCGGGCACCAACTTGCTCGCGCCGAGCAGCAAAAACCTAATCGATTCGATCAACGCCCTCGAACCGACGACCAGTCTGCTGTTGAAATACGACCCCAGCCTCACGTGTCTGCTGGTCGGCGCTAAGAAGGCGTATGACGACGCAATTGATGCCGTCGGCGGCAACGGCCGGACCGCGATCCTCGATCTCGCCATCCTGTGGGGCAACGACCCCTACAAGTATCCGGACAATCTGCCCGTCGTCGCCGCGAAGGGCGGTCCGGGCGGCAAGCCCGGCTGCGGGTCGCTGCCCGATGTGAGCAAGAACTTCCCGGTGCGGGCACTGGTGACCAATACCGGGTGGGGCACCGGCCTGGACTATCGGCCCAATCCCGGCATCGGGCATCCGTTCTTCGCCAACTACTTCCCGGTCACCAAGCCCGTGCCGGAGCCGCCCCGCTATTACGGGGAAGGCCCATCGGCCCCGGGGCCGATTCCCTACCCGGGTGCGCCACCGTACGGGGCGCCGCTCTACGGGCCGGGCGGCGAGCCGCTGTGGCCGGGACTGCCACCGGCGCCCCCGCCGCCGCCTCCGCCGGCGCCCCCGGTCCCGGAGCCCGTCCCCGCATCACCGCCCGAGCCGCCGAACGCAGACAGGAGCACACCGTGAGAAGTCAGCTGTCAGGCACCGTCTGGCGCCTCACGGCGTTCCTGGGCGTCTGCTCGTTGGGGCTGTTTGCATTGCTGGCGACCTTCGCCGAACTGCGGTTTCAGGATGCGAACGTCTACCGCGCGGAGTTCAGCAACATCACCGGCCTGCAGAGCGGCAACTTCGTGCGCGTCGCCGGAGTGGAGGTCGGCAAGGTCAAGAACATCTCGATCAAACGGGACGCGACGGTGGTGGTCGGATTCGCCACCGACACGTCGGTGGTGCTGACCGAGGGCAGCAGGGCGGCCATCCGCTACCAGGATCTGATCGGGGGCCGCTACCTGTCGCTGGAGGAGGGCGTCGGCGGAATGAAGCGGCTGGCGCCAGGCGAAGTGATCCCGGTCAGCCGCACAGCGCCGGCGCTGGACCTGGACGCGGTGATCG
Source organism: Mycobacterium hubeiense (assembly GCF_002838065.1). Taxonomy (GTDB): domain Bacteria; phylum Actinomycetota; class Actinomycetes; order Mycobacteriales; family Mycobacteriaceae; genus Mycobacterium; species Mycobacterium hubeiense. The sequence goes on along the minus strand of NZ_PIZU01000014.1, from coordinate 64,702 downwards.
GCGGGTTCAAGCCGTTGTTTAGGGCATTGGACCCCGAGCAGGTCAACGCGCTGAGCGCACAGTTGATCCATGCGTTCCAGGGTGAGGGTCCGACCATCAATTCCCTTCTGGCCCAGACCGCGACATTCACCAGCGCACTGGCCGACCGGGACCAGTTGATCGGCCAGACCATCGCCAACCTCAACACCGTCTTGGGAACGATCGGCGATGAGAGCGACCAGTTCGACAAGGGCGTCGACTCTCTGTCGCAGCTGGTCGCCGGACTGGCCGAGCGCAAGAGCGACATCGCCACCGGGCTGGCCTACACCAACGCGGCCGCGGTCACCGTCGCCGACCTGCTGCAGCAGGCCCGCCCGGCGATCCAACGCACGGTCCACGAAGCGGACCGGGTCGGCGAACTGACCCTCGCCGATCACGACTATCTGGACAACTTGATCAACACGCTGCCCGACAAGTACAAGGTGCTGTCGCGGTTAGGGCTCTATGGCGACTACTTCAGCTTCTATATATGCGATCTGATCCTGAAGCTGAACGGCAAGGGCGGTCAGCCGGTGTACGTCAAGCTAGCTGGCCAGAGCTCCGGGCGGTGTGCGCCGAAATGAGGTCCATCACCGAACGCAACTCGCTGACCGTGGGCATCGTCGGCGCCGCGATCACCGGGGGTATCGTCCTGGCCGCCCTCAACTACGACAGGCTGCCGTTCATCACCCAGAGCGCGACGTATTCCGCGCATTTCGCCGAAGCCGGTGGCCTCACTTCCGGTGCGGCGGTGGAGGTTTCCGGATTCCGGGTGGGGCAGGTGTCCAGCGTCGAACTCGACGGACCCAGTGTGCTGGTCACATTCCGTGTTGACGACCACGTGGACCTCGGCGACCGCGCCGAGGCGGCAATCAAGACCAAGACGCTGCTGGGCTCAAAGATCCTCGAGGTCACACCCCGCGGCCAGGGGCAGCTGTCGACAACGATTCCGATCGACCGCACCACCTCGCCGTATCAGCTGCCCGACGCCCTGGGAGACCTGGCCACCACGATCAGCGGGCTGGACACCAACCAGCTCTCCGACTCGCTGGCCACGCTGGCACAGACATTTAGCGACACTCCGCCGGATCTCAAGCGCGCCGTCGACGGCGTGGCACGGTTTTCCCAGACTCTCAACGCGCGCGATGATCGGTTGCGCACCTTGCTGGAGAACGCCCACAAGTCGACGCTGGTGCTCGCCGAACGCACCGACCAGATCGCCCGGCTGATCGCCGATAGCAACGCCCTGCTCGCCGAATTACGTGAACAAAGCGATGCCCTCGATGAGATCGCCAACAACATCTCGTATCTGGCGCGGGAATTGCAGGGATTGATCGCCGAAAACCGCTCGCAACTGCGGCCCGCGCTGGACAAGGTGAACGACCTGCTCACCATCGTGGACAACCGCAAGGCGCGGGTGCAAAAGGCCCTGGAGTTGCTCAACCAGTACGCACTGGGCCTGGGCGAATCGGTTGCCTCCGGGCCGTACTTCAACGCCTACATCGCCAACATGCTGCCGGGGCAGTTCATCCAGCCCTTCGTCGACGCGGCGTTTTCCGATCTCGGCCTGGATCCCAGCACGCTGCTGCCGTCCGAGCGCATTGACCCGCCCGTCGGTCAGCCCGGCACCCCGGCGCTGCCGGCTCCCTACCCGCGGACCGGGCAGGGCGGAGAACCCAGATTGACGATTCCGGACGCCATCACCGGCAACCCCGGCGATCCGGGCTGCGGTCCGCCCGGCCTGCCCTTACCTGGGCCTACGGGCTGCTATCCGTACCGCGAACCGCCGCCGGCCCCGACGCCGGGTGGCCCGCCGCCCGGCCCCCCCGCACCGGCTCCGCCGGGGATGCAGAACACGCCTGTGCCGACACCTCGCCCGGTGTTCGCGCCGGCACCGAACGAAGCGCCCCAGGGACCGGCCGCCGCGGAGGGAGGCCAATGATCACCGCCCGCAACGCCCGGATCGGCTTGGCCGCGGTCTTGGTGGTGAGCTTGATCGCCGCGCTCATTGTGGTGGTGCACCCGTCGGCCGGGGTGCGCCGTGTCCACGTCGTCGGCTACTTCGCGAACAGCAACGGCATCTTCGTCGGTGACGAAGTGCGGATCCTCGGTGTGCCGGTCGGCAAGATCGACAAGATCGAAGCCGAGCCCGACCGCGTCAAGATCTCGTTCTCCTACGACCAGAAACAGAAGGTGCCCGCCGACGCGAAGGCGGCCATCCTGTCGCCATCGCTGGTGAGCGCACGGGCCATCCAGTTGACGCCGGCCTACACCGGCGGAGCCGTGATGGCCGAGGGCGCCGTGATCCCCGAGCAGCGCACCGCGGTCCCGGTGGAATGGGACGACTTCCGTGTTCAGCTCGAAGAGCTCACCCGCACGCTGCAGCCCACCGAGCCCGGCGGGGTCAGCACGCTAGGCGCGCTCGTCAACACCGCGGCCGACAATCTGCGCGGCGAGGGCGCAAACATCCGCGACACCATAATCAAACTGTCCCAATCGCTTTCGGCGCTCGGCGACCACAGCACCGACATCTTCGCGAGCGTCAAGAACCTGGCGATTCTGGTGTCCGCGCTGCACCAGAGCTCGGACCTGATGAAGCAGTTGAACCGCAACTTTGCCGCGGTGACCGCGCTGCTCGCCGACGATCCACACGAGGTCGGCCGGGCACTGCGGGACGCCAACGCCGTCGTAGGAGACGCGCAGAGCTTTCTCGCCGACAACCGGGAGACGATCGGCACAACTTCCGACCGGCTGGCAGCGGTTTCCACCGCGCTGGTCGAGAGCCTCGACGACATCAAGCAGGCACTTCACGTGGCGCCGACCGCGTTCCAGAACGCGATCAACATGTATGAGCCGGCGCATGCGTCGTTGACCGGCACGCCTGCCATCACCAACTTTTCCGATCCCATCACGTTCTTATGCGGCGCAGTCCAGGCGGCGTCGCGTATGAACGCCGAGCAATCCGCCAAGCTGTGCGTCCAGTATTTGGCGCCGATCGTCAAGAACCGGCAGTACAACTTCCTGCCGTTCGGCTTCAACTTCGTCGTCGGTGCTCAGGCACGACCCAACGAAATCACCTACAGCGAGGACTGGATGCGCCCGGACTATGTGCCGCCGGCGCCGCCGGCCGGACCGCTCGCCGCCGAGGCGCCGCCGGACCTGCCAGTCGCCACGGACCCGGCCGAGGGACTACCCGGCATGATGGTGCCGCACGGAGGCGGTTCGTGAGGCGCCATCGCTGGGCTCGCGGCGCGGCGGGGGTGATGGTGCTGCTCGCCGCGGCCCTGCCGACGGGCTGCGGATGGCGCGGCGTCAACTCGCTGCCGCTGCCTGGGACCGAAGGCGGCGGGCCGGGATCCTATGTGGTTGCCGCCCAGCTCCCCGACGTGGTCAACATCGAGCGGAACTCCCGGGTCCGGGTCGGCGATGTGACGGTCGGAACGGTCACGAAGATCGAGCGCCAGGGCTGGCATGCGTTGCTGACCATGCGGATCGCCGGCGACGTGGAACTGCCGGCCAATGCGACGGCCAAGATCGGCCAGACCAGCCTTCTCGGTTCGCTGCACGTCGAATTGGCTGCTCCGGCCGACGCGCCGCCCGAGGGCAGGCTGCGCGACGGCTCGCTCATCCCGTTGGCCAACGCTGGCGCGTATCCGACAACCGAGCAGACGCTCGCCACCGTAGCGCTGTTGCTCAATGGTGGCGGCCTCGGCCAGGTCCAGGACATCACCCGCGCGTTGAGCGTCGCTTTCTCCGGGCGTGAACAGGATCTGCGCAGCCTGATCGAGCAACTCGACACCTTCATCGCCCACCTGAACGACCAGACCGACGACATCATCGCCGCCACCGACAGCCTGAACAGCCTGGTGGGCAGGTTCGCCGAACAGCAGCCGGTATTGGACCGAGCTCTTCAGACTTTGCCGGACGCGCTGGCCGTGCTCAAGGACGAGCGCGACAACCTCGCCGAGCTGTTCGACGAACTGGGCGGCTTCAGCGCCGTGACCGCCGACGCGCTCAACCAGAGCAAGGAGAACCTAGTCAGGGAACTGAACCAGGTGGGGCCGGTGCTCAAGTCGCTGGCCGACGCCGGTCCGGACTTGACCCGTTCGCTCAGCGTGCTCGCTACTTACCCGTGGGCGAACGAAACCCTCGAAAACTGGGTACGCGGGGACTACGGTAACGCCACCGCCGTCGTCGACCTGACGCTGAGCCGAATCGACACGGGGCTGTTTACCGGCACCCGATGGGAGGGCGATCTCACAGAATTGGAGCTGCAGTGGGGTCGCACGATCGGCCAACTGCCTAGCCCGGCCACCGCCGCCAACCCTCTCATCGTGCCGTACCGATTCGATCAGGGGCCCTAGCATGCACATGACCAGGCGGATCAGGATCCAGCTCGCCGTCTTCGCGATCGTGGCAGTGGTGGCCGTCGCCGTCATAGCGACCAGCTACGCCAACGTACCGGCCATGCTCTTCGGCGCTGGTCGGTACACAGTCACCGCCGAGCTGCCCGCGTCAGGCGGGCTCTACGAGGGCGGAAACGTCACGTATCGCGGCGTCGAAGTGGGCGAGGTCGAGGCGGTGCGGTTGACCGGCGACGGCGGGGTCGACGCGGTGCTGTCACTGAGATCGGGGACGAGTATTCCGTCGGATCTCGACGCCGAGGTGCACAGCCAGTCCGCGGTCGGCGAGCAGTACGTCACGTTGCTGCCGCGCAGCGGCGCTTCAGCGCCGCTGAAGGACGGCGACGTCATCCCGCGTGACCGTACGTCGGTGCCGCCGGACATCAACAGCCTGCTCGACGCCACGAATCGGGGCCTCGAGGCGATCCCGCAGGACAATCTGAAGACGGTGATCGACGAGGGCTATACCGCGGTCGGCGGGTTGGGGCCCGAGATCTCGCGCATCGTCAAGGGATCGACGGCGCTTGCGCTCGACGCCCGCCGGCACCTGGATTCGCTCACCACGCTGATCGACCAGTCGCAGCCGGTGCTGGACTCGCAGAGTGAGACGTCGGACTCGGTACGCGCCTGGGCATCCCACGTCGCCACCGTGACCGCGCAGGTGCAGGCCGAAAACCCTTCGGTGGCAGGGATTCTCGAACATGGTGATGCTACCGCGGACGAGGCTCGACAGCTGGTCGAACGTCTGCAGCCCTCGCTGCCGGTGCTGCTCGCCAACCTGGTCAGCATCGCCCCGGTCGCGCTCGACTACCACGCGAGCCTGGAGCAGCTGCTGGTGCTCCTTCCGCAGGGCATCGCCGCGGTCCAGGGCATCACGGTGGCGAACAAGGACACGAAGCAGGACTACAAGGGGCTCTACCTGGACTTCAATTTGAACGTAAACCTGAATCATCCATGCACCACAGGGTTTCTACCCGCCCAGCAGATACGGCCACCTACCTTCGAGGACACGCCCGACCGACCGGCTGGCCTCTACTGCCGGATCCCACAAGATTCGCCGATCGCCATTCGCGGAGCCCGCAACCTGCCTTGCATGACTGTGCCGGGCAAGCGCGCACCCACGGTGAAGATGTGCGAAAGCGACGAGGAGTACGTGCCGCTGAACGACGGCAACAACTGGAAGGGCGACCCCAACGCGACGCTGTCTGGCCAAGACATCCCGCAATTGCCTCCCGATCAGCCGCCGCCCGACCAGGTTGTGCCACCGGCCGCGGTGCCTCCCATCGCTACGGCCACATACGATCCCGCCACCGGCAGCTACATCGGACCTGATGGTCGCATCCATACTCGATCTGACTTGGCTCAAGGGGCGAAGGTGCAAACCTGGCAGGACATGTTGATGCCGCCAGAAGGCAATTAGGTGAGTTCACGACGGGCCCAGCCGACGCGGGCGACAGCCTGAGGCGTCAGGGAATCGGCGCCGTACCCGCGATGGTGCCCGGTTCGGCGGCGTCGACGTATTGAGGTCGAACGCGGTAACGCTCTGCGTCCAGGTGGTCGAAGTCAGGCTATGCCCCTGGTGCCTCGGCATCCATCGGCAGCGAAAGTGCCCCAGCACTTCGCACTCACGCCAAGTGCCGAATGAGATGGGCACCAATGAGTTTCATCGCAGCACTAGCGGTATTGGTTTCTGTCTTGGTGAAACCGTGGTCCGTGTTCAGAAAGCGGTGATGGGTAACCGCAACGCCCGATCGAGCGAGACGCGCAGCGAGTTCGTCGCCCTCGGGCCCCAGTGTGTCGAGCTCGCCGGTGAATATCAGTGTGGGAGGCATGGCCGCCGGCAGGTCATCGTCGAACCGGGGTGAGGCCAGCGCCTCATGGCGACGGCGCGGGTCGACGAAGTAGGCGTCGATGGCAAGCCGCTGGATCAGCGGTGAGATCCGTGGATGCCTTTTGGCGGAGGTTCGATCAGCGCGCGTGAGATCGACGACCGGGAAGGCCAATGCCGCTGCCCGAAAAGCGATGTCGCCGGAGCCGTGAGCTTGTTGGCATACGTTGACGGCCAGCTTCGCACCCGCGCTTGCGCCCGAAACCGACAGCCGAGATGCGTCCCAACCACGGGCGGGAGCCGCGGTGCGCATCCAACGTGCGATATCGAAGCACTGGTGTTCGGCCACCGCGTATTGCACTTGGGGTGCGGTCGCATAGTCGGCCAGCACAACCGCGGCTCCGACTTCCGATGCGATGTATTGGGCGATGTACTCCTCTTGTCGTGGATTGCGCACGATGAACGCGCCGCCGTGCAGGTGCAAGTTGATCGGCGGCCCGTTGCTACTCGCTTTTGCGAGGGGAGCGTCGGGGTGTGGCCAGTAGATCAGGCAGCGAACAGGTCCGTACCGGGTGGGCACCGCGATGGTGTCGGGCTTGGCGAGGCGGCGGGTGGCGAATCGGAAGCTTCGTGGTGTCGGAACCAGCGGTAGCAGACGTTGCACGAGGTGGGCGGCGACCCATGTGCCTGCTCGTCGACTCCGACGTGACGGCATCCCGGCTGGTGTTCCGCTGTTTTCTGCCTCCATTGATTGTCCGCCGTCGTTGTTGGTGACGGTCACGCGTGTACGTCGTCTCCGTGCGGCGACCGTGCGGTAGCGTGCGCCGATCCGGTTGCGGAGGCTGATACCGGCTCAGCGGTTCGGTATTCGTAGTTGTCCAGGTCGAACCGCCGATGTCGCCACCACAGGCCCCACCCGGTCGATGGCCGCAACAAGGGGGTGTCGCCGTGGCGGTCGAAGTAATAACTGTTCGAGCGGGTGCAGTCGCCGTTGACGAACACCGAATTGCGTAGTCGCCGTTGAACCTCGGCGAAGTACGCGTCGTGCGGCTCCTGACGTACCGCGACATAGGTGGCGCCACGGCGGCGGGCTTCGGTGATGCACCGCGCGGCATGCAGGGTCATGGCCTCGATCATCGAGAAGTACGACGAGCCCGTCATGGCGTAGGGGCCGATGACGTGAAACAGGTTGGGGAACTGCGGAACTGATGTGCCTTCGTAGGCCTGGTATCGGTGCTCGTCCCAGAAAAGCCCGAGTTCGGTGCCGTCCGGGCCGTAGACGTCGAACGGCGGCAGGTTGCCGAGTTCGAACACCTTGAACCCGGTCGCGAGGACGAGCAGGTCGATGTCACGTTCGGTGCCGTCGACGGTGCGGATGCCGGTCGGCGTGATCGTTTCGATCGGGGCAGTGACGAGGTCGACGTTGCTGCGGTTGAATGCCCGCCAGTAGTCATTGGAGAAGCTGGGGCGCTTACATCCGAACGAGTAGGTAGGTGTCAGGGCGTCGCGGAGCGTGGGGTCGGCGACCTGTCGCGCAAGGTGGGCGCGGCAGATCCGTTCGAAGGCGCGTGCGAGGCCAGGGAGTTGGCGGTAGTAAAGGATGCTGCCGAGAAAGACGGCCTGGGTCAGCACCGCGGTGATCGCCCGCAGGGTTTTCTGCGCGATCGGCATGGATTCGAAGGCGCGTTGCACCGACGCTGGAATCCGGGCGTCGGGCTTGGGCACGATCCAGATCGGGGTCCGCTGGAACACGCTGAGGTGTTCGACCTCGTCGGCGATCGAGGGGACGACCTGTACGGCGGAGGCGCCCGTGCCGATGACCGCCACCCGCTGACCGGCCAGATCATGGTCATGGTCCCAACGGGCGGTGTGCATCACCTTGCCCATGAATGTGTCGATACCCGCGATGTCGGGCGATTTGGGTTGCACGAGTCCGCCAGTGGCGAGGATCACGAACCGGGCCCGCAGGGGCGGTCGGCCGGTGAGGTCGATCGTCCACTCATGGGATTGACCGTCAAAGCGCATCCGTTCGACATGGTGGTCGAACCGCATGTGCGGTCGGAGACGGTACTTGTCTGCGCAACGGTGCGCGTAGGCGAGCAGCTCCTCGCCGGGCGCGAACAGTCGCGACCACCGCGGGTTCTGTTCCCACGAGAAGCAGTAGTTGAGTGACGTCACGTCGACGGCGACGCCCGGGTACCGGTTGTCGCGCCACGTGCCGCCGAGATCGCCGGCGCTGTCGATGATCACGAAGTCGTCGATGCCCGCGTTGCGCAATCGGATTCCGGCGCCGATGCCCGAGAACCCGGCGCCGATGACCACGACATCGTGTGGCGTGCGCCTGTTCTCGTCTTCGCCCACCACGCTTCTCACCGGCGGATGCTTCCGCTGATCTCGTCGAGGTTCGATGCGCGCGCCGCCCGTGGCATGCCCTCGAACATGGGATTGACGATCTCCCAGACGTGGAGAGTGTCGAAGTATTCCTTTAGTTGGCAGATCTTCCCGTCCCGCACACGGACCAGGAAGTGGTACTGGTTGTTGAATTTCACGTCGCCGCTGGATCCGAAGCTCTCCGCTTCTATTGCGACCCGGTCCTCTTCAGCGGTCACGAAGCCGAAGTTGAACGTTGCCTCACCCTCGATGGCAGCCGTGATCGATCCCCAGATGGCCAAGCCCCCGGCAGCTGGGTGGCGGCCACTCAGCGGCAGATCTCCGGCGAAGAAGAACTCGCAGTCATCAGTGAGCATCGACGCGGCGGACTCGTTGTCTCCGGAGAGAATGGCTTCGAAGAAGCCGAGTGCCACCTTCTTGTTCTGCAGCGTTGACATTCGATCCTCCTGATGAGTGATGTTTGAGATGATAGACGGATACTGTCTCACGTATCAGTTGAAGTCAACCTAGGGCGGCCCAACGGCGCACTGCCCCCGGGGGAGGCCCGCAGCAGTCGCCCAGGACAAGCGGCCGCGACTGATGGTGATCGGTGCGGGGTATTGCCTTGGTCGCGTCAGATGGCGGAGTAGCCGAGCCGTTCCACAGCGCTGGCAAAACCTGGAGGCCAAAGCCGGATGGGCAAGGCGCAGGGCGGTGCTCGGGCGTGGTGCAGCGGATATTCACATGGGCCATCTGAGTCTCCGTGGCCGCGGAATCGAGCGTCGCCGGCCGGGGATTGCTAGTCGTCGCCGGTTATCCTCGAGCCCTCGAACGTGGCTTCACCCATCGGCCCCAGCTTGGCCTTGCCGGACAACCTGTCTCCAGCCACCGTGGCTGAGAAGTGTCCGGTCATGGGTAGCGGGCGCTTCACCTTGATCTCCCAATTGAGGTCATTGCCATCCGCGGTGCCATTCACGATGTCGAGTTCGCCGTCGCGCATCGTTGCCTTGCCTGACAGCGTTGTGCCCTCAGTGGCCAAGTCCAACCTGCCGGCCTGAGATCCCAGTGGAGTCTTGACCAAGATCTTCCAGCTGCCGTCTGGCGTTGACATCAGCCCCCCTCATATGGTTGAGATGACAGACGAATCATGTCTCACGTATCACCACGAGTCAAGTCTGTCGAGAGGAGACAAGAATGCGAGACTTCCGTGGGAAGGTCGCCATCGTCACCGGCGCGGGTTCGGGCATCGGCCGCGCGCTCGCCCAGAAGCTGGCGTTGGAAGGCTGCGAGCTGGCCCTGTGCGACATCGATAGAAAGTCGGTCGAAGAGACCAAGGCGCTGCTTGGCGACGCGGTCAGTGCCTTCACCTGCGAAGTCGACGTAACCGGTCGAGCTCAAGTCGAGGCCTTCGTGACGTGCGTCGTATCCCGGCGCGGGCATGTGGATTTCCTGTTCAACAACGCCGGCATAGCCGTCTCGGGAGAAGCTAGGCGGTTCTCGTACGAAGACTGGCGAAGCGTGATCGATGTCAACCTGTTCGGCGTGATTCATGGCGTGCGGGCGGTCTACCCGATCATGGTGAAGCAAGGCTTCGGCCACATCGTCAACGTCGCCTCGGGATCCGGGCTGATTCCGACGCCGGGATACATCTCCTATACGACGAGCAAGCATGCCGTGGTCGGATTGTCGACCGCGCTACGAATCGAAGCCGCGCGCCATCATGTGAAGGTGAGCGTGGTGTGCCCTGGTGGTGTCCGGACGCCGATTTATACGACTGCGAAACTCATCGACTGGGACTTCCAGAAGGTCACCCGCGTCGCGAACCGGGTCGGCATCAGTCCCGAACAATGCGCGCGGGCCATTCTTAGAGGCGTCGCTACTAATCGAGCGATCATTCTCGACTCGACGATGGTGAGGGCTCTCTCGCTCCTGCAACGGCTGAGCCCAGGCCTCGTACGTCGTCTGCTTGCGATGGCTTACGCGAGGATACTGCTCGCAGCGGACACCAAAAGCGGCGCGACAAAGTCGTGATGTGGATTGCGCTCGGCCGAAAAGGGCTAACGCCCAGGAGCGAGACCGGGCACCAGGAAGTTCTGCAGCATCAACCGCAACTCGTTCTCGCCCTGCGTGTGGCGGGTCCGGAGCACGAGCGATGCGACCATGAGGTGACAGACGAACTGGGCTATGTCGCGGTCGCCGAGGTCGTGGCGAACCTCGCCGCGAAGGCGCGCGGTCTCGACTAGTGGTTGCAGCATCTTGGCCAAGCCGTCGATCAGTGCGTCGGCGGCGCCACGGATCCCGCCGGCGAACCCGAGGACTTCGGGAGAGAAAAGCAAGGCGAGTCGCTCGTCGGTCTCAGCGAGCCCGAGGCATTGCACGATGCCCTCGGTGAGCTGGCCCGCTATCGACGTCTGCTGGCGCGGCAGCTCGACGACCAGCCGGCCCATCTCCCGAATGCAGATGCGAAGCAGGACCTCGAGGATGATCGCGTCGCGGCCACCCTCCACGTATCGATAGATCGTCGCGCGCGACATACCCGCGGCCTTGGCGATGTCGTCGATTGTTGTTTTTTGGGGCCCATAACGGGCCAGGCACGCTTCGGCGCCATCGAGGACCCGGTTCCGGATTTGATCGACGCGACCGGAATCGTCGCGGGATTCGGGCATATCGGCAGACGCGCTAACACCGTGCGCCGCCGATTCGTGATCATCAGGTGCGCGCATGAGTGAGCCCTCACTGGACGAGTCGAGACGTGATACGACAATAGTCGCTTGTCCGCATCGGTGTTGGCGACCGTCTGGGGGCCTGGCGCCATCGCCGGCCAGCAGAGCCTGGCGGCGTCATCCTACGAAGCCAGTCGGTTGTCGGAACCCTGACTGCTCCCACCTCGGTGTTCTCAGTGACCTGTCGGTCGGCGATTCCCTCTAGGTTGTCGGATTCCTGGTTGGTTGCGAGCAGCCAACCTGCCGCATAGGACACGCCCGGCTGCCGGGTTTAGCCGTAGGTGACGTGGACGCGATGAATGCGGCCTTCGAACGGGAATGGCGCACGTTCGCGGTAGTCCAGGGACACCGGGGAACCCAGGCAGGTGCCAATGTCGAGGCAGTCGTTGGCGGTGAACAGCAACGGCGCGCTGACCGGCACCTGCCCGGTTGCCACGGTTTCACCGGCGACCGCGAGCGTGATGTCGAGTGGTCCGGCGGGCCGCTGTTCGGCGTACCGGGTGGTCACGGTCACCGTGGCGCGTCCTGGCGGCAGCTTGTCAGCGGAGCGGATCTTGGTGCGCCACAAGATGAACAGGTTGTACTCGTAGCACAGGTAGCCCTCGTCGAGGTAGCACGTCAAACCACCGGCGCCCGACCCGAGTGCATACAGCACCCCGTTGGCGTTGGCGGGTATGTCGGCGTCGATGGTTACCACGTTGTTCTTATTACCCAGCGCCGGTGCACAGAATTCGGGCATTCGCACCATGTCGCCGGAGAACTCCCACTCGCGGTACGGCGGTGCGATCCGCAGTTCGGGGTGATAGACCGGTACCCATAGGCCGCCGCCGACGGGCAGGACTGAGTTGCGGGCGGCCTCGATGGCGAACATCTCGCGCATCTCCAGCAGCTTCTCGGGGTGCTGCTCGGCGAGATCTTTTGCCTGCGACCAGTCTTCGTCGAGGTGGTAGAGCTCCCACTGGTCGTTGTCGGGTGTCCAGGATTCGATGCCCTCGGGTGTGCCGGTAACCCAGGGCAGTCGCGGGCCGCGCGCGGATGCCAGCCATCCGTCGTGGTAGATGGCCCTGCTGCCCATGATCTCGAAGTACTGTGTTTTCTTCCCGCCGTCGGCGGAGCGATCGACCAGCGTGCGAGCAAAGCTTGCACCGGCGATCGGAATCTGCGGCTCGCCGTTGACCACCCGCGGCGGCGCAATGCCGAGGATGTCGTAGATGGTCGGCACGACGTCGTTGCAGTGCAGGAACACATCACGAGGCGCCGCGTCGGGCCCAATCTTCTTGGGCCACTTGACCGCCATCGGGTTTCGGGTGCCGCCGAGGTGGGATGCCAGCAGCTTCATGCCTTTGTAGGGTGTGCTGCCCGCCCACGCCCACGCCGCGTGATACTGGTTGTCGACCAGCGGTGAGCCGAGCACGTCCAGGCCGCCGAGTTCGTCGAGGGCGTCGATGTGCTGGCGCACGGTGGTGGGAATGCCGTTCTGTGCCAGCAGTTCCGCGATCGTCCCGTTCTGCCCTTCGCCGGAGGATCCGTTGTCGCCCCAGATGTAGAGGAACAGGGTGTTGTCTCCGTAGCCGAGCTGGTCGAGTTCGTCGGCGATCCGGCCGACCTGGACGTCGACGTGCTCGGCGTAGCCGGCGGCCACCTCCATCAAGCGCCGCTGGAAGGGCTTCTCGTCCTCGGGGATGCTGTCCCAGGACGCCAGTGTCTCGTCGCGCTCGGTGAGTTCGCAGTCTTGCGGAATCCAGCCCTTTTCTTTGGCTCGCGCGAACACGCGTTCGCGGTAGGCGTCCCATCCGTCGTCGAACTTGCCGGCGTATTTGTCGGCCCATTCCTTCATGATGTGGTGCGGGCCGTGCAGACAGCCGCTGGCCCAGTACATGAAAAACGGCTTGTCGGCGTTGAACGCCTTGTGCCTTCGCAGCCAGGAGATGGCGTCGTCGGCGAGGTCCTCGGATAGGTGATAGCCCTCTTCGGGCGTTTTGGGCGGTGCGACGACGGTGGTGTTGCGAACCAGGTGCGGCTCGTACTGTGACGCCTCGCCGGCGAGGAATCCGTAGAAATACTCGAATCCGAGCCCGGTGGGCCAATTTTCGAACGGGCCCGCTGCGGTCGTCTCCTCGGCGGGGGTGTTGTGCCACTTGCCGAACGCTGAGGTGGCGTAGCCGTACTGCTTGAGAACTTCGGCCACGGTCGCGCTGCTGCGCGGGATCTTGCCGGAGTAGCCGTCCCAGTCGTTGGCCAGCTCGGCGATCTGGCCGTTGCCGATCTCGTGGTGGTTGCGCCCGGTCAGCAGTGACGCCCGCGTCGGTGAGCACATCGCGGTGGTGTGAAACCGGTTGTAGGAGACTCCCTGCGCGCAGACGCGGTCCATCGTTTCGGTGCGGACCTCTCCGCCGAACGTGGTTGGCAGGCCCGGACCGGCGTCGTCGATCAGAACAATGACGATGTTGGGCGCATCGTCGTGCAGCCGCGGCGGGATGACCCGCTGGGCGTAGGTGGATTCCTGCAGTGTGCGCCCGGCGATACTCGCCGACGGGATGGGTGCGAACGGCAACGTTTCGCCGCCGGGCAGTTTCGGGGACACGATGTCGTCTACGCCCATGACCGATTCGATCCTTTCAACGGTTTGGCCTGCCCTGTCACTCTAGGGGCCGCAGTCGGCCCATGAGTGTCATGCGAGGAACGGATTATGCTCGGGGAGAGGCTTTATCAGCGGCTCGAGCAGTTTCGCGGACTGTTCAACGGTCAAGACGTCGGCCGGGTCGAGCTGGATGAACTCGCGCGCCGTTTCGTCGTATTCCCAGACGTCTTCACCGACCAGCCGGCCGTTGTCGTACGGCCAGATCATGTGCTCGGCGGTCTTCACCAGATAGGTGGCGTCGGGGTCGACCGGCAGCCCCTCGGCAGCGAGAATGACGCCCGGCGTCTGCTGGTAGATGAACGACGTCGACACGATCATGTCGTCGCTGACGGCCAGCTTCTCGTCGTCGGAGTAGAAGACGCACTGCGCGGTCTCCTTCCAGGCGTGGTACAGCCCCCTGACCGCCTCGGTGCCCTCCACGGTGATGCTCTTGCCGAGCATGTTGAAGTGGTAGACCGGTTTCTCGACCGTCATCTCCGGCGCGAAGATCTCCTCGTAGCGGCCGGCCATCTCCAGGTACCGGTGCCGGTTGTAGGCGTGCAGCATGTACAGATGACGCGGGTTCTCCGTCGTCTCGATCAACCGCTCCACGGCTCGGTTGGTCTTGGTGATGTCGTAGCGACTCATATTCGGTTTCCTTTCAGGGGCGTTGCGAACTGGGTTCGCAGTTCGGATTTCTTGAACTTGCCGGTGGCGGTGCAGGGAAGCGCTTCCATGAACTCGAAGCGGTCCGGCAATTGCCACTTGGCGAACTCTTGGGCGAGGTGCTCGCGTAACTCGTCGGGCGTCGCCTCGGCACCGTCACACAGCGACACGACGGCCAGTGGTCGCTCACCCCAACGCTCGTCGGGCACCGCGATCACCGCGGCCTGCGCGACGGCGGCATGCGACATGAGCTGGTTCTCCAAGTCGACCGAGGAGATCCACTCGCCGCCGGACTTCACCAAATCCTTTGAGCGGTCGCAGATCCGGATGCAACCGTGCGCATCGATGCGCACCACGTCGCCGGTTCTGAACCAGCCGTCGGCGGTGAAACTGTCGGCACCGCGACCGCCGTGGTAGCTGGCCGCCACCCACGGGCCACGCACCTCGAGTTCGCCCATCGCGGCGTCGTCCCAGGCGATGATCTCGCCGTTCTCGTCGCGAGCCCGGATGTTGAAGAACGGGGTCGCGACACCCTGCCGGGTGCGGAAGCCGTACTGCTCGTCGCGCTCGCCCTCGTAAAGGCGCGCGGGCAGCCGGCAGACCGCGCCCAGCGGAGCGGTCTCGGTCATACCCCAGGCCTGCACGACGGTCAGCCCATGGCGATCGAACCCTTCCAACATCGACCGCGGCACGGCGGCGCCCCCCACGATCAGCCTGTTGAGCTCCGACAGATCCCACTTGCTCGGCTCGGCGTCGAGCGCGGCGAGCATCCCCATCCATACGGTCGGCACGCCCGCCGTCATGGTGACCCGCTCGTCGGCGCACAGGTTGAGCACGCTTTCCGGGTCCAGGCGTGGCCCCGGCAGGACCAGCCGCGCTCCGGCCAGGGCCGCGGCGTACGGCAGCCCCCAGGCGTTGGCGTGAAACATCGGTACGACGGGAAGGACTGTGTCCCTTGCCGATACCGCCAGCTGATCTGGCAGGGCCGCGACGAGTGAGTGCAGGACAAGGGCCCGGTGGGAGTACACCACACCTTTGGGCCGGCCTGTCGTGCCCGAGGTGTAACACATCGCTGCCGCGTGACGCTCGTCAAGCGCGGGCCATGTGACTGGCTCGGCGCCGGCGATCAGCGACTCGTAGTCCAGCGTGCCCGCTGGCGCCTCTCTGTCGTGGGTGACCACGATGACGTGGGTGAAATCGCGTCCGCCACGGAAGCTTTCGAACACCTCCAGCAGCGACTCGTCGATGACGATCACGGTGTCTTTGGCGTCGTCGACGATGAAGGCCAGTTCGTCGGGGAACAACCGCGGGTTGAGCGTGTGGATGACCGCGCCCATGGCGGGCACGGCGAAGTACAGCTCCAGGTGCTCGCTCTGGTTCCACAACAGCGTGGCCACGGGATCGCCCTCGCGTACTCCCAGGGCGCTCAGCGCACCGGCGAGACGCCTTGCGCGGGTAGCACATTCGCCGAAGGTGGTGCGCGAGACTGCTCCCGACGGGCGACGCGAGACGACTTCCTGGTCGGCGTGGAACCGCTCGGCGCGCTCGACGATGCTGGTCAGGGTGAGCGGGTAATCGTCCATGCTGTTGCTGAACATGTTCATGAGTTGGCCTTTCGTACGCGAGCGGTCTTACGGCGGATCGGGGTCACGGGTATGGCTGCAGCCTGGGCGGCGTTACGCAGTTCATCCAATCCGGCGTGCAGGGCATCGAGGATCGGCCACGGGTCGTCGACGAGTTCGCGGTCGACGACGATGCCGAACTCGAGCGACTCCTGATAGCTCATCACGGTGATGTTGATGCCGATCCCGTCGAGCACCCCGGAGACCGGGAACTGCGCGCGTTGCCGGGCACCGCCGAGATACAGCGGTGTCGACGGTCCCGGGACATTCGAGATCATCACGTTGGCCGGCTGATTCAGTCCGCGCACGCCCGCCAACCGGGAGGTGGCCCGCGCCGCCTGCGCGAACAAGGCGGGCGGGATGAAGTGGTTGGCGTCCTGCAGCAACGACGCCGGCAGCGCACGGTGACGCTCCTTGGCGGTGCTCATTGTTTCGTTGATTCGGTGCAGCCGCTCCACGGGGTCGATGACGTCGGTCGGCAGCTGGGTGATCATGACCGAGACCCGGTTGCCGAATGTGCCCTTCTGCTCGGGTGTGCGCACCGACATCGGAATGAAGCTGGCGAGGGGCTCGCCGGGCAGCTCACCTTGCTTGTCGAGCCAGGTGCGCAGCCCTGCGGTGCAGATCGCCAGGACGACGTCGTTGACGGTGCAGCCGAGGGTGTTCTTGATGGTCTTGACCTCGGCCAGCGACACCGAGCCGAACGCGACGCGGCGGTGTGGCGACACGCGCGCCTGGAATCGGGTCCGGGGTGCGGTGACATCGCTGCCCCGCAAGGCCGCTCCACCCCGACCGGCCTTCAGGGCGCGTTTGACCAGGCGGCTGCCGCGCGCAATCGATTTCACGCCGGGCAGGTGGCGGATCGTCGGGACGTCGTCGAGATGCGGCAGGGCGGTGGGGCCCGCGCGCAGGATCCGCAGCGGCTGGCTCATCAGACCGGCCAGGCCGCGGCCGAGCATTTCGAGCTCCGACGGGTAGTTCTCCGAGACCACCTTCGTCGACGGTTCCGGCTCCCGGCCGGTGGTGTCGTCGAGCAGGATGCTCATGACCTCGGCACCGGAGACCCCGTCGACCGCGGCGTGATGCATCTTCGTCAGCACCGCCACACCGCCGTCGGCGAGTCCGTGGATGACGTACACCTCCCAAAGCGGCCGCGCCCGGTCGAGCTGCCGACCGATGATGCGCGCTACCTGTTCGGCGAGCTGGCGCTGGTCGCCCGGCGCGGGCAGGGCGAGCTCGCGGACGTGGTACTCGATGTCGAAGGTGCCGTCGTCGACCCAGTACGGGTAGTCGAGATCGAACGGCACCTGCGCGAGCCGCCAGCGGAAGGTCGGCAGCAGGTGCAGGCGTTCGCTGATGACCCGGCGAACGAGCTCCGCATCGAGCGGCTCGCCCGAGGTCGTGTGGGAGTCGTAGACGCCGAGCACGCTGACGTGGCCCTGGACCCGATCGTTCTCCATGGCCAGGAACTGGGCGTCGAGGCTGGTCAGTTGTCGCATGCGAAGATCGTCCGTCGTCGACGCCGTCCTTCTCTTGTCTGTGTGCGCCAACGTTGTGCCCGCCCCTTGTCCAATATGCCCACCGTCTGATCGGCGCGGCGATACCGTCCAGTGCATGGAGCCGGCCTGGACAGGCGCTCAGGGCGATGACCAGCGGCGCGTGTGGGCGGCGGTGCTGCGGCCCGCTGCCGTAGAACTCGCGGAACGCGCCGGTGAGATCTCGGTCGCGGTGAATGAATACACCAGCGAGCGGCTGCCCGACCTGCTTGTCAACGAGGAGGCCCTCGAAGTCAACCGCGCGAGCACCGAAGCCAGCATTTGCGACTTTGCCGAGGTGCTGCTGGCCGGAGCCGACCCCATCCACGCGGCACGCCTGCAGTCGCCGACCTTGGCCTACGCACAGGACGGTGCACAACACGGCATACCGCTCACCACGCTGATGCGCAGCTATCGACTGGGGCACGCCGCGACGTCGCATCACGTCAACGCGATCCTGGAAGCCCACGCACGCAACGCCGCGGAACTCAACCTCGCGACCGAATTGTGTTCGGCGTGGATGTTCGCCTACGTCGACGCCGCGCTGTGTCAGGTCGAGGAGGTGTACACCGCCGAACGCGACCGGTGGTTGCGCAGCGCGGCCGCCAGCCAGGCCGAGACCGTCGGCGCCATCCTGGCCGGACAACCCGTCGATATCGACGTGGCCAGCCGGCGGCTTCGCCACGACGTCCGTCGTGTGCACGTCGCCGCCATCGCTTGGCTCGAGTCCCACGAAGAAGGGCGCAACACGCAAGCCGTCCTTGAAGCGGCCATCCGCGATATCGCCGCCGCGATCGGTAATCAGAAGCCCCTCGTGCACCCGATGGGGATACTGTCGGCCGCGGCCTGGATCAGCTCTCACAGTGACATACCGTCGAAAGTGTTGGACGAGTTGCGGTTTCGGACGGCGAATGCACCTGGGGTGCGGGTCGCGATCGGCGAGCCTGCGCGCGGCATCGCGGGCTTTCGCTCCAGTTATCTGGAAGCGGTTGAGGCGCAACGAATCGCGCGGCTTGTGGGCCGCCCGGTCGGTAGTGTCACCCGCTACGACACCGTATCGCTGCGCGCCATCACCACCGTCGATATCGACCAGGCGCGCGTGTTCGTGCAACGCGAACTCGGCCGACTGGGGTCGACAGACGAAACCACTCGTCGGCTCGCGGCCACGCTGCGCACCTATCTCGACGAGAACTGCAGCCGTGGCCGAACGGCCAAGCGACTGCACATTCACGAGAACACGGTCGCCTACCGGATCCGCCAAGCTGAAGAGCTGCTTGGACGGTCGTTGGACAAGCGCACCCTCGAACTGCGCGTCGCGCTGACCCTCGCCGAACTCGTCACCGAGGCGTCCGATTCAGGAGCGGCGGCCCTCACCGACGTCGGCTCTCTGCGGCCGGCCAACTAGCGTCAGCTTGCTCCGGTCAAACGCGGCCGAGCATCGCATCTCGGACGCGCCCCACTCCGGCCAGCCGGGCGAGCTCACCGATGAGTACCGGTGCGACAGCGGCAATCCCAACGAGGAGACGCACGCCGGCCGACGCGACCGTCGTCTCCGGCTTGTCTCGCTCGATGGCTTCGGCTACCGCGCGTGCGACGTCCTCGGGCGAACTCGTACCGAATCCGCGGGGAAGGGTAACACCGGTGTCCGCCAACATCCCGGCGTCTCGGATCGGTCCGGGAAAGATCGTGGACACGCCGACACCCGTGCCGTGCAGCTCCTGCCGTAGGGCCAGCCCGAGCCCGCGCAGACCCCATTTAGTGGCCGTATATATGGTGCCGTTTCCAGGTGTTGCAATGAGTCCGGCCCCCGACGACATGAAGACGATGTGACCCTGGCCGCGCTGTTTCATCGGCGCCACCGCTGCACGCGCAAGCGCCGCGGGGGCCAACAGATTGATGCGGACCGCTTCCTCGATCTCGTCGTCGCTGAGCATCGCGAGATCCTGCGGGATACCGATGCCGGCATTGGCGACGAGCACATCCACCGCGCCCGCGCTATCCATCAGATCGCGCACTTCGCCAAGGTTGGTGAGGTCGGCGGTCAACCCTCGGGCGGCCGGTCCGAGCTCGCCGACCAGCCGCTGAAGCTCCAACTCGCGCCGACCCGTGACCGTCAAGTCACACCCCCGCGCGGCCAGTTCGCGCGCGATGGCGCGACCGATGCCTCCCGTCGCGCCGGTGACCAGCGCGCTGCGACCCTTCAATTGCATGTCACGTCCTTAACTATGTTTCTTCACTTGGAGAATTCGGCCATTCGAGTTGCGATCCACCGGGCCAGGGGCGGCGCGACGCGGGAGAGCACATACATCAGGTGCGCCTCGGCAGCGATAGGCGCCACGGCGCGGTTGCGGTCGACTGCGAGCAGAATGTTGCGCGCGACGCGCTCTGGCGTGTACCCGCGCTTCTGGTAGGACGATGCGAGGCGTTTGCGACGCTCGTCGCCGTCGCCGTCGCCGCGGATGGGGGTGTTCTGCGTGATGGCGGTGTTGATGATGCCGGGGCACACGGCGGTGACACCGATGCCGTGGGCCTTCAGTTCCATGCGCAGCGCTTCGGACAACCCGAGTACCGCGAACTTCGTGGCGCTGTAAGCGGTCAGCTGTGGGTTGGCCAGCAGGCCCGCGGCTGAGGACAGGTTGACGACGTGGCCACCGTGCCCGGACTCGATCATGGTGGGCAGGAAGGCGTTGCAGCCGTGTACCACTCCCATGATGTTGATGTCGATCAACCACTGCCAGTCCTTGGCACTGGTATCGAGGAATCCGCCGACCAAGCCAACACCGGCATTGTTGACCAACAGGTCCACCCTGCCGAACCCGTCGAACGTGGCTTGCGCGAAGCGGGTCATCGACTCGGCGTCGGATACGTCCACCCGCGAGGTCAGCACCTGCGCGCCACGGGCTCGGGCCGCCTCGGCGGTGTCGGCCATGCCGGCGTCGTTGATGTCACACAGCGCCAGGTAGGCGCCGCGTTGCGCGCACAACAACGCAACTTCGCGGCCGATGCCGCTGCCCGCGCCGGTCACGACCACCACCCGGCCGATGAGGTCTGCGGTCTTGAGTCGCGATCGAGATCTAGGCATACGAGCAAGCTAGGGCCGCGATGCGCTGCATTGCTCGTGCAAACCCGCCAACGCGGCCGGCGTCCGTTGTGGCGATGCGACAACGGCCCATCGATGTGGGCCCCGCTGCGCCACCACCCGTGTCAGTACCGGACGAGGTGGGCCCCGACCGAGTTCATGACCACGCGCGGTAACAGTGTCTGACCTGGTGAACTCGTGGTTCAACAAAATGGCAGCAGGACAATCCCTGTCTGTAGGTAGATCTCGAGCTGGTAATCGCCGAATGCGACCCGTGTAGCGCGTCAGCCCGCTCTCGAGCAGCTGATCGCCGCCAGTGATCACCACGGCGACTTCTACGACGGCAAGCGCGCGGCGGCACAGTACTTCTACGCCTACGCGCTGCCAAAGGTCGGTCCACAGCTCGACTTGCTGGCCAGCCTCGATCGCACCACCGTGGAGGCTCAGCCCGGCTGGTTCTGACCCGAACCGAGTTCACGCTCACGGTTCGGGTTAGGACTCCTGCTAGGCGAGTTCACGCTTCCACTCTGCCGCGCCCGCTGCACCAGCGGGATGGACTTCTGCTTTCCCGCAGGATCCAGGACTGCCGCCAGCACGGCGCGCGCCGTGCCCTCGTCAGCCCCTGGCCCGGGTCTGCAGCGAATGCACAGTTTGACTGGCGATGTCCGCCCAGCGGATTGTAGGAAAGCGCCAACGTGGTCGTCAGTTGTGGCGCCCCGACAACGTGCGACAAGCCATCACCGACAGCCGCCTCGAACCGGGAGGAGTGACGCGGTTTGAACGGCGGACGCGTTCCCGAATCCCTGGGACGACGTTCCCAACCCTTCGCGCCTACCACCAGCGACCAGCAGCGAAAGAGTTTTCGTCAGGTCCCCGAGGGCGGGACGGGTCGCAGCTTAGTCGACTCGTCGTCGCGCCCACACAAAGCGATCAACGCCACATGCCCGCGCGGCGGATCATCGTGCCGGCGTGTCCAACAGCGAGCCCCATTCGTAGCGCGCGGCGGCGGTCGCGTCGTCGTCAGGCGTCTCGGGCATCTCGGAGTTTTCCGCCAGCGCGACGAGTGCCCGGGCGATGCACAATGTCGGAACCCGGTGCCGCTTCGAGGCGCCCACGATCTCGTCGAACGCGGCGTTGATCGTGCACCGCCGCAACGCCACTAATATGCCCTCGGCCCTGTCGAGCATCCGGGCGTCGGTGCGGGTGGAATCTTCGACGGTGGGGCTGCCCCGCATAATCGACTGTTGTTCCCGCACAGCGCGATATCAAACGCGGACTATCGCAATTCCTCGATGACTTTGCCGAATGCCTCGGCGTGCGGCGCCTGCACGATGACGTAGCTGACGCCGTAGGTGTCGCGGTAGCCGCGAATCCGCTCGGCGATATCGCGCGGTGAGCCCGACAGCACGCCCGGCGTGGCAAGCAACTGCTCGTCGGTCAGCGTCGGGAGAAAACGGCGGGTGATCGACAGATCGGGCATCCGGGAGCCGTCGGTGGGCATCGCGGTGATCGCGATGTTGAGCTCCAGCTCAACGAACCGGTCCCCGGCGGCCGCCCGCACGAATGCGATCCGTTCGGCCAGCGGGTCGTCGACGCCGTCGGCCGGGTCACCCCCGGTCAACCCGATGATGTGGGCGTGTCGCGCCGCCACCGTCAGCAGCCGATCGCCGTTGCCCGCGATCATGATCGGCACCTCGGGCACGTGTTCGCGCATGTACGCGGTGACGTGGCGCAGATGCTCGACGCGCTGCCCCGCAGTCGGATACGGCAGCTCGGCGGCCTCGAACTCTTCGCGCACATATCCCGCGCCCAGCCCCAGTTCGAAGCGCCCGTCGGTCAGGTCCTGCATCGCCGCGACGTCGCGCGCCAACAACGCCGGCCGGTAGAACCCCGCGTTGAGCACGAACGTGCCCACCCGCAGCGTCGTCGTCGCCGCGGCCGCCGTCATCAGCACCGGAAACGGCGCCGGCGCCCCGAGGTGGTCGGGCACGTGCAGTACGTCGAAACCGAGGGACTCTGCGCGACGCGCCACCTCCTCGACCCGGGACCGTGACCGCGCGTCGTGCAGTCCCAAACCAAAGCGAAAATTCTTGGCCATCATCTGATCGTAGGCAGGTTTGGACCGGCTCCCGCGTGGGCATTCCTCCCGGCAGCCATCACCGGATCCGGCCCGTTGCGAGATCTCCCGACGGGCCGGATCGTTCTTGGAGACCATGAATTATGGGCTGCCATCCGACCGTGGGCGTCGAGGAGGAGTTCCTGCTCATCGACCCGGACAACGGCGAGCCGGCCGCCCGCAACAAAGCGGTCGCCGACCACGCCGCGACTCACGGCGTCAAACTTCAGCTCGAGCTGACCAGCTGCCAAATCGAAACCACCACGGATGTGATGAGCAGCAGTGACAAACTGCGCTCGGAACTCTCGCGGCTGCGCCGTGTCGCCGCCGAGGCCGCAGAGGTCAACAACACGCGACTGCTCGCCGTCGCGCTGCCGCCGACCGTGCCGCACGAATTCCCGGTCACCGACACCCCGCGCTATCGCATGATCGCCGACAAGTTCGGCATGATCGCCCACGAGCAGGGCATCTGCGGCTGCCACGTGCACGTCGCCGTGCCCAGCCGCGAGGCCGCGATCCGGGTCAGCAACCGGCTTCGTCCGTGGCTGCATCTGCTGCTGGCGCTGACCGCCAACTCGGCCGTCTATCGCAATACCGACACGGGATACGCCAGCTTCCGCAGCATGCTGTGGACGCGGTGGCCAAGTTCGGGTCCGCCACCGCATTTCGATTCCGTCGACGAGTACGACGCGGTGGTCCGGATGCTGCGCGACGCCGGCGCCGTGCTCGACGACGGCATGATCTATTGGGACGTCCGCCCGTCGGCCAACTTTCCGACAGTCGAGGTCCGCGTCGCCGACATCCCCGCGACGGTCGCGGAGACGGTACTGCTCGCGACGCTGATCCGGGCGGCCGTGATGACGGCGCTGGAGGCCGAGCGCGACGGCGAGGGTACCCCGCGGCTGGCGCCGCACGCGCTGAAAGCCGCGTATTGGAAATCGGCGCGCGACGGCCTCGACGGTGAGGCGATCGATCTGGTCCAAACCCACGCCTCGGCGCCGACGCGGGCGCTGCTGTCCGGATTCGTCGACCATGTCCGGCCCGCGCTGGAGGCGCTCGGCGACTACGAGATGGTGCGCTCGGAGCTGGCGCGGATCATCTTGGCGGGCAACGGCGCAATGCGGCAACGGCGGGTGTGGCGGCGCCGCGAGCTCGTTGGTGACGTCATCGAGGAACTGGCCGCGGCGACGCTCGAAGACACGCTTTAAGCCAATGGCAGCTCAGCGATGATCGGCGTGGTCGGCCGTTCGGACCCGTCGCCCGGCTCGACGGTGAACGCCAACGCCGAGGAGTCCCCGAGGT
The DNA here is from genome assembly GCF_002838065.1 of Mycobacterium hubeiense. Classification (GTDB taxonomy): domain Bacteria; phylum Actinomycetota; class Actinomycetes; order Mycobacteriales; family Mycobacteriaceae; genus Mycobacterium; species Mycobacterium hubeiense. The sequence continues at coordinate 40,420 of NZ_PIZU01000014.1, read as the reverse complement.
CGGGTAGCACCGCGGTGGTCGACGGGGCGACGTCTTCGGCGTCCATGGTGCCCGCCGATTCCGGGCTGCCGTCGCGCAGCAGCCACATCTGGTAGACGGTGCCGGGTGCGGGCGGGTCGACGTTGTTCATCACCAGCACACCGGCGTTCTTCTCGCGGGAGAACACGACAGTGGCGGTGCCGCCGGTGGGCAACTCGCCGGAGACGGTGCGCACGTCCGGTGCCGCGAACACCTGCTCGGCCGTCGACGGCGTCGCCGGCGGCCGCAGCGCCAACCCGACGCCCAGCGCGCCTAACCCGACCACGAGGGCCGCCGCGGCGGCCAGCACGGCGGTGCGCCAGCGGGACGCCTTGGGTCGCAGCTCGCGCACGTTGGGTGTCACTTCGGCAAGCAGGCGGTCCCGCAGGTGATCTGGCGGCTCGGCGGCGGTGCCCGACGAGACCACGGCCATGGTTTCGCGCACCGCGCGCACTTCGTCGGCGAACGCCCGCGCCACCTCGGGGGGCGCCGCGGCCAGGCGTCGCTCGATCTCGTCTCGTTCATCCGGGGTGACGGCGTGCAACGCGTAAGGCGTTGCCAGGTCCATCAGTTCGGGGTCAAGCGGCTCTGTCATGCCACCCCCAAACAATTGCGTAGACCGCGGATCGCATCACGCATCCGCGATTTGATCGTCGCGAGATTCGCCGACAACCGTTCGGACACTTGGACGTACGTCAATCCCTCGTAGTAGGCGAGCTGGATGCATTCACGCTGGGTGTCGGTCAGCGAGTCGAGACAGTCGGCGACCCGGCGGCGTTCGTCCGAGGTGATCACGGCATCGGCGACATGATCGCTCGGCGGGTCGACGTTGGCGACGCCGTAGCGTGACTCGCGCTGGCTGGCGGCCTGTTCGGAGCGAACCCGGTCCACCGCCCGCCGGTGCGCCAACGTCATCAGCCACGCCAGCGGCGACCCCGAGCCGGGGTCGTAGCTGCTCGCGTTGCGCCACACCTGCAAGTAGATGTCCTGGGTGGTTTCCTCGCTGTAGCCGGGATCGCGCAGCACGCGGGTGACCAGCCCGTAGACCCTGGCCCGCGTCTGGTCGTAGAACGTCGCGAACGCGTCGACGTCGCGTTGAGCCACCTGGCGCAGCAACACGTCGAGGTCGGGGGTCACGATCGGTAGCCTAGCCACCGCGGCCAATGCCGTCATGGTATTCGCGATCTAGGTGGTAGCGGTACGAAAAACGATGTGCGCGAACGGTATTCATCGAAGCCAGGTCTGTCCGCCATGTATTCCTCGGCAAGCCGTGCGCCGGTGGCGTACACCAGGAAGTACGTCATCAGCAGCGGCGAGGGCACCGTTACCAGCGACAGCCAGCCGGTGAGGGTGACCAGCCACAGCCCCCACCACACGCAGGCGTCGCCGAAGTAGTTGGGGTGGCGGGTCCATGCCCACAGTCCGCGATCCATGATCGCGCCCTTGTTGGTGGGGTCGGACTTGAAGCGGCGCAACTGGTAATCGCCGAGGGCCTCGAACGCCCACCCGACGGCCCACAGCGCGACGCCCGCGATCAGCACCGGGCGCAACAGCGCCGGCGTCGGCCCCAGCACCGCCGAAAGCTGCACGGGCAACGAGACGAACCAGGTGGCGGCGCCCTGGACCACGAAGACCTTGCGCAGCACATGGCCGGCGGAGAAGTCGCCGCCCAACAGATCGCGATAGCGCGGGTCCTCACCCTTGCCCGCGGACTTGACGACCATGTGCCAGGCCAGCCGCACACCCCAAATGCCGACCAACGCCAGGAGCAACAGCCGACGGAACAGATCGCCGTCACCCAGCACGGCCGCCACGACGGCCACCGCGATGAAACCCACACCCCATGCCACGTCGACGACGTTGTAGCGGCCGATCCGACGGCCGATCAGGAACGTGACGCCGTGCACCACGACAAGGACCGCGAGCGACGCCGAGGCGACGACGACGAAGTTCATCGGCCGCCCTCCCTCGGCGCCAAGGTCCACTGGTACACGTCAAGGTATCCGGACCGGAACCCCGCCTCGGAGTAAGCCAGGTAGAGCTCCCACATCCGCTGGAAGACCTCATCGAAACCCAACGCCGCCACCGCATCCCGGCGCTCAAGGAACCGCTCCCGCCACCGTCGCAGTGTCTCGGCGTAATGCGGGCGCAGCGAGATCATGTCGACGGTGCGTAACCGGGTGTGCCGCTCGGTGATTGCCGCGACCGCTTCTGTTGACGGCAGCAGGCCGCCCGGGAAGATGTACTTCTGAATCCAGGTATACGTGTTGCGGGTGGCCATCATTCGGTCGTGCGGCATCGTGATCGCCTGAATCGCCACCCGACCGCCGGGCGTCACCAACCGGTCCAGCTTGTCGAAGTAGGTGGGCCAGTGGCGGTAGCCCACCGCCTCGACCATCTCCACCGACACCACCGCGTCGTAGCTTCCGCCGATGTCGCGGTAGTCGCGGTATTCGATCGAGACGCGGTCGGCCAACCCGGCCTCCTCGACGCGCCGTCGGGCCAGCCGCAGCTGCTCGGCCGACAGCGTCACCGAGCGAACCTGCGCGCCCCGCGCTGCCGCCCGAATGCACAATTCGCCCCAGCCCGTGCCGATTTCCAGCAGGCGGGTGCCGGGGCCCACGCGCGCCGCGTCGAGCAGGCGGTCGATCTTGCGGCGCTGGGCGTCGGCGAGGCTGGTGGTCGTGGCGTCGAACAGCGCGCTGGAGTAGGTCATGGTTTCGTCGAGGAACTCGGCGAACAGCTCATTGGACAGGTCGTAGTGGTGGGCGATATTGCTTCGCGCCTGCGCCGGGCTGTTGCGCGGTGAGCGTGGCGGCCGCAGCACCACCAACGGCCGGAGGCGTTGCAGCGCAGGAGGAACCAACTGCGGAAGTGACTTTGCGAATTCGGTGAGCACGACGACGAGGTCGTCGCTGTGCCAGTCGCCGGCCATATAGGACTCGCCGAAGCCGATCAGCCCGTAGCGGCCGATCCTGCGGGCCAGCGCATCCGGTCGTTCGATCACCATGGTCGGCAGCGTCGGATCGGCCGCGCCAACCACCGAACCGTCCGGGTAGACCAGGCGCACCGGCAGCCGCGCGACGGCCCGTCGCAGCAGCCGGTCCGCGACCGCACCCGCCGCCACGCTGACGGGTCCGGTCGGTGTGGCGGCCACGTCCGGCCAGCGCGTGGGGTCGACGGTGTGAAGCGCGGCGGTGTCGATGCTCACCTTTGCGAAATCCTCTCTTGTGCGGGTGTTTTCGGCCGTGGCACCACCGGAACGCGGCGCAGCCACAGCGTGATGCCCTGTCTGCGGATGCCCAACGCGCCCATCAACGGGGCCATCGGCGCGACCATCTGCAGGCGCAGCAGCTCGCCGACGGTGGCCGGCCTTCGGGTGCCGCGCATGGTGGCAACGAACGCGGGCCGATTCTGCTGGTGCAGCGAAATCGCCACGTCCAGTTGACCGTTCGGCCTCGGCGCCCGCACCCGGTAGTACCCGTCGACGTCGTTGAACGGCGACACGTACAGCTGTTTGGACACCGGGGCAATTCCGTCGGGCGGCAGCAGGTAGGCGTGCCGTTCGCCATAGGTGTTGTGCACCTCAGCGATGACGTGGCGCAGCACGCCGTCGGCGTCGTGGCACCAGTACAGGCTCAGGGGGTTGAACACGTAACCCAGCACGCGGGCCTGCAGCAGCGCGGTGACCGTGCCGCCCTCCAGGTCGATGCCGCGCCTGGCCAGGAACGCGTCGATGCGTTGCCGCAGTGAGTCATTCGACCCGGGGGCCGGGTCTGCCCACAGATGATCGCGTGCGTCGAACCGCGCAAACGGCCGTAGCCAGAGCGGAAATCGCGGAAGGTCGTCGACGTCGACGTACCAGCTGTAGCCTCGGTGCTCGAAGTAATGCCGCACCGGTGCGCGGCGCAGGTGGGTGATCCGCGTGCGGTACAGCGCCGGGGTCAACATGCGACCGCCCGCAGTCGCGGCCGCGCGGCGGCCGGCCAGTCGGCACCGAGTCGGCGTGCCGCGCGCAGACCCGACGCCGCGCCGTCCTCGTGGAAACCCCAGCCGTGATATGCGCCGGCGAACACCACCCGATCGTCGTCGAGCTGCGGCAGAAACCGCTGAGCAGCAACGGATTCAGGGGTGTACACCGGATGGCTGTAGGTCATCTCTGCCAGCACGGTGCGCGGATCGACGCGGTCGCGGCCGCCGAGCGTCACCAGGAACCGTCGCGGTCCGCCCAGCCGCATCAGCCGGGTGATGTCGTAGGTGACGGCGACGGTGTCGTCGTTCGGGGTGATCAGGTAGTTCCACGACGCGCGGGCGCGGTGATGGCGGGGCAGCAGCGATTCGTCGGTGTGCAGCTGAGCGTGGTTGCTGCAGTAGTGGATTGCGCCCAGCACCGAGCGCTCGGCGGGGGTGGGCCCGTCGAGCATCAACAGCGCCTGGTCCGGGTGGGTGGCGATCACGGCGGCGTCGAACAGCCTTGGGCGACCGCTGCCCACGCCGATCAGGACGCCCTCCGGTACCCGCCGCACCGAGCGCACGGGCAGGCCCGCGGCGACCTCGTCGATCCGGTTGAGGATCGCCTCGACGTAGGTGGCCGATCCGCCGACCACCGTGCGCCACGTCGGCGAGCCGAATACCGACAGCATGCCGTGGTGGTGCAGAAAGACGAACAGGTAGCGGGCGGGGTAACGCAGCGCGGCGCCGGGCGGGCTCGACCACACTGCGGCGACCAGGGGCGTCATGAAGTAGTCGCGGAAGTATCGCGAGAACCCGTGCCGATCCAGGAACGCGTCGAGAGTCTCGGTGTCATCGCCGTCGGAGTCCAGCAGCCGCGTCGCCGCCCGGTGGAAGCGCGTGATCTCGGCCAGCATCGCCAGATACCGCGGGCGGGTCAGCGTCGACCAGGACGGGAAGAGGCCGCCGAACCCGCGGGCGCCGGCGTACTCCAGGCCGCTGGCGTCGTCGCGCACCGACATCGACATGTCGGTGTCCGTGGTGGCGATCCCGAGTTCGTCGAACAGCCGGCACAGCGTCGGGTAGGTGCGGTCGTTGTGCACCAGGAAGGCGGTGTCGATGCCGACGATGTTGCCGTCGCCGCGGTCGACGTAGTGCGTGTGCGCATGGCCGCCGAAGCGGGTGTCGGCCTCGAACAGGGTGACCCGGTCGCGGGCCGACAGCAGATAGGCCGCGGTCAGGCCGGCGACGCCGCTGCCGATCACCGCGATCGAGCGCCCGTAGGGATGTATGCGTTCCACATCTCTTATTCGGAGCCGACGCCGTCGTGGATCTTCCGGCGGTCACGCCGAAATCGGCGACTCCCAGGAATGCGCGGTCGCGATGAGGCCCTGAACCAGCTGGGATGTCGCGGGGGACAGGCCGTCGTCGCCGGGCAACGGGCTGCGCGGGCTGATGCCCCGCACTCGCGGGGTGAGTTCGAGCTGCGTGCCGCCGTCGCGCATGCGGTTGACGGGGTTGTCGGGGTGCAGGCCGCGCAGCTCGCGGGGGATCGCGTCGAGGTCGGTGACGACGCGGTAGCCGGGCACGTCGACGTGACGCTTCAGGTGTTCGGCCAGCGCGCGGTTGCGTCCGCCGGCCAGCAGCTGCGTGCTCCGCCCGATGCGGCCATAGCCGTGCAGCGACACCGCGACGTCGACATGTTCGAGGAATTCGGCCAGCCGCTCGGATTCCTGCGCGCGATACAGCGCCGACGGCAGATGGTGCGGATAGTGGTCGGGATGGCGCACGATGTACACCGACGCGTCGGCGGCCTCGGCGGCGCGTTCGGCGATCACGTCGGTCATCTGCTCCAGGCCACCGCCATGGATGGCCATGAACCCGAACCGCGATCGCAGTGTGCTGTCCTCGATCACGCCGGGATCGGCCAGCAATTCCGAAAGTGACCGCGGCGCAGGCGAACTCGATTTGTCGGCCCGTCGCGGCCAGTGCGCAGGATCCCACCGCTTGAGAAACTCGATCCACCGGTGCGGCAGCCCGTGGTGGATGGCGCCGTCGATGATGCGCTCCAGGTAACCGGGTCGCGGCGGGCCGGGGTCGACGCGGTGGTCGATGTACACCCAGGCCTCGGACGGGCCGTCGTCGGTGTGCACGGTGAGGCGGTCGCGGCGATATCGCACCGGCACGCCTTCGGCGCTGTCGAGGACTTTGAGGTCGTGATCGGTCAGGCGCCAGACGACACCGTGGACGTGTGAGCCGTCGAAGGGTTCGACGGTGGCCACCCCGCGCTCGTTGATCAGCCAGTCATGGTCGGGCAGCCGCGCGGGCCGCGGGTCGACGGCGCCGGGGCAACGGAGAGCCATCTGCCTCACGCACAGGTTGGACCCGTACGCGAAGTAGTGGTGGCTGCCTCGGAGCCGCTCGGCCGGCGACATCAGGCCCGAGTCATCCAGCAACCGTCAAATAAATCAACACAACGTTCAACAGGGTAATCAATCCGGCGACCACCCAGCCAAACGTGGTGGTCAACCGGTGGTTCGTGTCGTCGCCCATCAGGGGCCGGTCGCTGGTCAGCCGGATCAGCGGGATCAGCGCGAACGGGATGCCGAATGACAGCACGACCTGCGACAACACCAGCGCACGGCTGGGATCGAGGCCGATCGCGAGGATCAGCAGCGCGGGAATCAGTGTGATCAGCCGGCGCAGCACCAGCGGGATCGAACGCCGCAGCAGGCCCTGCATGATCATCGCGCCGGCGTAGGCGCCCACCGACGACGACGCCAGCCCGGAGGCGAGCAGCCCGATAGCAAACAACAGCGCCACCGTTGGGCCGAGCGTGTTGGCGACCGCGGCGTGGGCGCCCTCGATCGAATCCGTGCCCTCGAGGCCCTGCAGATTGGTCGCGGCCACCAACACCATCGACAGGTTCACCGCGCCCGCGACGAGCATCGCCATGCCGACGTCCCAGCGGGTGACGCGCAGCAGCATCCGGCGCATCGGGCCCGCGTCCGGATGGCCATGACGGTCGCGGGCCAGCCCGGAGTGTAGGTACACCGCGTGCGGCATGACCGTCGCGCCCAGCATCGCCGCCGCCAGCAGCACGCTCTCGGTGCCGGCGAACATCGGCACCAGACCCTTGGCCGCTTCGCCGACGGGCGGCGGCGCGACGAACAGGCTCGTCAGGAACCCGATGGCGATGACGAGCAGCAGACCGGTGATGACGCGCTCGAACACGCGCTGCCCGCGGCGGTCCTTCACCACGAGCAGCAGCAGCGACACGATGCCCGTGATGACGCCACCCGTCAGGAGCGGCAGATCGAACAGCAGGTACAGGGCGATCGCGCCACCCATCACCTCGGCCAGGTCGGTGGCCATCGCGACCAGTTCGGCCTGCACCCAGTAGGCAAGCCGGGTGGGGCGGCGCATGCGGTTGCCGACGGCCTCGGGCAGCGACATCCCGGTGACCAGGCCCAGCTTGGCCGACAGGTACTGCACCAGGCACGCCATGGCGTTGGCCAGCACGATGACCCACACCAGCAGGAAACCGAACTGCGCGCCGGCGCTGATGTTGGCCGCGACGTTGCCGGGGTCGACATAGGCGATGGCCGCGACGAATGCCGGTCCGAGCAGATACCAACTCGGCCGCATGCGTACCTGGGTGTCCTGACGGTCCTGTAGCACAGCCCCCACTTTCTATCCGGTATCTCGAATAGAAAAGTTAGGGTAGCCGAAACCCAGTCGCGGGGCTAGCGCCGGGGGTGTCGACCGCCTCCGTCGTGGCGGTCTCCGCCGCCGAATTCGATGGTGATGCCAGGCAGGTTGTCGTAACACATGGCGGCGTAGGCCGGGTCGCAGCCGTAGGGCAGCGCCGGACCCGTCTGTATCGGCGAGGTGTTGATCTGCACGTTGCCGGGGCTGCCGCATCGGGTGGTGCCCGCGGCGACTTCGGTGCACTGCGGATCCGCGGACGCGGTCGGCGCGCCGAGGACCGCAGCCACAGCCGCGAGCACCGCAATGAGGACTTTCACCATCCGATACCGAACACAATGCCGCCGAACGGTGTGCCGAACCACGGGTTGTAGTTCATCGCCGGGGGAGAGGTGATGATCTGGGTGCTGCCGTTGGTTTCGCATTGCGTGGTCGTCGGGCCGGTATTGGTGCATTCGGGCACCGCCGCGGCGACGGGCGCAAACAGCATGGCGGTCCCGGCGGCCGCGAAAAGCGGTGTGAGATATCGAGTTGTGCTGCGCATGATGCGCCTCCTAGCGGCGGCCGCCGCCGTGGTATCCACCCGCGCCGCCGAATATCAGTGCGGGACCATAGAATTCGTCATCCCAGGGGTACACGTACGTGGGTTCGGCTGGAGTGGCGTTGATTTGGACGTTGCCCGGCGTCACGCATTCGGTGGTGGAGCCGCCGAGGGCCGCGGCGCCGCCGGTGTCGGTGCACTGGGGCAACGTGGGGTCATTGGGTTGGGCGATGGCCGTGGGCGCCGTCAGGATCGCGGCCGCAACCCCCGCGGCGGCGATCAGCGGTGAGAGATAACGCAGGATCCGCATAGGGCGTGTCCTTCTTCCGGTCCCCCCGCCTTATCCCTTAGCGTACAGCCCTTTTCCGGTGATGAGGGGAAGGTCCAGCGTCGTCCTGATACCCGGCGCCGCGGCCACCACGGCGGGGATGGCGTTGACGACGCGGGCGGCCGTCGCGACCAGTCCGGCGTGGTTGTGATCGCCATTCGGGCTGCTCAGGCACAGGTCCAGGGCGTACGACGGTTCACCGGTCACCTCGACGCGATACGAGCCGCCCTCCTGCGCGGGCTGCGGCCAGTCCGGGCACAGATTGTCGCGCAGCCGGGTGACGTGCTCGAGGACGACGGCGGGCCGGCCGTCGAGCATGCCGCGCACCTCGAATCGCAGACCTGCAGCGCTGCCCTTCGGAATGTGGCCGGCGGCAATGTCGAAGTCCTCGGGCGCCGGCTCGCGGACGTAGGTCTCGGTCACTTCGTCGAGCTGGATGCCCAGGCCCGCTGCGAGCTGGCGCACCACCGAACCCCACGCCAGGCTCAGCACGCCGGGCTGCAGCAGCATCGGGATCTCGTCGAGCGGCTTGCCGAACCCCATCACGTCGAACATCACGGTGGCGCTGTCGTAGGTGGCGTAGTCGACGATCTCCATGCAGCGGATCTGCTCAATGCGTTGGCAGGTGCCCGCAAGGGCAAGCGGCAGAAGGTCATTCGCGAAACCGGGATCGATGCCATTGACAAAAAGGGTCGAACAGCCCGTTTCCGCCGCTTCCTCGATGGGTTTGACGAGCTCCTCCGGCAACACCTGCCACGGGTATTGCAGGAACACCGCGGCGCTGCCGACGACGTTGATGCCGGCGGCCAGCAGGCGCCGGTAGTCCTCGAGCGCTTCAGGCAGCCGATTGTCGGCCATCGCGGTGTAGACGGCGCACTCGGGCTTGGTACCCAGCACCTCGTCGAGATCGTTGGTCGCGGTGACGCCCGTCGAATCCTCAAGTCCGGCAAGCTCTCCCGCGTCCTTGCCGGCCTTTTCCGGCGACGACACCCAGACGGCGGTCAGTTCGTACTGCGGGTCGGTGATGAGCTGGTTCAGCGCGTGACGGCCGACATTGCCGGTGCCGATCGCGGCGACTCGTATGGCCACGGTGTCCTCTCTACAGATCCGGGATGGGCAGGTCGAGGTTCGGGACGGTGAGGCCTCCGTCGACCTCGAGCGTCTTGCCTGTCAGGTAGCTACCCGCAGGTGACGCCAGATAGACTGCGGCAGCGGCGATGTCGGCCGGATCACCGAGTCTTCTTAGGGGCGTTGCCTTTTCCATCGGCTCGCGCAGTTCGTCGTTGGAGGCGACGATGTCCAGCGCCGACGTCAGGATCGAGCCCGGCGCGATGGCGTTGACTCGGATCCGCGGGCACAGGTCCAGCGCGGCCAGTCGCGTGTAGTGGGCGAGCGCGGCCTTGGCGGTGCCGTAGGCGGCGAAGCCGCGCCCGGCCAGTCGGCCCATCGTCGAGGTGATGTTGATGATGCTGCCGGCGCCGGAGTGTTCCAGCATCAGCGGTACGGCCGCGGTCGTCAGCGCGTGGGCGGTGGAGACGTTGAAGGTGAACGCGTCGCGCAGGTCTTTGGTCGAGGTGTTCAACAGCGCGTTGGGCATGGTGCCGCCGACGTTGTTGACGACGACATCTAGTCTCCCGAACGCCTCGACGGCTTCGCTCGCGAGCTTGGCCGTGTCCTCGGGGTGGGCGAGGTCGGCGACGACGATGTGGGCCTTGCGGCCAGTCGCTTTGACCTGCTCGGCCACCTCCTCGAGCTGGGACCGGGTGCGCGACGCAATGACCACGTCTGCACCAACTTCCGCGAATGCCAGCGCCATCGCCGCGCCGAGTCCACGGCCCGCGCCGGTCACGATCGCGACGTGGTCGTCGAGCCGAAATCTGTCAAGGATCACGCGCACCCTCTCTTCCTTGCCCGCGTCACCGTAACAGGCCGAGCTGGAACACGTTCTAGTTTCGGCCCGTGCGGCGCTTAGGTAGAGGATTGAAGCCACTATTTGACCGCAATCCTGCACCTAGCGGCGGCTAGCTCGACCCCTCGAGGAACTGCTGGCGGTCGACGATTGCGCGGTCGATTTCACCGGTTGCGACAAGCTCACCCGCGTCGTCGACGGCCCGGACGTGGAAGGTGAGACGTCGGCCGGTGGGGGCGGGCGCCGCCTCTGCGAAGACGTCGACGGCGCCGCCCACTCGGGTCGCGCGGCGGTGCTCGATGCGCACCGCGGTGCCGACGGTCGTCTGGCCCGGGCCGGCGAAGTGCGCGCCGGCTTGCAGCGTCGCGGCCTCCAGCCAGGCGATCAATCGCGGGGTCGCGAGCACCGGAACGTCGCCGCTGCCGAGGCTCGCGGCGGTATCGGCCTCGGTCACTTCGAAACGCACGACACCAAGCTATCCGGCCGCGCACAATCGAGAATGTGAACGGGTTCTTCGACGAGATCATCGAGCGACACTTCGGGCCCGCGATCGGGGCGTATCCCGCGGCGGGTGGTGAGCTCGTCGAGAGATTGCTTGCCCTGAGCGACCTGGCGGATCGACTGACGCCGAGCCGCCGGGCCGCAGTGGTGTGGGGTCGCACAGAAGCCCGCAACGCCCGCATCACCTCGGAGTTCTTCGTCATCACCCAGCAGGGGCTGGTGTACGGCGCCGGGATGCACCGGCGGCTCTACTACCTGGCCACGCCGCCGGCGCTGTTCGAGAAGTTCGTCGATGAGGTCGACGCCGCACAGCGTGAGGGGACGGTGGTCGCGGTGGACGGCCGGTTGGGTCGAGACCTCGCCGCTGCGCATCCGATGGACGCCGCACTGCGTCACATCCTCGACGAACATCTGGCGCTGAGGGTAGGTCTGCCGGTCTAGCTATTTCTTGGCGGCGGCTTTCTTGGCCGCTTTCTTGGCGGGTGCCTTCTTCGCGGCGGCCTTCTTGGCGGGTGCTTTCTTGGCGGGCTTCTCGCCGTCGGTGTCGCCACCGCCCCGTCGCGCCTTCACACTGGCTTCGAGCTTGGCCAGCAGATCGGAGACGTCTTCGGTTTCGTCGAGCTCGGCGGGTTGCTCCTCGACGGGGAACGCTTCGCCGCCTTCGAGTTTGGCCTGCACCAGCTCGTGCAGCTGCTCCTGATAGTCGTCGTGATAGCGGTCGGGGTTGAAGTCGTCGGTCATCGACTCGACGACCTGACCGGCCATCTTCAGCTCGGCGGGCTTGATCTCAACTTCCTTGTCCAGCACCGGGAAATCAGGATCGCGGATCTCGTCGGGCCACAGCAGGGTGTGGATGACCATCACGTCGCGTTTGGAAAAGTCCTTGACCCGCAAGGCCGCAAGGCGCGTCTTGTTGCGCAGGGCGAAGTGCACGATGGCGACGCGGTCGGTGTCCATCAGCGTTTTGGCCAGCAGCACATAGGATTTTGTGGATTTGCCCTCCGGCTCCAGGAAGTAGCTGCGGTCGTACATCATCGGGTCGATGTCGCTGGCCGGGACGAACTCGAGCACCTCGATTTCGCGGCTGCGTTCCTCCGGCAGCGTGGAGATGTCCTCGTCGGTGATCACCACCATCTGGCCGTCGTCGGATTCGTAGGCCCGGGCGATATCGCGGTATTCGACCACCTCACCGCAGACCTCGCAGACCCGCTTGTAGCGGATGCGCCCGTTGTCCTTGGCATGGACCTGGTGGAACTTGATGTCGTGGTCCTCGGTCGCGCTGTAGACCTTGACCGGCACGTTCACCAGGCCGAAGGCGATCGAACCCTTCCAGATGGATCGCATATGGCCAGTATTCCCTACGGGGAGGGTCGGGTCGCCGCAGTTGGGCGGGCGTTCAGCGCTGGACCGGGTTCAGCCAGCTGATTTCGGTAAAGCGGGCGAAATCGCTGTCAGCGCTCACCATCACCAGCCCGTGCTCTATGCAGAGTGCCGCCAGCACGGCGTCGGAGACCAAGTTGGCCCGCAGGTCGAGGTCTCGTACCAGCCGGCCGAGAACTTCCCGGTGCGCTCGGCCGGGCTGCGGAATCCAGGTGGTGGGCGCGTCGAGCCAGTCGTCGACGAACGACCACGCTTCATGCGCCGTCATCGGCTCGCGGAGGGCACGCGGGTGGGTGGCAATTCGGACGAAGGCCGTCAGCGACGACCAGGGGATGCCGACCCGGCGGTTGCCGTTGAGTGTGCTCTCCAGCCAGGCGTGGGCAGGTTCGTGGAACGGGCTGTCGGTGTCCACTGCGTAGAGCAGCACGTTGGCGTCGATGAGCACTCAGCGTGCCTCGACGCCTTCGAGGTCCTCCAGAGCTGCGGCCACGTTTGAGACATCGATCCGGATGCCCAGCCGCCGGGTGCGCTGGCGGAACGGAGGTGCTTCGGGTCGAGGCATCAGGCCACGGCGGATCAGCTCGTTCACCGCCTGGCTGACGCCGATGCCGAGCTCCTGACGCAGCTGCTCGACGGCCTTGGCGGTGTCATCATCGAACTCGACCGTCGTACGCATGAGTCAAATCTAGCACTTTGATGCGACAGTTTAAGCATCTACATGTCAACATGTGATCTCGTGATCTCGGGGCAGCCGGATCGAGGGTGTCCAACTCCGCGACCCGTACGTTCGACAATCAGCCGCGCGCTGCAGACACCCCCGCCGCCGCCGCGTCACGCGTCGCGCGATCGGGAAGATCCGCGCCGGCGCGCGACACCGTCAGCGCCGATGACAACACCGCCGCCTGGACCACCTGCTCCAATGCGTCCACATTGATCCGCGCCAATGCCGGACGCCGATCCGCGCCCAGCAGGTCCATCGACCACAGCGCATCGATCAACCCGCTCATGAACGCATCGCCCGCGCCGACCGTGTCGACCACCTTCACCGGCTGGGCAGAGACGCGCACCGTGCCGGCCCGGCACATCGCGAATGCGCCTTTGTCGCCCATGGTCACCGCGACGATCGACGGGCCAAGCCCCAGCCACGTGCGCGCGACCTGTTCGGGTCCATGGTGCGGGTCGATCCACCGCAGATCCTCGTCGCTGGCCTTGACGACGTCACACCGTTCGACGAGCCGGTCGATGCGCCCGCGCGCGATGTCGTCGTCCTTGATCAACGCGGTGCGCACATTCGGATCGAACGTGATCGTCGCCGATACGTGATACGCGTCGAGCAGCGCGGCCGCCGCTCGGCAACCCGGCTCCAATACCGACGCGATCGACCCCGTGTGTGCCACCAACGGCGGCGCCACCTCCGGCGTGCCCGCCAATTGCCAGTCGATATCGAACAGGTACTTCGCAGAACCGGAGGCGTCGAGTGTCGCCAGCGCAGTGGGTGTCCGCACGGCACTGGTGCTGCCCGAAACCAGCTGCACCCCAGACTGTTCCACGTAGTCGACGATGCGGCGGCCGCGCTCGTCGGAGCCGATGTGGGTGAGGAAGTCGACGCTGCGGCCCAGCCGCGCCAGTCCGACCGCGACGTTGAGCGGGCTGCCCCCGACGTGCTCGCCGATGATTCGGCCGTCTCGTTCGACGATGTCGATCAATGCCTCGCCGATGACGAGCGCCCGCTGAGTCATGGCACGTCCTCCCGTAACAACCGCTGCAATGTGGCTCGCGCGCCGTCGGTGTGCAACGACTCCAATGCCCACAAGTACGCCTCGACAAACCGCGGATGGCTCGCCAGATCGCCGAATACCGCGGTGTTCTGGATGAACGCCAGCGGGTTCTCGTGCTGGGAGCGGGCCAGCGGCACCAGCATCTGCGCCAGCTGGTCCTGCACGTCGATCGGCCGGCCCTCCTCGTCGACGCCTTCCGCGTAGCGCGCCCAACTCGCCACCGTCGCCGCCGACAGCCGAACCGGCGCCCCGGTCTTGAGGTTCGCCCGCACCACCGGCAGCAGCCACTTGGGGATGCGGTCCGACGAGCCGAAGCACAGCCGCGCGATGGTGTCGCGCACGCCGGGATTCGCAAACCGCTCGATCAATGTCTGTTTGTAGGACGGCAGGTCGATGCCCGGCACCGGCTTGAGCGTCGGCGTCGCCTCGGAATCCATGTACCGTCGCAGAAATTCGGCGATGAGCGGATCGCCGGCCGCCTCGTGCACCAGCCGATAGCCGGCCAGATACGCGAAATAGCACAGGCATTGGTGGCTGGCGTTGAGCAGCCGCAGCTTCATCAGCTCGTACGGTGTCACGTCGTCGACCAGCAGCACGTCGACGTCTTCGAGCGGGGGCCGCCCGTCGGAGAACGAATCCTCCAGCACCCATGACGTGAACGGTTCGGCGACCACCGGCCACGCGTCGGAGATGCCGAAATCGCTTTCCACCGAGGCGATCACGTCGGGCGTGGTCACCGGTGTGATGCGGTCGACCATCGAATTGGGGAACCGGGTGTTCTCGTTGATCCACTCCGCCAGCCCCGGGTGCAACCGCTCGGCATAGGCGGTGACGGCCTGCCGCGCGACCTCACCGTTGCCTTCGATGTTGTCGCACGAGACGATCGTCGGCGACGCGAGCCCGCGGTCCCGTCGCTGCGCCAGCGCCTCGGCGAGCAAGCCGAACACGTTGATGCGGTCCAACCCTTCGATGTCGTAGCCACCCTCGGTGATGGTCAGCGAGACGATCCGGGTGCTCGGCGCGGCCAACAGCTCGATGACCGCGTCGGGATCGTCTGGCGCATAACGGTAGTCGACGATCGAGCCGATCACTCGCGCGTCGCGGCTGCCGTCGGGGTTCTCCAGCACCAACGTGTAGAGCCCGTCCTGGGCGGCCATCACGTCGGCCATCTTGCGGTCCGACGGCATGACACCGACGCCGCAGATGCCCCACTCGGTCGCCAGCCCCTTGTCCAGCAGGCGGTCGATATACATCGCCTGGTGCGCGCGGTGAAATCCGCCGACGCCGAAATGCACGATGCCCACGGTAATTTCGGACCGGTCGTAGGCCGGCTTCGCGATCGGGATCTGGGCCAGTGTGGCGTTGGAGAGCTTCATGACACCGTCACCACCGTCTTGATGCTGCCCGGGGTGCGATCGGAATCGAGCGCTTCGGCGGTCTTCTCCAACGGGAAGTGCGTCGTCACCATCGCATCCAGATCCACCCGCCCGGATTCCACGAGCGCGATCGCCGTCGGCCAGGTGTTCGCGTAGCGGAACACGCCCGTCAACACCAGCTCGCGGTTCTGGATCAATTGCGTTGGCAACTCCATCGATTCGGCACCCGAACCGACCAGGACGATCCGCCCCGCCGGGCGCACTGCCCCGATGCCCGCGACGACGGCGGCCTGCGCGCCCGATGCGTCGATGAAGCAGTCGACGCCGAGATCGCCGATCGGCTGCGAAAGCGGGTCGAGCACCGTCGTCGCCCCGAACGCCAAGGCCTGCTCGCGCCTCGGCTCGGACGGGTCGCTCACCACTATCTCGGTGGCGCCGTAGGCCCGCGCCAGCTGCGCGATCACGATCCCGATCGGCCCAGCGCCGGCGATCAATACCGTTGCACCGCCGTCGATTCCAGCTTTGCGCACCGCGGCGATCCCCACCGACAGCGGCTCACACAGCGCCGCCGCGTCGTCGGACATGGTGTCGGGCACCGGATGTGCGAACGCCGCGCCGATGGTCACGTAGTCGCAGAGCGCCCCGTCGATCGGCGGCGTGGCGTAGAACTCCATGTGCGGGCAGAGGTTGTAGAGGCCGCGGCGGGTCTCGTCGCTGTCGGGGTCGGGCCGCTGCGGTTCGATGGAGACACGTTGGCCGATGCGGTCCGGGTCCACGGCGTCGCCGACGCCGACGATCGTGCCGGCCGCCTCGTGCCCGAGCACCAGTGGCTTTTCGACGACGAAGCTGCCGATGCGGCCCTCGCGATAGTAGTGGGTGTCCGAGCCGCAGACCCCCACCGAGGAGACCCGTATCAGCACGTCACCGGCCCTCGGGGTGTGGATCGGCCGCTGCTGCAACTCGATTCGCCCGGGTTCGGTCAGCACGGCGGCCCGCATCGTGGCGTCCGGCGGGAGTGTTGTGTGCGTCACATTCCCATGCTAACGTGATGAGCATCTACTCGCACCCCTGAGCATTTGCTCACAGAAAGGGCACCGATGGGCACAACGACGTCGAACGGCCAAGTCGCCGGGACGGTCAGTGCCGCCACGCCCGAGGATCTTCGGCTGGCCCTGCGCGCGGCGACGCTCTATTACCTTGACGGCCTGACTCAGGCTGAGATCGCGTCGCGGCTCGGCGTGTCCCGTCCGACGGCGGGACGGCTGGTCGCGCGCGCCAAAGCCCGGGGACTGGTCCGCATCGACGTCGTCGTGCCGCCGGACATGCGCGACGACCTGCACGCCGACGAGGAACGTGAACTCGAGAAGCGCTACGGCCTCACCGAGGCGGTGGTCGCGGGCAATCTGGGTCGGGCGGCCGCCGCGCTTGTGATGCGCCGCCTCGCGCCCAACGACGTGCTCGGCATTACCTGGGGTCCTGAGCAGGCCGCGGTCGCGGCGGCGCTGACGCCGGGGGTGGCCAGTTGCAAGGCGGTGGTCCAACTCGACGGCGCGATGTCGACCGCCGCCTATCAGACGGGCACCGAGTTCATCCTCGGACGATGCGCAGACACGTTGCGGGCCAGCATCATCCGGCTGCCTGCGCCGCTGTATGCCGACGCCGCGACGGTGACGTCCATGCGCAGCGACTCGGTGATTTCCCGGACGCTGGAGGCCGGTCGACGGGCCGACGTGATGCTGTTCGGTGTCGGCGCGGTCTCCACGTCGACCACGCTGTTCGAGGGCAGCTTCCTGGATACCCGGATGATCGACGACCTCATCGCCTTGGGGGCCGTCGGCGAGATCGGCGGCAGGTTCTTCGACGCCGACGGCCGCCCGGTGCACCACGAACTCCAACAGCGCGCGGTTTCGGTGCCGCTGCAAGACATCGCCCGGTGCAAGAAGACGATCCTGATTTCCAGTGGGCCCGCCAAGCACCACGCCACGCTGGCCGCGCTACGGGGCAAGCTCGCCCGACTGCTGGTCTGCGACATCGACTGCGCCCGATGGCTTCTGGCTCAGGACAAGTGAGGTGACGATGAAACTGGTACAGCGATTCTGCGCCGCGGCCGCGGGGGTGATGTTGACGGCGGGCTGTGCCGGCGCCGGCACCTTCGGCGCGACAGAGAACACCGTCACCATCGCGATGGTGTCGAACTCGCAAATGACGGACGCCCGTGACCTGTCCGATCGCTTCGAGGCCGAAAACCCGGGTATCAAGCTGCGATTCATCACGCTGTCGGAGAACCAGGCCCGCGCCAAGATCACCGCATCCACCGCGATGGGCGGCGGCGAGTTCGACGTGGTGATGATCAGCAATTACGAAACCCCGCAATGGGCCGCCAATGGGTGGCTGGTCAACCTCTCCGAGTACGCCCGCCAGACGCCGGGCTACGACGAAGAGGACTTCATTCCGTCGCTGCGGGAGTCCCTGTCATATGAGGGCGATATGTACTCGGTGCCGTTCTACGGCGAATCGTCGTTCCTGATGTACCGCAAGGACTTGTTCGATCGGGCCGGAATCACTATGCCGCGCAACCCAACTTGGCAGCAGGTGGCCGACGCGGCCGCCAAGCTCGACACGCCCGACATGGTGGGCATCTGCCTGCGCGGCAAGCCTGGCTGGGGTGAAGTATTGGCCCCGCTGAACACGGTGATCAATACCTTCGGCGGCCGCTGGTACGACATGGAGTGGAAAGCCCAGCTCAACAGCCCTGAGGTGGCCGACGCGGTGAACTTCTACGTCAACCTGGTCCGCGAACACGGCGAACCAGGCGCTGCCACAGCGGGTTTCCAGGAATGCGCCACGCAGTTCGCCCAGGGCCGCGCCGCGATGTGGTACGACGCCACCTCGGCGGTGTCGGTGCTAGAGGATCCCGCGTCGTCGAATGTGGTGGGCAAGGTCGGCTACGCGATGGCGCCGGTCGTCGAGAAAGAGAACTCAGGCTGGCTCTATACCTGGTCGCTGGGTATCCCCAAGAGCAGTGACAAGAAAGACGCGGCGTGGAAGTTCATTTCGTGGATGACCGACAAGGATTACATCCGGCTGGTCGGTGAGGAACTCGGCTGGGCGCGGGTGCCGCCGGGCAGCCGGCTGTCGACGTATCAGATTCCCGAGTACAAGGAAGCGTCGAAGGCGTTCGGGCAGGTGACACTCGAATCGATCGAGAACGCCGACCCGCTGAAGCCGACCGTAGATCCGGTGCCCTACACCGGGATTCAGTTCTTGGCCATCCCTGAGTTCCAGGACCTGGGAACACGGGTCAGCCAGCAGATCAGCGCTGCCGTCGCCGGCCAGAAGTCGGTCGCCGACGCGCTGGAGCAATCGCAGCAGTACGCCGAGGTCGTCGGCAGGACGTACCGGGAGACGCCATGACCACCACCGCCCCTGCGGTCGTCGAGACCGAAGCCGAACACGTCGCACGCATCAAGAAGGCGCAAGACCAGGGAGTGTCACGGGCGGAGGCGTGGCGGCGACGCGGCCCGCTGCTGCCGGCGCTGATCTTCATGATCGTCGTCACCCAAATCCCGTTCCTATTCACGCTGTACTACTCGCTGCTGTCGTGGAACCTGGTTCGGCCGGGGTCGCGGCGGTTCATCGGCTTCCAGAACTACGTCGATGTGGTCGGCGACAGCACGTTCTGGCAGGTCGCCATCAACACCGTCATCATCATCGTCGGCACGGTGCTGATCGCGGCGCTGCTGGGGCTGCTGCTGGCGCTGCTGCTCGATCGGGTGTTCCTCGGTCGCGGCGTGGTGCGCACGCTGCTGATCACCCCGTTCCTCGTCACACCCGTTGCGGGAGCGCTGATGTGGAAGACCGCGATGCTCGATCCGGTGTTCGGCGTGGTGAACTGGGTGCTGCCCGGCGAGGGCATCGACTGGGTGAGCCGCTTCCCGCTCGCGTCGGTGATGGTCGCACTGATATGGCAGTGGACACCGTTCATGATGCTGTTGATTCTCGCCGGCCTCCAGTCGATGCCTCGCGACATCCTGGAGGCCGGCCGAGTCGACGGGGCGGGCCCGTTCCAGCTGTTCCGTGAACTGACGCTGCCGCACCTGAGGCGGTTCATCGAACTCGGTGTGGTGCTCGGTGCCATCTACCTGGTCAACACGTTCGACCAGATCTACATGATGACCCAGGGCGGGCCGGGCACCGCGAGCTCGAACCTGCCGTTCTACATCTACCAACGGGCGTTCCTTGGCTTCGACATCGGCCAGGCGGCCGCGATGGGCGTGATCGTGGTGATCTTCACCATCATCATCGCCACCTTCGCGCTGCGGTTGATCTTCAAGACGTTCACCGGCAAACAAGAGGCATCCTGATGACTACTACTGCTACCACCGCCGTCAAGCCAAAGGTCAAGCGCCGCAGGTTCGATCCGTGGGGTGCGGTGGCGTGGATCGTCGGGCTCGGGTTCTTCTTTCCGGTGTTCTGGATGGTGCTCACCGCGTTCAAGCAGGAAGTCGACGCGTATACGACGACACCCAAGCTGTTCTTCGTGCCCACTCTCGACGAGTTCAAGGCAGTATTCGACCAGGGTGTCGGCACTGCGCTGCTGAATTCGCTGTTCGCGACGACGGTTTCGACCATCCTGGTATTGCTGCTCGGCGTCCCGGCGGCGTTCGCATTGTCGCTGCGGCCGGTGCGCAAGACGCAGGACGCGCTGTTCTTCTTCATCAGCACCAAGATGCTTCCGATCGTCGCCGCGATCATCCCGCTCTATGTGATCGTCTCGAATATCGGTCTGCTGGACAACATCTGGGCGCTGGTGATCCTGTACACCGCGATGAATCTGCCCATCGCGGTGTGGATGATGCGGTCGTTCTTCCTCGAGGTGCCCGGTGAGCTGCTGGAGGCGGCGGCGCTGGACGGCGCCAGCACATGGCGCTCGGTGCGCGAAGTCATTCTGCCGCTGGTGTCCCCGGGTATCGCGGCCACCGCGTTGATCTGCGTCATCTTCGCGTGGAACGAGTTCTTCTTCGCGGTCAGCCTGACCGCCGTTCAGGCGCAGACGATTCCGGTGTTCCTCGTCGGCTTCATCGCCGGCCAGGGCCTGTACTGGGCCAAGCTGTGCGCGGCGGCGACGATGGCCGCGCTGCCGGTTGTTCTCGCGGGCTGGATAGCGCAGAACAAGCTGGTTCGTGGACTGTCCTTCGGCGCCATCAAGTAAGGAGAATCACCAATGGCGACAATCACTTACCGCAGCGCCTCGTGCATCTACGAGGGCTCTGACAAGCTGGCGGTCGATTCGCTGAATCTCGATATCGCCGACGGTGAGTTCGTGGTGCTGGTGGGCCCGTCCGGGTCCGGTAAGAGCACGGCGCTGCGGATGCTGGCGGGCCTCGAGGACATCGACGAGGGCACGATCGAGATCGGCGGCCGCGACATGCGCGGTGTGCCGTCGAAGGACCGCGACATCGCGATGGTGTTCCAGAACTACGCGCTGTACCCGAACAAGACCGTCGCCGAGAACATGGGGTTCGCGTTGAAGCTGCGCGGGGTGCCGCGTGACGAGCGGCGGCGCAAGGTCGAAGAAGCCGCCAAACTGCTTGACCTGACGGACTTTCTGGACCGCAAACCCGCGAAACTGTCCGGCGGGCAGCGCCAGCGCGTCGCGATGGGCCGCGCGATCGTGCGCGAGCCGCAGGTGTTCTGCATGGACGAGCCGCTGTCCAACCTCGACGCCAAGCTGCGGGTGCAGACCCGCACGCAGATCGCCGCTTTGCAACGGAGGCTGGGCACCACCACCGTCTATGTCACCCACGATCAGGTGGAGGCGATGACGATGGGCGATCGCGTCGCGGTGCTGCGCAACGGCAAACTGCAGCAATTCGCCTCGCCCGCAGAGCTTTACGACAAGCCGGCCAACGCGTTTGTCGCCGGGTTCATCGGCTCGCCGGCGATGAATTTGTTGACGGCGCCGATCACGGCGCAGGGTGTGCGCATCGGCGACGACTCGACGCTGGAGCTCGAGCGCGACCAGATGACGTTGCTGCACGACGCCGGGCTCGAGCAGGTCACTGTCGGGGTACGGCCGGAGCATTTGCAGGTCTCCGACAGCGGCGGCATCGACGTCGTCGTCGACCTTGTCGAGGACCTGGGCAGCGAAACCTACGTGTATACCCATGCGGGACCGGGTGTGCAGCTGGTCGCCCGCTCGCTATCGCGGGCGCCCGCGCGTCTCGCCGACACCATCGAGCTGCGCAAGATCCCCGAGGGCGTGGTGCATCTCTTCCACCCGGAAACGGGCGAACGCCTCTAGTCCTTCGCCGCGAGATTGCATGTAGGCAGGGAAAGTGCGAGTAGAGGCCTGCCGGAATGCAATTTCGCGGCGCTCACGGTTTCCAGCCGCGAGCAATCAGCGCTGAGCGGGCCAGCGCGATCACCGCGGGATCGCGGTCTTCTTTGATTACTCGGTCAACGTCCCAGCCAAGACGTGCGAGCTTTCGCATGACTCGCACATCTTTTACATATTGGGGGCGATCGGTGCGATGTTGATCGCCGTCGTATTCGGAGGCGACCATAAAGTCTTCCCAGCCCATATCCAGGATGCGCACCAACCAGCCGTTCTCGTCGTAGACGGGGATCTGCGTTGTCGGTCTGGGCAATCCTGCGTCGATGTATAGCAATCGCAGTCGCGTTTCCGGTGGCGACGCGGCACCGCCGTCCACGAGCGGCAGTCGCGCCCGCAGTTGCTTCACGCCACGCGCACCCTCATAGCGCTTGCCGAGTAATAGCACGTCCTCGATCGAATATGGGTTGGCGTTCATGAGTGCGTCGAGGCGGGCGATCGCCCGACCCCTTGGCAAGTGGCGGCCGAGGTCGAAGGCGGTGCGGGCCAGTGTGGTCACCGGAAGTTCGCCGACCCATGTCACCTCATCGTCGGCAATGCGCTCGTTGCGGGTCACGACGCCACGCGGAGGACGGCCGCAGTTGAAGATCATTTCGATCGGCACATCGCCGTCGACCCATCGGGCACCATGCAACGCCGACGCGGCCGCGCCAGTGATGATGCCTTCGCGGTTCGACCACAACCATGCGCCGAGCGTTCTATCTCGCAGCGTCAACTCTTTGCCCCGCGGCGCGTGAACATTCGGAAGCAGCGGGCGGTACCAGCGCTGTAGCTCGTGTTTCGTGACGACACCCTGGGCGATTGCCTCGGAGCCGATGATGATGATCTCCCCCATGGCCAGATAGTGCTCGGCGACACCGACAAGCACCGACAAGCACCGACAAGCACCGACAAGCACCGCGAGATTGCGTGCAGGCAGCGAAAGTGCGAGTAGAGACCTGCCGGAATGCAATTTCGCGACGAATTAGACGAATTAAGTGACGGGCTCGTTGGCGGGGTCGAGGCCGCTGGGCAGGTCCGGATCGAGGCCCGACCCGTGCGTGAACACCTGATGCGCCATCTCACGGCAGTTGTGGTCCATCGGTGTCTGATCGCCAGAGCAATACGGCACGAGGTCTTGCGGATCGGCAGCGGCGGGTGGGGCGCCGAAAAGCGACACGGCCACCACCCCACACGCCGCAATTCGCCTCATTAACCCACCGTAGCAGCGGGTATACGTTTGAACCGTGGATCGTTGCGGCCGGGTGCGGTTGACCAACCCCGACAAGGTGCTGTACCCGGCGACGGGCGGACGGCCAAAGGCCGTCACAAAAGCACAAGTTTTCGAGTACTACGTCACCATCGCCGAGGTGATGCTCCCGCACATCGCAGGCCGCGCGGCCACCCGCAAGCGCTGGCCCAACGGCGTCGAAGAGTCGTCGTTCTTCGAAAAGCAGCTCGCCAGCTCCGCCCCCGATTGGCTCAACCGCGCCAGCGTCTCTCACCGCGAAGGCACCACGACCTATCCCATCATCGACACCCAGGAGGGCCTGGCCTGGATCGCCCAGCAAGCCGCGCTGGAAGTGCACGTCCCGCAGTGGCGCTTCATCGACCAGAAACCGGGCCCCGCCACCCGCATCGTGTTCGACCTCGACCCCGGCGAGGGCGTCACGATGCCCCAACTCTGCAAGGTGGCGAGCGAGGTCCGCGATCTGATGTCTGACATCGGATTGACGACGCACCCGCTCACCAGCGGCAGCAAGGGCCTGCACCTCTACGCCCCGCTGGCGAACCCGATCAGCTCTAAAGGCGCCGTCACCCTCGCAAAACGCGTTGCACAGCAACTGGAATCGATGATGCCCAAGCTCGTCACTGCGACGATGACCAAGAGCCTGCGCAAGGGCAAGGTGTTCTTGGACTGGAGCCAGAACAACGCGTCGAAGACCACCATCGCACCGTATTCGCTTCGCGGGCGCGAACATCCGACCGTCGCAGCGCCCCGCACCTGGGACGAAATCGACGACCCCGAGCTGCGGCATCTGAACTTCGACGAAGTCCTCGACCGCGTCGAGAAAGATGGTGACCTATTGGCGGAGCTCGATGCCGACGTACCGGTCGATGACAAGCTGACCAAGTACCGCAGCATGCGCGACGCCAGCAAGACGCCCGAGCCGGTCCCGAAAACGCCTCCGAAAACAGGCAACAACGACCGGTTCGTCATCCAGGAGCACCACGCCCGTCGCCTCCACTACGACCTGCGCCTGGAGCGCGACGGCGTGCTGGTGAGCTGGGCGGTGCCCAAGAATCTGCCCGAGACCCCGTCGGTCAACCATCTCGCCGTGCACACCGAGGATCATCCGTTGGAGTACTTGACGTTTCACGGCACCATCCCGCAGGGGGAGTACGGCGCCGGCACGATGGTCGTCTGGGACACCGGCACCTACGAGACCGAGAAATTCAACGATGTACCCCCCGACGCCGAGGGCAACGGCAACAAGGGCGAGGTGATCGTCACATTGCACGGCAAGAAGATCGACGGCCGCTATGCGCTGATCCAGACCGACGGCAAGAACTGGCTGGCGCACCGGATGAAGGAGCAAACGCAACCCCGGAGCCGCCACGGCGGCGACATTGGGCCGAAGCCAGGCGATTTCGCGCCGATGCTGGCCACGGAGGGCTCGATCGAGAAGTTCAAGGCCAGCGAATGGGCGTTCGAGGGCAAGTGGGACGGCTACCGCCTGCTGGTCGACGCCGACCACGGCAAGCTGTGCTTGCAGTCACGCAGCGGCCGTGACGTCACCCACGAGTACCCGCAACTGATGGCACTGGCCGCCGATCTTGCCGACCACCACGTCGTGCTCGACGGTGAGGCGGTGGCGCTCGACGAGTCCGGCGTGCCGAGCTTCGGTGAAATGCAGAACCGGGCGCGCTCCACCCGCGTCGAGTTCTGGGCATTCGACATCCTGCGGCTCGACGGTCGCTGGCTTTTGAAGGCGAAGTACCGCGACCGTCGGAAATTACTGGAAACCCTCGCGGAGGGTGGCGGACTCATCGTCCCCGATTTGCTGCCCGGCGACGGGCAGGAGGCGTTGGAGTACGCCCGCAAGCACCGCTGGGAAGGTGTGGTCGCCAAGAAGTGGGATTCCACTTACCAGCCGGGCCGACGGTCGTCGTCGTGGATCAAGGACAAGATCTGGAACACCCAGGAAGTGGTGATCGGCGGATGGCGTGAAGGCACGGGCGGGCGCACCAGCGGCATCGGCGCGTTGATGCTCGGCATCCCTGACGAGGGCGGTCTGCAGTTCGTCGGACGCGTCGGCACCGGGTTCACGGAGAAGGAGCTCGCCAAACTCAAGCGCATTCTCAAACCCCTGCACACCGACGAATCCCCTTTCAACACAAGGCTTCCCACGCAGGACGCCAAGGGCGTGACGTTCGTGAAGCCCGAGCTGGTCGGCGAAGTCCGCTACAGCGAACGCACCACTGACAATCGACTACGCCAACCCAGTTGGCGCGGTCTGCGCCCGGACAAGTCGCCCGACGAGGTCCGCTGGGAGTCGTAACGCCACCAGGAGTGCAATTTCGCTGATGCGCAGCTTCCGCAAAGGACTTCGCGAGTAGGGTTAAGGCCACCTGCTACGAGGTGATCACGATCGGTACCACGGCGACATATCTCGAGCGGCCCGTCCGCTCGCACGTGGAGCTGTGCGACCCGGACGCGGTGTGCGAGTTCCTGGAGTCCACATACGGCGCCCGCCTGCATCTGTCCCTCAAGGGCGTGGCGCGCCGCCGCGACAAGCCGTTGCTCACCCACACCCGCACCGATGCCGGCCCGTTCGCCATCGACCAGGTGCAGATCCCGGCGAATTGAGGGCCTCACCCGATCCGCTCAACAAGGTCATCGCGGTCTGGGCCAAGGGCGGACGCCTGGCCGGCAGCTGCGACGGCATCGAGGCGCACGCACGCCCCGGCGACGTCTCGCTGGTCACCCAGCCCGATCTCCCGCACGACGTGCAGGCCCGCGATCTCTCGGTCACCTCGGTGGTGATGGACCCCGGGCTTGTCGCCAGCGTCGCCACCGGAACGCCCGACAGCGATGCCAAGCCCATCCGGTTCTTCCGCTTCGAGCCCGTCGACACGGCGGCGGGCCGGTTGTGGCAGGACACCGTGCGCTACGTCCACAACAGCGTGTTGGTTGACGACGACCTGGTGAATTCGCTGGTTCTCGGGCATGCCGGGCGCCTACTGGCCGCCGTGACGCTGACGGCGTTCCCGAACTCGGCGATGACGGAGCCGACGTCGCTCGACGCCACCGACACCCACCCGGCGTTGCTGCGCCGCGCCGTCGAATACATGGAAGCCAACGTCGCCAACGACATTGGGCTGGCCGACATCGCGCAGGCCGTGCACGTCACCCCGCGTGCGGTGCAGTACATGTTCCGCCGCCACCTCGACGTGACGCCGCTGCAATATCTGCGGCGCCAGCGCCTGGAGTACGCCCGCCGGGATCTGCTGAACGCCGACCGGGCACGCGAGACCGTCACCGACATCGCCGCCCGGTGGGGCTTCCTGCACACCGGCCGGTTTGCCGTGATGTACCGCCAAGCCTTCGGAGAAAGCCCCCACGCCACACTGCGGCGTTGACATGAGTACACCAGAACGTCCCACCAGCTCGCCCGCCGCGCGGGCGGAACTGGCCCGCGCACGCGCCGACGAACTTGCCGACCGCCTCGACGAGATGGCCCGCGGCGTGCGGTCCTCCGCCGAATCCGCTGAGCGGGCCCAACGCCGCGCGGGGGAGGCGCTCGCGCGGGCCAAGCGCGCGCACCGGGCCTCCGCCGACCGCCACACCGAGGCCGGCGCCGCCCATCTGCGCGCCGCCGCGGCGCATGAAGAGGCCGCGATCCGTGAAGGCGACGACGGCGGCAACGCCCACCAAGACGCCGCGGAACAGCATCGCGACGCCGCTCACCGCCACGACGGCTGGGCGGCCGACCAGCTCAAGCAGGGCTAGCGCCGTCGGGCGCGACCTCCATCAACAGCAGCGCGCCCTGCACCGAATCCGGCGACCGGAACGCCGAACACCTGACCCGCACCCGGGCCGCACGCCCGCGGCGGGTGACCGCGTCGAGGGTCGTCACCGCGCTGGTGTCGGGTTCCACAAACGCGCGCCCGATCAAGGGCTTGACCTCGTCGACGGGCAGACCGATATCCAACGCCGTCAGGGCGGTGCCGGTGGTCTCCTCGGCACGCAAACCCCACAGCTCTTCACAGCCGCGGTTCCACAGCACCACCCGCATCTCCCGGTCCACCACCGCCAGCCCGACGTGCAGCGAGTTGACCAGCGACCCGAGGAACGCGCGGGCCTCGTCGAGTTCGATGCTGCGGTCCCGCACCGCCTCGTTGATGGTCTGCAATTCGTCGTTGGTGGACTGCAGCTCCTCGTTCATCGTCTCGAGTTCTTCGTTGGTGGACTGGAGTTCCTCGTTGGTGGTCTCCAGCTCCTCCACCGTCGACTGCAGTTCCTCGTTGGTGGTTTCGAGCTCTTCGTTGGTGGACTGCAATTCCTCGTAGGCGGCCTCGAGCTGGCGATTGGTCTGAACGACCTTCTCCACCAACGCCTTCGTGGCCGTCACGTCGAAGAACACGACCGATACCCCGAGCAGCCCGTTCTCGGCGTCGACCAGCGGATTGATGTGCACCTCGAACCAGACCGCGTCCAGGCCGGGCCGCTGCCAGTGGACGTCCTGGATCATCGCCGCGCGGCGTTCGACCTTCGCCTGCTCGAGGTAGGCGCGCAGCTCGACCGGCCGGAACGACACCTCCAGATCACGCAACAGCCGGCCGATGTCACGCGCCGACAGCCCAAAGGTGAGTTCGGCCTGCTGATTGATCATCGCGACGGTGTCCTCGCCCGTCACCACGATCTGGGCGACGGGGCTGGCGCGAAACGCCAACTCGCGCAGCGCATCCATGGCGGGCAAGTCGCCGTGCCGGTCGGCCATCGCCGCCGCGGCGTCGAATCCGCCCATCCCGGCGTGCGAGCCCGCGGCCTTGCGGAACACCCGGTGCTTGAGGTCTATCGGCGTGAAACGGTCGGAGTGGCTCAGCAGCATCTCGGCGTGGCCGAGGAACAGGATGCCGTGTGGTGCGAGGGCAAAATGCAAGCGGCCCAACACTGTTCGCTGTGTCTCGGCGTTCAGGTACATCAACGTGTTGCGGCAGGCCAGTAGGTCCACCCGCGATATCGGTGCGTCTTTCACCAGATCGTTGCGGCCGAAAATGACCGCCCGCCGCAGGTCTTTGCGAAACACGTACCGGCCGTTGGCGGCGTCGAAGTACTTCGAGAGCAGATCCGGCGGAACAGATTCGACGGCTTTGGCGTCATAGGTGGCGGCGCGCGCCTCGGTCAGTGCGTCCTCGTCGACGTCGGTGGCGTAGATCTTGACCCGTTGCCGGAAGTCTTCGGGCCCCAGCACCTCGGCCATCGCCATCGCCAGCGAATACGCCTCCTGCCCGGACGCGCAGCCGGCGCTCCACACCCGGATCGGATCGGTCGGCGCGCGAGCGGCGAGCAGCGACGGCAGCACCTCGTCGCGGAGGAAGTCCCACGACTCCGGATCCCGGAAGAACGCCGTGACGTTGATCAAGATCGTGTTGAACAGGGCGGCGAACTCGTCGGAACTGGCCTGCAGCACATCGAGATACTGCTCGTAGGTGTGGTAACCGCCCTGGTCCATCCGGTGGCGCACCCGCCGCATCAGCGAAGTGCGCTTGTAGCCGGTGAAATCGAAGCCACGCGAATCCCGCATATAGCGCAGTAGGGCTTCGAATGATTCGTCCGTCTCGTTCAAACCGTGTCCGTCCGCCTCGTCTCGATGGACTGAACATACTCCCGGCTACGGCCGGTTCTCGGGTCCGATGACGGCCCACACCGTTTTGCCCGCCGGGGTGGGGGCGTTGCCCCAGTTGCGGCACAGCGCGGTCACCATCCGCAAGCCCGTCGGCGTTTCATGCGACGAGCGGGGTTCGCGCACACCGGCCGGGCTGGGGTTGCCGTCGGCGACAGCGATGGTCACCGTGTCGCCGGCGGCTTCCACGCGCACGTTGGGCGAGCTGTCGGTGTGCCGCAGCACGTTTTCGACGAAGGCGGTCACGATCACTTTCGCGATCGGGATGAAATCGTCCTGGCCCCATGCCGAGAGCCATTCCGTGACCAGTTCGCGTGAGCGTCGCAAGCTGGCGATGCTGGCCGGAAGCTCGGCGCGCGCTCTGCGGCGATACGGCGGCGGGCCGGCGTGTCGCAACACACCGAGCGCCTCGTCGACCGTCGATAAGACCGGTACATAGCGGGCGACACCGTTGTGGACGATCGTCCGGCGCGCAGCAGCATCATTGCACACCAAGAAGATTGGGATCTCCGGCCACCGCCCGACGTGCCAGGCGGCGCTGGTGAACACTGCCCACGCCGACTGCGCCGGGACGCCGAGCTCGTTGACGTCGACGACGACCGCGATGGGCTCGTCGAGTGCGGCCTTGATGATCCGGTCCCGCAGGAACAAATAGGTGGTGCTGTCGAGAACTCCGCGCACGGCGAGCACGCAGACGTCTCCGACCGCCTCCGCGGAGACGGTCAAGGAACTGGCATGGTCAGTCGGCACCGCGTTCACCCGCGACGGACGCCGCTTCCGATAATCGTCTGCTCAGAACGGACATCGCGTGTTCCGCCTCGTTCGCCAGCTCGGTGTAGCGCTGCGACAGCATGCCGGGGCTGACGTTGCTCGCCAGCTTCCTCGACAGCTTGGCCTTCTCCTGCAGGCTGCGCAGCGCCACCCACAGGGCGCCCTCGATCTCGTCGTCGCGCGCCTTGAGCAACGCGTCGGCCGTCCAGGCGTGGCCGACCCGGCAGCGATAGTTCTTCTCGCTCACCATGATCAGTGATCCGTTGCAGTCGGGACAGGTGTAGCCGGAGTGCGGGCCGAGCGCCTCCGAGTCGAACGACGTCGAGAACCGTCGGCCCATCGCGATGCGGTTCTCCAGTTCCATACTGTCGTCGGGTTGCATGTGTTTGTCCATGTCCTGCTCCTCGAGCTCTCGGTCCGCCAGCTGCGCGAGCAGGTTGCCGACGTCGGCCGCCGCAACGCGGTGGTCGACGACACCGGCCTGGATGGCATTGGTGGGCATGGCGGCGAATACCGCCTCGTCGGGATGTTGGGCGATGGTGATGCCGCCCCGTGAGCGGATCGCGGCCATGCCCAGGACACCGTCATCGAGCACACCCGACAGCAGCACCCCGATCGACCGCGGCCCGAAATGCAATGCGACGGAACGGAACAGCGCATTGATCGCCGGGCGGTGACCGTTCTCCGTCGGGCCCTCCGACAACAGCACCTGATGATCCGCGACGAGCAGATGGTGGTTGGGCACCGCGACGTAGATGACGCCGGCCTCCAGTGGGGCGCCGTCCTTGGCGGGCATCGCGGGCAGCGGTCCGCTGCGATCGATGATGCGGGCCAGCACACTCGGCGCGTTGGCGGGCAGGTGCAGGGCGACCAGCAGTGCATTGGGCAGATCGGCGGGCAGCCCGGCGGCCATCTCGCCGAGGGCTTCGACGCCTCCGGCAGAGGCGCCCACCGCCACGATGCCCTTCGGCATCCCATCGATTCCAGCCATCGCGAATTGGTTACCCGCGCCCTGGGCAGATAACCCTTTCCGAGGACGACGCTACGCCGTGGAATCGGCGCCGGTATCCGAAGCCATTTGTGGCGGCCCCGTATATGAATTTTCTATGAGTAACCTCGCGGCCGGTCAGGCGATCGGGACAATGGCCTAATGACCACTGTGCCGGTCAGCGACCAGGTGGCGCCCCGTCGCGCCATCCTTGGCCAGCTGCCGCGTATGTACCGGGCCGACGGGTCGCCCATCCGGGTGTTGCTTGTCGACGACGAACCCTCGCTCACCAATCTTGTCCGGATGGCTCTGGAGTACGAAGGCTGGGTGATCGACGTCGCACACGACGCCGCCGAGGCCGTCGACAAATACCAGGCCGACAAACCCGACATCCTGGTTCTCGACATCATGCTGCCCGATATGGACGGCCTGGGTGTGCTGCAGCAGATCCGCGAGTCAGACACCTACACCCCCACGCTGTTCCTCACCGCACGGGACTCGGTGGTGGACCGCGTCACAGGGCTGACCGCCGGCGGCGACGACTACATGACCAAGCCGTTCTCGCTCGAGGAGCTTGTCGCCAGGCTGCGCGGGCTGCTGCGCCGGTCGGCGTATCTCACTCCTGCGGAGGATGAGACGCTCACCGTCGGCGACCTCGAACTCGACGGCGCCAGCCATGAGGTGACCCGCGCGGGCGTTCCGGTCGCGCTGACGTCTACCGAGTTCGAACTGCTGCGGTTCCTGATGCGCAACCCGCGACGTGCCTTGAGCCGCCAGGAGATTCTGCGCCGGGTGTGGAACTACGACTTCGGTGGACGCTCCAGCATCGTCGACCTGTACGTGTCGTACCTGCGCAAGAAGATCGACGCCGGCCATGAGCCGATGATCCACACCGTGCGTGGCGTCGGCTACATGCTGCGGCCGGCAGAGTGATCATGCGGCGATGGCGTACATGGACGCTGACCCGCCAGCTGGTGGTGGGCGTATCCGCCGTGGTGATCGCTGTGCTGGTGGCGGTGGGCGTGATGTCGGTGGTGACGCTGCGCCATTCGCTGTCCGGCGTGATCGACACGCAATTGACCGCATCGGCTGACGGATTCAGCTACAGCGTCACCAAGTTCCGCATCACGCCGACCGACACCGGCGACAAACCGCCGCCCGGCGCGATGAAGCCGTTGACCCAGGTGGTGGGACAGGCGCCGGGGAACGTCATCGCGCTGATCCAGAACCGCGAGGTGGTCGACTCCGCGTTGTTCAGCGACGGGGAGGCCAGCCCGGCGCCCGAGGCTGTCGCCGCGAAAATTTCCTCCCTCGCCGAGGGTGCCGGCGGAAAACGCGAGGTCGACCTGCCGGGGCTCGGCGAGTACCTGATGGAGAGCCGACCGGGCGACGGCGACGAGCTGATGGTGACGGCGGTATCGCTCGAGCCCGCAGTGCAAGCCGTCATGCAGGAGACGGCGATCGTCGCCGCCATGACCGCGCTCGCCGTTCTCGTCACCGCGCTCGGCACGGTCGCATTTGTCAGATTCGCGCTTCGTCCGCTCAGCCGGGTCGCCGCGACAGCGGCAGAAGTGGCGACGCTGCCACTGGACCGCGACCACCACGCGATCACGCCGCGGGTGCCGGACGGCGACACCGATCCGCGCACCGAGGTCGGGCTTGTCGGCGACACACTGAACCGGCTGCTGGCACATGTCGAGCGCGCGCTGGCCGAGGTCGCGGCATCGGATCGGCGGATGCGCCAGTTCATCACCGACGCGAGCCACGAACTGCGCACGCCGCTGGCGGCCATCCTCGGATACTCCGAGTTGACCCGCCAGGACAGCTCAGTGCTGCCCGAAACCACCGAATACTCGCTAGCCCGAATCGAATCCGAATCGCGCCGGATGAATTCACTGGTCTCCGACCTGCTGTTGCTGGCACGGCTGGACGAGGGCGAAGACCTCAACACCGCAGAGGTGGAACTCACCGACATCGTCATCGACGCGGTCAACGACGCCAAGGTGTCCGCGCCCACCCATCGGTGGCTGACCGAGGTCCCCGACGGTGCGGTGTGGGTCCGCGGCGACCGGGCCCGGCTGCACCAGCTGCTGGCCAACCTGCTGTCGAATGCGCGGGTGCACACTCCACCGGGCACCACCGTGACAACGGCCATCTTCACCCGGGGAGGCGACAACGGCAGCGCCTACACCGAACTCACCGTCACCGACAACGGGCCGGGCATCCCCCGCGAGGTGCTGCCGCATCTGTTCGAGAGGTTCGTCCGCGCCGACAAGTCACGATCACGTCAGGCCGGCAACTTCGGGTTGGGCTTGTCGATCGTCGCGTCGATTGTCGAGGCGCATGGCGGCACGATCGCCGCCGAATCCGTTGCGGGACTTACGATTTTCAAGGTGCGCCTGCCCACGGTCCGCGTCGAACCCGCGACCATACGGGCAGCCGGCGTCGTCACAGGTTGGCGATGACCTTCTCGGCGAACCTTTCGAGGTGACGGATCTTGTCGTCCAGCGGTTCGGTGTCCGGGCCGATGATGTAGGGCACCCGGAAACCGACGATGACGTCGGTGACGCCTTTGTCCTCGAGGCGTTTGATGCCGTCGAGGGTGTACGCGTCCATCGAGATGACGTGGATCTCGAACGGATCGGTGCGGCCGGTCTCCTCGCGCAACTGCTTGACGCGGGCGATGAGGCGGTCGAGTTCTTCCCCGTCGCCGCCGCCGTGCATCCAGCCGTCGCATCGCGCGGCGCGCCGCAGGGCGGCCTCGGCGTGGCCGCCGACGAGGATCGGGATCGGTTTCGTCGGCGCCGGCGTCATTTTCGTTTTCGGGATGTCGTAGAACTCGCCGTGGAATTCGAAGTACTCGCCAGTGGTGAGGCCCTTGATGATCTCGATGCACTCGTCCATCCGCTTGCCTCGTTTCGCGAACGGCACGCCCATCAACTCGTAGTCCTCGGGCCACGGACTGGTGCCCACGCCGAGGCCGAGCCGGTTGTCGAACAGCGCGGCCAGCGAGCCGGCCTGCTTGGCCACCAGCGCCGGCGGCCGGATCGGCAGCTTGAGCACGAAGAAGTTGAACCGCAATGTGGTGGTGACCGCGCACAGCGCCGAGGCCAACACAAACGACTCGATCATCGGCTTGCCGTCGAGGAACTCACGACTGCCGTCGGGGGTGTAGGGGTACTTCGCGTCCGACTCGTACGGGTAGGCGACGCTGTCGGCGATCGTCATGGCGTGGTAGCCGGCCGCTTCGGCGGCTTTGGCGAGGGGGATGTAGTACGTCGGGTCGGTCATGGACTCGGCGTAAGTGAATCGCATGGGTCGAATACTAGGTTTACCGAACGCGCCACCGGGAACCTGATGGCTGTGAGCGCGGTTTCGAAAGCCTTGTACCTGCCCCTGCAGATCGCCACCAGCGTCGGCGGTGGACTGTTGGCGGGCAAAGTCTTCACCGAGGTGTGGCAGCGCGTCAGCCCCACCGACCGCGAACCACCCGACCCCAAGGACCTCGACCGTTCCGCCCGCGAGGCGATCACCGCCGCCGCGCTGCAGGGTCTGCTGTTCGGATTGGTGCGCGCCGCCGTCGACCGGGCCGGCGCGCACGGCTATCGCGCGGTCAAGGGGGAGAGCCGGAGTAGCGCGCGCTCGCCGGCATGAACCCGACATGATGACCGGGTGCGCAGCTGGCTGACTCGCAATGTGCGGGTGCTCTCGGCGGTCTCCTTCCTGCAGGACACCGCCAGCGAACTGCTCTACCCGCTGCTGCCGATCTATTTGACGACGGTGCTCGGCGCTCCCGCCGCAGTGGTGGGCGCCGTCGAAGGCGCCGCCGAGGGCGCGGCGTCGTTGACCAAACTCGCGGCCGGGCCGTTGGGCGACCGGTTTGCCCGTCGCCCGCTGATCGCCTCCGGCTACGGCATGGCCGCCCTCGGCAAGGTGATGGTGGCGGCGGCCACCGCATGGCCGGGCGTGTTGGCCGGTCGTGTGGTCGACCGGCTGGGCAAGGGCATTCGGGGCGCGCCGCGCGACGCGCTCTTGGTGGCCGACGTCGACGAGGCCGCCCGCGGGCGGGTGTTCGGCTTCCACCGCGCGATGGACACGCTCGGAGCGGTCGTCGGGCCCCTGTTGGGCCTGGCCGGTTACGAGCTGCTTGACCATCAGATCGCGCCGCTGCTGTGGGTGGCGGTGGTCCCGGCGGTGCTCAGTGTGGCGCTGGTGTTCCTGGTGCGCGAGCGACGCGTCGTGCCGCGGGGCGCGCGACGGGCGGTCTTCGCGCGGGTGCGTGACCTGCCGGGCGGCTATTGGCGGGTGACGGCGTTGGTCGTCGGCTTCGGCCTGGTGAACTTCCCCGACGCGCTGTTGTTGTTGCGGCTCAACGAGATCGGCTTCTCCGTCGCCGAGGTGATCCTGGCCTATGTCGGATACAACGCGGTGTACGCGCTGTCCAGCTACCCGGCGGGGTTGGCGGCCGATCGGTTTGGTCGGTCGGCGGTGTTCGGCGTCGGGTTGGTGTTCTTCGCGATCGGCTACGCCGGGTTGGGGTTGACGACGGACGCGCTGACGGCCTGGCTTTTGATCGGGGCCTACGGGTTGTTCACCGGCTGCACGGATGGCGTTGGCAAGGCGTGGATTTCGTCGCTAGTCGGCGCCGATCTACAGGGCAGTGCGCAGGGTGTGTTCCAGGGGCTCAGCGGGTTCGCGATCTTGGCGGCCGGCCTGTGGGCCGGGTTCATGTGGGGTGACGACGGCAGCCTGCCGCTGCTGATCTCCGGCGTTGCCGGTGCGGTGTTGGCGATCGTGGTGCTCGGCTGGCGCTATCGCGTGGGCACAGCGACGTCGTCGTCAAGCGCAAAGGGTGGTGCGCCGACGCCGGCAACCGAGTAGGTGCCCCACGGTGTCCGCTCGGTGATCCGGCCCTCCGCGGTGCCGTCGATGGTCAGTTGGACCGGCTGCGACTGCTTGAGTACGTCTTCGGGCAGCATCTCGAAAACCGTTCCCCGCCAGTGGTATCGGCCGTCGATGGGATCGAGGTATCCGGTCAGTCGGACACGCACCGAGTGCTCGTCGTCGCCGATGCGGACGCTGGCCGGCCCGTCGTACACCTCGTTCTCGACGGCGACGGGCGAGCTCAGGTCGAACGCCGAGCGCGCGAGCTTTTCCATCCGCCGCCAGAAGGCCGGCGTCTCGCGTTCGCGGCCGCCGCGGTCGTGGAAGGTCCGCTGGGTGCTGTAGCGCACCTCGATGCGGGTACTTTCCCTGCGACGCATGAGTTTCAGGCACTCGATGATGTAGTGCAGACGAGCGTCGGCCAGGGCGTCGTCGCCGGTGAGCATGAAGTAGTTGGGCACGCCGTGCACGGCGACGCCGAGGTAGGGCGTCAGGTTATCGCGGCCGGTTACGGGCTGATCGGAGATGACGACGCGGGCGTCGTCGCCGGTGCTCAGCGCCCAGGTGTGCGTGTCGTCGTCGAAGCCCTCTGCGGCGTCGGCCACGACGATGGCGAATCCGGCATCACGCAAAGCCTTTTCGGCGCGCGGCACCCCGATGACGGCGACGTCGTAGGTCATTGCGGCAAGAAGCCGGTGCGCCGCCACAGCCGTCGCGCGATCGGACCCATCAGGCCCACCTCCTCGAGGAAGGCGGCCAGCGGCGCGAAACCGGCCACCTGCACTTCGCGGCGGTGCGGGCTGTTACGCGCGATGCGGCGCGCCTCACGCGGGTTCAGCCCGGCGCGGGCGTAGGGCACCTTGTTGGTGAACAGGTAGCGGAAGAACAACCCACCGGCGCCGTTGAGGTTGGAGACCCAGATCCTGTTGAGCCGCCGCATATGTGGCACTCGCTTGCGCAGCCCGTCGCGGGCGAACTGGATGTGGCGGGCTTCCTCGGTGACGTGAATACGCATGAGTCGCTGCACCATTGGCTGCAGCTCGGGATCGTCCATCATCTGGCGCTGGATGGAGTCGAAGATCTCCTCACCGATGAGGGCGGCCACCCAGATCACCGAACCCCAAAAGCCCAGCGGCAGAAGGTTGATGATGAGCCGCTGATACAGCCGCGGCCGCACCGGCTTGGCGCCGACGTACTCGATCGCCTTGCCGAACATGATCATGTGGCGGGTCTCGTCGCCCAGTTCCGTCAGCTCGTAGTGGGTGGCCCGCGCGGTCGGATCCTGGTGCATCATCTTGCGCAGCAGGGCCTGGTTGAGGATGTTCTCGAACCAGATACCGGCCGACAGCGTGTTCACGAACTCCTGGCGGGACAGCTCGATCTGCTGTTCGCGAGACATCTTGTCCCACAGTTCGGTGCCGTACAGCGAGACCGCTTTCGGCGGCAGGAAGAACTTGTCGGGGTCCAGCGGCGCGTCCCAGTCGATGTCGACGATCGGCGCGTAGGACTTCTTGACCGAGCCTTTCAGCAGCCGCTCGGAGAATTCCGCGTGCGTGGTGCCCGTCGTAGCCGAAGCAGTCATCCTTGACGTTCCCTCCGTTGCCGCTGTGCTCTTGAAGGTAAGTAGCCCTACGTGAAGAGTCAATACTCAGGGTACCGCATACCTGGGGTATGGCTTGTGATCCACGTCACGGGGGATGGCGGCGCATACTCACCTGCGTGACCCGACGCATCCACGTCATCGGCATCGGCGCCGGCGACCCCGATTACGTGACCGCCGAAGCGGTCCGGGCGCTCAACCACACCCAGGTGTTCTTCGCGATGGACAAGGGTGGCCTCAAGGACGATCTGGACGATCTGGTGGCCCTGCGCCGGCTGATCTGCGAGCGGTTCATCGACGGGTCTGACTATCGCTTCGTCGAACTGCCCGACCCGCCGCGCGCCAAGGACGGCGACTACCGCCAGGCCGTCGCGGATTGGCATGCCGCGCGGGCGCGGGTGTGGGCCGACGCCATCGCCACGGAACTTGACGACGACGGCGTCGGCGCCTTCCTCGCGTGGGGCGACCCGTCGCTCTACGACAGCACGCTGCGCATCCTCGACGCCGTCGCCGCGCACGTCGACTTCGACTACGACGTCATCCCCGGTGTCACCGCCATCCAGGCGCTGACCGCGCGCCATCGCATCCCGCTCAACGACGTCGGCGAACCGGTGCTCATCACGACCGGTCGGCAACTGCGCGAACACGGGCTGTCCGGCACCGCGGTGGTGATGCTCGACGGGGAGTGCTCGTTTCTCGGTTGCCCGCCGCAGACGCGGATCTGGTGGGGCGCATATCTCGGCACGCCCGACGAGCTGCTGGCGGCGGGCAGCGTCGGCGAGGTCGGCGAGAAGATCGCCGAGATGCGCGCCGAGGCCCGCGCCCGGCACGGCTGGATCATGGACACCTACCTGTTGAGATTGCGCTGACGGTCGCTCTCCGGCCGAATTCGCAACCCTGTACGCAATCTCGATGAATGACTGCGCGCCATGGCAACATCAGCCGCATGGCCTTTCTGCTGCGCGCCGCGTTGACCGGACTCGCTCTGTGGATCGTCACCCTCGTGGTGGACGGCATCCGCTTCGTCGGCGGGGAGGAGACGTGGCAGAAGATCGGCATCATCTTCGTCGTCGCGGTGATCTTCGGGCTCGTCAACGCGATCATCAAGCCGATCGTGCAGATCATCTCGATTCCGCTGTATGTCCTCACCCTCGGCTTGATCCACATCGTCATCAACGCGTTGATGCTCTGGATCACGTCGTGGATCACCGAGCACACCACACACTGGGGCCTCTACATCGACGACTTCTGGTGGACGGCGATCTGGGCCGCGATCGTGCTGTCGATTGTGAGCTGGGCGCTGTCGCTGGTGGTGCGGGCTTAGGCAGACTGGGTTCATGCCCGAGCTGCCCGAGGTCGAAGCCCTGGCCGACCACCTGCGTCGGCACGCGGTCGGTCTGCCGATCGGTCGCGTCGACGTCGCCGCGTTGTCGGTGCTGAAGACGTTCGACCCGCCGATCTCGGCCCTGCACGGTCAGACCGTCACCGGTGCCGCGCGGTGGGGTAAGTACCTCGGGTTGCAGGCCGGCGAGCTGTCGGTGATAACCCATCTGTCGCGGGCGGGCTGGCTGCGCTGGTCGGACAAGCTGTCCGCGGCCCCGCTCAAACCGGGCAAGGGCCCGATCGCGTTGCGAGTTCATCTCGGAACACCCGGTGACGCACCGGGTTTCGACCTCACCGAGGCGGGCACGCAGAAGCGGCTGGCGGTGTGGCTCGTCGACGATCCTGTCAAGGTGCCGGGCATCGCGGCGCTGGGTCCCGACGCGCTGTCGCTCGGACCGGAGGAGCTGGCGGCCGCGCTCAAGGGCCAGACCGGACGCATCAAGACCGTCATCACCGACCAGAAGGTCATCGCCGGCATCGGCAACGCCTACAGCGACGAAATCCTGCATGTGGCAAAGCTTTCGCCGTTCGCCACCGCCGGCAAGCTGACCGACGCGCAGCTGGCGGCGCTGCACGACGCGATGATCTCGGTGCTGACCGACGCGGTGACCCGCTCCGTGGGCCAGCAGGCCGCCACGCTCAAAGGCGAAAAGCGTTCCGGCTTAAGGGTTCACGCTCGCACCGGACTGCCGTGCCCGGTGTGTGGGGACACCGTGCGCGAGGTGTCGTTCGCCGACAAGTCGTTCCAGTACTGCCCGACGTGCCAGACCGGTGGCAAAGTGCTGGCCGACCGTCGGCTGTCGCGGCTGCTCAAATAAGCTCCACGTGTGACTCGGCAGAAAATCCTCATCACCGGTGCAAGCTCCGGCCTGGGCGCCGGCATGGCCCGCGCCTTCGCCGCCAAGGGCCGCGACCTGGCATTGTGCGCCCGTCGCGTCGACCGGCTCGACGAACTCAAGGCCGAACTCCTCGAGCGCCATCCCGGCATCAAGGTTGCCGTCGCAGCGCTCGACGTCGACGACCACGAGCAGGTGCCCAAGGTCTTCGCCGAGCTGGCCGACGAGCTGGGCGGCATCGACCGCGTCATCGTCAACGCCGGCATCGGCAAGGGCTATCACCTTGGTGGAGGCAAACTTTGGGCCAACAAAGCCACCATCAACACCAATCTGGTGTCGGCGCTCGTGCAGATCGAGACCGCGCTGGAGATGTTCAAGAAGGCGGGTTCGGGGCATCTGGTGCTGATCTCGTCCGTGCTCGGCAACAAGGGTGTGCCCGGCGTCAAGGCGGCCTACGCCGCGAGCAAGGCGGGGGTCTCGTCGCTGGGTGAATCGCTGCGCGCCGAATACGCGAAGGGCCCGATCCGGGTCACGGTGATCGAGCCGGGCTACATCGAATCGGAGATGACGGCCAAGTCGGCCACGACCATGCTGATGGTGGACAACGAGACCGGCGTGAAGGCGATTGTCGACGCAATCGAGCGCGAGAAGGGGCGCGCGGTGGTGCCGCGGTGGCCGTGGGCGCCGTTGGTGCAGGTGATGCGGGTAATGCCGCCGCGGATGACCAAACGCTTCGCCTGAGTTTAGGCGTCCGGCGATCGTGGGTAGCCGAACTACATGATCGTGAAACTGACGAAGACGATGCCCATGTTGTTCACGGGCGCCGCGGCAGCTGCGATCGCCGTTGCACCCATTTCCATCGCTGATCCGCCACCGCCGCCCTGCGTGAACGCCGACGGCACACCGTGCGCGGACGTCGGGACGGTTGGCCCCGGCGGTGCGACTGTCGACATTCCCGGTGGTCCAGAGGGTGCGGTCGGCCCTGGCGGCGCGACTGTTGACATTCCTGGCGGGCCCGAAGCCGCAGTCGGGCCGGGCGGTGCCACGGGCGCGGTCCCAGGCGGTCCGGGCGGTACGGCCGGGCCTGAGGGTGCCACCGGCTGCATTCCGAATGTCGGCTGTGCCACCGTCGCTCCCTAACGGGTGATTTCGGCGCGCGCAGTCGCGGTGAGCGGGCTGTATCG
>NZ_PIZU01000136.1 GCF_002838065.1 Mycobacterium hubeiense | reverse complement strand
CGGCGCCGCCACACGCCGGCCGGTTTGCCGCCAACGAGCAGAAGGCCGGGGTTCGCGGATGGGCGCCACACCTCACGTCGACGTCGCGGATCGGGGAGGAGCAGTTCCCGATCGGCGACTTCCAGCAGCGGGTCGTACGGCGGCAGCAGCCGCACTGCCCGCGCCGGCGCCGCGCTGCGCACGAGGTCCACATCCTCGGCGTGCACAACCACGGTGCGGCCGTCGACGTCGACGTCCACCAGATCGAGCTGCGCCCACCACCGTCGCACCGCGGCCGGTGTCACGCCGATCCATGCACTGAACGCCTGCGCCGACGCCGGGCCACACAGGCGCAGGAACCGTCGCACCAAGTGCTGACGCGCGTCGGCCACGTCGACCACAGCCCCCGATTGGTCCGGCGGTAGGAACGACGCCGATCCGTCCCCGTTGGGCCGCAGCGTCAGACCCGCTGCCAGCGACGCCATCCGAAACAGGCCGTCGTGCACATGATGTGCGCCGCAACCCCTCTCTGCCAACCTGGGTTGAGGCACCCGCCCCCT
>NZ_PIZU01000135.1:359-564 GCF_002838065.1 Mycobacterium hubeiense | reverse complement strand
CATGGTACTCTTGCCGGCACCGTTGGGGCCCAGCACCGCCACGCGGCTGTTCAGCGACACCTGCACGTTGACGTCGTTCAGGATGCGCGTCTCGGCGGTGGGGTACTTGAAGTTCACGGCGCGCATCTTCAGGATGGCGCGGTCCTTGGAGGTCACGCCCTCCAGGAAGCCGGGCTCGGGCAGCACCCACTTGGTGGTGGCGTCA
>NZ_PIZU01000135.1:0-226 GCF_002838065.1 Mycobacterium hubeiense | reverse complement strand
CCACTTGGTGGTGGCGTCAGCCAGGTTGTAGTAGGCGGCCGCCTCGGGGCGCTGCTGCACAAACTTGGACAGGTTGCCCAGGTACTTCTTGAGCTTGAAGTTGTCCTCGTAGTGGATGATGGAGGAGCACACGGCGTCCAGGAAGCCAGAGTCGTGCGA
The DNA here is from genome assembly GCF_002838065.1 of Mycobacterium hubeiense. Taxonomy (GTDB): domain Bacteria; phylum Actinomycetota; class Actinomycetes; order Mycobacteriales; family Mycobacteriaceae; genus Mycobacterium; species Mycobacterium hubeiense. The sequence goes on along the minus strand of NZ_PIZU01000135.1, from coordinate 67 downwards.
CACCACCACGGAGGTCACGCCCTTCAGGCCAACCAGGTAGTTGATCAGCCACTGCACGTTGGTCACG
>NZ_PIZU01000134.1:294-583 GCF_002838065.1 Mycobacterium hubeiense | reverse complement strand
GCAGGATCTCGGGCTCCACAATGGGCACCAGGCCGGCGTTCTGGGCGATTGCGGCGTAGCGGGCCAGGCCGTAGGCGCAGTCGCGCACAGCGATGGTGGAGGGGCCGGCGGGGATGGACACCACGGAGCGCCACTTGGCGAAGCGGGCGCCCTGCTTGTAGTAGTCGGCGCAGCGCTGGGACAGGCCGTCCAGGCCGGCGCACCAGGACTCGCCGTTGGAGTTGGCCAGGGGGTGCAGGCCCTTGTCCACCTTGATGCCTGGGACGATGCCGTTCTTGTTCAGCTCGTC
>NZ_PIZU01000134.1:0-212 GCF_002838065.1 Mycobacterium hubeiense | reverse complement strand
GGGGACGATGCCGTTCTTGTTCAGCTCGTCCACCATGGAGGTGCCCTTGCGGGTGTTCTGGAACAGGGTCTCCTCGAACAGAATGGCGCCCGAGATGTACTGGCCCAGGCCGGGGGTGGTCACCAGCAGCTCACGGTAAGCCTGGCGGTTCTCCACGGTGTTCTCCAGGCCGATGGACTCCAGGCGCTTGCCGCAGGTGGCGTTGGACTCGT
>NZ_PIZU01000133.1 GCF_002838065.1 Mycobacterium hubeiense | reverse complement strand
TCAAAATGGCCTGCACCATCGCCGCCGTGGCGCCGGTGGCCGTGCGCCCCGTGGCTGCCACCCCCCTGAAGCAGGCCCGCAACACCTTCGCGGCCCGCACCGTGAGCAATGCCACCATCAAGAAGACCACCGCCATGCAGGTGTGGACCCCCCTGAACAACAAGTTCTTCGAGACCTTCTCGTACCTGCCCCCCATGACCGACGCGGAGATCTCCCGCCAGGTGGACTACGTCGTGTCCAACGGCTGGACCCCCTGCCTCGAGTTCGCGGGTGCTGAGTCTGCCTACACCAGCAACGAGAACTGCGTGCGCATGCAGAACACCACCTGCCTGTACTACGACAACCGCTACTGGACCATGTGGAAGCTGCCCATGTTCGGCTGCACCGACGGCGGCCAGGTGCTGCGCGAGGTGCAGGCGTGCCGCCGCGCCTTCCCCGACGCCTACATCCGCGTGGTGGGCTTTGACCCCGTGCGCCAGGTGCAGGTGACTGGCTTCCTGGTCAACCGCCCCGCCTCCGTGCGCGACTACCAGGGCCCCTCCACCCGCTCCGTGTAAGCGGTCTGCGGCATGATGGCCAGACTGTGCCCCTGACGCCCCTTTACCAGGGCTGACGGCGCACTGCAG
>NZ_PIZU01000132.1:300-664 GCF_002838065.1 Mycobacterium hubeiense | reverse complement strand
TGGCGATCGCTGTGGCCTCCTTCTCCCTGTCGCTCTACATCATCTCCATCTGCCCCGCGCCGCTGCTGCCCTTCGCGTGGGCCTTCTCCGGCACCGCCCTGACCGGGTGGTTTGTGGTGGGCCACGACTGCGGCCACCGCTCGTTCTCCAAGAACAAGCTGGTGGAGGACATTGTGGGCACCATCATGTTCATGCCGCTGATCTACCCCTTCGAGCCCTGGCGGATCAAGCACAACGTGCACCACGCACACACCAACAAGCTGGTGGAGGACACAGCCTGGCACCCTGTGGAGCGCGAGAAGATGGAGAAGTGGAGCCCCGCGGAGTCTGCCATCTACAAGCTGTTCCTGGGCACCCCGCTGAA
>NZ_PIZU01000132.1:0-203 GCF_002838065.1 Mycobacterium hubeiense | reverse complement strand
CTGAAGCTGTTTGCCTCCATCGGCCACTGGTGGATCTGGCACTTTGACCTGAGCAAGTACACCGAGCAGCAAAAGCCGCGCGTGCTGGTCAGCCTTGCAGCAGTGGGCCTGTTCATGGCCGTCGGCTGGCCGCTGCTTGTGTACTACACCGGCTGGGCGGGCTTCGTCAAGTTCTGGCTGATGCCGTGGCTGGGCTACCACTT
>NZ_PIZU01000131.1 GCF_002838065.1 Mycobacterium hubeiense | reverse complement strand
CCCACAACGTGTCACCGGAGACCACGGTGTAGGTCCGCGGGGCCGGCGGCGGCGGTGGCGGAGGAGGTGGCGGAGCTGGTGCCTCGGCGGGCGCCGGTGCTTCGGCCGCGGCGGGCGCCACCTCGGGTTGGGCTTCCTCCGGCGCGGGCGGCGGCGGTTCGGTGGTGTCGGTCTTCGACGACCAGGCCGCCCCGTCCTTGGCGTAGAGCACCAGGTTGCGGTCGTCCTGCAGAACCAGCTTGACGTCCTTCTTGCCCTTGGTGTCGGTGTGCCAGATCGGCTTGTCGGGGGTATAGAGCACGCAGTTGCCGTCGCTCTGCACCTCGAGGCGCTCGGCGTTCTGGCCGTTGGTGCCGGTGGACCAGACGGCCTGACCGCGGGCGGCCAGCACCAGATTGCCGTCGTCCTGCAACGTCAGCGTGTACGCGCCGTTCTTAGACGTTAACGACTCCCCCTTCGTAAGCTTTTGTCCTTCAGTGAGTGTGTCTCCCACTTCGTTGCCCCTTTCTGTCAAGGCGACCTTTAGCGAGACGCCGGTTTCGAGCACGGACGCCGTCGAGCTTACTGATCTTGGTTTTGGATGTGTGCCGTTCTGCTCGGCGGAATTCAAACGCCTTGCAAACAGTGGGTGTTGGCGGTTACGGAATCGTCAGCACCTGACCGGGATGGATCAGGTCCGGGTTGGAGATTCCACTGGCGTTGGCAATC
>NZ_PIZU01000129.1 GCF_002838065.1 Mycobacterium hubeiense | reverse complement strand
CAGGACGAGAAGAACGGCAAGTACGTGGCGGGTGCAGTGACCAACTGGACGCTGGTGTCTCTCAACCACGACACCCAGATGTGCATGGACCCCAATGTGATCGAGTCCAAGGTCATGATCTCCTCCTGCGGCCACGACGGCCCCATGGGCGCCGCCGGCGTGAAGCGCCTCATGCGCCTGGGCATGGTGGAGAAGGTGCCGGGCATGGGCGCCCTTGATATGAACACCGCCGAGGACTCTGTGGTGGACCGCACCCGCGAGGTGGTGCCCGGCATGGTCATCTGCGGTATGGAGGTGGCTGAGCTGGACGGCTGCCCCCGCATGGGCCCCACCTTTGGCGCTATGTACATGTCCGGCCTCAAGGCTGCCCAGGTCGCGCTCAACTCCCTGCGCCGGCAGCAGGAGGAGGAGGCGGCCGCTGAGGCAGGCCAGGAGGGCAAGGAGATGGTGGCCGCCTAAGCCAGCTGGACTCGCCACAGCTCCTCGCCTTTCAAGCCTTTCAGGCTGGCGTAGCGCTGTCCGCAGCAGCCGCCAGTCAGCTGCAAGTGTACTTCAGCCTTTGTTGAGCTCGCTGCCGCCTCTGATTGCGCCAGTCAGCAGCTACTTTGCCCAACACACGCCGGGGGGTTCCCTGGGCGGGCTTCCATCCCGAGCAATAATGCCATGCAGCGCTGAACGCCACACGACACACCCCTTTCAGAGAACTGCCTTTCATCTCGCCCTCAGCTGCCATCCCCT
>NZ_PIZU01000013.1 GCF_002838065.1 Mycobacterium hubeiense | reverse complement strand
TCGAACAAGTAGTTAGCCATAACTGAGACGGACCACTAGGATGACGATGAACGCGACGGATCCGCCGATCAGTCTGACAGTTTCGTTCCACAGCGCGGCGTTCGTCGGCGGTGGCAGAAAGAACTCAGCGGGAAGGTCTTTCATGCTGACACGTCGTTGGGGATGAGCGTTCATTTTCGGTTACGTCCTTATAGCTCAGGGGATGTACGGGCTGTCGGCACCGGTCACGGCACGCATGACGACGAGCGGCACCACGAGAAGCAAGAAGAAGCTCACTTGAAATCCGACGAACCAGGCGCCCAGCCGCATCAATTCGAAACGCCACCGCGGGATCGTGACGTCGTAATTGAGGTAGGCGTCGAACTCCTGCTGCTTCGTCGCCGTCGCTGACTTCGTGGCAACGGCGAGGTTCCCAGGACCGGCGTCGCCTCCAAGCGGTGCGGCCGGAACAGCATTCTTCGGCACCGTGAAGCGGTCGAGCATGCAGAACCGTTCGAGGTGGTTGAGACCGCGGATAGGGGGTTTACCGGCCCAATAGGCGATGAGGTTGGGCCAGATGCACATGAGGCCGATGGTCCACAACAGGGTGATCCGACCGCCGCTGTCCCACTCCAGCACTGGCCCGATACCAGGGTCATAGGTCCACCAGCCCATCGCAGTCGCGGTGCCCTCGACCAGGAAGTCCCAGATGTAGTTGACCGGGATCGCAAGCACGAGCATCGATTTGAGCATGCTCCACCCCGTTCGTGACGACAGCCATTGGCTGAGCCACAGCACGAGCAGCGCGTGCACGCCCCAGTACACGGCGTATGCGAAGGGCATGAACAGCGGGTCATTTGGCGTCTTGAGCGGCAGCCAGTTCAGTAGGTGATGCTCGGCGAATGCGGGGCTATAGAACAGCATCTGGCCCCAGTCGCCGATCGTCTCCATCCAATACACCGCGATGCTGTTGAACAGAAACAGTAAGCCCCAGGTGAGGCGGCGGCGGCGAACCACGTCGGCGATCGCCAGCACGATGAAGATGCTCCCGACGATGGGGATGACCCAGTTGAAGAACCACACGCCGGCCGGGTCCGCGGTGGCAGGCGGAAGAAGGTCTTGTGCTGCCAGAATCACGGGCGCCTCGCTCATGGATCCGAGATAGTGAAGTAAGCTTCACTAAAATGGGTCGCGATGTCAACCGCCGGCCCGCGACTCGCCGGAGGAAGACCTGTGGATGAGCGGCGATTACTCGAGTTCCAGTCGGACTCTCTGCAACGGCACGCCATCGAATTCGGTGAATGGATGGTACGCGCGAGCAATAGTCGGGCGCATACCTTGGGGCACAGTAATTTACGACCAGCGCATGCCCGCTTCCTGGTGTTTCTCGGCTGGGAGGGCAGCCGCATCACCGATATCGCCAAGGCAATGGACGTGACGAAGAATGCGGTCGGGCAACTCGTGAACGAGCTCGAAGCGCTCGGCTACGTCGAGCGAGTCCCAGATCCGATCGACGGGCGAGCGAAGATCGTCCGCTACACCGACGAGGGCAAGGCGCTGATTGCCGACGCCGCCGTGATCGCGGAAAAGCTCGACGCCGAGATCGAAGCGATCATCGGCCCACGTCGCCTGTCCGAACTTCGATCCACCCTCGCCGACATCTGCCATCATCTCGGGCTCGGACCGGCGCCGGACGGGGGAGACCGGTGAGGCCGGTCAACGGCCTCCGCTGAGACTTGGTGCGGCCGTCAGCGTTCCCATCTCAGCTTGAGCGAGTTCAAACCCCACACCTGACCGCCGTGCTCGGTCGGTTCTTCGGCCAGTTCGTATTCGGGGATGCGGCGATGCCACTCTTCCAGCACGACCGCCATTTCCTGACGGGCCAGATGTGAACCCAGACAGCGGTGCGGGCCACCGCCGAACGACAGGTGACGGGTGACGCCACGATCGAAGTCGACCTTCCTAGCGTCGGGGTACATATTTTCGTCGCGGCCTGCGGCGGCCATCGGGAACGATGCCATGTCACCGGCTTTCACGGGGCAGCCGTGAAAGTCCATATCCTGCGTGGCCTTCCGCGCGGTCTGCACAATCGGATACGCCCGTAGCAGTTCCTCTACGGCCTTGGGGATGATGGACGGATCCGCCACGATTCGTGCCCGGTCGGCCGGATGAGTTGCCAGGTGCAACATCGCATATGACAGTTGACTCGCCACGGTGTCCAGGCCGGCCATGAACAGCAGCAACAGACAGTTCAGCAGATCGGTGTCGTTGATCGGCTCGCCATCGATCTCCCACTTGATCGCATTGCTGACAATGTCGTGAGCGTCGGGATCGGGATTGGCGCGCCGCTGCTCGATCAGCCCCGAGAAGTAGCCCATCACAGCCATCATGCCGTCGAGACGGATCGCGTTCACCTCGTCACCAGATCCCAGCGTGTGCAGAATCTTGTCCTCCCAGACCAGGAATTGGTCGAGCTGGTCTTCCGGCATGCCCATCAAACGGGTAAACACGATGGACGGGAACACCCGCGCCAACTGCGTCACGAAGTCGCAAGAGCCTTCTGGCACAAGCTCTTCGATGAGCTCACCGGCGAGGTGGTGCTGTTCGTCGCGCAAACTCTTGACGAGCCCGGGGGAGAAGTACTCGGCCAGCACATGCCGCCACTTCGCATGTTCTGGCGGATCGATCATGATCGGTATCCACTTGTAGGGCGGATTCGGATCCGACGGCACGATCACGCTGCTCGACCAGAGGTCGGGGTGCTGCAGACCGTCGAGGATGGTCTCGTAGTCGGTGAACATCCAATAGCCGGGCCCTTCGGTGTTTCGGAACACCGGCCGCAGATCATCCTGGGTGGCGTCCAGCATGCCGAAGTGCATCAAGGCCGGAGCCGATGGCGAGTTGAGATCCAGGTTCTTCTCGACCGGACACTGGGCGGGCTGGGTTTTGCTCACGATTTTCCCTTTCATCGACGTCGACCTCGTTTGAGTTGGTCGGCAAGATTGCTCAGTGCTTCGATGGCGGTGTCGACGGCATCTTCGACTTCTCTTGTCCGGGAGAGGCGTTCGCCGCCGGAGCCACCAGATGCGGCCAGGGCGGGGATGATGAAGTGACGGAATCGCCGTCGCACCTCGTCCGGGGACCGGTCGAGTTCCTCGGCGGCGATGTAGGTCTGTTCGACCAGGAAGTCGACGAGTTCGTCGATCTCCAGGTCGTCTCGCACTTCGCCGTTTCGCCGGCCCTCCTCGAGCACGTGCCCGACGGCGTCGACCGCGACCCGGTGTACGTGCGGATCGTGAACCGATGCGGAGTGCTGGGCGATCAGCGCGGAGATCGACGGATCGGTGGGCAGTTCGCGCGTCGTGTAAATCATTGCGGCCTCGAGCTTTGCGAACGCGCCGGCCTTTGCGGCCATCAGCGACTGCACCTCCGCCACGTGCCTGCGGGCCCGCAGGAGCGCCACTTGCACCAGCAACTCCGAGACGCTACCCAGTTGCCGGAACGCGGTCGCACGAGAGACTCCGGCCCTCTTGGCGACGGTGTCCATCTGCACGGCGGCGATTCCATGCTCTGCGATCTCCGCGTCGGCGGCCCGGATCAACCGGTCCTTGACGGTGCCGTCCTCGCGCACGGTGGCGTCGACGACTGTCATGCTGGTCGGCTCATGTGATCGCGCCGGAGATCTTGAGTTCGATGAGTCGGTCGTCGTCCAGGCCGAGTTCGCGGAGCACGTCGTCGGTGTGTTCGGCGAACTGCGGAGCCCGCGACATGGTGACGGGGTCGTCACCGAACTTGACAGGACTGGCGACCAACTTCTGCGAATTGCCTTCGGCATCAACGACTTCGGCAATGCGACCGTTGGCGATTAGCGCTTCGTCGTTGGCCAGCTCCCAAGCATCCTGCACGGGTGCCCACTGCCCGGTCCCGCGATCGAGCACTTTCTTGCACTCGGAATGGGTCAACTTGCCGATCGCCTCGGCGACGATTTCATAGGCGGCGTCTGCATTGGCGGCCATCGACTCCATCGATGCGAATCTCGGGTCCTCGGCATAGGCGTCCAGCCCCATCAGCCGGCAGAACTCCGGCCAGTACCGGGTGGGCTGCAGCATCGACAGCTGGACGAACCGACCGTCGGAGGTGCGGTAGGCCCCGGTGAGCGGATTGCCCGGCGCCTGTGTCTTGCGCTCGATCTTCGGCAGCGGGCCGCCCATCAGCATCGCCATGTTGACGCTGAACTGCGTTGTCCACGCACCGACGGCGAGCAACGAAACATCAAGGACGGCAGCCTCGCCGGTGACCTGTCGACCGAAAAGCGCCGCGGCAACTCCACCCGCGATCGCCAGCCCGCCGATGTTGTCGCCGTAGGCCCCCGCGGGCATGAACGCCACCGAGTCGGCGTCAGGGGGTGTGACGCCGTCGGCGCTGCCGCCGCGCGCCCAGAACGCCGTCGCGTCGTAGGCGCCGGCGTCACGGTCGGGTCCGTTCATCCCGAACCCGCTGCCCGCGACGTAGATGATGTCCGGGTTGATGCGTCGGACGTCCTCGACGTCGATGCGCAGCTTGGTGCGCGCGGACGGCAGATAGTTGGTGAGCAAGACGTCGCTGCGCCGGATGAGTTCCTCGAGCACCGGCCTGGCGTCGTCGTTGTCGAGGGCGAGACCGACGCTGCGCTTGCCGCGATTGGGTGCCTCCATGATCGGCGCGAACGACGAGCCCGGCTTGCTGGCGGCTTGGCCGAGCACCTTCACCAGACCTCGCTGCGCGTCGCCGGTCACCGGATGCTCGATCTTCACCACCTCGGCGCCCCAGTCGGCGAGCACAGCGCCCGCCGACGGGACGAACGTGAACTGCGCGACCTCCAGGACCCGGACGCCCGTTAGTGGCCTGGTCACGGATACTCCTGAGATTGTTGATCTGCGATGATGCATTTCTGCGACTGCTGACTCACAAAGTATCAGCTTTGTGGGCGCAAAGCGAGACCTGGATCACAAAGGTGAGAGCGCAACGGCGAATGGGATCGAGTCGCCGTCAGTCGATGATGTCGCGAACCCTGGTCTTCTCGTGGCCGCGCAGCATCGCGGCGCTCGCGGCTTCCATGTGGCGGCGCCAGTGGGTTTCGGCTTCGGCGCCTTTGCGAGCCTCCACCAAGTCGGCAAGGCGTGCGTAGGACTTGACCAGCCTGGCGTACTCCGCCTTCGCAACCTTGTTGGTGCTGTCGGCCCCGAGAATCGCTGCGGCCGTGTGGCGTTCGCCGATCTCATGCAGCATCCCGGCGATGATTCCGAGTGTCGCGTTGCCCGAGAGCTCGACCATCCGGCGATGCAGGTATGCCGACGCGGATGCCAGCGTGCCTGCCTCATACGCGTGAGGCACATCGTCGACCAGCCGCCGGAGTTCCGCGTGGGCTTCGGCAGTGCCGTCCTCGGCGAGCAGTTTGGCCGCCGGCGGTTCGATCACGGTGCGGGCGGTCATCACGTCTGCCAGCGTCGCGCCCGATAACGCGAGCAATAGTCCTGCCGGCCGCGCCACGATCTCGGGTCCGGGCACTCGCACCTTGGCGCCCGTGCGCGAACCGCGACGGACTTCGACGAGGCGCTCGGATTCCAGCACACGCACCGCTTCCCGCAAGGTGGGCCGGCTGACTTGGAAATGGGCGATGAGTTCCGCCTCATGGGGAAGAAAGTCGCCGTCCTTGAGTTGGCCGTCGACGACCATCCCGCGCAACGTGCGTGCAACCAGCTCCGAAGTCTTTGGGGAACGCACGGCGCCCGACTTCGACTCCGGTGAGATCATCGGTCCGAGCGGATCGGGTCGAGACACCGTGTCCTCTCTTCCGCAATCGCAGTTGTACTACTGAGTAAACCATGTGAATCGGGGTTTTCCGGCGGTGACTCGGGGTGTCAGTGCAGTTCGGACGCCAGTCGGACGGCGGCCGCGTCGTACTCCGAACGTCTGCGCCGACCGACAAGGAAACTGGGCGCCGCGATGAACGCCGTTTCGGGCAGCCGCTTGCGCTGGTTGAGCATCTCGCGGGCTTGAGCCGCATCGCCGCAGATTGCCACTGCCCACAACATCTCGTCGGTGACGTGGTCGGCCATGGCCTTCGGGCGCCCGTTTCGGAACTCGGCGCGGATCGCGGCAACCTCGTCCTGCCAGTCGTGCAACTCGACAAGGGCGTCATAGGTCCGCACGGTCAGGTAGAAAGCGATCTGCAGGCGTGCGTCGGTGATGGCGCGGCCGGGATCGGCATCGTCGATGGCGGTGATCAGCCATCCCCACCGTTTGAGGCTGCTCGCGTCGCGGCCCGCAGTGTCAGCGCCCCGGGAGAGCTCGGGATCGACCACTTCCTCCCACCAGCGATCGGTGAAGAGCCCGTGACCGATTACGCCGTCGGCGACGCGGCCCGCCGTGCGGATCATGATCTTGTTGAACGCACCGATCAGGATCGGCACGTCGAGTCGACCGAACACCGGCGCGCGGATGTCGGCATCGATTGAGTAGAAATCGCCGTGATAGCGGATGGCCTCGCCGTTTTCTGCGTGCAGGAACGCCCTGATCACCTCGATGAGTTCGGCCATGCGCGGCGCTGGGTGCTTGGCGTTGACGCCGAACCAGTCCCGGTTCATGCGGGTTGTGCCCGCGCCCAGTCCTAGGAAGACCCGGTCGTTGGCGCTCTTCGACAGATGGCGGATCGACGCGGCATGTACGAACGGGGACCGCGCGAATGCATAGGCGATGCCAGGGCCGATCATCGCTCTGGTCGTGGCAGAAGCCATCTCCGCAGCCGTCACATAGGCACTGAGGTCTGCGAATTCACCTGCGCAGAAGGCGCTAGCGCCCGCGTGCTCGGCCTCTGCCGCCAGTGCGGGGCCGGGCCAGGGAAGTCCCCACTTCATCTCTCATCCTCGGAACGTCGTTTACCTAGTAAGATAAGTGATGGTACACGCGCCAGCTCGTTCGCACCGGCCATCCGCCTAGTTCACGGTCTTCACCTCGCCTCGCGTTCATCACCCGGCGCAGTGGTTGCGGGAGCCATCAGCCGTACTGAGCAACCGCATCCGAGCCGTCGGCAGTGCACCTCGCCGGCTCCTGCGGACCGGCGCGGCGTTCGCCGCAGAACACATCATAAGTAGCTATATAGATAGATAATTACTTAGTTTTTCCGCCGCTTGGATATTCGAACACACTTCGTTGGCCTGCGGTTCGGCTAAGGCTGCGCCGAGGCGAATTTGCGCACCGCTGTCGTCCACTTGGGATCCATCGTCTGTAGCGCGATGACGGCCGGCCCTTGTCGCTGCCTGTCGTGGCCTGAGGGGATCCGGTGCTCGGGGCTGGCCAACCGCCCGCCGGGGAGACCTCTGCACAATCGGATCGGTCGATCTGCATTGACGTCAACCGTACCCAATTTGGGTATTTCCCTTCTTTTCGGAGTGGGCCTGAGAAAAGGGTAATTGAACGGACATGAGCCTGACTTATCGGATCTAGAACGTCCTTAATTGCTTGCAAGTAAATTTGCTGACAGTGATTGTTACTCGCTGTTCGAACATACCTTCCCGACCTATAGCAAATCCAAGGGCCAGAGTTTCGACACTCCGAGGCTGAAGGGGCCGCCAGCCGATTCCGACGTGCTGCGCCGTTTGGCAGATCGACTTCTGCCGGATCGCAGCTTCCTCAACTGTGCTGATAGGCAGCGGTGTCCTCGCCGATTACGTTCCCCGGTCGCTTGATCCTGGGCAGTCAGGCGACTGTCCACTGGATGAGACGTTCGTCGCGTAACTGTCGCATGCAACAAGAGCAAACGCTACTTGTTCAACTAGGTGAACCGGGGTGCCGATGTCATTGAAAATCCGAAACTGTTGCTACTGCGGAAAAACGTGGTGTACGGTTTGTCGGCAGTCAGCTGTGCGTTGAATCACAACTGGGCAGGTGGCTGGCAATACGATGGGGCTTGACGGAGGGGATTAAGCGGTCAATGAAGTGCGCCGTCGCCGAGGCTGTTAATCCATTGGACGACGAGGGTATGAGCACCGCCGGTCGCCCCCTCGGCTCGAACAGCGCGGGCCTATGCCGTCCAGCGCGGAGCGGAGTTCGATAGTGGCCGCGTACGAGCAGCCGGATGTAGCCAAGCCCCTGCGGGCGGTCGGCGACTTCTTCGCGATGTCGATGGACACGGTGGTGCAGATGTTCAAGCCGCCGTTTCCCTTCCGCGAGTTCGTTGAGCAGACCTGGTTCGTCGCGCGGGTTTCGGTCTTGCCGACCATCTTGATGGCCATCCCATTCGTGGTGCTGACCTCGTTCATTCTCAACCTGCTGCTCATCGAAATCGGCGCTGCCGACGCATCCGGAGCAGGGGCTGCCCTGGGCGCGGTGCTTTACATCGGACCGATCATCACTGTGCTGGTGATCTCGGGCGCAGGCGCGACGGCCATGTGCGCCGATTTGGGTTCACGCACCATCCGCGAAGAGATCGACGCGCTGCGGGTGCTCGGGCTCAACCCCGTCCATCGCTTGGTGGTCCCGCGGGTGCTGTCGGCAACCCTGGTCGCAGTCATGCTGACCTCTCTGGTCGTCGTGGTGGGTCTGTTCTTCGGCTTTCTTTTCTCGGTCTTTCTCCAAGACGTCACGCCCGGTGCATTCGTCGCGAGCCTGACGCTGTTGGTCGGACTACCGGAGCTGATCATCGCGCTGGTCAAGGCGATCCTGTTCGGATTCTTTGCCGGCCTCATTGCCTGCTACAAGGGCCTGTCGGTGGGTGGCGGGCCGCAGGGTGTCGGCAACGCAGTCAACGAAACGGTGGTCTTCACCTTCTTGGTGCTGTTTTTCATCAGCACCATCGCGACCGCTGTCGGCGCGAAGGCAACGCTGTGAGCGCCCCCGCACGGCCGGTTCTGCCCCGGGTGCAGCGCACGGCCAAGAGCTGGGTCGACACGTGGAACAGGGTCGGGGAGCAGGCCCAATTCTTTGCCAAAACCGTTTCCGGCACCAGGGACGTCTTTGTTCATTACAAGGTCGAACTTCTGCGGCAGATCGCCCAGATGAGCTTGGGTGTCGGGGCGATGGCGCTCATCGGGGGCACCATCGTCGTCGTCATCTTCCTTACCTCGCAGGTTGGCTCACTCGTCGCAATCCAGCTGTACGGCACCCTGGCCAATATCGGGGTGGAAGCACTGAGCGGCTTCGCATCCGCTTACATCAACACCCGCTTGGCGGCGCCCGCAGTCGTCGGCATCGCCCTTGCCGCAACGATCGGCGCAGGCTGCACCGCGCAGCTGGGCGCCATGAGGATCAACGAAGAAATCGACGCGCTGGAAGTGATCAGTATCCGCACGATCCCCTACCTGTGCTCCACCCGTCTGGTCGCTGGGGTCATCTTGGGAATCCCCCTGTTCTGCCTCGGGTTGCTGGCCGCGTACCTCGCGACCCGGCTCGGCACCACCCTTGCCTATGGGCAGTCGACCGGGGTCTATGACCACTACTTCGACACGTTTCTGAACCCAACGGACGTGGTTCTGTCCTTCATCCAGGCCCTCGGAATGGCGACGATTGTGATGCTCATACATACCTATTACGGCTATACCGCCTCGGGTGGTCCGGCGGGCGTCGGCGAGGCCGTTGGGCGAGCCGTCCGGGCATCCCTGGTCTCCGTCATCGTTGTCCTCCTATTCGTCGCACTGGGCATTTACGGCCAGGGCGGCGGCCTGAATCTGTCCGGATAGCGGTATGGCAGCACGGAAGTTGAGAGCCGGCGAAACCCGCGTTCACCCGGCCTGGTGGACATTGGGTCTGATCGTGGTGCTGGTGGCCGGGCTCATCCTGGTCTGGGTGCTGTTCACCGGAAGCTACAAGTCCTCCGTCCCGGTCACGCTGAAGTCCGAGCGTTCCGGGCTGATTATGGAACCCGGAAACGACGTCAAGCTGCGCGGCGTCGTGGTCGGCCGGGTGGATTCCGTCGCCGGGGGTGACGCGCCGGTGAACCTGACGTTGGATATCAACACCGATCAGCTCAAGTACATCCCGGCCAATGTCGAGGCGGAGATCAAGGCGACGACAGTGTTCGGCAACAAGTTTGTCGAGCTCGTCGTGCCCGACGACCCGAGCCCGGCGCGGTTGTCGAAAGGCGACGTGCTGATGGCGCGCAACGTTGCGACCGAGGTCAACACCGTTTTCGAGAACCTCGTCGGGGTGCTCAAACAGATCGATACCGCCAAGTTGAATGCCGTGCTATCTGCGCTCGCGGAGGGCTTGCGCGGTCAGGGCGATCGGGTCGGTGAGGCGGTGACGGCCGCCAACGAGGTGCTGTTGGAGCTGAATCCCCGCAGCGAGACCATCCGGCAGGATTGGCGGGCACTCAAAGACTTCAGCGACACCTACGGCGCAGCGGCGGACAACATCGTGAATGTGCTCGACGCGGTGAGCACGACCAGCACCACCATCACCGACAACGAAAAGCAACTCGATGCGCTGCTTCTCAACCTTGTCGGCTTCGCGAACAGCGGTATCAATCTCCTTGCCCCCAGCAAGGACAACCTGATCCGCTCAGTCAACGCGCTCGAGTCGACGACGAGCTTGTTGATGAAGTACAACCCGCAACTGACGTGCACGATCACCGGCGGCAAAAACGTCATCGACTTCGGGTTCGAGGACATCGCAGGCGGTGCCAACGGTAAGTCGGTAATCCTTGACGTGGCGCTGTTGCTGGGTGACGACCAGTACAAGTACCCGGACAACCTGCCGATCAACGGTGCGAAGGGCGGACCCGGCGGGAAGCCCGGCTGCGGTTCGCTGCCCGACGTCGCGCAGAACTGGCCGCAACGCCAGCTGATCACCAACACCGGTTGGGGCACCGGCGTGGATATTCGGCCTAACCCAGGCATCGGGTTCCCCGGCTACGCAAATTTCTTCCCGTGGACGCGCGCCAACCCGCAACCCCCCACCGTCAACCGGATCGGCCCGCCTGCGCCAGGTCCGATTCCCTACCCTGGTGCGCCGCCATACGGCGCAACGCAATACGCGCCTGACGGCACCCCCCTCTATCCCGGGTTGCCCCCCGCGCCCCCGCCGGGCGCGCCGAAGGAGCCGGGGCCTCGACCGGGTGAAGAGCCGTTCGTCGTGCCCTACCCGGCTCAGGTCCAACCCGTCCCGCCGCCACCAATCCCGCCAGGACCGGTGGTGCCTGCACCATGACCGATCGGCACGAGAGAAATCACACGATGAAAGACCACCATCATGGATAGCTTGCGGGGCACCCTCGTCCGCATCGCCATCTTCTTGACGGTGTGCACGCTCGGTTGGTTCGTGATGGTGGCCACCTTCGGCGAACTGCGGTTCGGCGGGGAATCGTCGTATAGAGCAGTGTTCGCCAACGTCTCGGGGCTGCAGACCGGCGATTTCGTTCGCATCGCCGGTGTCGAGGTGGGCAAGGTCGAAGAGGTCGAAGTACAGGACGACTCCACTGTGGTCGTGACGTTCACCGCCGATAACTCGGTGGTACTCACCGAAGGCAATCGCGCCGTTGTCCGGTACCTGAACCTGATCGGCGAGCGCTTCCTTGCGATCGATGAAGGCACCGGCGGCACAACGAGATTGAAACCGGGCGACACGATACCGATGGCGCAGACGCAGCCGGCTCTCGATCTGGACGCGTTGATCGGCGGTTTTCGTCCCCTCTTCAATGCGCTGAGTCCAGACCAGGTCAATGCGCTGACCGGTCAGCTCATCGAGGCGTTACAGGGCCAAGGCGCGACGATCAGCTCGTTCTTGAGCCAGACCGCTTCGCTGACAAACACATTGGCCGACCGGGACCGGTTGATCGGTGAGGTCATCGTCAACCTGAACACGGTGCTGGGTTCACTCGGCGACCAGCAAGATCAGCTGGGGAGTGCTGTCGACTCGCTTTCGGAGTTGGTAGCCGGCCTCGAACAACGCAAGCAGGACATCGCCAACGGCGTGGCCTACGCCAACGAGGTCGCCGGTTCGGTGGCGGATCTGCTTGCCCAGACCCGCCCATCCTTGACGAAGGTCGTCCATGAGGCCGACCGGACCGCGGGAAATATCGTCGCGGACGCCGACTACGTAAACAATCTGCTGGATACGTTGCCGGATGCGTACCGGATTCTGAACCGACAGGGGCTCTACGGCGACTTCTTCAGCTTCTACCTCTGCGACCTCGTGCTCAAGCTCAATGGGAAGGGCGGTCAGCCGGTGTATGTGAAGCTCGCCGGGCAGGACTCGGGGAGGTGCACGCCGAGATGAAGTCCTTCCAGGAAAGAAATCCGCTTGTCGTCGGCGCCATCGGGCTGGGGATATGCCTTGCGCTGATGCTGGCCGCGCTGCAGTACGACAAGTTGCCGTTCATGTCCCAGAAAAAGGAGTACTCCGCATATATCGCTGAGGCCGGCGGGCTCCTGTCGGGCGCCGAGGTGCGGGTGAGCGGGGTCGCATCGGGCGAAGTGGGAAGCATCAAGCTGGACGGTTCGCGCGTGCTGGTCACGTTCGACGTCAAAGACGACATCAGGCTGGGCGAGCGCACGGAGGCGGCCGTCAAGACAAACAGCGCCCTCGGGAGCAAGATCCTCGAGATCACTCCGCGGGGAGACGGCGAACTGTCGGGACCTATACCTCTGGACAGAACAAAGTCGGCGTATCAACTGCCGGACGCGATCGCGGATCTCACCACCGCGATCAGCGGGCTCGACACCGACCAGTTGTCCGATTCACTGAAGGTGCTGTCTGAGACTTTCGCTGACACTCCACCCGACGTGCGCGCCGCGGTCGAAGGGGTGGGACGGTTCTCGCAGACCCTGAGCGAACGGGACGCGGAACTGCGCAGTCTGCTGTCCAATGCCGACAAGGCGACGGGGATTCTGGCCGAGCGCAGCGACAAGATCGTCAGCTTGGTGCACGACACCAACGAGTTGCTCGCGGCGCTTCGTAGCCAGAGCGCTGCGCTGGACGCGTTCTTCAACAACCTATCGGCGGTGAGCCACCAGCTGGAGGGGTTCATCGCCGAGAACCGGACAGAGCTCAAGCCGGCGCTGGAGAAGCTCAACGGCGTGCTCGCCATCGTCGACAACCACCGCGAGCAGGTGAAACTCGCCGTCAAGGGGCTCAACCGCTACGCGCTCGGTCTGGGCGAGTCGGTATCGTCGGGTCCGTTCTTCAAGGCCTATCTGGTCAACCTTCTCCCTGGCCAGTTCGTCCAACCGTTCATCGATGCGGCCTTCTCCGACCTCGGGCTGGATCCCAACGTGCTACTGCCCTCGGAGATGACCGATCCGCAGGTGGGCCAGCCCGGCACGCCAGCGCTTCCGGTTCCGTACCCGCGCACCGGCCAGGGCGGAGATCCGAGGCTGACGATTCCCGACGCGATCACCGGCAATCCCGGTGATCAGGGCTGCGGACCGCCCGGCTTGCCGCTGCCCGGGCCCACCGGCTGCTACCCCTACCGGGAGCCGCCACCAGCTCCGCCGCCAGGCGGCCCGCCGCCGGGACCGCCAGCTCTGGCGCCGCCCGGACAGGAGTCGACGCTGACCCCGCCGCTGCAGATTGTGGAGCCCGCACCCGGCGAGCAGACACCCCCGGCACCCCACGCCGCCGGCTCTGCGCCCGGGCCCGTGTCCTCGGAGGGAGGCCAATGAGCATTCTGAGTTCCCGCGTGGGAAAGATCGGGCTGGCCGCTGCGCTGGCGGTGCTTTTGGTCGTCGGAGTCGTGACGGTCATGAGGCCGGGTGCAGGCCAGCGCGTCACGGTGGTCGGCTACTTCGAGAACAGCAATGGGATCTACACCGGCGACGACGTGGTGATCCTCGGTGTCCCCGTCGGCACCGTGGAAAAGATTGAGCCGCAACCCTTCCGGTCCAAGATCACCTTCTCGTTCGACGAAGAGTACAAGGTGCCCGCGGATGCGAAAGCCGTCATCCTCTCACCCGCATTGGTGACAGCCAGGGCTATCCAATTGGTCCCGGCCTACAGCGGCGGGCCCACAATGCAGGACGGAGCTGTGATCCCGCAGGAGCGCACTGCAGTGCCTGTTGAGTTCGATCAGTTCCGCCAACAGCTGGAACGGCTCGCCGACACTCTGCAGCCGACATCGCCCGGCGGGGTGAGCACCCTTGGTGAGTTCATCAACACCGCTGCCGACAACCTGCGCGGTCAGGGCGCGAACATCCGTGAGACTCTGATCAAGCTGTCGCAAGCATTCTCGGCCCTCGGCGACAACAGCAAAGGCCTTTTCGGCACTGTCAAGAACCTTTCGATTCTGGTCTCTGCGCTGCAGGACAGTACCGACGTCCTACGACAACTCAATGAGAATCTAGCGGCGGCATCCGGGCTCGTCGCCAACGACCGGAACGAAGTCGGTGCCGCCGTGCGCGATCTCGCGGCAGTAGCTGACGATCTGCGGAGCTTTGTGGCCGAGAACAGGGATACCCTCGGCACCACCTCAGAGAAACTGGCCGGCGTGACGCAGGTGCTCAATGACAACCTCGCCGACATCAAGCAGTTGTTGCACGTCGCCCCCAACGCGTTCCAGAACTTCTTGAACATTTATCAACCTGCGCAGGGCACCTTGACCGGTGCCTTGGCGGCGAACAACCTTGCCAACCCGCTCCAATTCATCTGCGGTGCAGTCCAAGCCGCATCGCGGATGGGTGCGGAACAGTCGGCGAAGTTGTGCGTCCAGTACCTGGCGCCCATCGTCAAGAACCGCCAGATCAACTTCTTCCCATTCGGGCTGAACCCGTTCGTCGGCGCGACCGCACGGCCGAACGAGGTTACCTACAGCGAGGATTGGCTGCGCCCCGACTACATTCCGCCTACCGGTTCGTCGGAGGGACTGCCGGCGGAGGCTCCTGCGCTGCCAGCATCCGATGTACCGGCGCCCGGCGGCCCGCTTCCGCCCCCGGGCAATGTGTTCACCCGCTTCGGCGAGCCTGCCAACCCGAACCATGGTCAGGCGCCGTTTGTGCCGGGTCGGCCCAACGAGCCGGTGCCGCTCAACCCGGGTGATGCGCCGGTAGTGCCCGCGCCCGTATCCACTGATCCGGCCGCCGGGTTGCCCGGCATGATGGTGCCCCCGGGAGGTGGGCAGTGAAACGGAACGGCCAGTGGTACACGGTCAGCGGCCTCCTCGCGCTGGCAGCGATTACCGTCTCAGGTTGCGCCGACTGGCGGGGACTGAATTCATTGCCCCTGCCTGGGACTGCGGGTGGTGGCCCAGGCGCCTATACGATTCAGGCGGAACTGCCGGAAGTCGTTAATCTGCAGAACAATTCGCGGGTCCGGGTGAACGACGTAACGGTCGGCAACGTCACTAGGATCGACCGTCAGGGATGGCACGCGCTGGTGACCATTCGGTTGGACGGGAACGTCGATCTACCTGCCAACGCCACCGCAACGCTGGGGCAGACCAGCCTGTTGGGTTCGCTGCACATCGAGTTGGCGCCGCCGACCGATGTGCCGCCGCAGGGCAAGCTGAAGGACGGTTCGCTGATTCCACTGTCGAACTCGAGCACGTATCCGACCACCGAGGAGACACTCAGTGCGCTGTCGTTGTTGCTCAACGGCGGTGGCGTCGGCCGGATCGAAGAGATCACCAAGGAACTGAGCACGGCCTTCGCCGGCCGCGCCGACGACCTACGAAGCCTACTCACACAGCTTGACCTGTTCGTGCAGTATCTCGACGACCAGAAAGACGACATCCTTGCCGCCGCAGATAGTCTGAACAATCTGGTCGGTCAGATTGCAGAGCAAAAGCCAGTCGTCGACAGGGCTCTCAAAACGGTTCCGCAGGCGCTCTCGGTCCTGCGGGACGAGCGCGAGACCATCGCCGAGGCAGTAGACAAGCTCGGGAAATTCAGTGCGCTGGCCGCCGATTCGGTCAATCAGACAAAAGAGAATCTGGTCAAAGAGCTCAAAGACCTTGGCCCGGTATTGGAATCACTTGCCAATGCGGGCCAGGATCTGACGCGTTCGCTGGACTTCTACTCCACCTTTCCGTTTCCCAAACCCACACTCAGCAAGTGGTTACGCGGCGACTACGCAAACCTGACCGCAGTGATCGATCTGACCTTGAGTCGTCTCGACGCATCCTTCTTGACCGGCACATTTCTGGAGGGCGAGCTGACAGAGCTCGAAATGCAATGGGGTCGCACCATCGGTCAGATGCCCAGTCCGTACACGGCCCGCAATCCGCTGGTCGTTCCGTACCACTTCAACCAGGGGCCGTGACGTGAACCTAACCAGGCGGATACTGATCCAGTTGGCCGTCGTGGCGGTGGTCGCGCTGGCCGGGGTCGCGGTGATGTTCTTCCCCGTGTTGAATCTGCAAGCGAAGTGGTTCGGCATCGGCCGTTACACCGTGACCGTGCAACTGCCGCAGGCGGGCGGCTTGTATGAGCGTGGCAACGTCACATACCGCGGCTACAACGTGGGCGAAGTGAAATCCGTTCACCTCACCGACACCGGCGTCGAGGCCGATATGCTGCTCGACTCCGACATCAAGATTCCGTCGGACGTCAACGCCGAGGTACACAGCGTATCGGCGATCGGTGAACAGTACATCGACCTGCTTCCGCGCTCCGCCGATGCGCCGCCGTTGAAGAACGGTGATGTCATACCGCGTGACCGAACCACTGTGCCGCCGAATATCAGCTCGCTGGTGGACGCAACCAACAAAGGGCTGCAAGCGATCCCTCAGGACAACCTCAAGACCGTGGTGGACGAGGCGTACCTCGCGTTCGGCGGGCTCGGCCCAGAGCTCGCTCGATTCGTGCAGGGTGCCACGGCGCTGGCAATCGACGCACGCGCGAACATCAACGAGCTGACCACGCTCGCCGACAAATCCAAGCCGATCCTGGATTCACAAACTGAAACGTCGGATTCCATCCAGGCATGGGCGGCGAACCTTGCCACTGTGACCGACCAGTTGCGCAACGAGGACGCGAACCTGGCGACGGTTCTCCGGGATGCTACGCCTGCGGTCGACGAAGCTCGCGCGCTCTTCGATCAGCTGCAGCCGACGTTGCCGATTGTGCTGGCGAACCTTGTCAGTGTGGCGGAAGTGGCGGCGGTGTACCGGGGCAACGTCGAGCAGCTCCTGGTTCTGCTGCCGCAAGGTGCGGCATCGATTCAAGCCGTCGGTGTGGCGAACCGAAACACGAAGCAGGACTACATCGGGGGCTTCCTGAGCTTCAACCTGAATCTCAACCTTCCCCCAGCGTGCACCACCGGGTTCCTACCCGCCCAGCAGCTACGGTCGTCCGCACTCGAAGACTATCCACCGCCTCCCGAGGGTGATGTGTATTGCCGGGTTCCGCAAGACGCGCCATTCAATGTGCGCGGGGCCCGCAACACGCCGTGCGTGGAGAAGCCGGGCAAGCGCGCCCCGACGGTGGACATCTGTGAGAGCGACGAGCATTACGTGCCGCTCAACGACGGCTACAACTGGAAGGGTGATCCCAACGCCACCCTCTCGGGGCAGGATGTTCCTGCGCCGCGGGATCCGTCGGCACCCGGCGCGGGCCCGCCGCCGGCCGCGCCGGCGCCCCCGCCCATTGCGGTCGCGGAGTACGACCCTTCATCGGGCAGCTATGTGGGGCCGGATGGCCGCACGTACACACAATCAGATCTTGCCCACGGCGGAGAACCAAAGACCTGGCAGGACTTGGTGGTACCTCCGGCCGGGAACTGACCGATCGCTGAGAGGGCCTACGCCACAGGAGATTTGGTGAAAATGAGGGTCAGATTGTCGAACTGATCGGCCCGGTAGTCCGGCATGCCGGTCGGAACGATTTCGTGATTTCGTGCCAGCATCCGTTCCCGGTAGCTGTGAAAGTGCCGTTCGACGGTGACGCCGGTACGAGGACCTCCGCTTTGGCCCAGCCCGGCATCTTCTTGCATTCGCCCTGACCGTTCGGGGGCGCCAAGCACACCGTGACATCAGTGGGCTGTGCGGACGGGTCGCAGACTTTCGGATCCAGGGTAGCCCGAACCGCCTTGGCCCCGCCGGGAAGCAGGACCAGCTCCGGCGGCGTCAGGACGTACTGACAGCCCGCTGATCCCGCGGATGATTCATCGACCGGTGACGCAGTTGCCAAACCCGCGGCGCCCGAGAGTGAGATCACCGCGATTGCAGATGCGAACGTCGAACGGAGCAGGGTCATTTCGGCATCCTAGTCTGTGGCAGCCCATTCGGTGATGAGTTTGGCCACGGTGGTGATGCGGCCCAGCACCGCAATCGTGTTGTCCAGCACCTGGTTTCCATATTCGGCTGGTGTCCCGCCCACGGCGTCGCGCGGAACGACGAGGTGGAAGCCGGCCTGCGTGAGATGTCCGGCGGTGATGGGCAGCGCGAGATTCAGCGACACCCCAGCCAGGATGACCGTGTGCACGCCAAACCCTTTCAAAACCGGCAGCAACTCGGAATCCATGGTGGGGAAGAGGCCGTGATGTCGCGGCAAGACCAGGTCATCGGCTGCCAGAAGCTCCGGGACTACCTGGGTTTCGGCTTTTCCAGGTGCCCATCCCGCGGTCGCCGGGCCCAACGCACGCCACAGCCGGGCCGTGCCCGTGTGCGTGCCACCCAGTGTCCCCTCGTAGGTGGCGTGAACCACGAGGTGGCCGGATGCGCGGGCGGCATCGAGGAGCTGACGTAAGCTCTCGACGAGACCGGCGGAGTCAGCCGCCAACGCAGGCAACACCGAATCCGGCCCGAGAACACCGTTTTGGCATTCCACGCAAACGACGGCAATGCCATCGGTGCTGGGCCTGCCGGTGGCGGGCGTCATCGGTTCGACCTGTACCGTAGGGGCAACGTTTCGAGCCCGAATGTGTTGGCGGGGAAGGGAATCTCGGGTATCCAGCCTGGGGCCAGCTCGAACTCGGGAACCCGCTTCAGCCACTCGTTCACAATCAGGGTCAGCTCCATTCGAGCGAGATGGGACCCGAGGCAACGGTGCGGTCCGCCACCGTATCCCCAGTGCCGGTGCACCTTTCCATCCATCACCACAT
Organism: Mycobacterium hubeiense; assembly: GCF_002838065.1. Classification (GTDB taxonomy): domain Bacteria; phylum Actinomycetota; class Actinomycetes; order Mycobacteriales; family Mycobacteriaceae; genus Mycobacterium; species Mycobacterium hubeiense. The sequence continues at coordinate 107,041 of NZ_PIZU01000013.1, read as the reverse complement.
CGTCGGTGGATATGTCGTCACTGCCGTCGCGGTTGATGGCGGCCAGAGGTAGGCGAACCGGTGTATCAGGCGGCAGTGTCACGCCGGCGATGGTGACGGTCTGGGTGGTGAACCGCGGCACAAGGGGCGCCGGAGGCTCCAGTCTGACGATCTCTTCGATGAAGACGGCTACCTGGTCCGGGTCTTCTCGTAAGGTGGTTCTCAGCTGGGGATTACGCGCCAGTTCCAGCAGCGCAGAACCCATAGCCGACGTGACGGTGTCCAGGCCCGCGAGAACGAAGAGGAAGCCGAGCCCCAGCGCCTCGGCGTCGTTCAAGGCGTCCTCGCCGGTGAGCACCTGCGACAGGATGTCATTGCCCTTGTCCTGACGACGCTCGTTGATCGCCTCGGTCAAGTAGGTGAACAGTTCGAGCGCGGGCGTGGTGTCGACGCCTTCCAGCGTGGGGTGCTCCGACAGCGCGATGACGGCGTCCTTCCATGCGATCAGCCGATCACGGTCCTTCAGGGGAAGCCCGAACAGCGTGAGAAACACCTGCGACGGGTACGGAATCGCGATGTCGGCCATGGCATCACACTCGCCCTTGGCGGCCGCGGCTTCGACGATGTCAATCGCCTGCTGCTGCAGTGACGGCAGCATGTCCTTGAGCGTGTGCGGGCTGAAGAAAGGTTGCAGGATCTTACGGAATCGGGTGTGTTCGGGCGGGTCGAAAGCGATCGGCACCAGCGGCAGCGGGCTGCCGAGGGAGTCGAATGCCTTCTTCGAGGAGAAGAGTTCCGGGTGGCGCAGCGCCGCAAGGACATCGTCGCGCCGGGTGAGGTAGTACCAGCCGTCCATGAGCACGACCGGGCCGGCGTCTCGGAGAACTTTCCACCCGATTCCGCGGTCGGCGGCCATCGGCAGTGAGGCCCAATGAAGTTCGGGCACGCCCTCGATCACGGGACGACGATCCTGGTCAACACTCATTGCGCGACTCCCACTCGCTTTAGTCCTTGCTCTCAGAAAGCCGAATGGTGCAAACCTCCGTCGACCTCGATCCACGCCCCGGTGACTCCCATCGCCACACCGCCGTCAGCGCGAATTGCATCCACGGCGTCGTCGACATCGACCTTCGTTCGTGCCAGAACCGCGACCCGGCAGCCCTCCGCCGCAAGCATTCTGGCGACTTCGAACCCGATTCCCTTACTGCCACCGACGACCAGCGCCGGCTTGCCCGCGATCCCGTAGTCCACGAGTCGGCCTTGCTCGTTAGCGCCGCACGTCCATGCCCGCGTCCACCTTCAACATGCTTCCCGTGAAAGAGCGGCCCGCATCGCTGATCAGAAACAGAATCGCGTTGCTGACATCGCGTGGCTCGATCAACGGCAGGTCCGGCAGCGCAGTCTGAACGGCGTTGACCATGCGAGGATTCTCCTCGATCACCCTGAACAACGCCGGATTGTCGGTGATCATCGGAGTCGCGCAGTTGGTCGGCGCCACCGCGTTGACGCGGATGCGGTCAGGGGCGAGCATCGCCGCATAAGCACGAACCAAGCCGACGACGGCGACCTTGGACATCAGGTAGGCGTCACTCCCGCCGCCACCATCGGTCAAGTCCAAGAGCGCGATCATTGAGCTGGTGGCGATCAGATTGCCACCTTGGCCGCGCTCTTTGAGATGGGGGATGGCGACCTGGAAGGTATTCCAGACGCCGATCAACATGATGTCGAGGCCCAGCCGCAGAGATTCCGAGGCGTCGCGCTCGTCGGGGTTGGTCAAGACCACCCCGGCATTGGCGATCGCGGTGTCGATATGGCCGAATTGCTTCACGCCCGCGTCGAAGGCTTCCTGCAGCGCGGCCTTGTCGCGGACGTCGGCTTTCCGGAAAAGCATCTCCTGACCGGTCTTCTCGACGAGGCGAGCAGTCTCCTCGAGTTCCTCGTAGGTGCCCAACTTGTAGGGCACGGCGTCGAGGTCCTCGCAGATGTCGACACCGACGATGTTCGCGCCCTGTTCGGCGCACATCACGGCGTGCGATCGGCCCTGACCACGCGCGGCTCCGGTGATGAAGACGACGCGGCCGTCGAGTGAACCCATTGATGTATTCCTCCGGTGGTCGTTCGAGGTAGTCGCGCTCAGCCGCGCGCTGCTTTGCTGGTGATGCGTGTGAACTGCGCCACGTCGATGATGTTACGCCGCGAACTTGGAATCATACAACTATTTGGCTAATTTGAAGGAGCAGGCAGATCATGCTCCGGAAGGCACACCTATGTCCCACGCGCTCAATGGCGGCCCCCGCCCACCCGACGGCGACTGGCTCGGCACGCCGTATCTGACGTTCGAACGCGAAGGCCCGTTCGCGATCTGCACGCTGGACCGGCCGGCCGCCCGCAACGCGATGACGCCGGCGATGTACTTCGGCATCCGCTATGCGATCAACCGGGTCAATGCCGACCCGGATCTCGCCGGGCTGCTCATCACCGGGACTGGTGACGTGTTCGCGCCGGGCGGCGATCTGGGCCAAGCCGGCGAAGACAACTGGATGGACTTCGCGACGACCATGGGTATGGACGTGACCCCGTTCGACGTGCTGCGGCAGTCCGCCAAGCCGGTGGTCGCCGCCGTCAACGGGCTGTGCCAGGGCGGCGGTTTGCAGATCGCGATGTGCAGCGACCTGGCTGTCGTCAGTGAACGCGCCACCTTCCGGGTCCCGGAGTTGTTCCGTGGGATCGCCGATACCTATTACAGCCAGATGCTGGCACGCCTGATCGGGCCCGTCCGCACCCGAGACCTGATGTTCACCGGACGCACGCTGTCGGCTGCCGAGGCGATGGAGTGGGGCATGGTCTCGCGCGTCGTCCCGCACGACAAGCTCTACGACGTGTCGCGCGAGCTCCTCGCGCAGTGCTGTCGAACCGCGCCGGCCGCCAGGGGAGTGATCAAGGCCAGTTTGGACAACTACATGGGCCTCTACGACCGGATCGGCATGCAGGCCAGCATGTTCGGGCCCGAAACCCGCGAAGGTTTCCTCGCATTCAAGGAGAAGCGGTCGCCGACGTGGGTCCATCCGGACCTGCGCGTCGACGGCCGCCTCTGACCCACACGCCTACTTCGGCGTGAACCGCTGCGCACCGTCGAGGCGCATGACCTCGCCGTTGACATAACCGTTGCTCAGCAAAAAGGCTGCGGCGTCGGCGAATTCGCTCGGGGCGCCCAAACGCTTCGGGAACGGGATATTGGCCGCAAATTTGGCGATGGCCTCCTCGCCGACCGATTCCATGATCGGCGTCTTCATCGTTCCCGGGGCGATGGTGTTGACCCGGATGCCCGCCGAACTCAAGTCACGGGCCGCCGCGATGGTCAACCCGATCACCCCGGCCTTTGCTGCGGCGTATGCGGTCTGCCCGATCTGGCCCTCGTAGCCCGCGATGGACGCGGTCAGTACGAGCGCACCCCGTTCACCGGACTCGAGGGGCTCGGCTGCCGCGATCGAGGCGGCAACAAGCCGTGCCACGTTGTAGGTCCCGGTGAGATAGAGGTCGATCGTCTTGGTGAAGCCGTCGAGATCGGCCGGCTTGCCGTCGCGGCCGACGATGCGCTGCGCGACGCCGAAGCCGCCGTGCGCGACGACCGCATAGCGCAACCGGCCAAGCTGATTGGCCTGTTCGATGGCACCCAGAACGGAGTCCTCGCTCGTCACGTCGGTACTGACGAACTCGGCGCGGCTGCCCAGCTCGTCGGCCAGCGCCTTGCCTTTGTCGGCGGCGAGATCGGCGATGACCACGCCGAGCCCGTCGGCGTGCAACCGCCGCACGGTGGCCTCACCCAGGCCACCCGCACCGCCACTGACGATCGCCGATGCGCCTTTGAATTGCTTGATGGTCACGAGTTCTCCTTATTGTCAACTGTTTTCGGTTAGAACAGATTGCCGATCACCAGGTCCCACGGCTCGTCGACCGTCAGCGCCATGCGGCCAAGTCGGCGAGCGTGATGCGCGGTGCTTCCGTAGTCGTCGGTCCAGCTCTGCGCCCGCATGGTCGCCGACCACAGCGGGTGCTCGACGGTGACGCCGATCGCGCCATGCAGCTGATGCGCGATCGTGGTCACCGACCCGACGGCCCGGCCCACCGCAACTTTCGCGACGGTGACCGCGTACTCGGTTTGCGCCGAATCGAATCCGTGATCCGCCGCCGCAGCGACGGCCAGGGTCGCGGCGGCCCTGGCGCGTTCGATGTCGCCGGCCATCCCCGCCAGCGCGTGCTGGACCGCCTGAAACTTGGACAGCGGGCGGCCGAACTGGACGCGCTGGCTGGTGTGCTCGACCGTCAATGCGGCGGCGGCGTCGAGTGCACCGATGATCTGCACACAGCGGCACCATGCGCCGCGCAGTGCCAGTTCGCCGGCGACCGCGTTGTCGACGAGGGTTAACTGGTCGGCGATGACGTCGAAAGCGATCCGATCGCGTGGCTCTCCGGCGAGGTTGTGGCCGTCCTCAACGGTGGCGGTGTCGACGTCGAGGACCCCGACCCGCGCCCCGTCGCGACCACGCGCGAACAGCAGCACCGCCGCGGCCGCTCTGGTCCACGGCACGTCGCTCGCCGTCCCCGTGACCCGACCGTCGGTGAGTTCGGCGTCGGCGATCGCGACGGTCAGGGGACCGTCGGGAACATCGATGCCGGCCTGCGCGCCCAGCCAGGCGGCCAGCGCATCTGTCTCGGCCAGCGGCACCGCGCCTGCGTGCCGCGCCACGCCGTAGAGCACGATCGCGAGCTCCTGCGGACCGGCGTCCAGGTCCGGCGTGCTCGTCAAACGGGTGAGCCCGGTGTCCTCGAGATTGCGCCACAGGTCGGCGTCGAACTCCTCGGGGACCCGACGGCGACCGAGCCTGGCGTCGAAGGACCGCCGTGCGATGTCGTCGACCAAGTGGCGCAGCTCGGCGCCGTCGTCGTCTGCGGTGCCGGTGGCAAGAACCCCGCCTGAAAGTGCCGTCACCGCAACCCCATTTCGCGGGCGACTACGCCTCGCAACACCTCGTTGGTGCCGCCGCGCAGGGTGAACATCGGCTTGTGAAGCCATGCCGTGGTCAGCATCGCTGACAGCTCGGGGTTCGGCGCCGACCCCTCCACGAGGTCGGCGACCAACTCGACCGATTCCGCCTCGAAGCGGGTCCCGAGATCTTTCACGAGCGCCGCCAGGCTCGCCGCATTCCCGCCTTCGGTGAGTGTGCGGGCCACAGAGAGCGACAGCTGGCGCAGCGAGACGAGCCGCGCAAGCAGATCGCCGACGGCCACGGCCGTCCGGTCGTCGGGGACCGGACCGTCTGCCAGCGCGCGGATCGCCGACAGCAGCAGAGGGCCGGTGGACAGGATGCGCTCGGGTCCGCTGCGCTCGAAAGACAGTTCCGAAGTGACCTGCTGCCAACCGTTGCCGACCTCCCCGAGCACGTCGGCGTCGGCGACGAAGACCGAATCCAGATTGACCTCGTTGAAGTGGTGTGCCCCCGACATCAACAGGATGGGTTCAACGCGCACGCCCTTGGCATCACACGGCACCAGGAACTGACTGAACCCGGCGTGTCGGTTATCCGGGTCCGGTGGGCTGGTGCGGGCAAGCACCACCACCTGATGAGCGTGGTGGGCGCCGCTTGTCCACACCTTGGTGCCGGAAAGGACCCAACCACCTTCGGCCCGAACGGCTTTGGTCGCAACGGCCGCGAGGTCCGATCCGGCTCCATGCTCACTCATGCCGATCGACGAGTACAGCTTGCCCGCAACGATCTTCGGTAGCAGCCGTTCGCACTGCTCTTCGGACCCATATGACAGCAGAGCGGGCGCCACCTGACGGTCGGCGGTCCAGTGCGCCGCCACAGGAGCTCCCGCGGCGATCAGTTCCTCTGTCACGACGTAGCGGTGCAGGTGCCCCACCTCGTGGCCGCCGTAGCGCTTCGGGATCGTCAGCCCGAGAAAACCGGCCGCACCCAAGCGCGCCGAGAACTCCTCGTCCCACTGCCCCAGCCAGGCGTCGACTGCCGGCTCCCAGCCGAACTCAGCATGGTCGGCCCGCAGGAAATCCCGCACAGCGGAACGCAGTTTGACCAGTTCGGGTTCACGGGCCGTCAACGCATCAAACGAACTCACCGGACGAAACTCCTACACCGTCGGCAGCGGGGTCGACGACAGGTAGAAGTTGGGGGTCAGGTCCTCGTCGCGGGCGGCCAACCGATACTCCGACAGGTCGTCGTCGTCCCATCCCTCTTCCCGCAGAATTTCCTCGTCGGTGTAGAAATGCCCGCTGCAATCTGTGGCCGGTCGGGTCACCAGGGCGTGCACCGCGTCGGCCATGATCTGCGTATTGCGTGCCTGGGCACGCACGACGTCCTCGCCCATCGCGACGATCATTCCGGTGCTCGCGACCGTCGTCGCGGGCCACAGCGAGTTGACGGCGATTGGGATCGACGCGAACTCTTCGGCCCATCCGAGCGTCAGCAGACTTTCGGCGTACTTGCCGACCGTGTGTCCGACGTGTGCGCCGACCCATCGCGGGTCGAGATTCAGGGGTGGCGAGATGTTGACGATGTGGGCGTTGTCGGAGTTTCGTAGGTAGGGGTACGCGGCCTGCACGACGGCGAACGGCCCTTCGACATTGACACCGAGCAGGCGGTGGAAGTTTTTCGGCGGCAGATTCGGGGTGGTGCGCAGATCCAGTGCGCCCGCGTTGTTCACCACGACATCCATCCCGCCGAACTCCTCGGCAGCGGTGGCGATGGCGCTGGCTACTCCGTCGGCGTCGCGGACGTCGACCGGGAGCGCCAGCGCCCGGCCTCCGGCGCTGCGCACTGCCTCGGCGGTCTCGGTCAGTGTGCCCCCGATCTTCGGGTTCGGTTTTTGGGTCTTGGCCAGCAGTGCGACCGCCGCTCCGTCGGCGGCGGCGCGGATGGCGATTTCGCGACCGATGCCGCGGCTGCCGCCGGTGACGACGACAACGCGATCCTTGAGGGTGCGAGGACCAAGAGCTCTCACGACGCTGTCTTCTCCCTGGCTAGGTCGCCGATGACATGAAATGCTATAACTATATAGCTCATTACCAAATTTGTAGCACCGCGGTGCCCCAGTGGAGGACAACGAAGCCATGACGCACGTCGTCTCGATCGGCACCTATCTGCCGCCATGGACAGTGCGTGAACGACGGGTCAAGGGGCCGGACGAGGACGCGCTGACAATGGCGGTCGCGGCAGGTCGGGCCGCTGATCCCGACGCGACCGCGGCACGTGTTGTGCTGGTGTCGCGTGATTTCCCGCTGTTGGAAGGCGGCAACGGCGCGGTGCTGCTGGCTGCGCTGTCGCTGCCGGCTGACACCCCGGTGGCCGAAGTGCTCGGCGGCGCGCCCGCCGTGCTGGACCAACTCGTGAGCGCTGTACCGGGCACCCTGATCATCGGCGCCGACGACAACGATCTCGCGGTGGGCGCGGCGGCCGCGTTGACGGGCGATGAGGGCGTACCCGTGGCTGCGGCCGCTCGCCAGACCCGCAGCCTGCCGTTGACCGCGCGCGGCGAGGACGGCACCCGGCACACCTACGCCGACCCCCGACTGCAGCGCGAGGTCGGGGTGCGCTCGACGCTCGCCCGACTGGGCCTGCGCGGGACCCGCACGGTGGTTGCGGTGGCAGGCGCTCCGCCCGCCCAACTCGGTAGCGATCTCGACACATCCGGCGCCGTCGCGGACGCGACGGCCTCGGCCGCGGCGAGTATCCGACTGCTGGCCGATGCGATCGAGGCGGGCGCGGAGGGCCTGCTGCTCGCCGTCGAACAGGCCACCATCAGCGCGGCCGAACTCGCGCTCAACGGCACCAGGCCGCGAATATTCCGCGACGAGTTTCCGCCGCGCGACCTGCCGAAGACCCGCGTCGCCGACGGCGTAGGAATCCCGATCTCGATGCCCGCCTACGCTCGTGCGTTCGAGCCCAAGATTCGTTGGGAAGCGGCGGTTTTCGACGAGAGTCCAGGCATCGACTCCGCACCGCAGTTTCCGCCGCGACTGCGCGTGAACAACGCCGGGCAGCTGGCCACCGAGTACCGCCTCGAGCCGTTGCCGCGCACCGGCACCGTGTACACCCACACCACCGTGCGGATACCGGTGCCCGACCTGCCGAGCCCGTATTCACTGGCCGTCGTGCAGCTCGACGACAGCCCGGTGCGGGTGCTGCTGAAGGTGACCGGCGTGCCCGCGGGCGCGGCGACGATCGGACAGGAGGGGATCGTGGTGCTGCGCAAGATCGCCACCCGCGCTGGAATTCCCGATTACGGGTACGCGTTCTGGCCGGGACGTACGCTCGTGGCCCGAGGAGCTAAGGCATGAGAAACGTCGCCATCGTCGGGGCCGGGATGACCCCCTTCGCCGAACACTTCGAGCTGGGCATCAAGGACCTGGTGCCGATGGCATACGCCGAAGCGGTCGCCGGTATCGACAAGGGCATCGACAAGACCGAGATTCAGGCGGCGTGGTTCGGTGAGCTGTCCACCACCGACGGCTTCCCGTCGGGCATCCTGGCCGACACCCTCGACCTCACCGACATCCCCGTCACCCGCGTCGAAAATGCCTGCGCCACAGGCAATGACGCGATCCGCAACGGAACCATGGCGATCGCGTCGGGACTCTACGACGTGGTGCTCGTGGTCGGGGCCGACAAGGTCCGCGAGACGTCGTCGAACACCACGTTCTGGGACTGGGCGGCGATGACCCGCGACAACGCGTGGGACTATCCGCTGGGGCTGGTCGCGCCCGCGAACTTCGCCTTGCACGTGATCCGGTACCTGCATGAGTCGCCGGCGACCAAGGAACACATGGCGATGGTGGCGGTCAAGAACCACTTTCACGCGCTGAAGAACCCGAAAGCCCAGCTGCGCTACGAGATCACCGTCGAGCAGGCACTGGCGGCGCCGATCGTGGTCGAGCCGTTCGGGCTTTACGACTGCACCCCGCAGAGCGACGGCGCGGCCGCGGTGATCCTCGCGGCAGAGGACGTCGTGGATCGCTACACCGACCGACCGGTGTGGGTGCGTGGGGTGGGGCTCGGCATGGATCGCGTGATGCACCAGCACAAGAGCGACATGACGACCTTTCCGCCGACGGTTCGTGCGGCCAAGACGGCGATGGCCATGGCCGGCGTCACGCCGCGTGACATCGACGTCGCCGAGGTGCACGACTGCTTCACCGGCGTTGAACTCATCAGCTATGAAGACCTCGGCTTCGCCAACCGGTTCGAGGCCTACAAGCTGGTCGAGGGGCGTGAACATTACGTCGGCGGCTCGATCCCGGTCAACCCCAGCGGCGGCCTGAAGGCCAAAGGACATCCGCCTGGCGCCACCGGGGTGGCCCAGTGCTACGAACTGTTCAACCAGCTTCGTGGTCAGGCCGAGAACCAGGTTGACGGTGCCCGAGTTGGGTTGGCCCACAACATCGGTGGTCCGACGGCTGTCTCGGCGGTCACCATCCTTTCCAACGAGAAGAATTGACGGGACGATACACATGACTACTTCCGAAATCGCGACCCTGCCCGGATACGAGGAGTTCGCCCCGTGGCTGCTCGTCGAGAAGCGCGGCGGTGTGCATGTGGTGAGCATCAATCGTCCCGAGGCGTTCAACGCGGTCAACGAGGAAGTTCACCACGCGTTCGCCACCATCTGGCGTGTTCTGTCGGCAGACAACGACGTGAACGCAGTGGTGACAACCGGTGTGGGCAAGGCGTTTTCGGCTGGCGGCGACATGGTGATGTTCGGCAGGCTCATCGATGATCCGGTGGCGCGTCAGTTCCAGATCGCCGAGGCGCGCACGGTCTTCCTCGAGGTGATCAACTTTCCCAAGCCGCTGGTGTCCGCGGTCAACGGTCCTGCGGTCGGGCTAGGCTGCTCGATCGCGCTGCTGAGCGACTTCCTGGTGATGGGACAGAGCAGCTACCTGGCCGACCCGCACGTCGCAGTCGGACTGGTCGCCGGTGACGGCGGAGCCGCGATGCTTCCGCTGCTCATCGGGTTGATGAAGGCCAAGGAATACGTGCTGCTCGGTGACCGGATCACCGCGTCGGACGCCGAGAAACTCAACCTGGTCACCAAGGTCGCCGCGGACGACGCGGTGCTGGACGAGGCACTTGCGCTCGGTGAGCGACTTGCTGCACTGCCGCCGCAGGCGTTGCGCGCCAGCAAGATCGCGATGAACATGCATCTGTCTCGTGCCGCGCTTGGCGTGCTGGAGTACGCGCTGGCCGAGGAGTACACCTCGTTCAGCACGCCGGAGTTCAAGGAGCGGGTGGCGGCTTTTCGGGCTCGGTCGAAGAAGTAGGCGTCAGCGGTAAGCCGTCACCCTGGCGGTAAGCGCCACCCGGCCGTCGTCACCGATGGCCTGCGCGTCGGCGACCCCGGAGCTGCGGCCGACGCGCACCGGAGCGGCGACGTAGTGGGAGCTGCCGCCCGCGAAGAACGGGCGCAAAAAGTTGACCCGCAGCGACGCCGTATGCAGATGGGCCACGGATCGGTCGGAGTTCAGCACAGCCGACGCTGCCAATTCCAAACCGGCCGATGCCATGCCGCCGTGGATGATGCCGATGTCGTTGTTGAGGTCGGGATCGGGGTGCTGACGCAACACGACTGCGCCGTCCTCGCCGGTATCGATCTGCACCGCCATGAGATCCGCCAACGTCGGCGCCTCTACAAGCGACGTTCGCGGCGGTTGTTTGGCGGTAACGCCGTCCGCGGGAACGAACGCGGAACGCACTGTGCCGGTGCCGATCTCGGTGTCACCGCAGGTGAGCGTGCAGATCGACAGCGGCGCATTCCCGACCGAACCCACCGCGCGGGCGGTGGCCACCACAGGCGGGGCGCCCGCCTCCATAGCGTCGGTGACGTCGGCGCTGACCTCCAGCGAGAGTTCGCTCGACACCGTCCACCGATCCGTTTGGCGCCGATAGTGATTGACCACCCCGGCGGCGGCGTCTACAAGGATTGCCAGCGGCCCGACGGCGGGCGCGCCGGTGACCGGATTGCGCAAGCCCGAGATCGGCATCGACATCACGACCGTCGCGTCGGCGAGGCTCGCCGCAACAAACTCGATCCCGAACCGGATCTGTACCGCGGCGGGCGTCTCGATGTCGTGCTGAACTTCTCGCTCGTCTACCCCGGTCATTCGAGGAGGTCTACGACAGTGGACAATTCGGCACCCGACAACACGAATGCCTCGGCCTTCTGCAGATGCTTCTTCCACAGCTCGCCGGCCTTCTCCGCCTCGCCCGCTTTGATCATGTCCAACACCATGCGGTGCGTCTTCACCGAACGACTCACCGCCTGCGCGGCGCGAGTGCCCTCGGTCGGTTGCAACGACCGATTGGCCTTCTCCACGATGTGATGGAGCATGTCGCTGACGATCTGCAAAGTCTTGTTGCCCGACAGCCGGGCGATCGCGGCGTGAAAATCGGTGAGCTGGTCGACAGTGTCGCCGCCCGGTTGCAGCTCGGCTTCGCGTTCGACGATCTGCTCGAGCTCGGCGATCACTGCCGGATTGCGGTCCTTCGCGAGTTGGACAACCATCGGGGTCTCCAGGGTCACCCTGGCGTCGTAAACGTCCTTGAGAGTCACTCCCTCGTACTCGAGGATGAGCCCGGCGTAGCGGGCCAGTGTCTGACGTCGCGGCCGGGTGACCCGCGCGCCGCCGCGCACGCCGCGCTGCACCTCGATGAGCGACTCGGACTCCAGCACACGGAATGCTTCGCGCAGGGTCGGCCGGGACACCCCGAACCGCTCCATGAGCTCGGACTCGGGCGGCAGCATGGTGCCTTCGGGGATCTCGCCGCGGATGAACATCCTGCGCAGCACGGTGGCCACCCGATCGGCCATCTTCGGTTCCCGAAGGCTGGTGACCTCCATATCGACCTCCACGCTCCCTTGACGGAATCAACTAACTATTTGGCAGGTTAACCGAATCACCGCCCTTGGCCGGGAATTAAGCGCCTCGCAGTGACCAACGTCATCTAGAAACCCATGGCACGCCCCATCAGATCCTTCATGATTTCCGTGGTGCCGGCGTAGAGCCGCTGTACCCGCGAATCCCGCCACAGCCGGGCCACTTCGTACTCATTGATATAGCCGTACCCGCCGTGCAGCTGCAGGCAGCGGTCGATGATCTCCCACTGGACTTCCGAGGTCCACCACTTCAGCCCCGCCGCATCGGCGGCGGAGAGGGTGCCGTCGTTGACCGACAGCACGCACTGATCGAGATACGTCTGCGCGGCGTCGAGCTTGGTCTGCATCTCGGCCAGAAAGTGTCGGTTGACCTGGAATGTGCCGATCGGCTGTCCGAAGGCGGTGCGCTCCAGTGCGTATGCCTTCGTCAGCTCCAACGCCCGTCGCGCCGCAGGAAGCGCGTAACACGCGACGCCGACGCGCTCGCTGGGCAGGTTCGACACCAGGTGGTAGAAGCCGCGGTTGAGCTCGCCGACGAGATTTTCCTTGGGCACCCGGACGTCTTCGAAGAACAACTCGGCGGTGTCAGCGGAATACTGTCCGATCTTGTCGAGCTTGCGCCCGCGGGTAAAGCCCTCCATCCCGTCTTCGATCATCAAGAGGCTGATGCCCTTGTGACGCGCCGTCGGGTCGGTTTTGACGGCGGTGAGCACCAGATTGGAGAGCAGCCCGTTGCTGATGAACGTCTTCTGCCCGTTGACGACCCAGTGGTCGCCCTCGTCGCGTGCGGTGGTCTTGATGCCCGCCAGGTCGGAGCCGGCGGCGGGCTCAGACATCGCGATCGAACCGATCAGCTCACCGGAGATGAACCCGGGCAGCCAGCGTTGCTTCTGCTCCTCGGTGGTGAGGGTGTTCAGGTACGGCATCAAGATGTCGTTCTGCACGCCGAGACCGATGCCGACCGAGCCGGTCATGAACATCTCCTCGGAGATGATCTGGTTGAACCGGAAGTCTTTGACGCCGAGGCCGCCGTATTTCTCGTCGAACTCCCAGCCGATCAGCCCGTGTTCACCCGCGGCAAGCCATGCCTCGCGGCTCACCTTGCCGTCGCGTTCCCACTTCTCGATGTTCGGCACGCATTCGCGCTCGAAGAAGGCGCGCGCGGTGGCGCGGAAGTCGTCGTGCACTTCTTCGAATATGTTGCGCCGCATTCGTTTCCTCTCCTCAGCCCCAGTTGACGACCGCGGGCAGCGCACGGCCCGGCGCGTAGATCTCGAATAGTCTCTCGGCGAGCAGTCCCTCGAGCTGTTGGTGTGAACCACACAGCGAGTCGATCTGGAAGCCGCGGGTGACATAGCGGTGCAGATCGTGTTCGGCGGTCAACCCGATCGCGCCGCACACCTGCAGCGCGGCGTCTGCGATCGCCCGGTGCGCGCGGCCCGCGGATGCCTTCGCGGCCATCGCCGAGAGGCTTCCGCCGTATCGCCATGTCTCGTTCAACAGCGCGCGGGCGCCTTCCAGGCTTGCCGATGCATCAGCCAGCAGATGCCGTGGCGACTGGAATGAGCCTATGGGAGAACCGAATTGGACGCGGACGCGGACGTGCTCGACGGCGATACGCAATGCCTCGTCGGCCAGCGCGACCAGTTCGGTGGCCAGGGCGCGGTGCGCGGCGGCGATCGCGTGGCCCCACTCGGTCGACGCGTCGGTGAGATCGCCGGCCAGCGGTCCGCTCACCCGCGTCCAGAACACCGTCGGGTCGAACGTGTCGAGTCGTTCACCGAGCAACTGATCGCTGTCGACAACGCCGAGCGACACCGCGCCCATCGGGCCGGACGCCGGGACCGCGAGTCGCCCACCACTTGGCAATGGCCCCAACACGATTCCGGCCACCCGCTGGGCGTCGGAGCCCGGTGCGCAGCCGTCGGCCGCGTCGGGCAGCACGATGCCGTCGACGGGTCCGTCCAACAGCGGCTGCAGTTCGGCCAGCATCACGGCGCTGAGGCTGTCGGTGTGTGCCAGCGAGCGGCCCTGGGCGCGAAAGAGCAATTCGCACGCCTCGACCGGGTACTCCGCCTCGATGTCCGACCATCCCAGCTCGGCCAGCGCGGGACCGATCACGGTGTGCGCGTCTGCTCCCTTGCCTGCGATCTGGTCGAACAACCGGAACACGGCCTCCTCGACCATCGGCCACGTTTCGTCGGTCAACGGGTCGCTCATCTTGGCCCTCTGCTCTTCGCGCAAGCGCTCATCGTTTTTCCTTCGGGAGTCCCAGCAGGTGGTCGGCGATGATGCCGCGCTGCACCTCGGCGCTGCCGCCCATGATCGTCGCGGCGCGGGTGTACCACCACTTCGCCCGAATGGCGTCGAGCTCTCTGCCGTCAGCGCCCGCCCCGGCGATCAGCCACTCGCGGCGGGCGTCCATGATGAGGTCGTTGATGTCTCTTTCGGCCTTGGCGCACAGCAACTTGTCGACGCTGCTGTTCGGGCCGACGGCACGGCCCTCGGCGAGCGCGCGCACCGTAGTCGCGGCGCGTGCCTGCGCGGCCAGCACCGCAACGTAGAGCTGGGCGAACCGGCGTCTGTCCGCTGACGACGAGCCGTGCTCGGCCATTTCGGCGCGCAGCCAACTCAATTCGGTCAGCGCCGTCGTCAGTGAGGCGTAGCCGTACATTCCGCGCTCGTACTGCATCAGGTGCATCACCACACCCCAGCCGCCGTCGACCTCACCGAGCAGTCGCTCACGCGGCACCCGAACGTCATCGAAGAACACCTCGGCCAACTCGCGACGACCGCTGGCCAGTGCGATGGGGCGCACCGTGATGCCGGGGCTGTCCGCGTCCACCAGGAAGGTGCTCAACCCTCGGTGGCGGCTTTCCGGGGTGCCGGTGCGGACCAGGGCCAAAAACCTCGTGGCGGTGGGGCCCTGGCTGGTCCAGATCTTCTGCCCGTTCAGGATGAAGCCGCCCGCGCCGTCGTCGACGGCGCGGCTCCGCAGCCCCGCCAGATCGCTTCCTGATTCCGGCTCGGAGAAGCACTGTCCCCACCACTCGGCGCCGCGCAGGTAATTCGGCAGATACTGCGAGGCGAGTTCGGGCGCGTACTTGATCACGGCCGGGCCGAGCACCTCGAGCGTCCAATGCTGTTCGGGAACCGGCAGCATCGCCGCGGCGAGCTCCTCGAAGTACACCGCGCGGTGGATTTCGGTTCCTCCGTAGCCGCCTGCCAGTTCGGGCCAGCCGTAGCGGTTCCACCCGGCCTCGTACACGCGCGACAGCACGACGGCGTGGTACGCCAGCTCGTCTTCGGTGTTGTCAAATGACGAGTTGCGCCACTCCTCGGCCCAGTCGAGGTCACGCAGGTAGCGCCGGAAGTCCTCGCGGTAAGACGCGACGTCCGAGACATACTGCTGCTGGCGGCTGGCGTTCACGACGTCGTCGACAGGGGCTGACAACTGGCACGCCTTTCCTGGGTCGAGGGGCTGTACGGTCGGGGGTAGAATCCGCTAAACAATTATCTATAACAGGTACACTAACGCACGACCCCACCTTCGCCATAGGGAGCGCCAATGACGGCATCACCGGTCGCCGCAGCCACCGTCTCGTTCAACCCCGAATCCCGTCTCTACATCGACGGGCGATTGCGTGAATCGTCGACGGGAAAAACCGCCGACAACATCAACCCGGCCACCGAGGAAGTGCTCGGTGTGTGCACCGACGCCGGTGCCGAGGACATGGACGAGGCCATCGCCGCCGCACGACGCGCCTTCGACACCACCGACTGGTCGACCAACCACGAATTCCGCCAACACTGTCTCATGCAGCTGCACGACGCGCTGCAGGAGGAGAAAGAGGATGCGCGCGCCGAGCTGATCGCCGAGGCCGGCTCTCCGGTGGGAATGACCTACATCGCTCAACTGGACTGGCCCCTCGCCGACGCGGTCCGGTGGCCGGCGCAGTACATCTCGAAGTTCACCTGGGAACGTCAGCTGGACGTCGACGCGAAGATGGGCGAGCCCTACAACCGTGTGGTGGTCAAGGAGCCGATGGGCGTCGTCGGCGCGATCACGCCCTGGAACTTCCCGGTGGAGATCATCGCCAACAAGGTGGGGCAGGTGCTGGCCACCGGCAACACCATGGTGCTCAAGCCCGCCATCGAAACACCGTGGAGCGCACTGCGATGGGGCCGCATCATCGCCGAGAAGACCGACATCCCACCGGGAGTCGTCAATGTCGTCCCGGCGTCGGACAACGACGTGGCCCAGCGGCTGGTCACCGATCCGCGAGTCGACATGATCTCCTTCACCGGCTCGACCGCGGTGGGCGAGCTCATCGGGCGGCTGTCCGCGGCAACCATGAAGCGCAATCTCATGGAGCTGGGCGGCAAGTCGGTATACCTGCTGCTCGAGGACGCCGACCTGGCCAGCACGGTCCCCGGGTGCATCGGCGCCCTGATGCATTCGGGCCAGGGCTGCGCGCTGACCACCCGAATGTTGGTGCCCCGCAATCGTTACGACGAGGCCGTCGAGCTGGCCACCGCGACGTTCGCCTCGGTCACCGTCGGCGATCCAACCGACCCGGCCAACTTCTGCGGCCCGCTCATCTCGGCCAAGCAACGCGACCGCGTGCTGGGCTATATCGAGGTGGCCAAGGAGCAGGGCGCCAGGGTGACGGTCGGCGGCGGGAAGCCCGAGGGATTGGACCGCGGGTACTTCGTTGCGCCGACGGTTCTGGCCGACGTGGCACCCGACCACCGTGTCTTCCAGGAGGAGATCTTCGGTCCCATCATCACGATCACGCCCTACGACAATGGTGACGACGGTGCCGTCGAGATGGCCAACAACTCGGTCTACGGGCTGGCGGGCACCGTGCTGGGCTCCAACGAGCGTGCGATGGCCGTTGCCCGGCGAATTCGGACCGGGTCGGTGAACATCAATGGGGCCATCTTCTACGGCGCCGATGCGCCGTTCGGCGGCTACAAGATGAGCGGGATCGGCCGCCAGAACGGCATCGAGGGTTTCGAGCAGCACCTGCAGACGAAGGTCATCGCCTATCCCTTGGAGTCGGCGTGAGCGACATCCTGCGCGGAATCCGCGTCGTCGAACTGGCCGCCTGGACGTTCGTCCCGGCCGCCGGGGCGGTACTGGCAGACTGGGGTGCCGACGTCATCAAGATCGAGCACCCGGAGACCGGCGACCCCCAGCGAGGCCTGATCAGCTCGGGCATCGTCACCGGTGCGGGGGGAGTGAACCACTTCATCGAGCAGCCCAATCGTGGCAAGCGCAGCATCGGCCTGGACACCTCGACTCCCGAAGGGCTGGAGTTGTTGATGAAGCTGCTGGAGACCGCCGACGTCTTCGTCACGAACCTGCTGCCCGACTCGCGGAAGCGGATGGGGATCGACGTCGAGCAGGTGCGCGCGCGCAACCCGAAGATCATCTACGCCCGCGGGCACGGCTACGGCACCAAGGGTGATTTGGCTTCGCAGGGCGGCTTCGACTTGGCGGCGTACTGGGCCCGCGGCGGGATCGGCGAAGCATATGCGGCCGGCGACGGTTCGTATCCGCCAATCCAGCGGCCGGCATTCGGCGACTCCTACGGCGGGCTCGCCATTGCGGGCGGGATCGCCGCGGCGCTGCTGAAGCGGGAGCGCACCGGCGAGCCGTCCGTCGTGGATGTCTCTCTTCTCAACGCAGCGATATGGCAGTTGGGGCCCGATATCGTCGGCTCGGGCGTGACAGGCCAGGACATCCCGAAGTTCAACCTCGACGAGATGCCCAACCCCGTAGCCAGTATCTACAGGACCCGAGACGGCCGATTCATCGCGTTCGTGCTGTTGCAGGCCGACCGGTTCTGGGCGGACTTCTGCACCCGGCTGGGGCGGCCGGACCTGATCGACGATGAGCGGTTCGCCAACGCGATGGTGCGTTTCGAAAATCGCAAGGAGTGCATCGCGGAGATACGTAGTGCGTTTGCGGCGGAGGATCTTTCCCACTGGGAGAAGGCGTTCGCCGGATTCGACGGGGTGTGGGACGTCATGCGCACCGCCCACGAGCTGCACTCCGATCCGCAGGCGATCAAGAACGGTTATCTGCCCCGGGTGACGGATGCCAACAACAACGAGTTCGCGCTCGCCGCCAGCCCGGTGCAGTTCGATGAGACGCCGCTTTCGCTCTCGTGTGCGCCTGGTCACGGGGAGCACACCGACGCGCTCCTGGCCGAGCTGGGTTTCAACGAGGACCAGATCATCGATTTCAAAGTGAAGTCGGTCGTTCTGTAGTGGTGTCCGACGACCTTGCACGCCGCTTCCTGCACGTCAACTTGAATTGCGCGTCGCTGGACTCGACCGAAGACCTCTACGTGAGACAGCTGGGGCTCTCCGCGCGCATGCGGACCGATCCCAAGGTGCCAACCGATGGCTCGATCCTTGGTCTCGATGGCGAAACCTACTGCGCCACATCGTTTCTCTACGATTCGCGCGGTGGTCGAAGCGGTTGCGCGCTGGAGGCGATCGAGTACCACAGCCCAGCGCTGAAACGCGACGAAAGCACTGATCCGGCGCGCCCGGGCATCCGGTCGGCGTTGATGACCGTGGCCGACTTGGCAGGCACTGTCGCGAGATTGCGTGACGGCGGCGTCACGGTGGGCGACCCCGTCGACGGACTGATCTCCGGTGCAAAGTCGGTTCTCGCAATAGATCCCGACGGCGTTGTCGTAGAACTCGCGGAGATTCCCGGTGCCGATGCATCCGGCGGCGCTTTGTTCGGCGGAGTCCGTATCGCGGCGATCGATGCGGTAGCGACCGGCGAGTTCCTGACGGCGATCGGATTCGTCGAGGTGCAGGCGCCCACACTGGTCGACGTGTCCGGTGATCAATTGGTTCCGCGCGGGTCAGCCGACGCGGTGGAATGTGTGGTGTCGCGGTACGCGGTCCCCGAGGATGCCCATCAGTTCAGTCTCATGGTTGTGCAGCACCCCGGGACCCGCCACCAGGATCCCGTGCCTTGGGGCGGCAACCACCAGGGGCTCTACCGGTGTGCGATGCGGGTCGAGGACACGGACAAGGCACTGGCCGCAGTGCCGGATTCCGTTGAAGTGATGGGAGATCCGGTCTGGTGTCCGCTGCCCGGCACCAAGATCGAGGGCCTCTACATCGCTTTCCTGCGCTCACCCGACGGGGTCGTCTTCGAATTCGTCGAACGGCCACTGAAGTTCTTCAGCCGCTGAGTCTTCTGGCCGCGGTTCTAGGCAGTCGGCAGTGGGCCCGCCAGGCCGCGCGGTGACGTGCTGTACAGCCAGCTGACCGCTTGGCCGATTTCGGAGAACTGCAGCGACGCACCGTCTTTGGCGTGATACCGGGCCGGCGCCTCCGAGAAGCCCTCGATGCGGCTCAGCGTGTGCCCGTTGACGCGCAGGATCTGTCCGGTCAGCCACGACGACTCCGGCGACTGTAGCCACGCCACCACGTCCGAACTGCGGGCGGGGTCCAGCGCAGGGTCATCGGCCTTCTCGCCGCTAAAGAAGTCCTCACTGATACGGGTCACGGCCAGCGGCGAGATCGCGTTCACCGCAACCCCGTAACGACGCATCTCCATTGCGGTGACGACGGTGAGGTTGGCGATGGCGGCCTTGGCCGCACCGTAGGCGCTCTGGCCGACATTGCCCCACAGTCCCGCGCCCGACACCGTATTCACGATGCGCGCGTCGATCTGGTTGCCCGCCTTGGCCTGTGCGCGCCAGTACTGGCAAGCATGTCTCGTCACTGCGAATGTGCCCTTGAGATGCACGGCGATCACCGCGTCCCAGTCCGCCTCTGTGGCATTGGCCACCATCGCGTCGCGCACGATGCCTGCATTGTTCACCACACCGGTAAGAGTGCCGAATGTCTCGATGGCGGTGTTGATCATGTCGGCGACGTCGTCCCAGGATGCGACGGAACCGGTGTGGGCCACGGCCTTACCGCCCGCGGCCTCGATCTCGGCGACGACGTCGGCGGCGGGCCCTGCCCCGTCACCGGCCGTGCCGTCGCGACTCACACCCGGGTCGTTGACGATGACCGAGGCGCCCTGAGCGGACAGCGCCAGGCAGTGTCCGCGCCCGATGCCTCGCCCGCCGCCGGTGACCAAGACGACGCGTCCGGAAAGTGGTCCAGTCTCGGGTCTATTCACGGTGCTCCTCTATTCGAACAATGCGCTGATGAGTCGCCTGCGCTGCTCCCAGTCAGCGCCACGTAGGTCGGCATGTCCCGACTCGGTGACGATCAGGTCGATGTCATGGGCGGGGGTGGAAGCGGGCCGGCTGAGCGTGTCAACCAACGGTGAACGCCCGTTGACTGCCGTCGGGACGGCGATGATCGACAGACCGCCACGGCTCATCCGGGCCGCCGCGCAGTAGTCGGGATGCCCGCCGATACCCCCGACCACTTTCGCGCCGCGGCCTTCGACGTTGACCTGGCCGTACGGGTCGATCTCGATGGCGGTGTTGACAGCGACAAAGGGCTCACCGCGGGACAGCCGGGTGAGGTCGTGGGTGTAGTCGACGCCCCGCAGAATGGGCTTGCCGTCCGCCCAATCCCACAACTCGTGGGTGCCGAAAAGATAAGTGGCCGACGGCGTGTCGATCAGCATTCCGCGCTTGTCCAGGTCGACTACCGCGTCGGTGAGCATGCCGGTGTCGATGCGCAGCGGCACCCGCGTGCGTCGCAGCAATGCAGTTCCGAGTTGCCCGGGCCCGTACTGCAGCCGGGCGCCCTCGGGCACGAAGCGCAGCACCGCGTCCGCAAGTGCGTTGTGGACGGGTTGCGGGTCCTTCGGGGGGATTTGGGCCGGCCCTTCGTCGTTTCGTCCGGACACGTGGACCACCGCGGGATCCAGCGGTGGACCCGCGTCGGCGCAGGGCGCGGCGCCGTCGAGGACTGCGAGCACCGGCACGCCGGCGTCCGCAAGTCCTCGTTGCCAGGACACCTCGGTGCTGAACAGCAACCTCCCGTCCCGCTCGACGACGCGGGTAACCAGCACGTCGGGACGCAGGACTCCGGTCAGCAACGGGGGTATTGCGCTCAGCCGGGTGGGCACGAAACGTGCTGTCGGGCAGGCCAATGCGCTGCGCAGACCCCAACCTGGCATCAACGCGACAATCTCGGCGAACGCGTTGGGGTCGAGGCCGTCGAGCGGCGTGGGTACCCAGCCCAAGATCAGCCGCACCGAACCGATGTCGCGGGCGGCCGCGGAGATGACCGCCGACACCGGTGTGCCGTCATCGAGACAACGCAACGCGCCGACGCCGTCGCCGATCGCGACGGTGCCGCCTGGGCGCAGCTGATCTCGCAGCGCAGCGGCGAGCCCAGACTGGATGAAAGACGTTGTCAACGAGGCTCTTTGGGGAGACCGAGCACGCGCTCACCGAGGATGTTGCGCTGAATCTCGCTGGTGCCGCCGAGGATCGTCTGGGCGCGGCCGACCAGCATGTGGTGCACGAGCTCGTTGTCCGCAGGATCGGCGCAGGCATCGGTGCCGAGCACTTCGGTCGCCATATCGCCCAGGTCGCGGTCGGTCTCCGAGGTCATCAGCTTGAGCACGGAGAACGCCGCCGACGAGGTGTCGCCCGCGTCGATGGCGCGCTGCCACGTGTAGCGCAGCAGCCACATCCGCGTCCACAGCTTGGTCATCGAACGCGCCAATACCGGGTCGAGCAGATCGTGCTCCCGGGCCGCCTCGACCATCCGCTCGTGCAACCGGAACATCGCCACCGCCTGCGACCCCAGTGTCAGCCGCTCTCGGCCGAGCGTCATGATCGCGATCGCCCAGCCCTGGCCGACCTCGCCGATCAGCGCGTCGTCACCCACCTCGACGCCGTCGAGGAACACCTCGTTGAACTTGCTTTCGCCGTCCATCTGCGTCAGCGGCCGCACACTCACGCCGGGGGAGGCCATCGGGATGACAAACATCGACAGTCCGCGGTGCCTGTCGGCGTCCGTGCGGGCGAGCAGCAGTCCGTAGTCGGCGGAGTTCGCCGCCGAACTCCAGACCTTCTGCCCGCTGATCCGCCAGCCCGTCGCCGTCTTTTCCGCCTTGGTGCGCACGCTCGCGAGGTCGGAGCCGGCGCCGGGCTCGGAGAACAGCTGTGTCCAGATGTCGTCGCCGACCCGGATTCGTTCCAGGTAGCGCGACTTCTGCTCGTCGGTGCCGAACTTGATCAGCACCGGCCCGGCGAGGTCGATCGCGGTGATGGCGAGCTGACGTGGAACGCCGGCGCGCGCGCACTCCTCGGCGAAGATCGCCTGGAACGCGACCGACGCGTCGGCGCCGCCGTACTCGGCGGGCCAGTGCAGGCAGACGTATCCGTGTTCGGCCAGGTACTTGTGCCAGACCCGGCCGGGCGCCACGTCGGCGGCGGTCGGCGTCGGCCCGTAGTCGCGCAGACCTGACGGCCTGGGAGCATTTTCGAGGAATGCGCGGATCTGCGACCGAATCGCGGCAACGTCTTCGGTGCGTCGGGTGGCTACCGGCACATCACTTCCTGTCGCGATAGTTGGTGTACTCGTCGCGTATCGACTCCATGGCGTTGAGCCGCCGTTGCAGCAGCTGGATCTCCGGATCGTCGGTGCTCTTGGCCGTCAACTCGTCCAAGCGGGACCGGGTGTGACCGATTTCGTCGACGAGGCGTTCGCGGGCCTCGTCCTTGGTCAACAGATCCTGATCAGTCCAGTCCGAGACCGGCAGCTGTTCGATCCGGTCCATACGGTCCTCTCCCTCGCTCATGCCGCCCGCGGGAAGTTGTAGAACTTGCGGGTGTTGAGCTCGACGATCTTGTGCACCTCGTCGTCGGGTACGTCCTTGAACGTCTCGGCGGCACGCTCCCGGCTCTTCGGCCAGTACGAGTCGGAGTGGGGGTAGTCGCATTCCCAGGTGATGTTGTCGATCCCGATGACGTGGCGGTTGTCGACGCCGAAGTCGTCCTCGATGAAGCAACCGTGGATGTGCTTCTTGAACAGGTAGCTCGGCGGGTGGTCCTGGTTGATGTTGTTGTAGAAGCGGTGCTTGCGCCAGACGCTGTCGGCGCGTTCGAGGATGTAGGGAATCCAGCCGATGCCGCCTTCGGACAACCCGATCTTGAGGTTGGGGTGCCGGTAGAGGGTGTTGGAGAACAGCCAGTCGGTCATCGCGGTCATCGACATGGTGCCCATCAGGGTGATGAACACCGCGAACGGGGCGTCCGGAGCGATCGGTGGTGGGAAGCCGCCGGACCCGAAGTGCTGGGCCAGCACGAGGCCGGTCTCCTCCATCGCCGACAGCAGCGGATCCCAGTGATCGGAGTGCACCGACGGAAGCCCCAGCTTGTCCGGCAGGTCCGGGAAGGTCACGACCTTCGCGCCTTTGGCAGCGACGCGGTAGACCTCCTTGACACTGGCGTCGAGGTCCCAGAACGGCAGCATCGCTACCGGGATGAACCGGTCTGGGGCGGTGGCCGCCCACTCGTCGAGATGGAAGTCGTTCCATGCCTGCGAACACAGCTTGGCCAGTTCCTTGTCCTCGCCCTCGGCGAACACCGCACCGGCGAAACGCGGGAAGGACGGGAAGCACGTCATCGCCTTGACCCCGTCGATGTCCATGTCGGCGACCCGGGCCTTGGGGTCGTAGCAGCCGGGGATCATGTCGTCGTAGCGCACCGGCTCGATGCCGTACTCCTCAGGCGGCTTGCCGGCGACCGCATTCAAGCCGATGTAGGGATAGATACGGCCTTCGTACTCCCAGACCTGGCACATCTGGCCGTTGTCGGGACGCTCCCACTCGATGATCTTCGGCCCGGCCTCCAAGTACTTCTTGGGCAGCCGGTCGCTCCACACCTTCGGGTGCTCGATCAGATGGTCGTCGACGGAAATCAGGTCCATCCATGGCTGCAACGGCACTGGTGCCTCCCTCAGAGAGCTAAACAGAAAAACATTTAGTTATTTTGTTAGAGTAGCCACCGACGACCGCTGCGGCAAGCACGCGGTCCGTCGGCCCGCTGTAGATAGAAAGGCAGTCACGCGTGATCGGTTCCGACGGACGGCGATCATGAACTTCGATCTCGAGGGCAAGCGGGCACTCGTGACCGGAAGCAGTTCCGGCATCGGGGCGGGAATTGCCGGCACTCTCGCTGCCGAAGGAGTGTCGGTGGTTGTACACGGCCGCAACGCAGAACGGGCTGTGGCGGTGGCCGAGCGCATCAGGAGCGAGGGCGGGCAGGCTGCCACGGCGGTGGGCGATCTGGCCACCGAAGACGGGGCGGACGGTGTGGCCCACGCCGCGGTTGAGGCTTTCGGAGGCATCGACATTCTGGTCAACAACGCCGGCGGAACGTCGGAGACCGGTACGCAGTCGTGGTTCGCACTTCCCGTATCGGAGTGGGGGGTCACCTACCAACGCAATGTGCTGTCGGCGGGGTATCTCATTCACGCGCTGGTGCCGGCGATGAAGGAGAACGGCTGGGGCCGCGTCATTCAGATCGCATCCGCGGCAGGAATCATTCCGACCTCGGGCCAACCGGATTACGGACCGTCGAAAGCAGCGATGATCAACATGTCGATGGGGTTGTCAAAAGCGTTGGCCGGCACCGGCGTCACGGTGAACACCGTGATGCCCGGGATGATCATGACCGATGGGCTGCGCGACTTCCTGCGGATCTTCGCGCAACGCCGCGGCTGGGGCGAGGACCTCGACCGGGCCGCGGAATACGTGCTGAAAGGGACTGGCCAGACCGTCCATCGGATCGGCCAAGTCAGCGATGTCGCCTATGCCGTGGCGGTACTTGCAAGTCCGAAAGCGGAGTTCTTCAACGGCATGAACCTCCACATCGACGGCGGCGCAACCGGATCGATCTACTGACCCATGAAGTTCACAGTCGAGTACCCCAGCGACGTTCCGACTGCCAGCCGGGAGTTCCGCGACCCCGGCGTCATGCGCGCTCTCGCAAGTCGCGTCGAAGCGCTTGGCTTCGACGCCATCGCGCTTGCTGACCACCCGGCGCCGTCGGCGAAGTGGCGGCGCTCGGGCGGCCACGACACGTTCGACCCGACGGTGGCACTGGCCTTCTTCGCTGCTGCCACCACCGCGATGAGGCTCATGACGCACCTGTATGTGCTGCCGTTCCGCAATCCCTACCTGGCCGCGAAAACGCTCACCTCGTTGGACATCGTTTCCGGCGGACGATTGATTGCCGGGGTAGGCGCCGGCTACCTGCGCTCTGAATTCTCCGCTCTCGGAGTCGATTTCGACAGTCGCGCAGAACTCTTCGAAGAGTCGCTTGGTGCGTTGCGCCGGATCTGGACCCATCCCGAGCAACCGGTCAGCGGGTCGCATTTCGCGGCCACCGGAGAGATGAATCTCGACACACCCGTCCAGAAGCCCCATCCACCACTGTGGATCGGTGGCAACAGCGTGGCGACGATGCGACGCGTCGTCGAACACGGCAGCGGCTGGAGTGTGGTGGTTGCACCCGCGACCGTGGCGTCATCGGTGCGTACCGCGGCCATCGAAGGAGTGGACGACTTCTCCCGAGCGGTCGACAAGCTCCGTACCCTACTGGCCGCGGCCGGCCGCGACCCGGGCGGTGTCGAAATCCAAGTCGCCGCACCGACAGTCGACTTCGACGACTCCGCTGCCGTGGCCGCTCTCGACGACTACGTGATGGGCATGACCCGCGCCGGCGCCACCTGGATCCTCGCTCATGTCGACGCCACCTCGGCGTCCGCGGCCGAGAAGTACCTGACGCGCTTCGCGGACCATTTCGGTGTGGCCGGTTAGCGATTCACGTTCCTTGGCAGCGGTCATGTGGCCCTAACGGGTTGATCGCACGCACCTGGTGGGTGTCGCGATTTGTGAGTGGTGGCCGGTTAGGCATGGTGAGCGCTGACAGCTGTGGGGCAATCGGGGGTTTACCCCGTGGCGAGCGCTCTGTGGTGGAGTCGGGTGAGGTTGAGTACCGCGGCGGCTAGGTGCAGTTCGGCGTTTACGGCGTGCATGCCTCGGCGGGCGAAGCGGCGTAAGCCGATTCGGTCTTTGAGGTGTCCGATGACGGGTTCCACGGTGGCTGATCGGCGTTTGTATTTCTCGGCGTTTTCGGGTTGGCGCATCTTGTGGCGCATCGCATCCAGTGGCGACAGATCCGGCGGTGGCGGCCCGTGGGCCGGGTTGTGTTTGGCGCCGTGGTGGACCTCGCGGCATTTGCCGGGGGCGATCAGCCTTGGCGGGTCCTCGCTGGTGAGGTTGTCTTCGGTGAAGTAGCCGTTATCGGCCAACGCCAAGCCGATCGTCTTACCCAGCGCCTCGGTCTGGGTGGTGGCCGCGGCCAGCGCGGGTGTGAAGCAGTTGGTGTCGTTGGCGTCTTGGGAGACGTGCACGCCGATCACGAGGTGGTCGTCAGAGGACACGATCTGGCTGTTGTAGCCCTGCACGATTCCGCCGCCGGAGCCTTCGGTCATCAACCGGGCCTGGGGGTCGGTCAGGTTGACCACCACCGCGCCGCCACGCTGGGCGCGGCGGGCATCTTTGTAGGCGCGTATCCGCGCCGCGGAGCCCCGCCGATCTGCCAACCCCGCGGCCTGCTCGGCGCGTGCCTGCTCCAGCGCAGCCTGCCAGCGCTTGAGGATCCTACGTAAATCTTTGCGCCGCTCGGTGATTGGCTTACCGCCCCCGTCGCCCAGCTCAGCCAGCCGCTGCTGGTCACGGGTGATCCTGAGCTCATAGAGACGCACCTTGTCGATGCCCGCCGGCGGCGGACCGGTCGGCACTTCACCGGCCTCGGTCCGGCGCAGGTAGTCCTGTTGGCGGGCCGCATCAGCGGCGTCAGCTTCGTCGTGGCGGGCGTCTTGGCGAGCGATCTCTTCCATAGCTTTCTTGATCGCGGCGGCCCGACCTGCCTTCGTGCCCAACTGCGGCGGCGGTGACTGGGGACCGCCGGCGGCGTCCTCGGCGGCGTCCTCGGCGGCGTCAACGTCGGCTGCCTCACGCACCGCGTCGGCGGCGATACGGCGGGCCTGCTCGCGCACCCAGTCCTGGGAGCGGTTGGCCGATTTGGCCGCGTTGGCCGCGATCTTGGTGCCGTCAATGGAGATCACCCCTACCGACACCATCCCGGCTTCCGCGCACAGGCGCAGCACCTGGGCGAACACCTCGACAAACGCCCGGTCGTGGGCGGCGCGGAACCGGGCGATCGTGCTGTGATCCGGCGGGTCCTGCGCGCACACCACCCGATAGGCCACATGATCGGTGCACAGCTGTTCAATGCGGCGCGAGGACCGCTCCCCGCAGGCATAGGCATAGATCATCAACGCCAACAACATGTCGGGGTCATAGCCGGCGCGGCCGACCCCACCAGTGCGGCGGGTGGCGTGAAACTCCGACGTATCAAGGCGATCCACGACGTCGAGGACAAACCACACCAGATGCGAACCAGGCAGCCAGTCCGTCATATTCGGCGGCAGTAGGAACTCCTGATCACGCTGCACCAGACGATACGAACGAGCCATACCTCATCGTTTCGCGAGCGACACTCAAGACCAAGCACCGCGACCGGCATTTCGCAACAGCCACCTGGTGCGAGTAATCAACCCGTTAAGCACGCCGAGCCCGGCGCGCAGGATTATAAGCTCAGTCTCGGCGCAAGCGATTCACGTTCGCAGGCCGCGCGGAAACGCGGTGAAGAACGCGTATGACGGATCGTCGGCGCCCATTGTTCCCGCAGCGAGGCCCCTGGTGATGGATTCGTCGCGCAGCTTCGCCGGAACGGTCATGTCCTGCGCCCAGTCGATGACGCACTTGCGGTGGGCGAACTTCCACTGCCCTTCGCTCTTGGAATAGCGATCGAGATAGCGCCCACCCGTGATCAAGAGATACGCGCCATCCTCTTTCTCAAAGCGGTGATACGCGATGATGTAGGCCTCGCCCTCCGCGCTTTCCGGCCCGGTGACCCGGATCAGATGATTCGTGATGTTGTGTTGGATCGCCGCCAGTTGGGCCGTCATCATCTCGATCGAGTCGAGGAACTCCTGCGCCGTGTTGGTGGTGTTGAAGCCGTGTTCGTCAAGTGCGCCCGTCTGGTAGAGGCTGCGGGCGAGCGCGACGTCGCCGCGGTCGACGGCGTGGCAAAACTGCAGGACGAGGTCTCGGATCGCGTCCTTGGCGACGAGCGTGTCGGTGTCAATGTTGGCCGTCGTCATGGTGTTTGACACTCCTTATCGCGGACGTGGCAGTGCGGCGGTGATCGGCATCCGGTCTTCGACCTGACGCCACCGATATTGGGCATCCTCGACGGAGCAGTCGAGCAGGTCGGTCAGGGCCGAGCCGAGGATCACCGGGCCAAACGTCACGACCAACAGCATGGCCGCAACAGTGCGCAGTTCCTCCGGCGCCTCGGCCAGGTCCGCGGGCGCCTTTTCGCGCAAGTGCTCGGTGGTCTGATCGACGGCTTCGGAGAACCATCGCTTGGCATTCGGCGTGGCCTCGATCAAGATGCGGCGAATGTAGGCCGCCAGCTTCGGGTTTCCCGACATCAGGTCGTCGAAGGCGACGAGTTCCGGTCGGGCGGCGTCGACGCGGGCGCCGCCTGTCGCCGCGCTCGCGGCGTCGACGAGCCGGGCCGTCACCCAGGTGCGCACATCGTCGGCCAACTCGGCCTTCGTCTTGTAGTGGTGCTGCACCACGCCGACGGATACGCCGGCGTGCGCGGCCACCTGGCGGATTGTGGTGGCGTCCAGCCCTTGCTCGCCGACAAGGTCCAGCGCTGCGGCGCGCACACGCGCCTTGGTGGTCAGGTCGCTTTCGTCGATGCCTGGGTTCGCCATGGGTTAGAAGGCGCTGCGGTGCGAGCCGCCGTCGACGTTGATGAACTCGCCGTTGATGTACCCGCCAAGCTCGGAGGCCAGGTACACCACCAGGCTGGCTTCCTCTTCCGGACGCCCCACACGGCCGGCGGGGATGTCGGCGGTCACGCCGCTGAGCACCTGCTCGGCGGTGATACCACGTTCGGCCGCAACCTTGTTGACGTATTCATGCATGCGCTCGGTTCCGATCCAGCCGGTCGCGACGGTGTTGACGGTGATGCCGTAGCTACCGAGTTCGTTGGCCATCGACTTGTTCAGCCCGACCGCCGCCGCGCGGGTGCTGTTGGCCAGCATGTGCCGCAGGCCCGGTGGTGGTTCCTTGGCCGCGCCGGATCCGACGTTGACCAGGCGACCCCACCGCTGCTGCTTCATGTGCGGCAGGCAGGCCCGCGCCATGTACACCAGGCTGATCGTCATGCTCTTGAACGCGTCGATGAGGTTCTCGTCCGTCAGGTCATCGAACGTGGCCGGGCCGGGACCGTGCACGTTCGACACCGCGATGTCGGGAGGCCCGAACGCCTCGGTGGTCTCGGCCACGGCGCGAATCACGTCGGCCTCCAGCGTCAGGTCGGCCGACACGCCGATGGCCTCGCCGCCGCTGGCCCGAATGGCGGCCACGGTTTCGTCGATAGCCTCCTTGCCCCGCGCGACGACGGCGACCTTGCAACCTTCCTGCGCGAACATCTCGGCGGCCTTACGGCCGACGCCACGGCTTGCCCCGGAGACGAGCGCGACCTTGCCGGCGATACCCAAATCCATTGTCAGCTCTCCATTTATTGTGTCGGTGCGTTGCCGATAGGTAGGTCTGCGCCCATCGCGAACTGTCCGTCGCGGACTCGGTCGCGATATAGGCTGAACGACCAGGCGTCTTGGTCCTGGCCGTAGAACGAGACGCCGCGGTCGTCGCCGTGGCCCTCCCAGTGCATCGCGGTGACCCACGAGAACAGGTTGGGGCGGGCGTGGAACGGCGCGCCGTTGACCGCTTCACCGGTGACCTCGAGCCGCCGGCCTTCTTCGTCAATCCCGGTGACCCGCACGACTTCCGGGCGACCGGAGGGGTGCCTGCGCACCACCTCGCGTGAGGCCGTCTGCAGATGGCGGACCTGTCCGCCGATCACTAAAACGCCGCCGACGCAGGCATAGTCGGTCTCCGACGCGCCAGCGCACATGAGGTGCCACGCGAATTCGGGCGACGCGACGCCCAGCGTCGTCGTGGCGTATCCCATCCCGTCGCCGAGATCCGGGCGTGGGCCCCACGACCGGTCCCGCCCGACGTACGAGTCGACGACGTGGCGTTGCCCGTCGATCTGCAGCCAGCCGCGAGCGTGCCCGAGTTGGTCGTAGTGGCCCTTGCCCAGGAACCGCAGATCGTGCTTGAGCACCTCATAGGGCGGCGCGATGCCCTCCCACGTGACGTTGAACGACACCTTCTGCCGCAGAGACGACGGAGAGGTGTAGCGCAGGCGGTACCGCATCAGCGGCTCGAGACATTCGACGCTGACACCGTTGGCGAAGCTCACGTTCGGCAGCGCGCCATCGGGCATCGGCAGCTGTTGCTGCCAGTCGTAGAGCCGCATCTCGAACGGGGATGTGGCGAACCCCTCCCACACCGCGACGCCGCACGCCGAGATGCCCAGGTTTGCCCGCAACCAGGGGTAGACGATGCACGACAGCCCGGATTCGGGTGCGTCGAAGTTGAAGTAGTAGGTCTCCGACCACCAGAAGTCATCCGACACCGGGGCATGCATCGCGTCGTCGGCTGGGGTGATCACCACCCGACTTTCGCACCATCGACCGCGTGTGTCAATGCTAATGTATCGAAAACCATACAAATACATCGTAGCAGCGTATGCTCTCATCGACGTGGCTGAGGAAAGGACGACGATGGCCCATCGCGACCTGCTGGCCGACCAAGACAATCCCGTGCACGGGGTCAGCGCCCCCGACGCCTTCTGGAGCTCGTCGAACATCGGCGAGGCGATGCCGGGCGTCATGACGCCATTGAGTTGGTCGATCTGGAGCACGCCCGCCGAATGCAGCATGCGCGAGCCCTTCGTGTCGATGGGGGTGCTGCCCCGCAAGGAACGCGGCGTGCCCGCCGACCCGACGGAGCGGACTGTCAACATCTTCTTCGGCAGGGTCGCCGGACGCGTGGATTTCCTGACCCGGATGGGTGATTCGCTGCCGGGGACCACCGGCGCGCGACTGGCCGAGCGCATCTACGGCATCGTGCCGCCGAACTACCGACCGCACCGCCGACGTCGGCGCTATCCGCTGATTGCGGTCCGCTCCACGACCGCCTTCCTGACCCTGCCCCGAAAGCTGCGCGCCAATCAACGTGAGACGGACCGGTGGTGGCGCAACCGCATCGGCGCGGTGGCCACGATGACCTACGACGAGGTCGTCGCACAGCTGGCCGAGGCGCGAGAGCGCTTCCTGCGCAGCGTGATTCTCGACGGCCAGGCGGTGGCGTGCGTCGTACAGCCCGCGTTCGAAGCGCTGTCGGCCTTGATCGAGCACACCGGCGTCGGCGACCTCACCGCACTGACGAGCGGCTACGGCGATCACGCCGAAACCGCGATGGTCCATGACCTTTGGGCCGCATCGCGTGGCCGGCTCGCCGAGGAGGAGGTGGTAGCCCGGCACGGCTACCACGGCCCGAGCGAGGGAGAGCTGTCGGGCCGCGTCTGGCGGGAGGACGCGGCTCCGTTGCGCAGCGCGCTCACCGGATGGGCCGCTGTCTCCGAGGAATCCGATCCGCTGATCGTCGAGCAGCGCAAGCGCCGCGAACGCGAAGACCTGGAGAACCGGCTCGTCGCCAGCCTGCCCACCTGGCAGCGGCCCGTTGCACACCTGGTGCTTTGGATGGCCGAGCGCGGAACACCGATGCGTGGCGTCGCCAAAGCGGCGTTTCTGCAGTCACTGGACATGGCGCGGGCGTGCGCGCGGAGGATCGGTGTCCTGCTCGCCGAGCGTGGCCTGCTCGCCGATCCCGAAGATGTGTTCTTCCTGACGGTCGACGAGATCACGGCGCAACGGTTCGACGACCTGACCGCGCTGGTGGCCCGACGCCGGCAGCGCCATGAGCAGTACCGCGCGATGGCTCTTCCGGAGACGTGGCAGGGCATGCCCACACCGCGCGAGCACGTCTCGACCGACGGCGTCACCGAGTTGCAGGGTGTCGGAGCGAGCGCTGGCGTGGTGGAAGGCAGAGTGCGGGTGATCCTCGACCCGGCGGATCCGGACGCCGAGGTGGAGCCTGGTGAAATCCTGGTCACTCGGATGACCGACCCGAGCTGGGCGTCGTTGATGTTCTTGTCCAGCGCTCTGGTGGTCGACATCGGCGGGACGTTCAACCACGCCGCAATCATCGCCGGCGAGTTGGGAATTCCCTGCATCGTCAACACCAAGGACGGCTCCCGTGCGCTGCACACGGGCGACTATTGCCGCATCGACGGGAGCACCGGGACCGTCAAGATCCTGGAGCGCG
Source organism: Mycobacterium hubeiense (assembly GCF_002838065.1). Lineage (GTDB taxonomy): Bacteria > Actinomycetota > Actinomycetes > Mycobacteriales > Mycobacteriaceae > Mycobacterium > Mycobacterium hubeiense. The sequence goes on along the minus strand of NZ_PIZU01000013.1, from coordinate 74,766 downwards.
CGCAGTCCCCGAAAGGCTGATCAACCATGGCCGGCCCGCGCCTCGTCCTCGCGCGTGAGCCCGGCGGCGCCGATCAGTTCCTCGTGCAGTTCGAACCAGACGGTGTGATACGAGTCGATGATCGGGCGGGTCAGCCAGGCGGTATCCCCTGAATGGACTTTATCCAGCGCGGCACGCAGCTTGTCTGCGTAGGCGGCCAGGCGCGGGAGTTGCGTTGCGGCCGTGGTGATTACGGGCATCACCTGCTCGTGCACACGATCCAGGCGCGCGAGCACCGCGACGTCGTAGTCTGCATCGTCGTGGGTGTTCGGCGATCCGTCTTTGAGCTGCCAATCTGACACCAGTTCCTTGAAAGCGGCGTTCACACTGCGGAAGTCGTCGTATGCGGAGGCGAGGGCGTCCTGGTCGATTCCGGCGCGTTCGGCGGCCAGCAGCTCGCGCAGCCGCTCACGTCCCGCCTCGGTGAGGCGCAGCGACTTGCCCGCCAGCAGGAGACCGGACTCGGTCAGCGAATCCACCACACGTGTCATGGCGGCAGGGTCCTCGCCGATCGTCTGCGCCAATGCGTCGGTATCGGCGATCCGGCCCTTCAGGCGAACCCCTTGGAGGACTTGCAATTCGGTCACGGCGTGTCACCCTCCTGTGTTCGCTGGATCGCGGTCAGCATGGTGACCAAGGGCGTGTCGCCGGGCGCGCCCGCCCGCAAGGCGCTGTGCCGGTAAGCGATCTCGGTCAGTTCCTTCAGATCGGGGGAGTCGTCCTCTGACCACGCGGTCAGCTCCAGAACGCCTTCGCGGACTTCACCTTCGTTCCCGTCGACGGTGATCAGCTTTCCGTCGAGTGCTTCGGCCACGCCGCGTCCGCAGCCGACCACAGACGGGCGGCCGAGCTCGCGGCTGACGACCGCTGCATGGCTGGTGGCGCCGCCCGTCTCGGTCACGATGCCACGAGCCGCGAGCATGCCGGCCACGTCATCGGGGCTCGTCGCCGTCCTGACCAGGATCACGTCCTCATCACGCTCAGCGGCATCGATCGCCTCGTCGACGTCGGTATATGCCCTGCCTGTCGCCACGCCGGGCGAGGCGGCCAGACCGGACGCCAAAAGCGTCGCCGCTAAACGTGTTTCGGGCTGCAGCGCCGGCATCAACAGCGTGCGGACGTCGTCTGGGGTGACGCGCGAGAGCGCCTGGACGTCGTCGATCAATCCCTCGCGTCGGAAGGCGAGGGCGAGGCGAACCGCGGCCTGTGCGGAGCGTTTAGCCCTGCGGGTCTGCAGCAGCCAGAGCTTGCTGTCCTCGACGGTGAACTCGATGTCCTGCACGTCGCGGGTCAGCTCTTCCAGTGATCGCGCCGCGCGCATCAGCTCGTCGTACACCGACGGGAGCTGTTGTGCCAGCGCCGAGATCGGTTCGACGTCGACTGTGCCGGAGACGACGTCTTCGCCTTGCCCGCCGGCGAGCCATTCACCGAAGGGGGTGTTTGCGCCCGTTCGGGGATCACGGGTGAACAGCACACCCGTGCCCGATTTGGTGTCGCGGTTGCCGAACACCATGGCCTGGACCACCACGGCAGTACCGGCAATGTCGTTGAGACCGTGGTGACGCCGGTAGGTGACGGCGCGGTCGCCGTTCCACGACTTGAACACAGCTTGGATCGCATCCCGCAGTTGCCGATGTGGATCGTCGGGGACGTCTGCGTGGTCGTCGGCAAGCACGATGCTGCGATACATCCGGCGGAACCGCTCATGGGTATCGCGCGCGAACGATTCGCTGAATTCCTGCGCCATCGCCTTTTCGACGGCGTCGTTGATGCCGAGGTTGAGGACCGTGTCGAGCATGCCGGGCATGGACTGGGCCGCACCGCTGCGCACGCTGACCAGAAGCGGCCGCGGCCCCGCGCCAAACGTGCGTGACGTCTCATCCTCGAGTCGGCCGATCTCCGCGAGCACGTCCGGCCAGATCGCTTCCATCGTGGCGACCGGATCGTCGAACCAGCGTGCGCACGCATTGGTGCTCACGCAGAACGCGGGCGGAACCGGAAGACCATGCGCCCGCATTGCGTTGACGCCGAACCCCTTGTTGCCGACGACTTCCCGCGACAGCGCGGCGGAGCCGTCCAAGGGAATGACATCGGGGATGCGGCCCGCCGCAGATCTGCTGATCACCGTGCCCGCCTACGATGCGACTGTATCATTAAACAATACAAACACATCGTCAGCGAAACAGGCAACGGTACCTCCGGCGGTGTTGTCGACCTACGTACGCAGCCGCCCTCTAATGTCTTTGTCGGACACAGACGCATTTCGGAAAGACGGCACCCACACCGATGACACCGCGCGATCGATCGCCTAGTTCCCGCAAAGGGTTGGACACCACGCCCAGGGAGCGAATCCGCTACGCGGCGATGGAGTTGTTCGCTGAGCGGGGGCGTCGGGGGCCGACGCTCAAGGCCGTGGCCGAACGCGCCGGGGTGTCGCCGGGGCTGGTTCAGCATCACTACAAGACCAAGCAGGGGCTGCTGGCCGGTGTCCAGTCGTGGGTGGCCGAACAACTCGCCGACATCGGGGGAGAACTGTCGTCCGGTGAGGCGAACCTCGGCGTCGACTCCGCCCGATACGACGCCTTCCTGGCGGCGAATCCGGTTGTGGCCGCATACCTTCGACGCGTACTGCTCGAATCCACGGCGATCGGCAATACCGAGTGGTTCACCGACGCCGTCGCGCTTCGGCGCGAACGACTCGGTGGCGACGAACCCGAACGCTCGGAAGTGACGGCGGCGATGGTGGTACTCGTGGACCTCGCACCGGTTTTGTTGGGTCCGCTGCTCGAACACGCGCTCAACTGCGATTCCGCGGAGTTGGCCGCGCGATGGCGCCGGGTGGAGACGACGCTTCTGGGCCTGCCGTCCGGCCAGGCCGGCTGACTCGCTTACCGTCGAGGCGCCGAGACTGCGTGCAGATCGCATTTCGGCGCAAAATCGCGATCTCCTCGCAGTCTCGGCGAGTTCGCGACCGCTCCTCGGCTCACACGATGTTGGCAACCGCGGCATGCCGGTCCCAGTGCTGTGCGGGTAGGCCGAACAAGACTTCGTCGGTGCGTGCCCGGCGCAAGTAGAGGTGCGCCGCGTCCTCCCAGGTGAAACCGATGCCGCCGTGGATCTGGACGTTGGCATGCGCGGCACTGCGCAATGCTTCCGAGCACACCGCCTTGGCCATGCTCGCGCGCCACGCGGACTCGCCCGGTGCGTCGCCGTCGAGGGCCTCCAGTGCCGCCTGCGATGCCGAACGCGCCCATTCGAGGTCGAGGAGCATGTCGGCGCACTTGTGCTTGATCGCTTGAAAGCTGCCGATCGGCCGACCGAACTGCTCGCGGGTGCGCGCGTACTCGGTGGCGATCTCCAGCACCCGTTCGCAGGCCCCTACCTGTTCGGCCGACAACACCGCCAGCGCCAGGTCGACATTGCGCTCGATGATTCCCTCGACAGGTGCCGCACCCGTCAGTCTCAGCGCTGGAGCCCCGGTGAAGGTGATGGATGCCATGGGCCGGGTGCCGTCGAGCACACGTTCCGCCTCGACGACGACGGTCTCGGCCGCCGGGTCCACCAGGAACAGCGCCAATTGGTTGTCGGACATTGCCGCGACCACCAGGTCGTCGGCCGCAGATCCGTTGAGTACATGGCGGACTGTGCCGTCGAGGGCCCAGTCGTCGCTGTTCGATCGGGCGACGAGTGTCACCGAATCGCGCTGCCACAACCCGCCGTCTCCGGTGATCGCCGCGGCGGCCGTGCGATGTCCGTCCAGCAGCCCGGAGAGCCGTTTCTCGCTGTCCGGATCCGCGTCGCGCGTCTCGAGCAGCAGGCCGGTCGCCAACACCGCCGACGCGACGAACGGCACGGGTGCCAGTGCGCGGCCGAGTTCGTGGGCGACGACGCCGAGGGCGTTCGCATCGAAACCTGCGCCGCCGAGGTCTTCCGGCATGGCGATCGCGGCGACCCCGACCTGACTGCAGAGCACCTTCCACAGTTCGGTGTCGAAGCCCGCCTCCATCCCGCGGCCGTTGTAGGCAACAGCGCGCACGCGCTCCTCCGGTGCGAGCCGTTCACACGCGGCGCGCACGGACTGGGCGAGCTCACGACTCTCGTCCGGGGACAAGCCTGTCATTGGCTTCCTCCTGAAATTTGTTGAGCCAGCTCCGCTTTCGCGATCTTGCCCAGGCCGGTCATGGGAAACTCGTCGACGAGGACCAGCCGCTCGGGCCACTTCTGCTTCATCAGCCCCCGTTCGTCCAGAAAGGCGCAGAGCTCGTCGAGGGTGACGTCGCGGTGGCGCGACGAGCGGCGCACGACTGCGCACACCAGCTCGCCGCGCAGTTCGTCGGGTTGTCCCAGCACGGCGACCTCGTCGACAAGGGGGTGCGCGAGCAGTTCGTTCTCGATCTCGTCGGGTGCGATGTTCTCGCCCTTGCGGATGATCAAATCCTTGGTGCGCCCCGTGATCACGATGCGACCATCGGGCCGCAGATAGCCCCTGTCACCTGTGCGGAACCAGCCGTCTGACGTCAGCGCCTGCCTCCATTGTTCGGCGTCCACGTAGCCCGGCGTCAGGTTGTCGCCGCGCAGCTCGATTTCCCCGCTGTCGCTGATCCTGACCTCGGACCCCGGAATGGGGCGGCCCGAACTGTTGCTCTGCTGCTCCTCGGTGTCGGTGGCCGGGCTGACACATACCATGGCGGCCTCCGTCATGCCGTAGGCGTGCACGATGGGGACGCCCATCTGCTCGCGGACCTGCTTGTGCAGTTCGGGCGGACACGCCGCCCCGCCGCCGATCAACATGCGAAGCGAAGGGATGAGCGGCTCGCGGCTCCCGCTCGCGATCTGTGCCGATAGCAGCATCTGATAGAACGCGGTGCTTGCGCCGGTGACGGTCACGCCATGCTCGGCAAGCAGTTGGGGCAGCGTTTCGGCGTCGACCTTGGGCACCATCAGCACGGGAAAGTCCGCGATCAGCGCACTGGCCAGATAGACCATGCCGCCGATGTGCGCGATGGGAAAGGCGATGGTGCCAACCTCGTCGGGATGTTGCCCCAGACCCAGATACTGGGCGTACCCGCAGGCCGCAGCCAACAAGGTGGCATCGGTGTGACGCACGCCCTTCGGGCGGCCGGTGGTGCCGGAGGTGAAGTAGATCCATCGGGTGGCGTCGGCCGAATGGGGTTGGCACAGTTGGGGATGCGGGTCGGCCGGCAAGGCCTGCAGCCGTTCAACGAAATCGTCTGGCAGCGTGACGATGCGAGTACCAGGTGGGGAGTTGGCGGCCGTCGAACCGTCGACCACTAGAGCGTCGGCTTGGGCGACGTCAAGTGCCGCGCAGACCTCGCGCTGTCGGTACAGGTGCAGCACCGGTGCCTGGGTGACGGCGCTGCGGGCCAGCGCCAGCATCAGCAGCGCCGCCGAGGTGAGCGAGGGTAGCTGCCACGCGACGGTCATCCCCGGTCGGATGCCTGCGTCCCACAGCCAGCGGGTGCCCGCCGTCGACAGCGCGGCCACCTCGGCGACGGTCAGCGTCGCGCCGGCGCAGTCGCGTAGCAGCGGCCGATCTGGTCGCGCCGCGGCGGACTCGTCAAGCAACCGGGCGACGGTTTCAGCCGTCACTGCGCGACCTCCTCCGCCAGACTCTAAGCACTAAACATTTAACCATTTCGGTGGCCGTGTCGTACAACTTCGGCCCAGCGCCCCCGCCGCAGGGACATTGGGCTCGGGTCACCTCGACCGTGCGATTTCATACGCGACATGCCGGTGTCGGCGTATCAATCCGCACAGTCGCGTCCGGGCGGTGCCTATTTGTCGGTCAACGAGCTGCCTGCAAAAGGGCCCGCCGGGCCCTTATTTGACGAATTCGCTGATGGCACTGGCAGTTGCATCCGGCTGATCCAGCATGACGTAGGTCGAGCTGTCCTCGATGGTGCGCACCTCGGCGTTGGGAAACGTCTCGGCGAGCCGTTGCGCATGCGAGAGCGGGAACATCTTGTCGCTGGTTCCCCATGCCATCAGCACCGGTTTGTCCCAACGCTTCAACGCGTCCACTGCGGCCAGGGTGTGGCTGGGCTTGAGGTCGGCGGTGAATCGGGCGGCCTCGCGCCGCACTGCGGCGGACGCCAGAAAGCCACCAAAGATCGCGGGCCTGCGCGCCGCGTCGATGCCATTTCGAGTAACTGCCGACGTGAAGGCCTTGAGACCGGGCGCAGTCGTCAACGCCTTCAGCACGAGCGAGCCGAGGGTCTGATTCAGCGCGCACAACCGCACGATCGGCGCGAAGGAACTCGGCGGAAAATGCTCGAAGCTATCGCAATTGGTGAACACCAATCTCGACACCCGGCCCCAGTTCAGCGCGGCGTCTCCCAGCGACGCGAGCACGATCCCGCCGCCGGTGTCGTTGGCCACCAGCGTGACGTCGGACAGATCGAGCGCTTCGAGGAGGCCGAGGATCAGCCTGCCCGACGCGGCGACGCTGAGATCGACGTCCACGCCGACCGGCTCGGCCTGAGCACCGAACGGCAACGTCGGTGCAATGCACCGGTGGCTGTCGGAGAGGCGGTCGACGACGTCCTGCCACAACCGACCGGTGACATACGCGCCATGGACGAACACCACCGCCGGCCCGGAACCCGTGTCGGTGTAGTCGATTTCGACATCGCCGACGGCGACGGAGGGCACCGATCAGCCCAGGCGTGGACCCGGTGTGAACTTCACCGGCAATTCGCGCACCGCATACACCTCGCCCGCGTCCTCGAAGAGTTTCGGCTCGCCCGCGAGCTCGAAGTCCGGCAGCCGCTTCAACACCTGCGTCAACATGACGTCAAACATCATCTTGGCGTAGTGGGATCCGAGGCAGCGGTGCATCCCTACTCCAAATGCCATCTGCTTCTTGGCATTCGGCCGAGACAGATCCAGCGTGTCGGGGTCTTCGAACATCGCCGGGTCGCGGTTGGCGGCCGCCCACATCAGAATCGCTCTGTCGCCCTTGCACAGCTGCTGCCCATGGAATTCGGCGTCACGTGAGACTGTGCGGGCCAGGCCGAGAGTCGGTGTATACAGCCGCAGCAGTTCGTCGGTGCCCTTCTTGACCAGGCTCGGATCGTCGATAAACTGTTGGCGCAGTTCGCGATCCCGGCACAGCCGCAACAACACGTTGCCGGTGAAGCCGCTGGTGGTGTCCATGCCGCCCAGCATCATCAGCACCGTGTACATGGTGATCTGGCCGTCGTCGAGCGGCTTGCCGTTCAGCGTGCCCCGCAGGATGTCGCTGAACAGGTCGTCGCCCAGCCCCTGGGCCCGGCGCTCCTCCATGTGCTTGACGATCTCGGCGAACATCTCCATGCCGGCCGTGCCCGCCTTCTCTGGATCGTGGGCCCGATCGTGCACGGTGGTGTGCACCCAGTGCACCCAGTTCATGTACCTCGACTCATCAAAGTTCATCAGCCGCAGGATCAGCCGGGCAGGAAGTGGCGTGGTCAGCTCCCCGACGAGATCACACTCCCCGCGCTCGATGAACGCGTCGATGGCCTCGTTGGTCATCGCGATCGCCGACTCGCGGAACCGCTCCGCCGCGCCCGGCGAGAACCGCTTGAGGGTGATCTCACGCAACTGCTGGGTCTCCGGCGGGTCCGATTCGATCGGCAGGATCGGCAGCGGCAACTCGCTGGCGGGCACGCCGACCGACGGGTACGAGTTGAACAGGTCGTCGTCGCGGGCGGCCTCGAACACCGAGGCATAGTCGACCAGTGCCCAGAACCCTTCGTAGTGGTCGGAATGCGCTACTGGGCAACCGCTTTCGCGCATTTCGCGAAACTTCCCGTACGGGTCCTCACGGAACTCGGGCGAGTGGTGATCCAAGTCAACTTCCGCGCGACGCTGAGCTTCGGTCTGAGCGTTGGTCATTGCCAGTATTGCCTTTCGTTATCTGGAGAGGATCGCGACGGCCGCAGTTCCGGGCGCCCCGTAGAGCTGAGCCAGAGCCACCCGCGGCTCGTTGGGCACCTGCCTATCGCCCGCGGTGCCGCGCAGCTGATGCACCAACTCGAACACCTGCCGCAGCCCCGATGCGCCGACGGGCTCGCCGTTGGCGAGCAGGCCGCCGTCGGTGTTGATCGGCAGCCTGCCGCCGATTCGCGTGGCCCCGTCGGCAAGCAGCGCCTCCTGCTCGCCGTCCTTGCACAGCATCGTCTCGGCCATGTGAATGACCTCGGATCCGGAGTCGGTGTCCTGCAGCTGCGCGACGTCGATGTCCTCGGGACCGATGCCGGCGATTTCGTAGGCTGCCTTGGCCGCTTCGGCGGTAGTACCGGGAACGATGGGCAACTCGATCGAGGTGCGCAGCAGTTCATACGCGCCCTCGCGGCGGCTACGCAGCGCGCTCGATCGCAGATAGATCGGTGTGTCGGTGTACTTCTTGGCCGCGTCCGCCCGGCACACCACCACCGCGGCTGCGCCTTCGTTGGGGTTGCAGTACATGTATTGCCGCAGTGGGGCGTTGACGATCGGCGAGGCCAGGATCGCCTCCTCGCTCATCGGCTTGCGCCGCCAGGCGTTGGGATTGCGCGCGCCGTTGTCGAAGTTCTTTGCCGCGACGCGGGCCAGCGCCTGCTCGGTGATGCCGTGGTCATGCATGTACCGCATGATCTTGGTGCCGAAGTAGTGGGTGGTCAGAAACATCCCTTGGTCGCCGTACCACTGCGGCAGCCCCGACACCGAGGGGTCGGCGCCGAAGGCGCCACGCGGATGCTTGTCCAGCCCGACGCCGACCGCGATCTCGGCTTCGCCAAGCGCGACGTCGCGGGCGGCCAATGTGAGCAGCGAGTTGCCGGTTGCGCAACCGCTCAGCGTGGCGCGTGCGGGAATCCCTGTCATGCCGACCAGGCCGGTGATCGCTTCAGGGTTGGCCACTTCGAGGCTGCCTGCGTAGAGGCTGTCGACATCGGCGAAGTCCACACCGGCGTCACGCAACGCCCTGCTGATCGCCACGGCGCCCATTTCCAGCGCCGACCGGTCCTCGTATCGTCCGAATGGGTGGAGGCCGACGCCGATGATGGCGATATCAGGCGTGCTGCTCATTGAGCTCCTCTGGCGTCTGCGCGCAGTCGAACCGAGAGTGCGCGCTGGATTTGACGTCGATAACTCTATAACTATATACCTGATTCTCAGCGAGAGTCTAGAATCGCCCTACCCCGCGAGTGAAGGCTGAGTGCGTTGAGCATTTCGTTGTTGTTGGAGATGGCGGTGTCGGAGGACCCCGACCGGGTCGCCCTCGTGGACGGCGCCAACCGCCTGACCCTCGCAGAGCTCAGCGCGTTGGCCGACGGCGGCGCGGCCATAATCGCCGCGTCGGGCACGCAGCACGTGGCCTACGTCGGCTCCGGGGGCATTATGGCGCCGCTGCTGATTTTCGCTTCGGCGCGCGCTGCGAAGGCGTACACGCCGATCAACTACCGCCTGAGCGCGGAGGGGATTCAGGAGCTGATCGGACGGCTGCCGGATCCACTGGTCATCGTTGACAGTTGCTACCGCGAGATGGTCGGCGACGCGGGCAAGCGCGTGATGGACTCCGATGAATTCCTCGCCGCGGCACGCACCGCAGAGCCGGCCGCAGAGTTCGCCGACCTCGATGACGTGGCGATCGTGTTGTTCACGTCGGGCACCACATCGAAGCCGAAGGCCGTCGAGTTGACCCACGGCAACCTGACCAGCTACATCACCGGCACCGTCGAGTTCGGTTCGGCCGAGCCCGACGACGCGGCGCTGATCTGTGTGCCGCCGTATCACATCGCTGGAGTGAACGCGGCGATCTCGAACCTCTACGCCGGCCGAAAGATGGTGTACCTGCCCAATTTCGATGCCCGCGAGTGGGTGCGCCTGGTTGTCGAGGAAAAGGTGACGACCGCGACAGTCGTCCCCACCATGCTCGACCGCATCGTCACCGCTCTCGAGCAGGATCCTGTCGAGCTGCCCTCGCTCCGCAACCTGGCTTACGGCGGGTCGAAAGTGGGACTTCCGTTGGTGCGCAAGGCGATGGACCTGCTGCCCCACGTCGGGTTCGTCAACGCCTACGGCCTCACCGAGACCAGCTCGACCATCGCGGTGCTCACGCCCGACGATCATCGCGAGGCGTACGGCAACACCGACGAAGCCGTCGCGAGGCGACTCGGTTCGGTCGGCAGACCGGTGCCAGGCATCGAGGTACAGATCCGCGACGAAAACGGTCGTGTCCTGGGGCCTGGCGAGCCCGGTGAGCTCTATGTGCGAGGCGAACAGGTTTCCGGAAAGTACACCGGAATCGGATCGGTGCTCGACGACGAAGGCTGGTTCCCCACCAAGGACATCGCGACACTCGACGAGGCTGGCTATCTGTTCATCACCGGGCGGTCCGACGACACCATCATTCGCGGCGGCGAGAACATCGCACCCGCGGAGCTGGAGGATGTGCTCATCGAGCATCCGCACGTGCGCGAGGTCGCTGTGGTGGGCGTGGAGGATCCGCAGTGGGGCCAGGCTATTGTCGCCGTAGTGGTTCCCGCAGCGGGCGTCGACCCCGATCCGGATGAACTGCGCGAGTTCGCTCGGAAGTTCCTGCGAGGATCACGGACCCCGGACCGCGTCGTGTTTCGCGACGAGTTACCGACGAACGCGACCGGCAAGCTGCTGCGCCGCGAGATCGTCGAAAGCCTGAGCGCTGCGATGGCCGAAAAGTAAAGGAAGTCAACATGATCAAGAACGGCACTCGGCTGCAGAGCCAGGTGTGTGACACCCAGGTTATCGTCGTCAGGGCCGCCGACAGCCTCGACGACCTGCGCTGCGGCGGGCAGCCGATGGTAACGTTGGATAGTCAAGAAGGCACCGAGAAATCCGGCGGCGCACCCGATCCGGCGTTCGCCGAAGGCAACGTGATGGGCAAGCGTTATGTCGATGAGACCGGCGCCGAGGTCTTGGTGACGAAAGCGGGAGCGGGCACGCTGAGCGTGGGGGAGACGGCACTGCGCCTCAAAGAGGCCAAGCCGCTGCCGGCCAGCGACTGACGATGGCGAGTCAGCAAGCGGCACTGAATATTCCGGCCGACGACGTCACCTTGGCCGCAGACGCATTTGGTGATCCGGCCGATTCGCCGGTGGTGCTTCTGCATGGCGGCGGCCAGACCCGGCATTCGTGGAAGGCGACCGCGGCGGATCTCGGCGGGCAGGGTTGGTACGCCCTGACGGTCGACCTGCGCGGGCACGGCGACAGCGGCTGGTCGGCCGACGGGCGTTACGACCTCGAGCGCTTCGCCGCAGACGTGGTCTGCATAACCGAGTTCCTCGGTCGCCCTCCGGTGCTCGTCGGTGCATCGCTGGGAGGCAATGCGTCGCTGGAAGCGCTTGGCGGCAGACCCGATCTCGCGCTCGGCCTGGTGCTGGTCGACGTGTCGCCGTTTCTGCAGCCGTCGGGAACCAACAGGATCCGCAACTTCATGGTGTCGCACGCCGAGGAAGGGTTCGGCTCACTTGAGGAGGTCGCCGACGCAGTCGCCGCGTACCTTCCTCACCGCCCCCGACCGCGCAACCTCGACGGCTTGAAAAAGAACCTGCGGCTGCGCGACGGGCGGTGGTACTGGCACTGGGATCCGGCCTTCATGGCCTCACCCACCGACCAAGCGGTGCAGCGCAACCAACTCATCGACCCCGCGCGGCTGGGTGCGGCGGCCAGCAGCCTGCGGCTGCCGACGCTGCTGGTGCGCGGAGGGGAATCCGATGTGCTCAGCGTCGACGATTCGATCCGCTTCCTCGACCTGGTGCCGCACGCGGAGTTCGCCACCGTCGCAGGCGCTCACCACATGGTGGCCGGCGACGACAACGCGGTCTTCGAGAACGTGCTCGGCGACTTTTTGGAGCGGCGGGTCCGATCTCGGCTCAGATTGCTTGCCCAGCGGTAGGCGGTGAGAGTGCTGACGTGGCGATGAAACTGGTAATCGGCGCGAGCGGGTTCCTCGGTTCGCACGTCACGCGACAACTCGTGGAGCGGGGGGAGCGGGTGCGAGTCCTATTGCGCCGCACCAGTTCCACCGTCGCACTCGACGACCTCGACATCGAACGGCACTACGGCGATGTCTTCGACGACGCAGTGCTGCGCGACGCAATGGACGGCTGCGACGACGTCTACTACTGTGTCGTCGACACCCGGGCCTGGCTGCGTGACCCTGCCCCGCTGTTCCGCACCAATGTCGAGGGCCTGCGCCACGTCCTCGACGCCGCCGTGGACGCAGACCTGCGGCGTTTCGTGTTCACCAGCACCATCGGCACGATCGCACTCAGCGAAGACGGTCGACCGGTTACGGAGAACGAGCCGTTCAACTGGGCAGACAAGGGCGGCAGCTACATTCGGTCGCGGGTCGAGGCCGAGAACCTGGTATTGCAGTACGCACGGGAACGGGGACTGCCTGCGGTCGCGATGTGCGTCTCGAACACGTACGGCCCCGGCGACTTTCAGCCGACTCCACACGGGTCGCTGGTGGCCGCGGCGGGCAAGGGCAAGATGCCCGTGTACGTCAAGGACATGTCGATGGAAGTAGTCGGCATCGAAGACGCGGCTCGTGCACTGATCCTGGCCGCAGAGAAGGGCCGCGTCGGCGAGCGGTACATCATCTCGGAGCGCTACATCAGCGCGCGCGAACTCTACACAACGGCTGCCCGGGCAGGCGGAGCACGGCCGCCGCGGATCGGAATTCCGTTGAAGCTCATGTACGCACTGGGCTTTTGCGGAGACCTCGCAGCGAAGCTGTTGCGGCGCGACATGCTGCTGTCGACGCTGTCGGTGCGGCTGATGCACATCATGTCCCCGATGGACCACGGCAAGGCCGAACGTGAACTCGGGTGGCAACCGGAGCCGATCCACGACTCCATCCGCCGCGCGGTGGCGTTCTATCAAACGCGCTAGACCTCGCCCGCCTGCTCGCGGGGCAGTCGGCCGCGTGCCAGCAATTCGGCGCGCAGCGCCTGCGCGTCAGAAGTGTGTTCCAGCACCGACATCACGTCGGCCGACAGCTGGAGATGCTGGCGCATGCCCATCTGCTCCCATGCGCGCACCAGCATGGTCTTCGTCGCCATCAGCGTGGATAGTGGGGCACGGGCGATCTTGGCTGCCAACGATTCGGTCACTGGTTCGAGCTCGGCGCGGGCGACTACGCGGTTGACCAAGCCCATCTTCAAAGCCTCTTCAGCGGTCAAAGTCTGTGCGGTATAGAGGTATTCGGCGGCGCGCTTGTAATTCATAAAGACCCACGGCTCGATCATCGTCTCCCCGCCCGCAAATCCGAGGCCGGGCACTAGCGGCATCTGGAAGTAGGCGTCCTCGGAGGCGATGGTGATCTCGGGTAACAGCGCCCAGTACGTGCCCCCGCCGATCGCATAACCGTGTACCTGCGCGATCATCGGCTTCGGGAACTCCCAGTATCTCAGGGTCGGCCAAAGGAAGAGTTCCTTGCTGCCCTGGTAGTTGCTGCCCGTGTGGGCCTGCGAATCGGCGAACTCCGGGTAGGCGTCGGGCGCCATGACGTGTCCGGCGCAGAAGCCCTTGCCGCTGCCCTTGACGATGACCACCTTCACCCCGTAGTCCTGCCGCGCCTCGTCGAGGCAGGAGTCGACCTGGCTCACCATCTCCGAAGACTGGGCGTTGGCCCGTTCCGGCCAGTCGAGAACGATGCGGGCGATCGCACCGTCGCGCTCATAGCGCACGACGCCGAGATTCCTACGATGAAAACGTGTTTCGCTCACCGCGACCTCCTTGGCGGTCAGTTGCTGATTGCCGGCGCCGCCCGCGAGAACGTCTTGTCGTTGAGTTGGGCCACGAGAAACGCGGCGATGTCGGCCCGCGACATCGCCGAACCAACCTTGTCGCGGCCGAGAAAGCCCACGCGCTGAGTGCCTTTCGGCTTTGTGTTGTTCGGACTCGTGATGCGCGCGATGGTCCAGTCCAGATCCGAGTTGGTGACCGCCTTCGTCATGCCGACGATTTCGCGCAGCCCATTGGGGAACAGGGTTCCGGCGATGACGGGCAGGATCCTGGCCTTGAGCGTCGGCTTGTCGCGCTTGTCGGGCACTGACGGCGTCGCCAGGCCGATGTATCGTCTGACGCCCTCGGCCTGCATGGCGGCGACGATGTTTCTCGTACCGTCGGTAACCGGCGTGCCCTTCGCCTTGCGGTTCAGGGCAGGGCCGAGCGCACTGATCACCGCATCTGCGCCGTGCACTGCCTGTTGAATTGCCTCGGCGTCCGACAGCTCGCCGGTTACGACGGTCAGATGCAGATCGGCGACTTGCAGCTTGCAGGGATCACGAACGTAAGCGGTGACGTCGTGGCCAGCAGCCAGCAGTTCGGCGACGACCAAGCGGCCGATCTGGCCGGTCGCGCCAAACACCGTGACACGCATTCACATTTCCGTCATCGACGCAGGCGTCAAGCGTTCACGAGAGCCGGCGGCTTGACGGCGTCCGGATCGGGGTTGGCGATCGGCAGGCCCATGAAGCGCCGCGTGTTGTCACCCATGAAGTCGTAGGTGCGCCGCTTGTCCATGCCTTCGGCGTATTTCCAGTAGCGCTTGGGCTCCGCCAGGCCCTCGGGATGCGGCCAATCGGAACCGAACATCACCTTGTCCCAGCCGACGGTCTCAACGACGTCGGCGACCTTGCCTTCCCAGAACGGGCTGACCCAGCAGTTGCGACGGAACACGTCGTGCGGATGCTCAAGGAAGTTCTGCGGCATCTTTTTGTAGGTCATCTCGAGGTCATCGAACAGCGGCTTGATCCACGCACTGCCGTTCTCCACGCTGGCGATGCGCAGCTTCGGGAACCTCGTCAGAGTGCCGTGGCAGATCAAACTGGTGACCATGTCGGCGATCTCGCGGTGGCCCAACGCCGTCCACTTGAACGCGGACATTTCAAATGCGTTGGCGGTGTCTGCGGGCTCCCACTTTTCGATGTACTCCTGCAGTGGAGGCTGGCTCGCGTGCAACACGATCGGCAAACCGGCGTCCTCGACGTCACGCCAGAACGGATCGAACTCGGGCAGGGCCGGTGAGCGCCAGCCCTTGTAGCCAAACACCGGCGCCGGCTTGATCAGCGCGACCTTGGCGCCGTTGTCCAGGATGTACTCCAGCTCGCGACGCGCCTCGTCGACAAGGCCCAGAGTGAGCACCGGTGTCGAGTAGATCCGGTTGGCGTAGGTGAAGCCCCAATGTTCGAGCATCCACTGGTTCAGCGCGTGGATGATGGCCACGGTCAGGTCGGGATCCTCCGCGGAGGCGTGCTCGACGAGGTTGGCCAGCGTGGGGTAGTTCAGGCATGCGTCGACGCCTTGGCGGTCGAGTTCGGCAATCCGGTCCTCAGGGTTGCGCGCGCCGGGCGGCGTGTCGATGCCACGGCCCGACATCTCCCGCATCGACAGGCCCTCGGCGTTCTGGCCGGCGTAGAACTTCTCGTGCGCGCCGGGTGCGGCGACGCGTTCGAACGTCGGGTTCGGCATGTAGTCGTTGATTTTGTTACGGATGGCGATGCGGGTATGCCTGCCGATCTGCACGAACTGCACCTTCGACTTGAACTTCTCGGGCAGGAACTTCGTCAGCGCATCAGGGGTCTCGTACATGTGCTGATCGGCATCGAAGATCGGTGCCTCGGTGAACTGCGTCATCGGTGTGCCTCTCGCTGCTCTTTCATCGGGCTTGGTACGAGCTTCGCTCAACGTGACGATTGTGTCAAGTACAAGCCGATATCCACATATACAGAGCAAATTACGTCGCTAGATTGCACTTGACGCTACTGTCACATATAGTCGCGCCATGACGTTGACTTCGGGCGTTCGTGTTGCACCCCAACCCGACGTCAGCCGCGGTGAGCGCACCCGCTCGGCGATCCTCGAGGCCAGTCGCCGCCTGTTTTTGGAACGCGGGTACGCCGGTACGCCGATCAACGCGATTACCGAGGCATGCGGTATCTCCCGCGCTGGCTTTTACACCTACTTCAAGGACAAGCGGGAGATCTTCAACGTCCTCGGCAAGACTGCCTATCACGACGCGCTGGCCGTCATCGCCGAGTGGGCCAATGCTCGAGAACCGTTCGGTCCGGCCGATATTCGGACTTGGGTTGGTCATTACTTCGACTACATGGACCACCACGGCGCCTTCGTGCTGGCGTCGGCGCACTCCGCGCCCGACGACGAGGAGTTCCGAAACTCGCGTAACCGCATGGTGACTCGGGCATCGTGGAAGCTCGGACAGGCTATCGCCGGCGACGGGGCGCACTCACCGGAGGTCATCGGCGTCGCGGTGATGGGCCTGCTGGACCGGGCTTGGCACACGGTGCACCGGCAGACCGTAGCCGTCGACCGCGACGAGATGATCGCCGTCGTCGCCGAGATGATTGTGGCGATGACGACACCGTCCGCGTCGTGATCGTTTCGCTCGACGCGCCGCGACAGTGCCCGAGGTCCGATCGGCTATTTCATGCGAAGGTCCTGATGACGTTGCTCCGGGAATACTATTCCCAAGAAATCAGGCATTTTCTGCAACGCCATTCCCGACGAGGTCCGGATGTACCGCCGGGGCCGAGAGTCCGGTCAACATCAATGTGACCACCTGGTTGCGCACCTCATGGAAATCGGTGTCCACGCGGCCTCGGATGCGTGCTTCGAGGTGACGCACGGCCACAGCGTGAATCGCGAACGAATCGAGTTCGGGGCGTGCGTTGGGCAGACTGCCGTCGGCGAGACCCGCGGCCAACACGTCGGTGAGCACTTCTCGGTGCCGGGCGTAGGTGGCCTCCAACGCCGTAGCGATGCCGGGCGCTCCGGTGACGTCCGCCGACATGAAGGCCAAGGCGTCGCGAAATCGCGTCTCGTCCCAGCCGATACTCAGGTAGTTCTCGATCCACGCGGCGACCGCGGCGGCAGGCGTGTCGGCGGCGGCTACTGCCTTCTGCAGAGCGGTCAGGATCAGGTCGCCGGCCCACTCCTGCATCGCGATGATCAGGTCGTCCTTGCAGGAGAAATGCCGATAGAAGATCCGTCGGTTCACGCCGGCGGCGCGCAAGATGTTCTCGATCGACGTGGTCGTCCCCGTCGACGAGCCGCCCTGGCTGATCAGCCGGTACGCGGCCCGCATGATCGCATCACGCTCCGACTGGCGACCATCGCTGCCCATTTTGTGCTCCATATTCCGGGAATACTGTTCCCAAATTAGCACGCGTATTGTGTGGGAACGCCATTCCCATTAGTGTGAGTGTCATGCGTTACAAGAAGTGCGCTACGTCAGGGAGTGAGTATGAAGGGCCTGCCCAGCATGCAGCCGACTGGATGGTTTCAAGTCGCATGGAGTGCCGATCTTGCCGATGGCGACGTCTTACCCCTTCGCTATTTCGGGGTCGAACTCGTCGCGTTTCGCGATCTGCAGGGGGCGGTCCACGTGCTCAACGCGCACTGCCAGCACCTGGGGGCCAACCTGTCCAGGGGCGGATGCGTCGTCGAGGACGGTATCCAGTGCCCCTTCCACGGCTGGGTGTGGAACGGGGAAGGACGTAACGTCCGCATTCCCTACGAGAGCCGTCCCAACCGGGGGCGCAAGGTGCGGTCCTGGCCGGTGACCGAACGCAATGAGTCCATCTACATCTGGCACGACGCGGCGCGTCGCCCGCCAATGTGGGAGGTGCCCGACGGGTTGCGGGTGCTTGGGGACCACATCCGCGATCGCGACTACATGCCCGTTGGGCCCGAAGCGCGCATCAAGTTCCCCGGCATCCATGTCCATCCTCAGGTGATCGCCGAGAATGCCGTCGACCCGCATCACTTCCGGTTCGTTCACAAGACGCCCGTCAGTCCCACCGTGCTGCGTGAGGACGTCGACGACGTGACCTGGTCGGCGAAGGTCGGCTTCGGCCGCAGGTGGAGCGACGGAGTCGACCAACCGGGAGAAACCAAGAACACGTTGGAGATCTATTGGTCTGGCATCGGCATTTCGTTCAACGGCGAGCACACCCGCGAGGGGTTCCGGGTCATCGCTATTTGCGCCACTCCGGTCGACGATACGACGTCAGACATCTTCTCCACCTACTGGATTGACGAGGCGAGCGGCAATTACGACGAACGTCTGAAAGCAGCGCAGACGGCATTGCCGGACGACATCGCGATCTGGGAACACCAGATCTACATGGATCCGCCGGGTCTGGCCACCTCGGAAGCCGCCGGCTTCAAGAAGTTACGTACCTGGGCGCGCAGCTTCTATCCCGACTCCGAGGCGGCCGCTTTCGAACCGGCGTCGGCAAGCGTCCATTGACCATTAGCGCAGAAAGGCATCATCTCGGACTGGATCGCTGCGCACATGGGTGCGCGAGTCGTCGACATTAAACGTCAAGCGCTGGGCTATTCCTGATCACGCCGACCATCGTGGTTCGGTTGGTCTTTGGGGAGCCCTCGGCCCTGGTGCCCTGAGGTCGGGAGCTAGTCGCCGCGCACCACATCGATCAGCGCCTCGGCGTCGGCGACGCTGCGCAGTAGATCGTTGAGGTGAGTGCACGTGCTGGTACCGGTCAGCTCCTGACGAACGCGGAAGTGCAACTCCGACAATGCCATTCCAGTAATCCTCGATGCACTGGCGACGGCGCCAGGGCACTCCCGCCATGGCAGAACCCGCGGCGTGGCCTCCGATGCGACGATGAACCCGCTGTCCGTGTCCACCGTCGCGGTCAACGTGTATTCGTGGATGATCGTCTCGGCACCGTCGGCGCGCACATATGTATCGCGGAACATGGCATCGATACCTGCATGAGTGGGTCCTGCGTCATAAACGTCCAGACGTCGCCGCCGGCGCATCGCGTGTAATGACAGCGGTGGCATCTGGTGCCAGGCGTACGGGTCATCGTCATCGTCGAGTTTCGGCGCGACCGGGCCGGTCACGACCGCAGGATCACCTCGCTCGAACGAAGTCATCAACATCCCGCCGCTCGCGAATCCCGCACACTGGTCGGCCACCGGCAGGTACCCCGACCTCGTGAACTCCCCGAGAACGCCGGAAGCCGACAGTGCATGCCCGGAGATCAGCGTCGCGACGGGCACGTCGTCAAGCAGGGTGTACCGGAGGTCACGCGCCGCCCGAAGCTCTGGTGCCGCCTTGTCGGCCGCGGCACGAAACCCGCTCATCGCCGGTGCGCCGCACAGGTGGGCGACCGTCTCTACCGGCGGCGTGACCTCGACATGCCGGACGACGCGAGCCACCATCTCGATGGTCGCCGATATGCCGGCCGTGGCGATCTCTGTTGCGGCTCCGTCGTAGGCGGTCCACAAGTCGCGTCCGCGTCCGTTGAGATACACCGGATCCAGCGACCCCACGTCGCGCGTCATGTCGATTGATGTCGTGCGGCGCACCGACCGCGGACGGCGCTTCGGTGTCGCGCTCGTGGGTTCGTGGATGCCGTGCAGCGGATGCAGCGCGAACTCCGGCATGCCCAGGTCGGTCACAGGCTGATGCTATGCGGGGCGGAACGCGTACGTGAGAAACGATTCGCCGGCTTCGGTTTCCAGCGTGGTGGTCGCTGACACCATCCGCTGGCCGATCTGCAGGTCGGCTGCGGCCGCGTCGATGATGAGCGACTCCACCAGTACGCCCTCGGCAAGCTCGATGTAGCCGACGATGTAGGGCCGGAATGTCTTGGGATCCCGGCTGCCCTTGTACGGCAGTGGGGGGGCAAACTCCTGCGTGGTGAACGTGTAAAGCGTTCCCTCCGTGGACAGCTCGATCGGTTCGATGTCTGACTGGATGTCCGGGCTTCCGTCAAATAGTTCCGGACGCTCCGCTGGGAACTTGACGACACCGGTGCTGCGCCGCCGAGACCCACGCAGCACCGCGCGGTCGCCGTCGACCCGGAAGAGTCCGTCCGCAATGAGGTTCGTCATCTCATGCCACCTCAATGACCATCGCCGCACCCATTCCGCCGCCTGCGCACATCGACAGCACGCCGATTCCGCCTCCGCGCCTGCGCAATTCGTAGATCGCCGAGGTGACCATGCGCGCGCCCGTGGCGGCGATCGGATGGCCCAGGCTGATACCGGAGCCATAGACGTTCACGATCTCCTCGTCGAGTCCGAGTTCTCGGGTGCACGCGACGGCTTGAGCGGCAAAGGCCTCGTTGATCTCGAACAGGGCGACGTCCTCGAGCTTGCGGCCTGCCAGCTCCAGCGCCTTCGGAATCGCCTTGATCGGTCCGCTGCCCGTGCGGGTCGGGTCGAGTCCGACCTGCGTCCAGGACAGCACGTGGGCCAACACGTTTTGCTTAGTGTCAGGCGATGCGAGTGCGACGACCGCCGCCGCATCGTTGATGCCCGACGAATTCCCGGCAGTCACGGTGAAGCCTTCGATCTCGGGATGCAGCACCTTCAGTCCGGCAAGCGATTCCATTGAACTGCCGCGCCGCGGATGCTCGTCTTCGGCGAACGTGATCGTCGACCCGTCGGCTTGAGGCACCTCGATGGGGATGATTTCGTCGGCGAACGACCCGGCGTCGATGGCCTTGATCGCACGCTGATGGCTTCGCAGTGCCCACTCGTCCTGATCCTCGCGGGTGATCCCGAACTGGATGTTGCAGTTGTGTGCGACGGTGATGGACATGTCCATCGCGGGCGCTTCTGCGGTCGGTGGATGCGATTCGGGGAACCACTGCACGTAGTCCTCGGCGGACTTACCGGAGGTGAACGGCTTTCTCTTTTGCATGATCGGCGCGGTCGATAGCGACTCCATCCCACCGGCCAGGATCGCGCGGCTCATCCCGGCGGCGATCTGCCCCGCGCCCACCGCGATGGCGGACAGACTCGACGCGCACTGGCGATTGACGGCGAGGCCGGGAACGTTGATCAGGCCGTTAGCCACCGCGATGTAGCGGGCACTGTCCCCGCCGCCCTGCATGCTCTCGGCCAGGACGAAGTCGTCGAAGTCGGCGCCGTCCAGGCCAGAGCGCTCGATGACGGCTGACACTACGGGTTTGGCCAGTTCGATGGCGGGCATGTTGGCCAGCGTGCCCTTACGCGCCGTGCCGATTGGTGTTCGGGCGGCGGCGACGATCGCTGCGCGGGACGTGGTGGGCATGTGTCTCCCAAGGTCGTCGGTTGTCGGGCCGGTTGCCCAGCGGGCTCGGTCAGTCTATACCGTTAAATAGATATCTGTATTTCGGGTGGCGACGACGGGAGCGCGAGTGAAGACGATCGGATCCATTGACGACGCGATCGCACTGATCGGCGCCGAACTCGGAGTCAGCCGCTGGGTCGACATCGACCAGAGCCGCATCGATGCCTTCGCCGACGTCACGATGGACCATCAGTGGATCCACGTCGACGTCGAGAAAGCCAAAGCCGAGAGCCCTTACGGCGCAACGATCGCGCACGGGTTCCTCACGCTGTCGCTCATCCCCGGGGTGAGCAAGGACAACTACCGCGTCGAGAACGCGAAGATGGGCATCAACTACGGCCTGAACAAGGTCCGCTTCCTGGCGCCGGTCACCGCGGGCAGCCGCATCCGGGTGCGATCCGAGCTCGCGGACGCCACCAAGGTCGCCGACGACACCGTCAACCTGACCGTCCGCCACACCGTGGAGATCGACGGCGTCGAGAAACCCGCCGCGGTCGCTGAACTCATCGCCAGGTTCGTGTTCTGATGGCTAACCTCACCAAGATGACCGGCGGTCCGTTCGACGGCAAGGCGATCCTGACGGGCGCCGGCAAGTCGCAGGTCGGCCGTCGGCTGGGCCGCACGGGTCTGGACCTGACGCTCGAAGCCGTGCTGCGCGCGATCGAAGACGCGGGCCTGGCCGTCGACGACGTCGACGGCATCGCCAGCTACCCCGGACCCGGCGTGCCCGACCCAGGCTTCTCCGGCGCCGCCGTCCAGGAAGTCCGCAACGCGCTTGGACTGAGCTGCCGGTGGTACGTCTCAGCGATGGAGACCGCCGGGCAGATCGGTCCGGTGATCGAAGCGTGCATGGCCGTCACCCTCGGGCTCGCCAACCATGTGGTGGTCTATCGCTCGGTGTGGGAGTCGACGGCGGCTGCGCAGTCCGGTGGTGGACGCGCATCGGTGCTCTTCACCGGTGGCAAACTGCCGCCCCATCTGGAGTGGGTGGCACCGTTCGGCGCGCTGTCGGCGGCGAACTGGCTGGCCATGCCCGCGCAGCGATACATGCACGACTTCGGGTTGACGCGTGAGCAGCTCGGTTGGATCGCGCTCAATGCGCGGCGCAACGCAGCGATGAACCCCGACGCCGTCTACCGCGAGCCGATGACCATGGACGATTACCTCGGGGCGCGCATGATTTCCGAGCCATTGTGCCTGTATGACTGCGACGTCCCGTGTGACGGCGCGACTGCGGTCATCGTGTCGCGCCGCGACGCCGCCAAGGGGCTGCCGCGTCATCCACTGACTGTCGAATCGGTCGGACCCGGGATGTTCGAACGCGCGACATGGGATCAGCGGTCGGACATCACCACGATGGCCGCCCACGATTCTGGGGCGACTCTTTGGCAAAACACTGCATTAACGCCTGCCGACGTCGACATGGCCCAGATCTACGACGGCTTCTCCTTCCTCACCGTGATGTGGCTCGAGGCCCTGGGCTTCTGCGAACACGGCAAGGTGGGCGAGTTCATCGAGGGCGGTGAACGGATCGCGCGCGACGGCGCGCTGCCGATCAACACCAGCGGTGGCCAACTGTCGGGCGGTCGGCTGCACGGCATGGGCTTCCTGCACGAAGCCTGCGTGCAGATGTGGGGGGAGGGTGGCGACCGCCAGGCGCCCAAGACACCCGAGGTGGTCGCCGTCGGGGTCGGCGGCGGGCCGGTGGCCGGGTCGATGCTGTTGAGCAGCAGGTAGCTTGCCGTGACCGCCGACGGACTCGACCTGACGCTCGGCGATGTCGTCACCGACAACGCGGTGCGTTTCGCCGACGTGCCCGCGTACAAGATGGGGTCTCGGCAGCTCACTCACGCGCAGCTGTATCACCGGGCGGTGCGACTGGTGTCGGCGATGGCGGCGGTGGGTGTGCGACGGCAGGACCGCATCGCTGTGCTGAGCCGCAACAGCGTCGAGTTCGGCGAGGTGATGGCGGCGACGCAACTGAGCGGCATCATCATGGCGACGGTCAACTTCCGGTTGGCGCCCGGTGAGATGCTCGACGTGCTCAAGCGAGTAAGTCCGTCGATCGTGTTCTGTTCCGACGAATTCGCTTCGGTGATAACAGAACTCGTGCCGAAACTGTCGACTGCGCCGCTGCTGGTGAACATCGGCGGGTCGGGGCGCACCGGAATGGTGGACTTCGAGGAGTTCGTGGCGGGCGGTGAGGGCGCACGGCTTGCGTTCGCAGCGCGACCCGACGATATCGCCTGCCTGCTGTTCACCAGTGGCACCACCGGCGCGTCGAAATGCTGCATCCTCGGGCAGCCGGAACTTCGACGGGTGGCGTTCACCATGAACGCCGAAATGCAGACGGGCAGCGCCGACCGCGGCTTGATCAACATGCCGATGTTTCACGTCGGGGCGATGGCGATCATCGGGGGATTGCACGCCCGGGGTGGCAGCGTGGTGTTGCAGCAGCAGTTCGATGCGGCCGAGGCCGTGCGGCTGATACCGCAAGAGCGAATCACGTTGGTGCACTTGGCGCCCGTGATGCTGCGGGCACTGCTCGACGAGGTAACGGATGCGCGGGCATTGGAGAGTCTGCGGACCGTCATCTACGCGGCCGCACCGATGACCATGAGTACCCTCAAGCGGGCGCTGGCGCTGATGCCGCAGGCAGGGTTCCTCAATCTCTACGGGCAGACCGAGGCGATCGTGTCGGGGTTGCCACGAGAGATGCACTCGGTGGATGGCGCAGATGCCTTGCGCTCCGTAGGCTTCCCGTTTCCCGGCGTGCGAGTACGGATCGTCTCCGACGACGACCGCGACGTGCCCCTCGGTGAACCCGGCGAGATCGCGGTGCGCTCGGACTCGCTGTTCCGCGGCTACTGGGACGATCCGGTCGCAACGCTGGCCACCCTGCGCGACGGCTGGTGTCACACCGGCGACATCGGGCGGTTCGACCACCGCGGGCTGCTGTACCTCGTGGACCGCAAGAAGAACGTGATCATCACCGGCGGGGAGAACGTGTACTCGCCGGAGGTGGAGGAGGTGCTCGGCGGCCTAGACGGCGTCGCGGCCTGCGCCGTCGTCGGCGCGCCTGACGAGAAATGGGGCGAGGCGGTCTGCGCTGTTGTGGTGCCGGCGGCGGGCGCGACCCTCACGCTTGAGGCGATCCAAGACTTCGTCCGGGCCAGGCTTGCGGGTTACAAGGTGCCGCGACGGCTCCTGGTCGTCGACGAGTTGCCGGTGCTGGTCAGCGGCAAGGTGGACAAGAAGCGCCTGCGCGCCGAAGTCGCAGCGGCGGCGGTCGATTAGCCGGGCTGGCCGTACACCGCGACCACCACGGAGCGGTCCAGGCTGTTCTCCGACCACACGCCTATCGCGGTGTTCGAGCAATCCTGCATGATCGCTCGCAGTGGCGGGTTGTGCCACCACTGGTTCAGGATCTCTATGCCGCTGATCGCCAGCGCCGGGTTGATCGCGACGGTTTCGGACACCTTGCCGACGAAGCCGGTGCGGTTCGCCCGGTCCTGCGGCGTGGAGCCGTCAGAACCGATATCGCCGTTCAGCGCCCGGTTATGGAGCACGTCGAGGGTGTGCAGGCGGGCCGCCTCCACGAGCCGGCCATCCAGCTGTGGCTCGCCGGGACAACCGTTCTGCGCCTGCGCGGTGTAGATGTTGACGAAAACGCTCTCGTTGAGACGCTTGTTGTCGGCATTCGCGAGCGGCACGGCTGATCCAGCCGCGAGCGCGACCACCAGGAACAACATCGCCACGACACGCCGACCGAATGTCATGCCCACATAGGCTACACGTCAATCAGATAAATGAATTACGCTTTCGGTTCTATGAGGACGAAGAGGTTCACCGTCTTGGCCTTTGCCCTGCTGGCGGGGGTGGGCGCAGCGGTCATGGGCACGCCGGCCGCGTCCGCAGACGCGGTTGCCTATCTGATCAATGTGACAGTGCGGCCGGGATACAACTTCGCCAACGCCGACCACGCCCTCGCCTACGGCCGTGGCATTTGCGACAAGATTGCCCAGGGCAGGCCGTACGCGCAGCTGGTTGTTGACATCAAAACCGACTTCCGTACCAACGACGAGTTCCAGGCCTCCTACCTGATCAGCCAGGCCGCCAACGAACTATGCCCGGCGCAGATTTGGCAGTTGCGCAGATCCGCCGCGGGTTACGTGGCGGCGCCAGGCTGACCAAGTAGCGACCGGCACAACAAAGCGACGATGACTTCCGCGGCGTGGAGGTCGCCGTCCCCCGCCGCGGTGGGCTCGGTCATCCGCCCGAGCGTGGCCAGTACCACGGCCGCCGCCGTCGCGGAATCCATCCCCTCGGGCAGGCTCGAGGTGCTCAGTAATGCGGACACTGCGTCGTGCATCGCAGCGACGCCGTCGGTGGCGCCCGCATCAGGCAGTCGCTCGGCGACAGTACCGTCGAACCAGGCGCGAATGACGCCGCTGTAGGCACGGTGGAAGCGGACGTAGTCAAGCGTCCAGTGCGAAAACGCCTCGATGTCAACTGTTTCGGCCGCCAGCCGCTTCAAGGCGGCGGCGTGGTGTTCGATCTCGCGTACGGCCGTGCGGGTCAGCTCGGCGAAGATCAGGTCCTTGGTGCTGAAGTGCCGGTACAGGGTCGCGCGACTGACGTCCGCGGCCGCGGCGATCTCCTCCATCCGGACCGCGTAATAGCCGCGCTCTGCGAACAGTGCAGAACTGGCCCGCAGCACATCCTGTCGGATGGGAGAGATTGTCTCTTCGGCCGCCGCACGAGGGGCGGTTGCA
This sequence comes from Mycobacterium hubeiense, assembly GCF_002838065.1. Taxonomy (GTDB): domain Bacteria; phylum Actinomycetota; class Actinomycetes; order Mycobacteriales; family Mycobacteriaceae; genus Mycobacterium; species Mycobacterium hubeiense. Next base: position 48,810 of record NZ_PIZU01000013.1, on the reverse strand, counting down.
GTCGGTCCCGGCGCGATGGTCACGGAGGTCGTGCTGTGCTCCGCATCGGGAAAGAGCATGGCCTGCAGAGCGATCGCCAGAGAGTTGGAAACGGTTGCACGCGAAGGCAATCCGTACATGCCGCGGTAGCGGTACAGGTTGATCATGTGGGGGAGACGCATGAGCGCCGCCGCGGCGTCGTCAAGTTCCAACCCGTGCAACGGCGCCGAGCGCAGCCGTTCGGTGATCCGCTGCCTGAACTTTTCCGGCACCGATTGGGAGTCGACGACCGTCAGGCCCATCACCGTGCCGATGCCGGGGTATTCGGCGAACACCGCCGCGTGTGCGTCGTAAATATCGGCCCAGCCGTGCATCCACGTCGTGAGGTTGGCAAGTCCGTCTGCGGTGGGTTTCAGTGGGCCCAGGCTCTCGGCGTGTTCGAGCACGGCTCGTGCGGAATCGCGGGCCAGCTCACCGAAGATCGCTTCCTTGTCCGCGAAGTACTGATAGACCGTCGCGCGCGACGCGCCTGTCGCCGCCGCGATCATGTCGATCGACGCGCCGTGAAAACCGTTCTGCAGGAAGACTTCCGCTGCGCATCGGAGTATCCGGTCGCGGGTGTGCATGCCCCGCCGGCCAACGGCGGCGTTGGTTGGGGGCGCATAGCCCGCCCGCCGCATCTTGTTGGCGGCGGTCATTCGATGGCAGGTGACGTCGGCAGGTTGCGCTTGGCTTTACCCGGGTAGCCGAAGAACTTCTCGAAGTTGGCATCGTTGATGGGCTGTGCCGAATTTCGGTCAGCGGCCGCGCGCAGCGCCTCAAGCCGAGCCCGCGCCTTCTCGAGGTCCGCGGTCTCGCCGGCGTCCTGAAGCCGCGCGACGTCGTCGCGGGCAGCCGCGATTTCGAGACGCAGCCGCTCCCCGGCTTCACCGAACGTGAGCAGGTCGTGGTCGTCTTCGTCGAGCTTTTCGCGCTCCCGGGACGGCCGCTGTGTTTCCGGCATGGTCCACCTCTCACCTCTGGACTTTTGTGACCTCCATCATATACCGTCGTGAGACGAATTGTCAGAAATCAAGACGACATGTCAGAAAATGGGAGCAGCTATGCCACTCCAAGACCATCACCAGATCGTGTCGGTCGACGACCATCTCGTCGAACATCCTCGGGTGTGGCAGGACCGCCTGCCCGAGAAATTTCGTGAGGAGGGCCCGCGGATCGTCGAGATGGACGGCAAGCATTTGTGGAGCTACGACGGCCAGATCTTTCCGACCATCGGCCTGAATGCCGTTGCGGGGAAGCCGCCGGAGGAGTGGGGTATGGATCCGGTCCGATACGAGGACATGATTCCCGGCTGCTACGACCCGGTCGCCCGCGTAGCCGACATGGACCTGGACGGCGTGCAGGCAGCGCTGTGCTTTCCGTCGTTCCCGGGTTTCGGCGGCGGCACATTTCACCGCGCCAAGGACAAGGAATTGGCGCTGCTGTGTGTGAAGGCGTGGAACGATTTTTACATCGACGAGTGGTGCGCGACTGCACCTGATCGCTATATCCCGCTGGCGATCCTGCCGACATGGGATATCGCGGCCTGTGTCGAGGAGGCGGAACGCGTCGCCGCCAAGGGCGCGCGCACGGTGTCATTCCCGGACAGCCCTGTGCCACTGGGGTTGCCGTCGTTTCATTCCGACCATTGGGATCCGTTGTGGCGCGTCTGCTCGGACGCCCACATGCCGCTGTCTCTTCATTTCGGTTCGGGCTCATACGTTCCAGGCTTCTCGTTCTCATCCATGGCGCCGGTTGCGGGTCAGATGCAGATGCCGGACGCACCGTTCGCCGTTGCCATCACGCTGTTTTCGTCGAACTTGATGTGGTCGACGGTCGACCTGCTGTTCTCCGGAAAACTGCAGCAGTTCCCTGATCTGCAGATCTCGCTTGCCGAGGGTGGCATCGGCTGGGTGCCCTACATACTCGAGCGGTCCGACTACGTGTGGGAGCGGCACCGCTACTACCAGCCAATCGACTTCGATGCCCGGCCATCGGATCTCTTCCGGAAGCACTTTTGGGGCTGCTTCATCGACGATGAACACGGCCTGAAGAACCGCCACGAGATCGGCATCGACCGCATCACGCTGGAGATCGACTTCCCGCACAGCGATTCCAACTGGCCGAACTCTCGCAAGCGCGCGGCAGAGGTGCTTGCCGACGTGCCCGATGACGAGTGCTCGCTGATAGTCGAGGAGAACGCACGCAGGATGCTCAACTTCCCGCGCTTGACCGCAGCCTGACCGGGGGTGTCGAATAGGGAAAATGTTTAGCGGATTACCCGCTGACGCCGACCAGCAGTGGGGAATTGAGGTGGTTCGTGGACAGCCGATTCGCTGCAGGCGCCGCCGCGTTGTTGGTTGTTGGCGCTGTCGCTTCGTGCTCGGACCCGGAACCCGCTGCGCGGCCGGCCGGCGGCCTGCCCGCAGGCACCGCAGAAGTCAGCATCGGGGGCGCAGGTCCGGGCACGACGAACGCAGTGAGCTGCACGACCACGGGAACCCTGACGACAATCAACACCGGTGACGAGAATTCAGGCACGACTTCGTCGATCGACAGCACGGAAGGCCTGACGCTGCAGTACACCGAAATAACCAACGTCGGGGGTTTCACCGGCAGCTACTGGGCGGACCTGGGTCCGGCGGCTGAGGTTGAGATGACGGCTGGGACATACCTGATGACCGGCAGCGCAACGGGATTCAAAATCGACAACCCCAGCGCGCGCACCTCCGAGACGTTCTCGATACGAGTGGCCTGCTAACTCGAAAGGATTGACGATGAAAGTTCGCCTCGAACAATCGAAGTGCGTCGGTCACGCACAGTGCTACGCCGTCGATCCGGACTTGTTCCCGATCGATGATTCCGGCTACAGCATCCTCGAGGCTCATGAGGTCAAGCCGGGAGACGAGCAGAAGACGCGCGACGGCGTCGCCGCCTGCCCGGAGTTGGCGCTCATCCTCGAAGAGGATTGAGCGGCGCACTTGCCAAGTGCCGGCCCGACAGGCGAGACTGCTCACATAAGTAACCAAGTTAACTTTGTGGGGTGCAGATGTCGTCTGCCGATTGGCGGTCCCGGCTCGAGCGACTGCTAGCCGAGCACCAGCGTGAACAAGCCGCCTTAAGCGCCAAGCCCGACCGCATCGAGGCCGCCCGCGCGTGGCACGCAAAGCTCGTCGACAACGGCCTGGCCGCGCCGGGCTGGCCGAAATCCGTCGGCGGCCTGGAGTTGTCGCTCGAAGACCAGCTCGACTACTACCGGATGACCACTGCCGCCGGGGCGCCGCCGCACCCGTGCCCGCTGTCGTTCATCCTCGCTCCCACGCTGATCCAGCACGGCACCGACGAGCAGAAGAAGCGGTTCCTGACGCCGCTGCTGCGCGCGGACGAGTTCTGGTGTCAGGGTTTCTCGGAGCCAGGCGCGGGAAGTGACCTCGCCTCGCTGTCCACTCGCGCCGTCCGTGACGGTGACGTGTACCGGGTCACCGGGCAGAAGGTGTGGACGTCGATGGCCGACCGGGCCGACTGGATGTTCGCGCTGGTGCGCACGGGTCCGCCCGGGCGCTCGACAGAGGGCATCACGTACCTATTGATCCCGATGGACAGTGCGGGCATCACCGTTCGGCCGCTGCGCGATATCAGCGGCGCGGCGCATTTCGCCGAGGTGTTCCTCGACGACGTCGAGGTGGCCGTCGAGAACCGCGTCGGCGCCGAAGGGCAGGGCTGGTCCATCATGCGTACCTCGCTCGGCCACGAGCGGGCCACCGCGTTCCTGGCCGACGAGTTCAAGTACCGCAAGACCGCCGACAAGGTCATCGAGCTCGTGGCGTCGCGGCAGTTGGGTTCCGATCCGCAGGTGCGCCAGGACATCGCCCGGCTCGAGTCGGGCGTGCGCACCATCGCGGCAAACAGCGCCCGCGCACTGGCCGCTGTGCTTCGCGGCGAGGATCCCGGCGGCGTGGCGTCGGTGAACCGCCTGGTGAAGTCGGAGTTCGAACAGCACATGCATGCACTCGCGCTGCGTGCCGCCGGACCGCACGCGGCGCTGGGCAGTCGGGCCCCCGGCGCAATCGACAAGGGCCGCTGGACATTCGGGTACCTGATGAGTCGCGCCACCACCATCGGCGCGGGCACCGCGGAGATTCAGCGCAACACGATCGCCGAATCGGTGCTCGGGCTGCCGTCGCACCGTGGCGAGGGCCGGCGAGCCGCGGCGGTGGTCCCCGGTGCGCCGCTTGCCGTCGCCGAGGCGGACGAGCGTGAACTGCGCGAGGTGCTGGCTCGGGCACTGCAAGCGCGGGTGGATGTCGAGGCCCTGCTCGACCTGAAACGACCGCACGATGCCACCGACGGCGCCGTGTGGTCGGCGCTCGTCGAGTTCGGCCTGCCCGGCCTGGCCGTCGACGAGGCGCTCGGCGGCGGCGGTGCGCCAAGGCGCTTGCTCTGCGCGGCGATCGAGGAGGCGGGTAAGGCGCTCGCCGCGGTCCCGCTCGTTCCCACGGTGACGGCGCTCGATGTCGCGGTCGCGGTTGGCGCGAAGGGGGTGGCCCAGCGAATCGCGGCAGGCGCGCCCGCGGCGTTCGCGGTTCCGTTGCACGACTCCGGTTGGCTGACAACGGGTTTGGAGCTTCCCGGCTGGGACGGGAAGCAGTTGACCGGTGTGGTGCCGATCGTCGCAGGCGCGCCGACGGCGGAGGTGTTGTTGGTGCTGGCGCGGGCTACCGGAGGCGACGGCGAGGTGCTTGTCGAGGTCGACCCGGGCGCCGACGGCGTCGACGTAAAGGCTCATCAGCCACTCGATCTCACCGCGACCGTCGGCGCGTTGACGCTGAACGGCGCTGCCGGGCACGTGCTGTCGGACGGCGCCGACTTGCGGCACGGGTTGCGCGTCGCCCGCGGCCACACTCTGCTTGCGGTGGCGGCGGATTCGGTCGGTGTGGGTTCGCGTGCGTTGGCGATGTCGGTGGAATGGGCCGGTGAGCGGGAGCAATTCGGTCGCCCGATCGGCAGCTTCCAGGCGGTCTCGCATCGCTGCGCGGACATCCTGGTGGCCTTGGAAGGTGCCCGCAGTCTGCTCGTGGCTGCCACCGACGCACAGACGGAAGCCGACGACGATGAGACGGAATACCTCGTCGAGTTGGCCGCAGCCGCCGCGTTCGATGCAGCGGTGGCCGCCACCGAAGGTGCTCTGCAGCTCCACGGAGGCATCGGCTTTACCTGGGAGCACCCGGTGCATCTGCTGTTGCGGCGGGCGAAGGCCAACGCGGTGTTGGTCGGGCGCGCGGAGGCATTGCGGGACCGCGCGGCGGGCGCCGTATTAGGAGGGCGACAATGGAATACGGCATGAGCCCTGAGTTGGCGGCGTTCCGCGCCGAGGTGCGGGCGTTCATCGCCGAGCACGCCCCGGCGATTCCGCCCCGGGCGGGGGTGCGCAGCGCCGAGAACGACGCCGAGTTCAACGCATTGCAGGAGTGGACAGGTCGTCTGTACGAGGCGGGGTACGTCGGAGCGGACTGGCCCGTGGAATTCGGAGGCCGTGACGACTTCACGCCCGAACACTCGATCATTGTGGGGGAGGAGCTCGCTCGCGCGCAGGCGCCTGGGGCGCAGAGCGGTAGCGTGCTCGCGTCGCACGCGCTGATCCATTACGGCACAGACGAACAGCGTCGACGCCATCTCCCCAAGATTCGCGCGGGCCGTGAACTGTGGTGCCAGCTGTTCAGCGAGCCGGGGGCGGGCAGTGACCTGGCGTCGCTGCGCACTCGCGCCGTCCGCAACGGCGACACCTACACAATCGACGGCCAGAAGGTGTGGACGACCGACGGGCACTGGGCGCGATACGGTTATCTGCTGGCACGCACCGACCCAGATGCGCCGAAGCACAAGGGCATTAGCGCGTTCATCCTCGACATGTCCGCGCCCGGGGTGAGTGTGCGACCACTACGTGAGCTGACCGGCACCTCCGATTTCAACGAGGTGTTCTTCGACGGTGTCGAGGTGCCGGCCGACGCGATGATCGGCGAGCCCGGCCAGGGTTGGGCGATCGCGAACGCCACGCTCGCCCATGAGCGCACCAATGTGGGTGGAATCGTGGTGAAGCTGCGGCTGGCGATCGATGCCTTGATTGATCTCGCCCGTCGGGTCACCATCGACGGCCGCCCCGCTATCGACAGCGATCGGGTCCGCGACCGGATCGGCCAGTTCAGCGCCGAGGTGGAGGCGTTGTCGGCGTTGACGTATGCCAACTTGACCCGCTGGCTTCGCGGCCGCGAACGCATGCACGACGCGGCGATGGGCAAGCTGATTTTCAGCGAAATCAACTTGGAGATGGCGGCTTTCGCGGTCGAGTTGGCCGGTGAGGATGGTGTGCTCATCGAAGGTGACGACAACGTCCTCGACCACGGCCGCTGGCAGGACGAGTGGTTATATGCCCGCGCCTACACCATCGCGGGCGGCAGTTCGGAAATCATGCGTAACCTCATCGCCGAACGCGGGCTTGGCCTGCCACGCAAGTGACTGCGCTCGCGCTAGACCGGTACCAGAGCGGCGCGGTGCTCGGCAACGGTTCCGTCGACGGCTTCGTCGACCTTGATGCGGCGCAGGAACAGATGCAGGTCGTGCTCCCAGGTGAACCCGATTCCGCCATGCACCTGCAGCGCGGTGCTTGCGACCCGGCTGGCCGCGGACTTCGCGTAAGCCACTGCGGCCGACGCCACACGCGAGCGGTGCTCCGCCGGCGCTTCGTCGAGCGCGACCGCCGCCGCCCACAAGGCCGTGCGACCAGCCTCCACACCGACGGCCATGTCCGCGCAATGGTGCTTCACGGCCTGGAAAGATCCGATTGGCGCACCGAACTGTTCACGTTGTTTCGCGTAAGTGACCGTCATCTCGAGCAGTCGTGCCGCACCGCCGAGCGCGTCGAACGCGCGGTGTACCGCCAACGCGTCGCGCACGTGTTGCAGAGTTCCGGTTGGCAGCGCCTTCCAGTCGAGCACCGACGCGTCGAGGTCCAGCCGCGCCCACGACCGGGTCAGGTCCAGCGTCGTCATTGTCACAAGCTTCGGGTCACGCCCAAGCGCCACGAATTCACCGTCGGCGGTTCGCCTCACGACCGCGAAAACATCCATATCGGCGGCCATCGGGACGGGGCACGAGACCTGATCGGCTGCGCGGGCCACACCGACGAGCAGCTCGCCCTCGGCAGCCCCGGCCGCTTCCGGCCTGCCCGCGCGCTCCAGCAGCCAGGCGCCGATCGTCAGATCCGCCAACGGCAACGAGCTTGCTGCGTATCCGTGCGCCTCGCTGCACACCGCCAGATCGACGTATGTGCCGCCGACGTCCGTTGTCAGAAGCGCCAACAGTCCCGACTCCGCCGCATGGGCGACGGCGGCGGGATCGACGCTGGTCGGTGCCGTGTCGACGGACTGTCGCAGGCGCGCGATCGGATCGTTTCGGTCCAGCCATGCCCGCTCGGCGTCGGCGAGTTGTTCCTGTTCGCCGGTCAAGCCGAAGTCCATCCGCAGCCCCTTTCAGAAGGTTGACCTAGTAAACCATGTCTGTATACATTTAACTAGATGGCGCATGCGGCGCCGAGTCTGCAGAAAGTGACGATGACGAGCATCCAAGAGGCGCTGGGCCGGTTGTGGCGTGCCGACGATGACGCTCGGATGCTCCAGTGCGACGGGCAGTGGGCGACGTGGGGTCAGGTTCGGGCTTTGACCGAACAGATCAACCGCGAGCTGTCCGCGGTGGGGTGCGGACCGGGCGGTCGTGTCGCCGTGGTGCTCGGTAACCGCATGGAATCGGTGGCGGCGCTGATCGCGATATTCCGCGCTGAGCGCACGCTGGTCACGATCAGCCCGCTGCAGCCCGCCGAGCGCTTGAGCGCCGACCTCGTCGCATCCAGCGCTGACTACGTCCTGGCGCCGCAACATCTATGGAGCGAACAGGTATTCGCCGACGCGGTCGCCGAACTCGGGGCCGACGCGTTCAGCGTCGACGGAGGTGAGGTCGTCGCCCGTGCCGCTGCGACCCGCGAACCCCGGGACGGCAATCCGGGCATCGCCATCGAGATGCTGACCTCGGGGACTACCGGGCCCGCCAAGCGTGTTCCGTTGGGGCGCAAGCAACTAGAAGTGTCGCTGTCGGCAGCCCTGCGTCACAACAACCGACCTCAGGTCCGTGACAAGCCGCCGCTCGCGGGCGCGGTCGGCATGGTGACGCTTCCGATCGTGCACATCGGTGGCCTGTGGTCGCTACTGCAGGCGCTGGTTGCCGCCCGCCCCATCGTGATGCTGGAGCGGTTCTCGTTGGCCGGCTGGCACAGCGCGATCAAGGAGCACAAGCCGATCCTGGTCGGTTTACCGCCGCCGGCCATTCGCGAGGTACTGAACTCCGACATCCCGCGTGAGGACCTGGCCAGCGTGCGCGCCATCAATACCGGTACCGCGCCGGTCGATCCGGAAATGGTGGACGCCTTCGTGGAGCGCTACGGCATTCCGATCCTCATCACCTACGGCGCCACAGAATTCGCCGGCGCGGTCGCCGGATGGACATTGAAGGACTTCAATGCGTCGTGGACCGAGAAGAGGGGCAGCGTGGGTCGCCCGTTTCCCGGCGTGCGGCTGCAGGTGATCGGCGAGGACGGCACCGTGTTGCCCCCCGGTCAGTCCGGACGGCTGCAGGTGGCCTCTGCCCAGGTGGGCAACTCCGCCGAGCGCTGGGTCACCACAAGCGATCTCGCACACATCGACGAAGACGGGTACCTCTACATCGACGGCCGTGCCGACGACGTCATTGTCCGGGGCGGGTTCAAAGTGGCACCCGAAGCCGTCGCGGACGCGCTGCGCACACATCCTGCTGTCGCCGACGCCGCGGTGGCCGGAGTCGACGATGCGCGGCTGGGCCAGCTTCCGTTGGCAGCCGTCGAAGTCCGCAACGGCGCGCATGTCAGCGAAGAAGAGCTGCGAGCGCACTGCCGGCTACTGCTGACGCCGTACGAGGTCCCAGCACGGGTGTTTGTCGTCGACGAGCTGCCGCGAGGCGCTGCGCTGAAGGTCGACCGCCGCCGGCTGGTAGCAACGTTCCAAAAACTTCGCGGCGAGCGGCCGCGGGAAGACGCGCATGCGCGAGCGAAATCCGCCGAAAAACTAGGGAGGGAATCATGACTCAGGTTGACAGCGACACGGTCAAAGAGACGGCCGCGCTCGTCGAGCGTCGTGGCAACGTCATGGTCATCACGATCAACCGGCCCGAAGCACGCAACGCCGTCAACGCGGCGGTCAGCACCGCGGTTGGTGATGCCCTGGAGCAGGCGCAAGAGGATCCCGAAGTCCGCGCGGTGGTGATCACCGGCGCGGGAGACAAATCTTTCTGCGCCGGAGCGGATCTCAAGGCGATCTCGCGTGGTGAGAACCTGTTTCACCCGGATCACAGTGAGTGGGGCTTCGCTGGATATGTGCGCCATTTCATCGACAAGCCGACCATCGCTGCCGTCAACGGCACGGCGCTGGGCGGTGGCAGCGAACTCGCGTTGGCCAGCGACCTCGTCGTCGCCGAAGAGCGCGCCAGTTTCGGTCTTCCTGAGGTCAAGCGCGGACTGATCGCCGGCGCGGGTGGTGTGTTCCGCATCGTGGAACAGCTGCCCCGCAAGGTGGCGATGGAGCTGGTCTTCACCGGTGAGCCGATGTCGGCCGCGGAGGCGCTGAAGTGGGGCCTGATCAACCAGGTGGTGCCCGACGGCGCCGTCGTCGACGCGGCATTAGCTCTGGCACAACGGATCACCGTCAATGCGCCGCTGGCGGTTCAGGCCAGCAAGCGGGTCGCCTATGGCGCCGACGGCGGTGCGATACCGGCCGAGAATCCGTCCTGGGAGCGAACCGCGCGAGAGTTCGGCGTGCTGCTCGAATCCGAGGACGCCAAGGAAGGGCCGCTGGCCTTCGCCGAGAAGCGCCAGCCGAATTGGAAGGCACGATAATGGGACGCGTACAGGACAAAGTCGTTCTGGTGACCGGCGGTGCCCGCGGTCAGGGCCGCAGCCACGCGGTCAAACTGGCCGAAGAGGGCGCCGACATCATCCTCTTCGACATCTGTCACGACATCGAGACCAACAAGTACCCGTTGGCCACACCGCGCGACCTTGAGGAAGCCGGTCTGGAGGTCGAGAAGACCGGTAGACGCGCATACACCGCGCAGGTTGACGTCCGTGACAAAGAGAGACTGACCCGTGAACTCGCCAATGCGATAGCCGAATTCGGTGGACGGTTGGATGTCGTCGTGGCCAACGCCGGTATATGCCCGCTGGGCGGCGATCTGCCGATCACCGCGTTCGCCGATGCATTCGATGTCGATTTCGTCGGCGTGGTCAACACGGTGCATGCCGCGCTGCCGTATCTCAAGAGCGGCGCGTCGATCATCACGACGGGATCCATCGCGGGCATGATCGCGGCGACGCAGGCGGCGAGCGCCGGAGTCGGGCCGACCGGCCCCGGCGGCATGGGCTACAACCTCGCCAAGTCGTTCGTGGATCAGTACACCAAGGCGCTGGCGCTGCAATTGGCGCCACTTTCCATCCGCGCCAATGCCGTTCACCCGACCAACGTCAACACACCGATGCTGCAGAGCGAGCCGATGTATCGCGTCTTCCGGCCGGATCTGGAGAATCCCACCGCAGAGGACGCCCTGTTGGCATTCCCGGCGATGCAGCCAATGCCGATCCCGTACATAGAGCCCGAGGACGTGTCGAACGTCGTCTGTTTCTTGGCGTCCGACGAGTCCCGCTACGTCACCGGGCTGCAGTTCAAGGTGGACGCCGGCGCAATGCTGCAATTCTAGGAGGATCCGATGACCACAACCGAGGCGTCCGACGCCGACACGGCCGCCGTTGAAGGCCGCATCACTGACGAGGACATCGAACGCGCCAAGGCGCAGATCGGGATTGCCGTCAACCAGCGCGACGAGGCGTGGAACAAGGTGCCCAGCGCCGACGCGATCACGCATTTCGCGTTCGGCTGCGGCGACGACAACCCGCTGTTCTACGACCCCGATTACGGTCCGAAGACCCGCTGGCACGGGCAGATCGCACCGCCGACCTTCGCGATCTCCACTGGCATCGACCAGACCCCGAAGTTCACCGATCCCGAGCGCAAGAAGTTGTTCCGCGGCCTGTTCCGCGGCACCGGCAAGTACTACGCCGGGGTGAAATGGACGTGGTATCAGCCGATTTACGCCGGACGGCCAGTGCTCATGGAGGCCTACACGGTCGACGTGCAGGTCAAGGAGAGCCAGTTTTCGGGGGGCCGCTCGGTCAAGGAGACCTACCGATTCCTCTATGTCGACATCGACGGCAACCCGATCGCCACCCGCGACGAGTCCTATATCAGCGCCGAACGCCACGGCTCCAAGAAGTCCGGCAAGCTGGCCGGCGTCGAACGACAGCACTGGACCGAGGAGGCCTTCGCCGAAGTCGAGGCCGCGTATGAGGCGGAGGTTCGCCGCGGCGCCGAACCGCAGTGGTGGGAGGACGTCAACGTCGGTGACGAACTGCCGCCGGTGATGAAGGGACCGCTGACGGTGGTGGACATCATCAGCATGCACATGGGTTGGGGCTGGGGCGGTTACGGTGTCGGGCCGCTGAAGTTCGCTCATCAGCTTCGCAAGCGGATGCCCGCGTTCTATCAGCCTGACGAGTACGGCGTTCCGGATGTGGTGCAGCGGTTGCACTGGGATGCCGAGCGCGCGAAGGCGCTGGGCATTCCCGCACCGTACGACTATGGCCAGATGCGCGCCGCCTGGGTCAGCCATCTGCTGACCAACTGGATCGGCGACGATGGCTGGCTGGCGGAGATGGATCTGCAGGTGCGCGGCTTCAACTACCACGGCGACATCCACCGATGCACCGGGAAGGTGACGGGAAAGGGGGACGATCCGACCGAGACCGTCTCGTTGGAGGTGTTCGCCACCAATCAGCGTGACGAGGCGACGACGAAAGGCACGGCGAAGGTGCTGCTGCCGTCCAGGAAGTCCGGTGCGGTCGTTTTGCCAGTACCGGACGAGGACTTGAGAAGGCGTGGGGCTCAGGTGGTCTCACGAGTATCAGGCAAGGTCGGCGAGGAGATGCGCCGCTTGTACGGAGAGTGAGCCGGGTATGAAGAGACTTGTCCTCGAAGCCGAGCACGAGGCGTTTCGCCAGACGGTTCGACAGTTCGTCGAGCAGGAGCTCGCGCCCAACGCAGAGCGGTGGGAAGCTGACCGGCTGGTGGACCGGTCGGCATGGGTCGCGGCGGGCAAGTACGGCCTGATCGGGTTCAACATGCCCGAGGAATACGGCGGTGGCGGCGTCGACGACTTCCGGTTCAACGCCGTCATCGACGAGGAGATCGCCCGCTACGGCGGTCCGGCACCGTCGTTGAGTCTGCAGATCGACGTCGTGGGCCCGTACTTCGCGTCGTTGAGCAACGACGAACAAAAAGAACGCTGGCTCCCGGGTATCACCAGCGGCGAGCTGATCGTGGCGGTCGCAATGACCGAGCCAGGAGCGGGTAGTGACCTGGCGGGCATTCGCACGTCGGCCGTGCCCGACGGTGACGATTGGATCATCAATGGCGCCAAGACATTCATCTCATCGGGCATCAACTGCGACCTCGTCGTGGTGGTGTGCCGCACCGACCCCGACGCGGGCCACAAGGGCTTCACGCTGTTCGTGGTCGAAGCGGGCATGGAGGGCTTCACCCGCGGACGCAAGCTCGACAAGATGGGGCTGCACTACCAGGACACCGCCGAGCTCAACTTCGACAACGTTCGGGTGCCATCGGCCAATCTGTTGGGCAAGGAGGGCCGCGGCTTCTATCACCTGATGCACAATCTGCCCTCGGAGCGATTGTCCATCGCCATTTCGGCCATTGCGGGGGCGCGCGAAACCTGGCGTCAGACATTGCAGTACGCCAAGGACCGCAAGGCCTTCGGACAGCCGATCGGCAGCTTCCAGCACAACCGGTTCCTGCTCGCCGAGATGGACACCGAACTCGAGATCGGCGAGCAGTACATCGATCGCTGCCTGCGGGCCGTCATCGACGGTGAACTGACGGCGGTCGAGGCGGCCAAGGCGAAATGGTGGTGCACCGAGACCGCTAAAAAGGTGATCGACGGCTGTGTGCAGTTGCACGGCGGCTACGGCTACATGACCGAGTACCGCGTCGCCCGCGACTACATGGACAACCGCATCATGACGATCTTCGGTGGCACCACCGAGATCATGAAGGACATCATCGGCCGCGATCTCGGTCTATGACGATCGGCGTCTCGGCCAGTCGCGCCGACGGGATCCTGCGGCTGACGTTAAACCGCCCCGACAAGCTGAATGCCGTTGATACGCCGATGCTCAACGAGCTCCGGGAGCGCCTCGACGAGTCGGCGGATGACGCATCGGTGCGCGCCGTGCTGCTGACCGGCGCCGGGCGCGCGTTCTGTTCCGGCGGCGACCTGACCGGCGGCGACACAGAAGGCGCCGTGCTGGCGGCGAACGCGGTGGTGCGGGCGGTCACGGATTTACCCAAGCCTGTCGTCGCCGGCGTGCACGGACCGGCGGTCGGCTTCGGGTGTCCGCTCGCTCTGGCGTGTGACTTGGTGGTTGCCGCGAGATCAGCCTATTTCCAACTAGCTTTCAGCAAGGTCGGGTTGATGCTCGACGGCGGAGCGTCGATGCTATTGCCTGCTTCAATCGGGCGGGCGAGGGCGGCGCGCATGGCGTTGACAGCCGAGAAGATCTCGGCAGCAACCGCATTCGATTGCGGCATGATCTCCCACGTCGTCGATGATGCTGACTTTGAGACCGAGCTGGGCGAGGTCATACGGGCGGTGGCGGCTGGGCCGACACAGTCGTACCGGTGGATTAAGCGCGCACTGGCGGCCGCAACCTTGTCCGACCTCGAGCGGGTGCAGGCTCTCGAGGCCGACGGTCAACAGCGGTTGGTCGAGACGTCAGACTTCGCCGAAGGCGTACGCGCGTTCCGGGACAGGCGTCCGGCTGAATTTCGCGGTGAGTGAGCAGTATTGGCGTGAGAACCGGATGGGCCGTTAGGTCCAGAGCATCGACGAAGGTGGCGCGAAACCCGGGTTCGCCAACGCCGTTGCCAGCCCGCTGCCGATGGGTCCGGCTTGGTCGAACAACGTGGCAACGCCGGTAGCGACCCCGCCGTGGTCGTAATGCGTGACCGATGCCAGTCCTATGTAGACACCTTCCGGCATGCGGCTGAGGGATACCGTGTAGTCGGCGTTGATGAACTGTAGTCCCTCTGTGCCCCAATGGGTTAGCGAACTGGTGACGTCTGCGGCCATCACCGCGCGGGTGAACGGCGACAGCGGCTCGTCATCGACCAGCAGCTTGGTCTCCCGCACCCACGCGAACTTCTGCCCGTCGTGTCTCCACTCGGTGACGCCGACGCCCGGACTGCCCGCAACCGGATCGCGACCGTACGAATGCAGCAACATGGGCAGGTCGTCAGGCACCACAACGGGTTCGGCCGGAATCGGTGGCATGGTGACGGGCCATGTCCACACCTTGTCCGCGCCATGTTCACTGCGGCGAAGGTACAGCGCGCTGGCGCGTGCCACGATCGCGTCGTTCTGCCTCATGACTGCGTCCACGAGTCGAATTCGTCGGCCGTGACGCACTACTGACGAATGCACCTGTACCGGGTGCAGCGCCACCGGCCTGAGCAAGTCGACCGTCAGGCGGGCGGGCTGCAGGTCGACGTCATCGACTTGTTGTTCGACCGCACGCCCTAGCAATCCGCCGATGTAGTTGCCGCTCAGGGACGGACCCCACGGCCCCCTCGCAAGAGGGGTTGGCACGTAGTCTCGGCCGTCGGTGACGAAGAAGCACGTCGGCACAGCTCGGGCCGAAGACGACGAGGCGCCCGCGCCGCGTTGCAGTGCCATCGGATTCAGAACCTTCCCTCGCACGATAGTCAGGCCAATCTCCGGAGAAATATATAACTATCTAGCTGTTTGCGATATGGTGGTCACCATACCAACGAGGCTTGGACGAGGTGAGAAATGGATCCCAACCCGGACTACGACGTAAGCGACGAGTTGGAGTACGGCATGAGTTGGTTCGCATGGATACTGCGCGGCGTGTATCCGCCGCCCGCGTATCCACCGGCGTAAGTGGCTGCCGCTCGAGGACGAACAAAGCAGACGTAGCGATACATTGGGCAGGCGGAGGTCGCGAAATCTGCAGGAGGGTCGTGGGTCCCGGCCCAACCACAGCCCTGGCGCAGATCTCGGCGAAGCAGTTCTGCGCCATCGGGCTACCCGACCAGCTCGGCCGATATGAGCTCGCAATCGGCGCGGAAGTCGGAAAAGCTTCGGCTGGCGGGCTCGATGGTGATCCAGGTGACCCCGGCGTCAGCATACTCGGCCAGGCGCGGCCTGACCGAATCGACGAAGTCCCCGCAGTCGCCACTGACGAGCTTGCTCGCTTCAAACGGAACAAACGAAACGTCAGCGGGGTCTCGGCCACGTTCGGCGCGTTGCTTGTTCACGTCCGCGATGAGGCTGGCGAGCCGCGTGATGTCCGCCAGCGCGGGAGTGCGGGTGATTGCAGCCATCTCAGCGGACTGGCCCATCGGTATCCAGCCGTCGGCGGTCTCGACCACTCGTCGCCGCGCCGCCCTACTGTTGCCTCCGATCCAGATCGGAGGGCCGCCGGCGGTGGCGGGCAATGGCAGTGCCACGTGTCCGGCGACCCCGAACTCCGGTCCGTGGTGCTCGTCGCCCGCCCAGGTGGCTTTCCACGCGGCGATCGCCTCGTCCAAAAGCGCTCCGCGGCGGTGGAAGTCAGCGCCGAGGGCCTCGAACTCCGATTTCAGGTACCCGGCGCCGGTACCCAGGGTGAACCGGCCGCCGGACAGCAGGTCGAAGCTGGCAGCGGCCTTGGCCGTCAAGTATGGGCTTCGATAGCCGGACACCAGGATGGAGGTCATCAGCCGCAGCCGGCTGGTCGCCGCGGCGGCGAAGGACAGCGAGACGAAAGGGTCGAAGGCATGATGGCCGCCGTGCGCCAGCCAGTGCTTGTCGGGGTAGGGGTGTTCGCTCATCGAAAAGCCATGGAACCCAGCGTCTTCCACCACTTTGGCGACCTCGCCGAGGCTCGCTCCTTGGCTCCAGCGTTGCCAGTGCTTGACAGCGCGCATCGGAAACATCACGTTGTACTGCAACTTCACGGGTGAGTCCTCGAGCCGGGCGGAGCGCTCAGCGCGCAACCCGTGCCGCGGCTTGTGCGCGGAGCTCGCGTGCGTGCTGGAGTTGCGGTTCGTGGTTGGCTTCGTAGCGCTCGATCCAGTCGTGGGGCAGTTTGGCCCAGGCTTCGCCGATGCGCAGCCGTTGCGCGGAGCTGAAGACCTCGGCGGCCACAACGTCGCCGACGAAGATGGTGTTCTCGTCGTTGTCCAGTGCTCCGGTGACGCGGCATTCGACGTAGCTGTGGGCGTCGAGCAGGATCGGCGCGCCTGTGACGCCGGGTTTGGTGCGCAGGGAGGCGAGCTTGTCGCCGTCGCGTCCTGAGCTGCCGCCCAGGGTCATCAGGATGTTTATCGACGCGTCGATCTCGTCGGGTCCCGCGGACAGCATGTGCATGACGAAGACGCCAGAGTTGATCAGCATGTCGTGGGTCTTGTTGTACTTGGTCAGGCTCACGGTGGCCCGGGGCAGTTCGGGCACGATGCTGGCCGAACCGGCCGACAGCGACATCAGGCCGTTGGCGAATCCGTCGTCGATCGTGGTGACCGCCACCGGGAACGGGCGCAGCCCCGCCAGTACTTTGTCCGCGGCCGCGAGGTCGATCGCCATGTGTGTCTCCTAGGGGCTCGATGCCCTCCAGTATTAGCGGATACTACTGTCAGATGCAAGCCTGGAAATATCATCGATCGCGCTGAACAGATGGCACAAACATGCTGATTAACTGGATAAAGTGGCCCAGATCGCATCGAAAATGTTAGAGACAAATCTGTCAGATATAGCTGCGCCAACCATTGCCATCCATTAGTCTTCTGGCGACCGTGTTCACGTTGAGGGGGCTGTTGGTAGTGGATCTTCAGGTTCGGGACAAGGCATTCGTGATCGTCGGAGGCACCGCAGGCATGGGTTTGGCCGGCGCCACGGCACTGGCCGCCGAGGGTGCCGCCGTCGTGGTGGTCGGTCGTGACGAGACGAAGGCCAAAGACGCCGCCGTGGCGCTCGCTGATGCCGGGGCAACCGCGGCGCACGGTCTTGCATTCGACGTGAGCCAGTCCGGAGAAGCTGTCAGGGCAGTCGAGGCCGCCGTCGAATTGCTGGGCCGGCTTGACGGAATCGCCGTCACGATGGGCACAGCAGGCATGA
Organism: Mycobacterium hubeiense; assembly: GCF_002838065.1. Taxonomy (GTDB): domain Bacteria; phylum Actinomycetota; class Actinomycetes; order Mycobacteriales; family Mycobacteriaceae; genus Mycobacterium; species Mycobacterium hubeiense. Next base: position 31,416 of record NZ_PIZU01000013.1, on the reverse strand, counting down.
TGCCGATCGACTCCGACGACGACGCGTGGGACGCCGCCTTCCACGACGTGCTGCTGGCGACCACCCGCAGCGTGCAGGCGGCCCTGCCGCACCTCGCGAAGACGAAAGGTGCGATCGTCACCACCGCCGCGTACTCGGCGCGCTCACCGCACGAGCCGAGGCTCCCCTACGCGAGCCTGAAGGCGGCGGTGGCGACGTTCACCCGCGGTATCGCCCGCAGCCACGGCAAGGATGGGATCCGGGCCAATTGCATTGCGCCCGGCGCGGTGGAAACCGATGCGCTGCATGCTATTCGCGGGTACATCGCCGAAAGCAAGGGATACCCCTACGAAGAAGCGCTCGAGCGGGCATTGCCCGAGGACTTCGGTTTCGACGCGGCGCTGAATCGGCCGGGACAGCCCGACGAGATCGGGGCGCTGATCGCCTTTCTCCTGTCGGATGTATGCGGCTTCGTGACCGGCCAGACGATCTACGCTGACGGCGGTGCCCCGTAGTCGGCTTCCGATCCGATGGTGGTCACCCCTGAGCTGACGAGGTCCGCGATCGACTCATCGGTATAGCCCAACTCGCACAGGATCATTCGGCTATGAGCGGCCAGCCCTGGGACGTCTCCGAGCCCAGCCTCGACCCCGCCCAACATCGCCGGTGGTAGCAGCGCGTCGATCGCACCCCCGGGCGTGCCGATCTCCCGCCATCGGTCTCGGCCGGCAAGTACCGGGTGTGACCAAAGAGCCTCAACGTCATTCATCCGCGCGGTCGCGATGCCCGCGGCCTCGAGCCGGTGCGCCAACTCGTCTGCGGTCATCGATGCGATCGCGGCGTGGATGATCGCCTCCAGGTCGTCGCGGTGGGTCACCCGGTCGGGGTTGGTCACGAACCGCGGGTCATCACACAGCCCCGGCGTTGCCAATACCTCATCGCACAGTCGGCGCCACTCGCGCTGGTTCTGAACAGCGAGCAGCACTGTGCCGCCGTCGCCGGCGGTGAACGGACCGTACGGTGCGATGGTTGCGTGCCTGGCGCCCGTGCGCGGCGGTGCGGTGCCGCCGTAGTGCGCGTAATAGGCGGGCTGGCTGACCCATTCGACGAGCGACTCGAACAACGACACCGACACCGGGCGCGCCTCGCCGGTCGTGGCGCGCACGTACAACGCGGTGAGAATGCCCGAAAAGGCGAACATCCCGGCCGCGATGTCGGCCACAGAGATGCCTGTGCGTGCCACGTCGTCGCCGGTCCCGGTGACCGACAACAGGCCAGCCTCGGCTTGGACCAGTAGGTCGTATGCCTTGCGGTCCCGCCACGGGCCCGTTGAGCCGTAACCGGTGATATCGCAGACGATGAGCCGCGGGTACTCGGTGGCCAGAGATGTGGCATCCAAACCCAACCGGGTGGCTGCGCCCGGTCCGAGGTTCTGCACCAACACGTCTGAGGTGGTCAGCAGTTGGCGCAGAATGCGTTGTCCCCCAGCCTGTTTGAGGTCGAGGGTCAACGACTCTTTGCCTCGGTTGAGCCAGACGAAATAACTGGAGTCACCGTGCACACTGCAGTCGTAGCCGCGGGCGAAGTCGCCGCCGTCGGGCCGCTCCACCTTGATCACCCTGGCGCCAAGGTCCGCGAGTAGCCGGGTGGCGTAGGGCGCCGCCACAGCATGCTCGAGGGCCACGACGGTCACACCGGACAGCGGGCTCACGCAAATCCCTTCGGTAATTGATGACACTACCGTCAGATTAGCTCCTCTGGATATAACGAGCTACCGCTGTAACTGTTAAAACATCGCAGGAACTTAGATACAAGATGTCAGAATAGTTTACGATGGCGGCGTGACGCAGGCAGCCGCTCTCGCGGGCACACGGGTCATCGAACTGGCGGGCATGGGACCCGGTCCGCACGCAGCGATGGTGCTGGCCGATCTGGGCGCCGACGTCGTGAGGGTGCAACGCGCCGGTCAACTCGCAGGCCCACCCAACCCACAGCTGAGGGGGCGTCGGGTCGTGGAGGCGAATCTGAAGGATCCTGGCGACCACGCCGCGGTGCGTCGGCTCATCGATCGAGCCGACGTGTTGCTCGAGGGCTTCCGTCCGGGTGTGACCGAACGCCTCGGCCTGGGACCGCAGACCTGTTGCGCCACCAACCCCGGACTGGTGTACCTGCGGTTGACCGGGTGGGGGCAGACAGGCCCACGCGCTTTGCAGGCCGGCCACGACATCAACTACATCGGACTCACCGGGCTGCTGCACGCGATCGGCCCTGCCTCCCAGCCGCCGGTGCCACCGTTGAATCTGATCGGCGACTACGGCGGAGGGTCGATGCCTGCGGTCATCGGAGTGTTGGCCGCACTAATCGAACGCCAGAGGTCTGGCCGCGGTCAGGTGGTCGACGCGGCCATCGTCGACGGCGCTGCCCAGCTCGGGCAGGCCATCTGGTCCATGCGTGCCGGCGGACGCTGGTCAGATGACCGGGGCGCCAACATTTTTGACGGCTCGGCGCCGTTCTACCGCACCTATGAGTGCGCCGACGGTCGTTATGTCGCCGTCGGCGCTCTGGAACCGGAGTTCTTCGCCGAGATGCTGGCGACCCTGGACATCAACCCCGAAAACGTCGGTCCGCAGCGCGACCAATCCGGCTGGCCCGCGATGCATGCGGTGTTGTCGGACAAGTTCGCGCAGCGGTCCCGTGACGAATGGAGTGCCGTCTTCGCCAACACCGATGCATGCGTGACTCCCGTGTTGAGCATGGCGGAAGCGGCCGCCGACGCGCACCTGAGGGAGCGCGAAGTGTTCATCGAAATAGACGGCGTCACGCAGCCGGCGCCGGCTCCGCAATTCTCCCGCACTCCCCAACCCAGGCCATCGGGTCCACCTCGGCACGCCGAGATGGCGGACGATATCTGGCAGGACTGAGCCGTCGACACAAGGAATCTCCAACCATGCCGCTGCCCGACCTCGTACTCGTCCACGGTGGAGAGCACGCCGCCGACTGCTGGGACCTTGTCATCGCCGAATTGCGGTGCCAGGCACCGGAATTGCGCACTCTCGCCGTAGACCTCCCGGGTCGCGGCCGCACACCAGGGGACCTCGCAACCGCGACGATCGCCGAGTGGGTGGACTCCGTCGTCGCCGACATCGAGCGGGAAGGTCTCGGCGAGATCGTGATCGTCGGCCACTCCATGGCCGGGGTGACGGTGCCGGGCGTCGTCACCAAACTCGGCTCGGCACGGGTGCGCGAGATGATCTTCGCCACCGCGTTCGTCCCTCCGCAGGGCCAGGCGATCGTGGACACCCTCAGCGGCCCGTTGGCGTGGTTCGCCCGGCGCGCTGCGAGATCGGGAAAGCCCACCAAGGTGCCGCGGTTCGCCAACCAGTATGCGTTCTGCAATGGCATGACCCGGCAGCAGCGCCAGTTCGCGTTGGCGCGGTTGTATCCGGAATCTGCCCGCATCCCAGGCGAATCCGTCGACCGCAGCGCGCTGCCCGCCGACGTGCCGCGCACGTGGATACTCACCACCCGCGACAGAGCGCTGTCGCAGAAATCGCAGCGGGCCAGCATTGCGGCGCTCGGCGGCGTGCAGGAGGTAATCCCCATCGACACCTGCCATGACCTGATGATCAGCCATCCGCAACGGCTGGCGCAGATCCTCGTCGATCGCTGCCGGCTATACGCGACGTAGCGTCGCAGTCAGGTGATGGCGCCTTCGATCTTCAACTCGATGAGCTCGTGGTCGTCCATGCCCAGTTCTCGCAACACCTCGTCGGTGTGCTCGGCGAACATCGGTGCCCGGGTCAGATGCGTTGCCGCCTCGTCGAATTTGACCGGATTCGCGACCAAGCGCTGTGGGTTGCCCTGGGCGTCGAGCACGTCGGCGATGCGTCCGTTGGCGAGCAGCGACTCGTCGTTGGCGACTTCCCAGGCGTCCTGCACCGGTGCCCACTGGCCATGTAGCAGACTCAGCAGCTGGGTGCACTCGTCGAACGTCCGCGTGCCGATCGCCTCGGCGAGTAGCGCAGTGGCTTCGTCAGTGTGTGCGGCCAGCGCCTCCAGCGTGGTGAACCGCTCGTCGACGGCGGCCGCGTCGAGGCCGAAGACTCGGCACACGGGGGCCCAGTACCTGGTCGGCTGCAACATGGCCAGCTGGATGAAGCGGCCGTCGGAGCATCGGTAGGCCCCGGTCAATGGGTTGCCCGGCGCCTGTGTGCGGTGGTCGATCTTCGGCAGCGGGCAGCCGTACAGCATCGCCAAGTTGACGCTGGACTGGTTGGCCCACGCCCCCACCGCGAGCAGCGACACGTCGATGACCGACGTCTGCCCAGTCGTCTGCCTGCCGAAGAGGGCCGCGGCCACCGCCCCGGCGATGGTGATGCCGCCGATGTTGTCGCCGAACGCCCCTGCGGGCATGCCCGTCGGCACCTCCGAATCGGTCGGCGTGACACCGTCGGCGTTGCCCGCCCGCGCCCAGAACGCCGTCGTGTCGTGGGCGCCCGTCTCACGGTCGGGTCCTTCGCTTCCGAAGCCGCTACCGGCGACATAGATGATCGACGGGTTGATGCGCCGTATCTCCTCGAGGTGGATGCGAAGCTTCGCCCGCGCCTCTGGCAACAGGTTGGTCAGAAAGACGTCGCTGCGCCTGACGAGCTCCTCGAACACCGGCCGAGTCTGCTTCAGCGCCAACGACAATCCGACGCTGCGCTTGCCGCGGTTGGGCGCCTCGACCATGGGCGAAAACGACACCCCCGGCGCGGTAGCGGAGCGACCGGCCACCGTGACGAGCCCCCGCTGCGCATCACCGGTCACGGGGTTCTCGATCTTGATGACGTCGGCGCCCCAGTCGGCGAGGACCGCGCCCGCGGAGGGCACGAAGGTGAACTGCGCGACCTCCAGGACGCGCACCCCGGTCATAGGCTTCTGCATGACACTCCCTACTTGACCAACGAACGGGCGATGATTTCGCGCTGAACCTCGGTGGCACCTTCGCCGAGTCGTTTGACGCGCAGGTCGCGGAACCACCGTTCCAATGGAAGCTCGGTGGAGATGCCGAGGGCACCGTGAATCTGGATGCATCGGTCGAGCACCTTGTAGGCGGCCTCGGTGCCGTACATCTTGGCGACCGACGCGTCGACGCGGACGTTGCGGCCGAGGTCGGCGTTCCATGCGGCTTGGTACACCAACAGTCGGGCTGCGCGTAGCTCCACTTCACTGTCGACGAGCATCCATTGGATTCCTTGCTTGTCGGCGAGCCGACCGCCGAAAACGTCGCGGTCCCTGGCCCATTGGCACGCCATGTCGAGCGCTGACTGCGCGATGCCGATCGGGCCCGCGGCATAGACGATGCGGCCGTGCACCAGGAAGTCGCTGGCCAGCGCGAAGCCCTGGCCGTCCGCTCCGACCAGTTGTTCGGCCGGTATCCGCACATTGTCGAAATGAAGCTCATAGGGAGCGAAGGAGGCCATCACCGGGATGCGGCTGAAGGTGAGCCCGGGGGTGTCCTTCTCGACGATGAAGGCCGAGATTCCATTGCGACCCTCGCCGGTGCGTGCGTAGACGACGCCCCAGTCGGCATCGGGGGCGTGAGAGATCCACATCTTGGAGCCGTTGAGCACATAGCTGTCGCCCTCGCGGACCGCCTTGAGCTGGATGGCCCGCGCCGGATCGGATCCGCCGGAAGCCTCGGTGATTGCGGTGTAGGCCTTGGTCATCGTCCCGTCGATGATCGGTTGGGCGTACTTCGCGAACTGCTCTGGCGAAGCCTTGAACATGATGTTGGGCGGGTTGCCGCCAAATGCGCCGAGGGCCGGAAAGAACGCGCCCATCCGGCATTTCGCGGCTTCCTCGGCAACCACCACCTGCCCGAGCACACTGAGTCCGGCGCCGCCGTATTGTTCGGGCGTCTGCAAGGCCCACAGTCCGAGCTCGCGTGCCTTGGCCTGCAATTCGACGAGCCGGTCGCGAGGAAGCCCCACGGTGTCGTGGTCCAGCTTCTCTTCGATCGGATGCACGTGGGCATCCATGAAACGGCGCACCGTATCGCGGAGCAGCACGAGTTCGTTGGGCAGTTCCCAGGCGCCGGTGTCCATGTGGTCGCTCCTGTTTCAGACGCTCAGCCGAGGGTGAACGGGTCCCGGGTCGCCCCGGTCAGTTCCACCCACACCGCCTTGGTCTCGGTGAAGTCCTTCACTGCGTCGATGCCGTTTTCGCGGCCGATGCCGCTATAACCCATGCCTCCGAACGGAACATGCGGTGCGACAACGCGATAGGCGTTCACCCACACCGTGCCTGCACGCAGCTTCGCCGCCACCCGGTGTGCGCGGTGGACGTCCTTGGTCCACACGCCTGCGGCCAACCCGAACTCGGTGTCGTTGGCCGCAGCGATGGCCTCATCCTCGTCGGCGAAGGTCATCACTGCGAGCACGGGCCCGAACACCTCCTCGGCGACGGCCCGCATGGAACGATCGACACGGGTCAGCACCGTCGGCTTGACGAAGAAGCCGCCTAGCTCGCTGGCCGGTTCGCCGCCATAGGCCACCGTCGCGCCCTGTTCGCGGGCAGAGGCGAAGTGCGACAACACCTTTTCGTACTGCGGCTTGTTCGACACCGGCCCCATCTCGGTCGCCGGATCCTTGGGGTCCCCAAGCTTGATGGTCGACGCGCGGGCGACGATGCGCTCGACCAGAGCGTCGGCGACGCGCTCGTGGACGAGCAGGCGCGAGCCCGCCAGGCAGGTCTGGCCGGTCGCGGCGAAGACGCCGGCGATCACGCCGTTGGCGGCAGCGTCCAGGTCGGCGTCGTCGAACACCACCTGTGCGGACTTTCCGCCCAACTCCAAGGTGAAGCGGGTCATGTTGGCGATCGCGGCCTTGCCGACCTGGATGCCGGTGGCGGTCGACCCGGTGAACGCGATCTTGTCGACGCCAGGGTGTGAGGCCAAGGCAGCGCCGGTCTGCGGGCCCCAGCCGGTGACGACGTTGATGACGCCAGGCGGAAAACCGGTCTCGGCGAACAACTTTGCGAATGCGAGCGTCGACGCCGGCGTGTGGTCGCTTGGCTTGACGACAAAGGTGCACCCTGCCGCCAGCCCGGCGGCGAGCTTCCACGTCAGCAGCAGCAGGGGTGAGTTCCACGGGGTGATCGCACCGACCACGCCGACCGGCTCGTGGCGCGTGTAGACGAAGAAGTTGGGCTTGTCGACCGGGACGACTTCGCCCTCCAGCTTGTCGGCCAGCCCGGCGTAGTAGAAGTAATAGTCCGGCAGCGCCTTCATTTGGCCGACCATCTCGCGGGTCAGCTTGCCGCCGTCGCGGACCTCCAACTCGGCCAGATTCTCCGCCTCGCGTGCGATGAGCTCGCCCAACCGCCACAAGAGTTTTCCCCGCGCGGTAGCGGTCAACTGACCCCAAGGCCCACGCAACGCGGCGCGCGCGGCGGCCACCGCACGATCCACGTCAGCCGGCCCGCAGTCAGGCACGCGCGCCCACGGCAGCGCGGTGTACGGATCGATGCTGTCGTATGTACGTCCCGATTCGGCCGCGACTGACTCGCCTCCGATCACCAGATCGAAGTGCACCAGTTGTTCGGTGGTGGTGTCGGTCATCTCGACCATCTCCTCATCGGATGCGCGGCGCCTTCTTGTTGGCACGGGAGTCGGTCCGCCCTGCTCCGGCGTTGCCCAGATCCGTGTAGAACTTTCCGTGGCGCGCGGCGGTGCTGGGCGGCAGGTCGCGAGCCTCCCACATGGCGCGGACCGTGCCCTGGACCCCGAGGGGCCGACGCGCGGCGATTTCACACGCCAATTCGGTTGCCCGCGCGCGCAACTGATCGTCGGGGACTACTTCGGTCACGATGCCGATTCGCAGAGCGGTCTGTGCCGACATCCGTTCTTCGCTGCCCAGCAGCGCCCACCGCATCACCTCGCCGTAGGGCACCCCGAGGGCGAGCATGCCCATCGGTTCCAGCGCGGAGACGATACCGGCGTTGGCGTGCGGATCGAAGAAGGTTGCCGTTTCACTACAGATCGCGAAGTCGCATTCGTTGACGAAGTACATTGCACCGCCTGCCACGATGCCGTGCAGCGCCGCTATCACCGGCTTCCACACCCGGTGCGCCTTCGGTCCCAGCAGCTCTCCGGGGTCTTCCTGGTTGAAGATGGATTTGTGGGTCCACCACGTTCCCTCGGACACATCGATGCCGGTGCAGAAAGCCCGGTCGCCGTTGGCGCACAGCACCGCGACCCGGATGTCGTCGTCGTCGCGGACCCGCGCCCACACCGTGGCGAGCTCGGCGGCCATCTGCTCGGTGAAGCTGTTCAGCTTCTCGGGCCGGTTGAGCGCCACCGTGGCTACATGATCGCTCACCTGGAACTCGATGGTCTGCAGGCTGTCCACGTCAGTCACGCGCCCGATCCTACATGTCTAACCTGGTTAGCGATCTCGCGTTTGAGAATCTTGCCCGCCGGCCCGAGCGGGAACTCGTCGCGGTACTCGAATCGGCGCGGCTGTTTGTAGCCGGCCAACTCCGCGCGGCACAGCCTGGCAAGCTCATCGGTGAGCGCCGCCCGGTCCTGGACGTGGGACTTGGGGATCACCACCGCGACGGGCGTCTCGCCCCACTCGGCATCCGGCACGCCGACCACCGCGACGAGGTCCACCCCGGGGTGCTGCCCGATGACCCGCTCGATCTCCGCGGGGTAGACGTTGAAGCCACCGGAGATGATGAGGTCGGTACGACGGCCGGTGATGTGCAGGTATCCGTCGGCGTCCAGGTAGCCCAGATCGCCCGTACGCAGCCCGTCGGGGCGGAATGTCTCCGCCGTCTGCTCGGGCAGGTTCCAATAGCCGACGGCGTTGGCGGGGCTGACGATGACAATCTCGCCGACGTCTTCGACTGCGGCCTCGTGTCCATCGTTGTCGACGACGCGGATCGCGCACATCGGGGTTTCCCGCCCGCACGAGGTGGCGATCGATGTCCGGCCCGCGACGATGTCACGGTGATCCTGCGGCGTGAGAATGGTTGCCTGCCCACCGCACTCGGTGAGCCCGTAGCGCTGCTGCAGGTCGCAGCCGAGCAGGTCCATGGCCTTGCGGGCCAGGCCGGGGGGAACCGGCGCTGATCCGTAGGAGATCCGGCGCAGGCTGGACATGTCGCGTCGCGGGCCGTTCTCCAGGATGGCCAGTGTCCTCTGCAGCATGGTCGGGATGAACGTGGTGAAAGTGATTGCGCTGCGCTCGATCTCGTCGATCACCGCCTGCGGGTCGAAACGCTGGTGTATCACCATCGTCTGGCCGAGGTAGAGCCAGGACACGGTGCGCACCATGCCGCCCGCCGTAAAGAACGGGGTGGTGGCCAGCATGACGTCGGAGCGGTTGGCCTCGGTCACCAGGTTGGTGTCCGCCGCCTGGTAGAGCAGACCGCGGTGGGTGTGCATCACGCCCTTGGCGCGTCCGGTGGTGCCGCTGGTGTAGAGGATCACTGCGACGTCGTCGGGCGAGACGGTGACCGGCGGCGCGACGGGTTCGGTTGCGGCTAGCGCGGATTCGTATTCATCGCCGACGGTCAGTACGACATCAAGGCCGTCGATTTCACCGGCGAACGTTTCGTACTGGTCGGCATGGACGATCACGGCTCGTGCGCCGCAGTCATCGCGGACATGAGCCACCTCGTCGGGCGCTAGCCGGATGTTCACCGGCACCGCGATCAGCCCCGCCTTGGCCAGGCCGAACGAGATTTCGGGCCACTCGATGCAGTTGCGCGCGATCACCATCACGCGGTCGCCGGGTGCCAGGCCCTGCCCGGCGAGGTAGCCGGCCAGCCGGCGGGCCCGCTCGTCGACCTGGGGCCAGGTGTGTACCCGGTCGGCGTCGACGAGGGCCCGCTTGCGCGGGTAGCGGCGCGCGTTGTTGGTGGCGATATCTCCGATGAGCATCAGATCAAAAATGCCAATGTCTCGACCGGACCGCCCGCGTCGACCAGGTGCACGACCTTGCGGACCAGCCGTGGGCCATCCGCCGTCCGGCGAATCGTATGGATGACGCGACCGGCCCAGAAGCGTTGGCGGAAACGGTATTCGAACAAAGCGAAGTTGGACTCGACGGTGACGGTATCGGCGTCCTCGGCGACCACCTCGCTGTTGGACACGACGCGTCGCATGACCGACGGCGGGGTTTGCGAGTGCCGATTGCCGGTGTTGAGCTGAGCCACCCGGCTCTTGATGCGCCGCCGGTTGTCGTTGATGTAGGCCAGGGTTGTGCGCGGATCGTCGTCGGGATGCATGGGGACTCGGTATTCGACGGTGTCGTCGTCATCGGCCCACAGCGATTCCCACTCCGAGTAGCGGCCTTCGTCGGCGAGCCGAGCCTCCAGATACAGGAAGGCCAGGATTTCGGGATCCGGAACCGGCCGCAGCGCGGGACGGGTCTGGGCGTCTTCTGATGCAGCGTTGACGGTCACGTGCGCGCCCCTCCGCCGACGACCGCGGCCCACTGGGCATAGAACCCGCGTTGCGGTGTCTCAGCGCTCTTGTCCCGGTTGATGATTCCGCTGTCGTCGGTGATGTCGTTTTCAACGCCGCGCGCCAGCACCAGCCACTCGGGCAGTTCGGCGGCCAGGCCCGCCTGGTTGCGCATGCCGATCTCGCCGTCGTCGGCGATCAGGAACCCCGCAGGACCCATGGCCCCCTCGGAGCGCCGCAGCGTGCGTTCGTTCAACTCGTCCTGACCCGGGATCAGCACCGCGGTGGTGTAGGCGATGGTGCGATCAGGGGCCTGTGGCTCGACGAACATCACGTTCATTTCCGCCAAGAACAGGTTGGGCCAGATCAGCGTGTGAGGTGGACCCACCACCAGCGCGTCGTGCGCCTGTTCGGGACCGTAGGCCTTCTCCAACGCATCGACGTAGGAGGCGAGCTTGGCTCGTGGGATGCGGCCGTACCAGACGAATTCCTCGTCGAGCTTGCGGTATTCGTCGCTGTAGTCGATCTCGGAGTGGCCGTTGCCCAGGTCGCGAACGAGCACGTCGACCTTGGTCGGTACGTGTGACACCTTCGCGGGCTTGATCGCGTCGTACACCGAGGCGTGCGTGAACAGCGCGTGGTAACCGTCGACGTTGTTCTCCACCACCATCTTCCAGTTGGCGTGGTGCAGGTGCTTCATCCAGTTCGCCCGCAGGTCGATCTGGCGGTTCGGGGAGAGGTTGAGTAGCCGGTCGATGGCGTGTGTCGCGTTGCCGAGGTGTTCGCGCAGCGAGATGCCTTCTGCCGCCAGCGAGGCGAAGATGAAGCCGCCGTAGCTGTCGACCCGTGGTGCCTGGGCCAGTCCCAGCTCGGAGCGGATCTCGTTGAACGCCTCCCCGTAGCCTTCCCGCATCGGAACGCCTTGCAGCGCACCGGTGTTGTTGAACGTCCAGCCGTGGTAGGGGCAGCGAAACGAGTTCGCGTTGCCCTTCTCGGCGTTGCACAGTTTGTTGGCGCGGTGCGTACACCGGTTGAGCACGACTCGCACGACGCCGTCCTTGCCGCGCACCACGACGACCGGGTCGTAGCCGATCATTCTGGTGAGATAGTCGCCGCGCTCGCTCACCTCACTCTCGTGCGCCACATACACCCAGCCCGTCTTGAAGATGGTGTCCATTTCGCGGCGAAAGATCTCGTCCGACGTGTAGACCGACCCGTGCACGCGGTCGCGTTGAACGATGTTGGTCACGTCGAATTCGTCGAGTGGGGGCGCTGATTCGAGTGTGGTCACTCGTCCTCCAGGGTGTCGATGGCTGGTATTGCAACGTCGCCGAGCCGACGGAATCCGATGTGCACGGCGCTGCCGATGGCCGGGGTCGTGCTCATGGGCAGTGTGGTCGTCATGATCAATCGATGCCCGCTCGCCAGTTCGACGTCGACGATGGGGTAGGGGTGTTGTGTGCGCACCAGCCCGGGCTCGCACCGATGCATCAGGGTGGCGGTGTGAACTGTGCCGCGCAGTTCGACAGTGCGCCAGGTGCTTTCAGTCGATCCGCAGTTGTCGCAGATTTCCTGGTCGAGGTCGAGGGTTTGCGCGCACGCGGCGCAGAACGGCAGCGCGAGCTCACCGCGATTCGTCGCTCGATAGAGCGGTGCCAGCGGGTCGTCGGCGGCCAGAGGCGCGAGCGACGGGTCGAGTAACCAGTCGTCCACCGTCTGCTCGGTCGGCTTGACGACGGCGCTCATGCCGCCCGCTCCAACACCAGCGCGGCGTGGTGGTCGAGACGGCCGCCGATACCGCCGACCAGCGCGACGGTGGCGGCCGGGACCTGGCGTTCGCCGCCGGCGCCGCGAAGTTGGATCACCGCTTCGGCCAGGGGTGTCATGCCCTGGAGGTAGAAACCGGAGAGCTGCCCGCCGCCGGTGTTGGTTGGCAGCGTGCCGCCTGGCCCGGTGTGCCCGCCACGCACGAAGTTGCCGGCCGGTACGTCGCCGGTGAGCTTGTACTCGTCGAGCAGTACCAGGGTCACGATCGAGAACGGGTCGTAGAGTTCGGCGACGTGGAGGTCGGACCGCGTCATGCGGGCCTGCTCGAGCGCGTCGTCCACTGCCTGACCGCCGCCCCCGAACCATGACTCGGCTCCCGCACGCCGTCGCCGCACCGGATGATGTCGGCCGATACCGCGTACCCGAACTCGTTGATTGCCAACCGAACTGCGGCCAGTCAGCACGACCGCGACCGCCCCGTTCACCGGCCGCGCACAGTCCAGCAACCGCAACGGCTCGGCGATCGCCGGGCTGGCGTCGTAGCCGGCGTCGTCGAGCGGTTCACGGTTGACGGCATCGGGATTGCCTTGCGCCCACGTGCGTGCGGTGGTGGCCACCGTCCGCAGTGCGTCGGTGCCTGTGCCGGTCACGTGCAGCCACCGCTGGGTCAGCAGTGCATAGGTAGGCACCGACCCAAGGAGGCCCGAGGCCCTTTCCAGCCCCCGTACACCGACGTTGCCGCCACTTCGCGCGTAAGTCGAACCTGCCCCCCGCCCTGCCACGAGCGGCGCGTCGGCGAACACGCACAGCACGGTGCACGCCTCGCCAGTAGTGATCGCGTGGCGGGCGCGCTGGATCATCGCGACGGTCGTCGCACCCTTGATCTCGACGTGCTCCAGCAGGCGCAGATCCGAGAAGCCGCCCTGCGCGGCGAAACCGACGCCGAGCCGGTCGGGCCGTACGCCTTGCGAGGAGCCCACCAGAAGCCCGTCGACTTCGGCATGTCCGATGCCGGCGTCGGAGAGTGCGGCGGCGCTTGCCTGGGCGGCCAATTCGAGCGGGGCGCTGCCGGGCCGAAGCGACATCTTGGTCATGCCCAGTCCGACCAGGTCGACGGCCGGGGTGCTCACGCTTGTCCCTTGGGCCGACGTTCAGCCCGGTAGTTGCCCACGCGCAGCCACTCTTCGCGGTCTTCCGGCGTGGCCAATGTGAAGCTGGCCAGCTCCAGGGGACACAGGAACACCTCTTCGCCGCTTTCGAGGTCCTCCACGAGCAGACGCGGGCCGTTGCCGCTTTCGTCCAACGACACCCGTACGGCCGCGAACTCGTTCGCCAGCTCAGCGAGCACGCGGCGTCCCGGCGGAGTGTCCACCTGCCCAGTTTTACCGCATATGACTGTCAGAATCAATGGACAGCGACTCGGCGTTGTTGACTTGATCGACTGATTCTGGACCGGCCTAAGCGTTTCTTTACATGCGAACATGGCGGTTGTGGGACCATGATGGACACGTAGAACCCGCGCGGCATAAGTTGACAATGCTGTCAGAAACGTGGCGAGAAGGGCGACATGACGCGATCGCAGGCACCTGATACCGACGCCGATGCCGTCGGCCGGTTGGACACCGAGAACTACCGCAGCCTGTGGATGTATCTGAAGGAACTCGAGTTCCGGCAGGGCTTCGTCGAGATCCCTGTCAACGGAGTAGCCGTCCGCACGCGATACGCCGAGGCCGGGAGCCCCGACCGGCCGCACGCCATCCTGCTTCACGGGACGGGCGGACACTGGGAGACGTTTGCCCCCAACCTCGCCGCGCTCTCCCAGCACCTTCATTGCGTGGCGATCGACATGGTCGGCAACGGCTTCTCCGACAAACCGGACTACGACTACGAGATCGCTATCTATGTCGAACACGTCCTGGGGGTCATGGACCACTTCGGCATGACGTCGGCGAATTTCGTCGCCATGTCACTCGGTGCGTTCGTCGCGTCGGCGATGGCCGTCGACCACGCCGAAAAAGTGGACAGGGTGATCCTGATGTCACCGGCCGGGCGGGAGGCGTCGGCGTCGAACATGGCCCGCATCCGCGCGGAGCGCACCAAGGCGGTCAACGAGCCGACGTGGGAGTCGTTGCATGCCGTGTTCGCCCATCTGATCGCCGACGAGAGCAACCGGTTGCCCGATCTCATCGGCCTGCGCCAGGCGATCTATCGGCGCGAGGACACCCGCAACACCATCGACCGGCTGCTGATCCTTCAGGACGAAAAAGTGCGGCGCCGCAACCTGATTCCCGACGACAAGTGGCGCGGTATCACCGCGCCCGTGATGATCGTCGCCTCGGGTAAGGACCACGGCGTGTACCAGGACACCGCACGCACCCTCGCGGACCTCATCCCCAACTCCGAGGTGTTCGAGATGCCCGCGGTGCGGCACTGGCCGCACTTCGAGGATCCTGAGTCGTTCAATGCGGCGGCGGTCGAGTTTCTGACCCGATCATGACCAGGCCGGCCGAGGACGAGCTCGCGGATATTGCGCGTCGGCTGTACGAGGCTGAGCAGAACCGCACGCCAATCCGGCAGCTGTCGCTGGACTATCCCGACATGACGATCGAGGACGCCTACGCGGTGCAACGGGCGCTAGTCGCGCTGAAGGTCGCTGACGGTCGAGAAGTCAAGGGCCGCAAGATCGGGTTGACGTCGAAGGTGATGCAGCGTGCGGTGTCGATCGACGAACCCGACTACGGCGCGCTGTTCGACGACATGTTCGTCGAGGACGGGGGCCGCGTACCTCTCGGCCGATTCATCCGGCCGCGCGTCGAGGTCGAGCTGGCGTTCGTCCTCGGTGAGGAGCTCAGCGGGCCGGGCGTCACCCTGTTTGACGTGTTGCGGGCCACCGAGTTCGTCACCCCTGCACTCGAGATCCTCGATGCCAGGGTGCAGATGTCGGATCCCGAGACCGGTCACCTGCGCACCATCGTCGACACCATCGCTGACAACGCCGCCGACGCGGGCCTGGTCCTGGGCGGGCGGGTGGTGCGGCCGCTGGATGTCGACCTGCGGTGGGTGGCTGCGCTACTACTGTGCAACGGTGTGATCGAGGAGTCCGGGGTGGCCGCCGCGGTGCTCAACCACCCCGGAAACGGTGTCGCGTGGTTGGCCAATCGGCTTGCTCCGCACGGGGTTTCGCTGCAGCCCGGTGAGGTGATCCTGTCCGGTTCGTTCACCAAGCCGGTGTTCGCCGAACCAGGGGACACCTTCGTCGCCGACTACGGGCCACTGGGCACGGTGTCGGTGTCCTTCGGCGACGAGGCCTCGTGACAAATCGCTGGGCGGGGCGCATCGGGGCCGGTCGGCCCCGGATCGGCATGTGGCTGGCCTCGGGTAGTGGGTACGTCACCGAGATCTGCGCAGGGTCTGGAATCGATTGGGTACTGCTGGATTCCGAGCATGCGCCCAACGATCTGCGCACCATTCTCGAGCAGTTGCAGGTGCTTTCCGGGTACCCCGACGTCGACGTGCTTGTGCGACCGCCGTCCGCCGACCCCGTGTTCATCAAGCGACTTCTCGACGTCGGCGCGCAGAACCTGATCGTCCCGATGATCGACGACGCGGGCGAAGCCGCGGCGGCGGTAGCGGCCACCCGCTACCCACCGGAAGGCATCCGCGGCGTCGGAAGCGCGCTTGCCCGGGCATCCCGGTGGAACCGCATCTCCGACTATCTCGTCACCGCAGACGCCTCGGTGTCGCTGACCGTTCAGGTGGAGTCGCTGTCCGGACTGGCGCACCTGAGCGAAATCGCAGAAGTCGACGGGGTGGACGCGGTGTTCATCGGACCCGCCGACCTGGCGGCGTCGATGGGCAGGCTCGGGCAGCCGGAGCACCCAGACGTGGTGAACACCATCGAGACTGCGCTGGCAACCATCGTGGAGCTCGGCAAGAGCGCGGGGGTCAACGCGTTCAACAAGGCGATCGCGCAGCGATACCTCGCAGCGGGGGCGAGTTTCGTGCTGGTCGGCGCCGACGTGGCGCTGCTCGCCCGCGGCGCCGAGAAGCTGGTCGACGAGTACAAGGAGATGCGTTCATGATCGAGCTCGCCACTGAGGTGCGCTGGCAGGACCGCCGGTTCAGCGTTCCGATCGAACGGATCCGGTACTCAGAGGAACTCGGCTATGACGCGGTGTTCACGGCTGAGGGCTTCGGATCCGAAGGGCTGGTCCCGTTGGGCTACATCGCGGGACATACCTCGAAGCTCAAGCTCGGTACCCGCATCGCCCAGGTGACCAGTCGACCGCCGGCGCTGGCGGCGATGGCGTTCCAGACGCTCGACCATCTTGCCGGTGGTGGACGCGTGATGGTCGGGCTGGGGAGTTCCAGTCCCGTTGCCGCCGAGGGATTTTACGGCCGCAAGTGGGGAAGTCCCACGCGGCGGATGCGCGACTACATCTCGATCATGCGGCAAGCGTTGAGGGGTGACACCATCGAGTACCAGGGCACCGAGTGGTCGGCGCCGTACCGTGGGCCAGAAACGGCAGGTGTCGAGCCGGTCGCCGTCGGACTGGATGTCCTCGCCGAGCTGCCGATCCTGGTGGCCGCGGCTGGGCCCCAGATGGTCAGTCTGGCTGCGGAATTGGCGGATGGTTGGTTACCGCCGGCATTCACCCCCGGCATGTTGCCCGCCGTTGCGCCACTGCTTCAGCGGGGCTTCGAGCGCAGGAACGACGGCAAGAGCCTCGACGACTTCGCGATCTGGGCCCACGTGGATGTTCTCGTCGACGACGACGTGCGAGCGGCTATGCACCCCTTCAAGGAATACGTCGTCACCTGGTCTGCAATGTTGCGGCCGTTCATGGAGGCACGCGGTTACTCCGACCTCGCGCAACGGCTCGCAAACATGCTTGCCGACGAGGATGCCGCCGAGGCCGAAGCGCGCGTTCAGGCCGGTGGCACATTGCTGGAGGGTGCGCGTTGGCAGGAGGCCCTTGACGCGGTGCCGGACGAGTACATCGACGAGGGATGGCTGGTCGGTCCGGTGTCTCGAATCCGCAAGCGGGTCGAACCCTGGCTGGACTGTGGGCTGACGGGCCTGGTCGTCCGCTACGGCCCCGAAATGACTCCCGAACCGGTCCCAGAGAATCTGGAGGTGTTCGCGGCCATCGCCGAAGTAGCGGGTAAGCGCCCGAGGAAGCCATCTGAAATCTGACTAATGCGTCACCAATCACAATGCGGAGATTGCTGTTCCATGCCCTATGACATCTGATGAGTCGAACGTAATGCCTTTATTTCTGACTATCATGTCACCTATACTCCCGGATTATGGATCTCGACTTCACGCCTGACCAGCTCGAGTTCCGCGACCGTGTCCGGACCTGGCTCGACGAGAGCAAGCCGTCCGAGCCGCGCCCCCGCGACGACGCAGGCATTCGCGAATACGATCTCGCCTGGCAACGCACCCAGTGGGAGGGTGGCTGGGCGGGCATCGCGTGGCCGAAAGAGTACGGCGGGCAGGGCTTGACCCTGATGCAGCAGCTGATCTGGTACGAGGAGTACGCGGCGCGGGGGTTCCCCGGCATCGACGCCTGCTTCGTGGGGAACTCGCACGCGGGGCCGACCCTGATCACTAGGGCCACCGACGAGCAGAAGTCGTTTCACCTGCCGAAAATCCTTCGCGGCGAGGTGATCTGGTGTCAGGGCTTTTCCGAGCCCGACGCCGGCTCCGACCTGGCGGCCCTGCGCACCAAGGCCGTCATCGACGGCGACCACCTGGTGGTATCCGGGCAGAAGCTCTGGACGAGCTTCGCGACGGTCGCCGATTACCAGGAACTGCTGGTGCGCACCGACAGCAGCGGGAGCAAGCACAAGGGCATCACGTGGGTGATCTGCGACATGAACACGCCGGGTATCGATATCCGTCCCATCGAGACCATCGAAGGCGGTTCAGAGTTCTGCGAGGTGTTTTACGACGACGTCCGCATCCCGCTGTCCAACGTCGTCGGCGACGTCGGCGAGGGCTGGTCGGTCGCGATGGCCACCCTGTCGTTCGAACGCGGAACCGCCTTCACCGCCAATCAGGTGCGGCTGGCGAAAATCATCGAGGACCTCATCGACTATGCACGCGACCACGTCGGTCCGGACGGGCGCAGACCCGCCATCGCAGACGATGAGATTGCGCGTCGACTGGCACGGGCGCGCGCCTCGGTGGCATCCCTGCGCGCACTCACCTACACCAATATCTGCGAGGCCATGAGGACGGAAACGCCCGGCCCGCGCGGGTCGATCGTCAAGCTGATGTACGCCGAATTGACCAAGGAAATAGGCAAGTTGGCGATGGACATCGTCGGCCCCGCGGCGCTCCGGCTTTCGTCGCGGTGGGACGTCGACGGCTGGGTCGGTTATTACTACTACAGCTTCTCGCAGGCCATCGGTGGTGGGACGTCGGAGATTCAGCGCAACATCGTCGGCGAACGTGTGCTGGGGCTGCCCCGGTGAACTCACTGAGGAGATCGTCGTGAATCTGCTGCCAGCACCCGAACAACTCGAAATCGTCTCGGCGGCAGGGGAGTTCCTTGCGGAGCGGATGCCTGTCGAACACATCCGCGCCACACGCCACGAGGAAGCCCCGGTATCCGAAGCACTTTGGCGGGAGGCGGGTGAGTTGGGCCTGCTCACGCTGGGCCTGGACGAGGAAGCCGGTGGCTCAGGCCGACCGATCGACGACGAGGCCCTGGTGTTCATGGAACTCGGCAAGAGACTCGCGCCTGGTCCTTTTCTGGCGGGCACCTTGGCCGCGCGCGTGGCGGCTCGATGCGGGGACGCCGCGCTGGCGGAGCTGATCGGTGCGGGACGGACGCGGGTGGCGCTCGCGGTGCTGCGTGGCGACGGCGGCGCGCAACCCGTGACGGGGACCTTCGACCTTTTCGAACCGGCGGGCGCAGCGCTCGCGCTGGTGGTGGCCCGTAGTGGCGCCGCACTTGTCGACATCGATTCCTTCGGTCCGCTGACGGCGGTCGAGGCGGCGGATCCGGGCAGTCGAATAGCCTCCGCCACAGTCGATTCCGCCGAACCCCTTTACTGGCTTCCCGCGGAGGACGAATGGATCTGGGGCCGCGCCACAGTACTCGCGGCCGCGTACCTGACTGGGTTGGCGGCGGCAGCGGCCCACGCCGCGACGAAACATGCCAAGACCCGCGAGCAGTTCGGCAAGCCCATCGGCGTGCACCAGGCTGTCAAACACACGTGCGTCGACATGGAGATCGCGGCAGAGGCCGCGCAGGCGCAGACTCTGTTCGCCGCGATCGCTTTGGCGGATGGGCGAGCCGATGCGCCGCTGCAGGTGCTTTCGGCTGCGGCCGTCGCGGGGTCTGCGGCCGTTGACAATGCCGCGGCGGGCATCCACCTGTTCGGGGGGATGGGCTACACGTTCGAGAACGACATGCACCTCTATCTCAAGCGCGCGCACGTGTTTCGGCACCTCTTCGGTGAGCCGACCGACGTGCTGGCCGAGTTGCTCGCGCAGGACCGCGCGCAGTGAGCGGCGCCGTCGCGATCGCGGGAGTCGCGCTTTCCGACGTCGGCCGTGTCGACGACAAGGGTCCCTACGACCTCATCGCGCAGGCCAGCCGGAGGGCGTTGGTGGACGCTGGGCTGACACCCGCCGACGTCGACGGACTTGCGTCCACCGGTCAGGGCACGTTGCCCCCGGCGGATGTCGGTGAGTATCTCGGGTTGCGGCCCCGCTGGGTCGACTCGACGGCAGTCGGCGGGGCGTCGTGGGAGGTGATGGCTGCCCACGCTGCCGACGCGATCACAGCGGGGCACGCTGACGTGGTGTTGTTGACCTACGGCTCCACAGCCCGGTCGGATCTTCGAAAGGGCTTGCGGGGCGCCAACATCAACTGGGGCGCGCGCGGCCCTTTGCAGTGGGAGGCACCCTACGGCCACACCTTGATCTCCAAGTACGCCATGGCCGCGCGCCGTCACATGTACGCCTACAGCACCACCATCGAGCAGCTCGCGGAGGTGGCGGTGTCCGCGCGGTTCAATGCTGCCGAGAACCCGCAGGCCTACTACCGCGACCCCATCACCGTCGACGACGTGCTGGCAGGCCCGATGATCGCCGACCCGTTCACCAAGTTGCACTGCTGCATTCGCAGTGACGGCGGAGCCGCGGTCGTGCTCGTCAGTGCGGAACGGGCGAAGGACCTACGGAGTCATCCGGTCTGGGTACTCGGCTCGGGCGAGACCACCTCGCACATGCTGACCTCCCAGTGGGATGACCTCACCGTTGGCCCCGCCGCGGTCAGCGGACCGTTGGCCTTTGCACGGGCTGGCGTTTCGCCCGCCGACGTCGACGTTGCCCAGCTGTACGACGCGTTCACCTACATGCTGCTGCTCACCCTCGAGGACCTGGGCTTCTGCGGGAAGGGGGAGGGCGGCCCATTCGTCGAGCAGGGTGCGCTTCGGCTGGGCGGCGAGCTGCCCACCAACACCGACGGCGGCGGACTGTCCGCGTGCCACCCTGGCCAACGCGGCCTGTTCCTCCTGGTCGAGGCGGCACTCCAGCTGCGCGGTGAATGCGGGCCGCGGCAGGTTCCCGACGCCCGCATCGCCTGCGTCAGCGGTACCGGCGGCTGGTTCTGCTCGAGCGGCACGATCATCCTCGGCGCTGAGGAGCCGTAGGTGGCCGGCGCACCGCTGAGCACCGATGTCGCCGACACCCGGGCGATGTTGGAGGCTGCGGCCGCCGCCCACGGTGACGTCGAGGCGTACGTCGAGCCGGGCGCGCGAATCACGTTCGCGGACTGGGTGGGTCGGGCGCGCAGCGTGGCCACGCAGTTCGCCGACCTCGGGGTCGGCAAGGGCGACGTCGTGGCGCTGTGGCTGCCCTCGGGCATCGACTATGCGACGTGTTACGCCGCGGTGGCCATGATCGGCGCGATCACCACGGGACTCAACCCGCGGCTGGGCCGGCGCGAAGTCGAATCGATTCTGCAGCAGGCTGATCCGGCGTTGGTCGTCGCCGACGAACGGTTCGCCGTGCTACCGGGTCATCGGATGCTGTCGAGGGCAGCGCTGACCACCGACGTCTCGGGAACGGCGCCACCCGCGGTGGACCTGACGCGGCGGGACCTGGTCGCGTTGATCTTCACCAGCGGAACAACGGGCACTCCGAAGGGTGCGGCCTTCGACGCCGAGGGGTTGGCGGCCGGCGCCGCCGCCGCGGGAGTCATGAGCGCGCCCTACGACCGGCGCCTCACATCCACCCCGTTCGCCCACGCCGGCTACATGTTCAAGCTCTGGGATCAGCTGGTATGGGGTGCCACGCTCGTCGTCCCGCCCACACCGTGGTCGGCCCAGGGCATGTTCGACGTCCTGCGTGCCGAGCGGGTCACCGTCGCAGGCGCCGTTCCCACCCAGTGGGCCAAACTACTTGAAGTCGACGGTGTGGAACCAAGCGCATTGCCGCACTTGCGGATCGGGATCGCAGCCACCGCACCGGCGCCGCCCGAACTGGTGCGCCGCGTCGCCGAGCGCGTCGGAGTTCCGCTGGTGGTGCGGTATGCGATGACCGAGTGTCCGACCATCTGCGGCACCGAACCGAGCGATCCCCCTGAGGTGCAGTTCCGCACCGTGGGGCGGCCCGCGCCGGGAATGGACGTGCGCGTCGGCTCCGACGGGGTGGTCGAGGTGAACGGGCCCTGCGTGATGCGCGGTTACTGGCGCAATCCGGAACTCACCGCCGAGGTACTGCGGGACGGCTGGCTGCGCACCGGCGACATCGGCGTGCTCGGAGACGACGGCAACCTCACCCTCGTCGGCCGCAGCGGCGACGTGTACATCCGCGGGGGCTACAACGTCCACCCCGGGGAGGTGGAACGGACACTCTCCGGGCATCCCGGTGTCAAACATGCTGTCGTGGTTGGCCGCTCGGCACCGGTGATCGGCGAGCTCGGCGTCGCCTGTGTAGTGCCGGCTGACGAAACCTCCCCGCCGACACTTGCCGAGCTTCGCGCACACGTAGCGAGCGAACTGGCCGACTACAAGGCCCCCGACGAGTTGCTGATCGTCGAGGAGCTGCCGTTGACAGCGATGCACAAGCCGGACCGCATCGCCCTTCGCGAGCTGATCAACTTGCACCACAAAGACATTCAACGTCGACAACCGACACGAGGATAGGAATCAACCATGGGTAGACACGACGGACGGGTAGCGTTCATCACCGGTGCGGCGCGCGGTCAGGGCCGCGCGCATGCGGTCCGGCTCGCGTCCGAAGGCGCCGACATCGTGGCGGTCGACATCTGCCGGGACATCGAGTCGATGGACTATCCCAACGCCACGCCCGACGAGCTCGACGAAACCATCAAGCTCGTCGAGAACGAGGGCAGACGAATCGTCGCCCACCAGGCCGATGTGCGCGACGCGGACGCGCTGCAGCAGGTCGTCGATGAGGGCGTGCGCGAATTCGGGCGCCTCGACATCGTGATCGCCAACGCAGGCATCATTCGGCTCGGCGGCGACGGAGACCGCCGCCAGACCTTCCGCGACATCGTCGACGTGAACCTAGTCGGGGTGTGGAATACGGTCGAGGCGGCGCTGCCCGCGCTCATCGACGGCGGCCGCGGCGGGTCCATCGTGCTGACCAGTTCCAGCGCAGGCCTGAAAGGCACCGGGACCGACCGCGCCGCGGGACAGGCCTACACCGCCGCCAAGCGAGGTCTCGTGGGCCTGATGCAGGTGTGGGCAAACGAGTTGGCGCAGTACTGGATTCGGGTGAACACGATCCACCCCACCGGTGTCGCGACCGGCATGGTGATGAACGAGACGATGGGCAAGCTGATCGAGTCGGGTGACGTAGCGATTGCGGCGATGCAGAACGCGTTGCCCATTCAGGTGCTGATGCCAGAGGACATCGCCGCAGCGGTGGCATGGCTGACCTCCGACGAAGCGAAGTTCATCACCGGGGTGGCGTGGCCCCTGGACGCGGGTTTCGCCGTGCGTTGAGCTGAGCCGCCATCTTTCAAGACTAATGCATTGACATTAATCTCAGCCGCTGCGATGCTGGCGTGGCGTGAGTCACAACACGTGACGACGAGATCTGCCAGCACGTAGGGAGCGAACAATGCCGGAAGTCGGAACGGCGTCGGATGGCCCACTGGGCGGTCTTGTGGTCGTCGACATGTCCACGACACTGCCCGGCGCTCAGGCGACGCAGTTTCTTGCCGACTGCGGCGCCGAGGTCATCATGGTCGAGCCGCCGGACGGCAGCCCGCTGCGCGACCTCGCGAGCTGGCCCGCCCTGCTGCGCGGCAAGCGCAGCGTGACCCTGGACGTCCACGACGACGCCGACCTCGACAGGTTGCGCGGTCTCCTGCAGCGCGCCGACGTCATGGTGAACACCATGCGGCCCACGACCGCAGAGCGGCTGGGTCTCACCCACGATGCGCTGTCCGAGCGCTACCCGCGACTCGTGGTGGCGACGATCACCGGCTGGGGTTCGACGGGACCCTTCCGTGATTACAAGGGCTGGGAGGCCCTGGTCATGGCCAAGACCGGGGTCATGCACGAGAAGCGAGGTCTCGCCCCGCAACCGAGACCCGCGTACATCACGTTTTCCTACGCGGCGTGGGGTGCTGCTCACGCCGCTGTTCAAGGCGTACTCGCGGCGTTGCTCGAGCGCGAGACCAGCGGGCTGGGCCAGGTCGTCGAGACCAACCTGGTGACCGGTGTGGGATCGATGGATCCGTACAACTGGTTCTACGAGATGGTCCTCGAGCGGTATCCGGGCGCCTACGAGCCGATGGACGCCGCCTACGACGACCAGGGCCGCCCGCAGGCGTACCTCATCTACGCCTTGCTGGTGTGTCCGACCAAGGACGGCAAATGGCTGCAGTTCGCCCAGGTGTCGCCCAAGTTGATGGGGGCCTGGCTCACCGAGCTGGACCTGTTGGGGGAGCTCGCGGATCCGAAGTGGCAGGGCTTTCCCATGCTGCCAACCCCCGAGCTGCGCACCGAGTGGTGGGACATGATGATCGAGCGGGTCGGGTCCCGCACCCTTGCCGAGTGGCAGCAGGCAATGGCGCAGAACCTCGACCTCAGCGGCGAGTTGTTCCGCACGCCCGAGGAATCGCTGGACCATCCGCAGACCGTCCACGAGGGACGGTCGGCCGTCGTGACCGACCCCGAGCTCGGGCCGGTGCGGCAGCCATCAACCCTCATCCACGCCGACGGTCGGCCGTTGACCGAGCTGCGGCCCGCCCCACGGCTCGGTGAGCACAACGATGCGCTGCCGGCACAGGATTCGGTCGACGCCGCCGCGCCTACCTCGGCGGTCGCGCCGGACGACCCGCCCCTCAAGGGCGTGACGGTGCTGGAGTTCGGCAGCATGTTCGCCGGCCCGTACGGCGCGACGCTGCTGGCCGATCTCGGTGCCCGCGTCATCAAGGTCGAGCCGCTCGAAGGCGACAACATCAGAAACCTGGTCGCGTTCCCGGAGGCCGGTGGCGCAAAGGTGTTGCAGGGCAAGGAAAGTGTCGCCATCGACTTCACCAAGCCCGACGGGCTCGAGCTGGTGTACGAACTCGCGAAACGGGCCGACATCGTGCTGCAGTGCTTCCGCGGCCAGGCGGCCGAGCGGGCGAAAATCGACGAGGCGTCGCTGCGGGCGGTCAACCCCGATCTGGCCTTCGTGACGACGTCGGGTTACGGGCTCGACGGCCCCTTCGCGCATCGCGCGGCCTACGCCCCGTCCGTCGGTGCGGCGTCGGGCCTGTCGCTGATCGACAGCCATGACACCGGTGAGCCACCCGCCGACCTGGACGACCTGCACCGCAGGGCGGTCAGACTCCACGCGGGCGGAACGGTGCCCGCCGTGCAGTCCGACGGCATCGCCGCGCATGGCGTCGCCTCAGCGCTGCTGGTCGCGTTGTACGCCAAGCGCCGCGGCAAAGCGCTGCGCAACGTGGTCACCACCATGCTCGGCACCGTCCAGCAGGCGATGATCCCCTACAACGCCAGCTACTCGTCACGCCCGGCAGAGCGCGTCGCCGACGACGAGTTCTACGGGCTGAATGCGCTCTATCGGATGTACCGCGCGGCCGACGGATACGTCTTCCTCGCCGCGCCGCTGCCGCGCGAATGGCCCGCGCTGGCAAAAGCGATGTCGCCCTACATTGACCTGCACGCCGACGAGCGCTTTGTTGACGCCGACGCCCGCGCCGCCCACGACGACGACCTAATCGCAGCGCTGACGCCTGTGTTCGCCACCAAGACCAAGCTGGAGTGGGAGCGCGAACTGACTGCGCAGAACGTCGGATGCGTCGAGGTGGTGGAGGCCAACTCCGAGCTGGTGCTACAGACCGACCCGTACTTCGAGGCGGGCTACGCAGTCGAAGCGGTCAGCCCCATCTTCGAGGAGCATCGCCGGCTCGCGCCGCTGTGCCGGTTCTCGCGATCACGAACCAGGGCCGATGCGGGCTGCACGATCGGTCAGCACACGGACGCGGTGCTGCGCGAACTCGGCCTCGACGACGATGCGATCGGCGGCCTCCGCGCGGCCGAGGTGATCGGCGGCGGCTCGAGCTGAGCGCCGAACGTGCGATTTCATACGCCACCTCCGGCGTGTCGCGTATGAAACCGCACATTGGCGCGGCTTCCATCCACGGCTCGATTTGCATCCCCTGGCGTCCGCCCGTCAGGAGTCGTCAGAGGTGATCAGCGCCCGGGTCTCGTATGAAACCGGCGCGGTCAGCATGCCGACCCACGCATCCACGTAGTTGTGCAGCTGCGCCTCGCTGAGCCCATGCCCGGCTCGGGCCGCCGCGGCCAGCACGTTGATCAAGCTGATGTACAGCTGAAACGTCCGCCCGCGCCGGACCCGCTCGGGCAGGTCCTGCAGAGCGGCCTGCACCAGCTCCTCCAGCTGCTCCTGGGTCCATTCGTCATCGACGTGCTCGGGCCAGTAGTCGCTACGAGCCCGCGGATCCTCGCTGAGCCGGGCCAGGAACGGCACGAACATCTCGCCCGCCGCGATGCTGTTGGCCAGCGGCCGCACGAGCAGCCACACCACGGCGCGGGGGTCGGCCTCTTTGCCCTGCTCGCGCATCGCCGCGAGCATCTCCTGTCGGTCGGCTGCGAGCGAGGCCTGACGGTAGGAGACCAGTGCTCGGATCAGACCGTCGCGGGAGCCGAAGTGATACCGGATCACCGACGAGTTGGACTGCCCGGCGGCCTGCTGGATCTCCTTCAGCGTGACCGCCTCGATGCCACGGTTGGCGAACAGCCTCTCGGCGACCTCCATCAGCATGACCCGCGTGGTTTCCCCGGAGGCGTTGCGACGCCGCGTGCCCGCGGGCACGTCCGTCAGTTCGGTCATCACGTCTCCCACCGTCCGTCACAGTTCTACCGCGCGCCACACCCAACACCACAATAATAATGCAGAACTATTAAAAATCCTGGACTTCCTCTCAGCGGGCTGGCATCATCAGCAGCAGCGGCTCGGACCTTGGAGGACGAATGAGCATGATCTGGACGAACTCGGGTGACTCCCACTTTCTGGAGCCCGACGACCTGTGGCAGAGCCGGCTGCCCAAGCGACTCGCGGACCTGACCCCGCGCGCGGAGAAGGATCCCGACGGCGAGTACGAGACCGTCTTCGTCGACGGGCAGATCTTCCGGCGCAAGCTTCCGTCATCTGCGATGGAGGCCTTCTTCGAGGAAAGCATGAAGCCGAAGGGCATCCGCGACGCGAAGGCGCGGCTCGGCGACTTGGACAAGGAGGGTGTCTGGGCCGAGGTGATCTTCCCGTCGCTGGGCATGTGGGCGTCGACGTTCCGCACGCCGGAACTGCTCAAGGCGTGCATGCGCGCCAGCAACGAGTGGGCGCTCGAGGAGATCTGTGCGGTGTCGCCGCGCTACGTGGTGACCGCGCAGGTGTCGACGCTGGTGGTCGACGACGCGATCGAGGAGCTGCGCTGGGCCGCCGAGCAGGGCTTCAAGGCCGTCTTCCTGCCCACCACACCGCATCCGAGTGCGCCTGACTGGCACCGCAAGGAATGGGAGCCGTTCTGGGCAGCAGCCGAGGACGCCGGCATGGTGCTCGCCTTCCACATCGGCACCGACCCGGTCGACATGACCGTCGGGGGCGCCAGTGGCGGTGCGGGCATGGTTTACCGCGGACCGGGGGGAGCGGTATTGAACTATGCGGAGACGACGTTCTCGGGCCAGCGCGCCGCGATGAAGATGGTTGCATCGGGGGCCCTGGATCGCCATCCAAATCTGAAGGTACTCATCTCCGAAGGCGGCGCGACGTGGGTGCCGTTCCTCGGCGATCGGATGCTGGAGGGCTACCGCCAGCATCATATGGCGGTGCGGCCCAAGCTTTCCCGCAGTCCCAAGGAGATTCTGTTCAGCCAGGTCTACGCGTCCTTCCAGCATGACGAGACTGCCGTCGCGGCGTACGAGCACATGGGCTACAAGAACGTGATGTTCGGCAGCGACTACCCGCACATGGAAGGCACCTTCGGTCACACCCAGGACACTTTGAAGGGACTCTTCGACGGTGTGAGCGACGAGACCAGGCTGCGGATCACCCAGGGCACCTTCTACGAACTGTTCCCCGACGTGCCGCCCATTCCGGCTGAAAAGCTCTGAGCGCGTGTCGAATACATCGGGCCTACGTGACGTCGCGGTGGTTGGTGTCGGTGCCACCGACTATTACAAGCGCGGCGGGTCGCTGCCCAAGTCGATCACGGAATTGGCCGGCGACGCCATCCTGGCCGCGTGTGAGGACGCCGGGATCCCCGTCACCGACATCGACGGCTTCGCCTACTACTCCGGCGCCAGCGCGGGTTACACCGAAAAGATGGACACCGCCGACTTCATGGAAACCCTTGGCATCCCCGAGGTTCGGTTCACCGCGGCGTTGACCTCCGGCGGCGGCGGCTCGGCAGGGGCGATCGGGCTCGCGCGTGCCGCCATCGTCTCGGGTGACGCTTCGGTGGTGGTGACGGTGATGGCGTTGCAGCAAGCCAAGCAGCGTCTGGGCTCGGTATTCTCGGCGATGGACCCGGATCCGATCAACTCCTTCTTGCAACCGTCGGGGCTGTTCGGTCCTGGCCAGTTGATGTCAGTTCTGGCCCGCCGGCACATGCACCTGTACGGGACCCGCCGCGAGGCATTTGCCGAAATCGCGCTGTCGACGCGGACCAACGCGTTGAACCGCCCAAAGGCCATGCACCGGCAGCCATTGACGCTGGAGGACTACTTCAACGCCCGGATGATCGCAGAACCGTTGTGCCTCTACGACTTCTG
Organism: Mycobacterium hubeiense; assembly: GCF_002838065.1. Lineage (GTDB taxonomy): Bacteria > Actinomycetota > Actinomycetes > Mycobacteriales > Mycobacteriaceae > Mycobacterium > Mycobacterium hubeiense. Next base: position 2,912 of record NZ_PIZU01000013.1, on the reverse strand, counting down.
CCAGGAGACCGACGGCGCCGTCGCAGTGATCACCACCAGCATGGATCGGGCCAGGGATCTGAAGCAGCCGCCGGTGCCTGTGGTCGCCGCCGCGCACGGTGGTGTCCGTGACTGGGGAAGAGCGTTCGCGTGGATGGGCATGCCCGACGAGTACTTCGCCTCCTCGGGCAATGCGCCCATCGCCAAGCGACTCTACGAGCAGGCCGGCGTCGGCCCCGCCGACATCGACGTGGCGCTGCTGTACGACCATTTCTCGCCGATGGTGTTGATGCAACTCGAGGACTACGGGTTCTGCGACAAGGGCGAAGGCGGCGCGTTCGTGGAAAGCGGGGCCATTCGGTTCGACGGCGGCAGCATCCCCGTCAACACCCACGGCGGGCAACTGTCCGAGGCCTACATCATCGGAATGACACACATCGTGGAGGGCGTCGAACAGATGCGCGGTACGGCCATCAATCAAGTGAAGGACGCCGAATTGGCTTTGGTCACAGGCGGTCCCGCGAGCCTGCCGGTGAGCGGCCTCATCCTGGGGAAGGCCGCGTGAGTACCGCTGCTGCCATTCTGGCCACCACCATCCCGGGCGAACACGTCCGCATTGCGGTCAACAAAGATACCGAGCCGTTCTGGCAAGCCGCGAAGCAACGCCGCCTCGTCGCACCCCAATGCGCGGACTGTCAGACGTTCCGCCTTCCCCCGACGCCGTTCTGCCCGAATTGTCAGTCGAAGTCTGTGAACTGGGTCGAACTCAGCGGTGCGGCAACGGTGTACAGCTTCGCGGTCGTGCATGGGTTCCCCGGCATGCCGGACCTGGTGCTGGTGCCTGCGGTGCTCGACCTGCCCGACGCGCCCGGTGCCCGGCTGGTGTCGAACGTCGTGGATGTCGCGCCCGACGACGTCTTCATCGGGATGTCGCTGCGCGTGGACTTCTCACCCATCGCGGACGGTTGGCTACTGCCGATCTTCCGCGTCGATCAATCCGATTAAGGAGTGAACCGCCGTGTCAGACGACAGTGCGCTGCACGAAAAGCCGCTGGAGTTCCTCACCAGCATCGCCAATACCGGCGGAGACTGCGACGGCCAGGCCATCCTCCCCGTGAACGGTCACTTCCGGTGCACGTGCTCCTGCGGTCAGTGGGACGTGGATGTCGACGATCCGCAGGAAGGTCTGAGACAGGCCCGCGTCCACACCGGTAGCGCAGCTGACTAGAGGAAGTAGCCGACGATGACGAGTTCTGTTGACGTAGAACGTCCTTCAGTCGAGTTACGCATCGGCGCCGAGAGGTTGTCTACCGGCTCTGGCGGTGTGTACCGGCACGTCGACCCCACGACCGGTCGACCCGACGCCAATGTGCCGATGGCAGGGCCGTCCGAGGTTGATCGGGCGGTAAAGGAGGCGCATGAAGCGTTTCTGAACTGGCGCCGTACGAAACCTGCGGACCGTCGCCGTATGCTGATGCGTCTGGCCGACCTCATAGAAGAGCATGCGGAAGACTTCGCGCGAATTGCCGCGCTGGACAACGGCACACCGATCGTTACCACGTCGGTGATGCTGCCAGTCGCGGTCGAGTGGACCCGCTACTACGCCGGCTGGGCGGACAAGATCAGCACGGAGGTGACCGCGACCCTGCGCGCAGACGGCGAGTTCAGCTACACACTGGCGCAGCCGTGGGGCGTGATCGGCGCGATCATTACCTGGAACGGCCCGTTGATCTCGTTGGCCATGAAGGTGCCTGCGGCGCTCGCGGCGGGGAACACTGTCGTTGTCAAACCGTCGGAGTTGACGCCCTTCACGGCGGGGCTCTTTGCCGATCTAGCCGGGGAGGCAGGGATTCCCGACGGCGTCATCAATGTGCTGCCCGGTGGCCCCGAGGCCGGCGCGGCGCTTGTCGAGCACCCGCTGGTGAAGAAGATCAGTTTCACCGGCGGACCCGATACGGCCCGAAAGATCCTGCGGTCCTGCGCCGACCTGATCAAGCCCGCAGTGATGGAACTCGGTGGCAAATCGGGCAACATCGTGTTCGCCGATGCCGACCTCGACACCGCGTGCGGTGTGGGGACCTTTATGTCGGTCGGCGTGCTCAGCGGCCAGGGTTGCGCATTCCCCACCCGGATGATCGTCGAGCGACCGGTCTACGACGAGGTCGTCGAGCGTGTCCGCACCATCGCCGGATTCCTGAAGGTGGGCAATCCTTTCGAGGCCGACACCGCCTCGGGTCCGGTCGTCAGCGAGCAGGCGCTGAACCGGATCCTAGGAATGATCGAGCGTGCCAAAAGTGATGGGGCCCGGCTGGTTACCGGTGGAGGACGCCTGGGCGGCGATCTCGGCGAGGGATACTTCGTGGAGCCCACAGTCTTCGCCGACGTGGACCCGCGGTCCGAGCTCGCACAAACCGAGGTGTTCGGGCCGGTGCTCTCGATCATCCCGTTCGATGGCGAGGAGCAGGCAATCGAGATCGCTAACAGCACTCCCTACGGGCTCTCCGGCTACGTGTTCACCAACAATCTGCGCCGCGCGCATCGGGTGGCCGAGGAACTCGAAACCGGGGAAGTGCTCATCAACGGCGCCCTCAACTTGGGTTGCACCCGGCCGTTCGGCGGCATCGGCATCAGTGGAATGGGTAAGGAAGGCGGCCGCCAAGGCCTCGAGGAATTTCTGCAGACCAAAACCGTGAGCATGGCATGACGTCGGCGAACGAGCGCCCGGCGTCCGACGACGACGTCCTCGACCACGCCAGCGCCTCGCTCACTCTGCATGTGCGCGACTTGGACAAGTCCGTTCAGTGGTACTCGAGCGTTTTCAGGACCGAAGCCATTCACCGTGGCACCGACACAAGTCTGGATGGGACCAGCACCTCGTTCGCCGTGTTCGTGCTCTGAACCGTCCCGGGTTTTGTGCGCACTTCCTTTCTTGG
>NZ_PIZU01000128.1 GCF_002838065.1 Mycobacterium hubeiense | reverse complement strand
CATCGCCCGGTGACCGGGCAACTGCTCGGCGTTGACCGAATTGGCCGAGTCGCGCGTCGCGCGGCGCGTCCCGGCGTTAGTCTTTGCCGATGATTGCGGGCGAGAAGGCGCCTGATTTCACTCTGTATGACCACACCGGTCGACCTCGGACCCTGTCTGCGCTTCTTTCCCACGGGCCGGTTGTGCTGTTCTTCTTCCCGTTGGCGTCCTCACCGATCTGTACGGCGCAGGCCTGTCATTTTCGCGACCTGAGCAACGAATTCCACACGGTGGGCGCCCAGCGGGTGGGCATCAGCACCGACACCGTCGACAAGCAGGCCCACTTCGCCCAACAGCGCTCGTTCGACTATCCGCTGCTCTCCGACGAGGACGGCGTGGTGTCCGAAATGTTCGGCGTGCGCCGAGGCAGGTTCGCCAAACTGCGGAGATCCGTCGTCGCGCGCGAGGCGACCCGCCAGCGCCGCCGGCACAGTCGGCGCCGCGGTCTGCTGGCCCGGTGGCTGCCGGTCAGACGGACCACGTTCGTCATCGACACCGACCGCACCATTCTCAAGGTCATCTCCAGCGAGCTGCGCGCATCGGTGCACGCCGACCAGGCTTTGTGGTTCCTGGAGAACCACAAGGTGCAGCACGGTGCGCCACCTGGCCGGGACAAACACGCCGATGCGCATCGGCCGATCGGCGACTGGTTCACCGAACCGGAAACCGCGGACCAGCCGAGCCTGGTCCGGCCATACGCGCTGACGGCAGGCCGTACCGACGCTGGTGTGGACCTGGGGCTGGATGC
>NZ_PIZU01000127.1 GCF_002838065.1 Mycobacterium hubeiense | reverse complement strand
CCACGAAGACCGGGACAACCTCTATCGGACTCCATGCGCCGCGTACGAGCGACTAGCACAGCACCAAAGGGTCCGAAGAAGCCGCACCCGATTACCATCAGCAGGGCACCGAGCCGAATGCGGTCGCGATTCTCAGCAAACTGAGCTGCAATCTGGCCGGCGGTAGCCGAGGGATCGGGCACCGGAAACACTAACCGGGCAACTAGGACCAGGCCCACGCCATACAGCAGGCCCGTGGGCCATTCTGACATCGCGCATGCCATCTGAACTCGACGGTTGACGGCTTTAGGCATCTGCCCTCCTTCACCGGTATGGCAAATCTGAGAACAGATGTTTCCTGATTCTGTCGTGCTTTGCAAGTGGCTACTTCGACGAGGCTGGGCAAGTTATGCAAGCGTGCAAGAGCTTCGGCGGGACCAGAAGGTCGGCCCGAAGTTCCGCATCCCTCAACCCACCCCGGCGACCGACTAGGGCTGGCCGCCGACCCGCCTACCGTGGCCGTAGCCGCGTGCGCGCGTCGGGCGGCCAGGTCGGGTGTGCCCGGGTGTTACACACCCGCCCCGGCCATGTCTCATGGCGCCACCTGATCGCCGGGGTAGCCCTTGACCTCGTCGGGCGGTCGGCGGTGCTGCCGAGGCGGACCGACTGCATACGGGCTGCTGCTGGCTGGCGGGTCAATACGCGGCGCACGCGCCTGGTATTTGCCGCCCTCGCTCGGTGGCCGGCTGTTGAGGTGCGGCGCGACTGGCCCTGGCTGTTGACCGGCACTCAGGATGAGCATGATGGCGGCG
>NZ_PIZU01000126.1 GCF_002838065.1 Mycobacterium hubeiense | reverse complement strand
CAACGCCGCCGACATGCTCATCCTGGGTGCCGGTCAACATTGGACATCCGAAACGACTTCTCGACGTGCCACAGATCGTGGTATTTCGCAATGACCTCGGCGGCGGGCATCACCGTGGCTGGCACGTTCGTCACGTAGCCCTTCAGCCCGACCAGGGATTGAGCGCGCGCCAGGCTGGCCTCATCGACGGTGCGGTCATCACCACGCACCTTCACAAACCGCGCTGACTTGGCCTTCTTGTCGCCGGCCACGATCGCCCGGGCCCGAGCTTCCTGGGATGCCAGGGTCTTCTGATCTCGGCGTGCACGTTTGGTCGAATATGACCAGATCGCCCGCCACGCACCCGGATGCTGTTCGGGATCCCAGACCGGCTCGGCTCGCAACTTGGTGTTGTTGACCTTGGTGTTGCCGTGCCTGGGTGTGACGGTATCGATGACCTGACCATCAGTGAAAACATCGCCATTCCAATGGAAATGGGACTCCAGATCCCCGGGCGCCTTCGTGACGCGGGAGCCGACGATGAATGAAAGGTCCAACTCATCGAGAGCTTTCAGATTGGCCCCCGACAGCATCCCGGCATCAGCCGCTATGACCATCGGCGTGCCGTGGAGTTCGTGGCGTTCCAGGAAGCTGGTGATGATCGGGACGATGGTGGTGGTCTCGGCGGTATTGCCTTCGAAGCAGCCGACTTCCAGCGGGAACCCGGTCCGGTCGACGAGCAGTCCGACGACGATTTGAGGGTCGATGCGGCGCTCCTTGGAGTTATGCCGTGGTCGGCATAACAGCAATTATCCCGAGGTCGTGGTTATGCCG
>NZ_PIZU01000125.1 GCF_002838065.1 Mycobacterium hubeiense | reverse complement strand
GAGCGATGCAGGGCCCGGACATGGTGATCGCGCAGTCCGTAGAAGACGAGCTCGAGCTGCCTTCGGGCCGCGGCCACCGCGCCGATGTTGGGGTTGCCGCGACGTTGAGCGACCTTTTCTCGGATGCCGCCGATAAGGCTGCTCTTCGGCAGAATTTTCACCGACTCGACTGCCGCCCACCGCACCAGGCGCGAACCTTGTTTGGTGATCCGGCCCCGGTGCACCGTGGTGTCGGATTCGTGGTGCGACGGCGTCAGCCCGGCCCAACAGGTCAACTGGGCGGGGCCAGCGAAGCGGTGCACGTCGCCGATCTCGGCGACGAACACCGCCGCCAGCACCGGCCCGATGCCGGGGATCTGCTGGATCGCGGTGTAGCCGGCATCATGGGTCAGCCGGCGCTGCACCACACCGGCGAACAGGTCGATCTCGGCATCGAAGGCTGCGATGAACCGGCGCAGTGAGGCGATACGTTCCTTGTACGGTGCGGGCATCGTGACCTTGTCCAGCAGCAGGTTTCCCTCGACGCCGAACAGGTCGCTCATTGGCACCCAGATCCCGCCCTTGGCCAACACCGCGTGCACGTGGGCCTTGCACTGGGAACGCATCGCGACCAGTTTGGCCCGGTGCCGCACCAGCTCCCGCAATTCCCTGGTTTCCGGCGGCGCGATCCACGCGTGCGCCAGCCGATCCATGCGCAACAGGTCGGCCAGATCGGCGGCGTCGCGTTGATCGTTTTTGACCCGCCGATACGAAAACGCCTTCACCCCGAGCGGGTGTGCCAGATGCACCCGTGCACCCAGCTCGGCGAGCGCATCGGCGGCCCAAT
>NZ_PIZU01000124.1 GCF_002838065.1 Mycobacterium hubeiense | reverse complement strand
CACACCGAGGCTCATCCACAGGTTCTGATCATTCCTCGTCTCGGAGATCCGGATGCGTTTCCAGTCGCGGACCTTGGCGTCCAGCTGGCCGCCAAGCAGCTTGGGCTCCCGGCGGACGTCCGTCCGCTCGTCGAGCACAGTGCCCGTTGGCGGCCGTGGCGCGCGTACGCGACCCAGCACATGTGGACCGCACTCGACCATGCAGTAAACGACTGGCCGCCGAAAGAGAAGTGATGACAATGCCATTCCGTCTGCAATGCCGCACGATCGACAGCCCCGTCGGCCCGCTTACCCTCGTCGGCCAACACGGGCGCCTGATGCATCTGCGAATGGTGGATCAGACCTATGAACCCAGCCGCGACGGCTGGGAACCCGACGATGACGCGTTTCCCGACGCCGTCGAACAACTCACGGAATACTTCGCCGGCGAGCGAACCGAATTCGACCTCGCGCTCGAGCTCGTCGGCACCGCGTTTCAGCGCCGTGTATGGGCCGCACTGCAGACAATTCCGTACGGCGAAACACGGTCTTACGGTGAAATCGCCAAACAAATCGGCTCACCAGGCGCATTTCGCGCCGTCGGATTGGCCAATGGCCACAATCCCATCGGGATCATCGTGCCGTGCCATCGCGTGATCGGTGCGAATGGCAGCCTCACCGGATATGGCGGCGGCCTGGACCGTAAACGGGCATTACTCGATTTGGAGAAGCAGCGAATTGCGCCGGCACTATTTGACTAAATAGACAGAAATGCCTGTGGCCCCCAACAGAATTGGGGGCCACAGGACTTAATGTGTGTTCGGCGGTGTCCTACTTTTCCACCCGGGT
>NZ_PIZU01000123.1 GCF_002838065.1 Mycobacterium hubeiense | reverse complement strand
TTTCAGAGGTCACGGCAGCAAGCAGTCACAATGCAGGCAGCACTGAGCAGCAAGGTCGCCATCGCCTCTGGCGTTCAGAGCGCCAAGGCCTCCCAGCGCGCTGCCCGTGCCGCTGTGGTCGTGCGTGCCTCTGCTGAGGGCGTCGACCGCCGCGCCGCCCTGGGCCTGCTGGCCGCTGCCGCTGCCGTCAGCACCGCGCAGCCCTCTGAGGCCGCCTACGGTGATGCCGCCCGCGTGTTCGCCGGCAACATCACCAACAAGTCCGGCTTCATCCCCTACGCCGGCGAGGGCTTCGCGCTGCTGATCCCCAGCAAGTGGAACCCCTCCAAGGAGCAGGACTTCCCCGGCGTGGTGCTGCGCTATGAGGACAACGGCGACGCCGTGAACAACCTGGTGGTGCTGGTGCAGAAGGTGGGCAAGAACAACATCGACGAGCTGGGCAGCCCCGACAAGTTCCTGCAGGACAACGCCTACCTGTTCGGCGAGTCCGCGGCCTTCACCGGCGAGACCCTGTCTGAGGGCGGCTTCCTGCCCAACAAGGTGGCCGCCGCCAGCGTGCTGGACGTGCAGGAGGCGACCGACAAGAAGGGCAAGAAGTACTACAAGTATGAGGTGCTGACCCGGTCCGCCGACGGCGATGAGGGCGGCCGCCACCAGCTGATTGCCGCCACCGTGTCCAACGGCAACCTGTACCTGATCAAGGTGCAGTGCGGCGACAAGCGCTGGTTCAAGGGCGCCAAGCGGGAGGCCATTGGCGCCTGGGACTCCTTCACCGTGGTGTAAGCACTTGCACCATGGTGACCCCGCCGCAGTAGCCGCCGCAGCAGCAGCACAGCACACGAGAA
>NZ_PIZU01000120.1 GCF_002838065.1 Mycobacterium hubeiense | reverse complement strand
AGGGGGCGGGTGCCTCAACCCAGGTTGGCAGAGAGGGATACCCCGCTTGCCTTTGACCTTCAACTCGCCCAGCCAAGGAGGATCCTTCATCTGCCAGGGTGGAAATGGTAAAGGGGCGCGATAGTCGTAGCCGTCGTCTCGGTTGATCGCGGCAGCGAGGCCGCCAGGCTCTTGCGAGTCCTCGATCAAACCCGTCAACTCGCCGTGAGCGAACGCGTCCGCCGCGAGCAGCGCATCGAGGGCTTCGACCGCGGCGGGCGAGTACTCCCAGACGCAATCGCCGCGGATCACGCGGGAGACGTAGGCGCTCACCAGATCTACGCCTCCGCGATATCGATCAAAGCAACCATCAGAGCTGGCCGATAGAAGCCCGCAACAGTGGGCGAGGATTCTAGGCAGCCTCTGCGCGACGAATTGAGCCGCGTCGTACTGCTTACTCGCGCCACGCAACCAGTCCTCCGGGGTTCGGCCGGACGTCTGCCCCCTTCCAGGAGCCGCCCGTCTGTCTGAAGCTGAACATAGCGCCGAGGTGTGACATTGAGCGCCCGAGCGTTCGGCCGGCCGCGCGGCACTTGCGCGCGCCGCAACTGGCGGATCACTCGTTGTTGGTCCAGATCTGAGCAAGCATGGTGGCTCAGGGAAGCAGGGATCGCGCGGCAGGCCCCGCGGCCCATAACTGCGGAACCCAGAAGCCGCGAAGCCTACGACGAGTATGCAGCTCGAATCGAACGACTCAGCCGAGGTGGTCGAGCACCTGGTAGCCGGCGTTGTATCCGGGGATGAAGGTGATGCCGGGCCCGCCGTGGCAGCCGGCGCCGCCGAGATAGAGGCCCTCGATGCCGATCGGCAGGTCGCGGAAACCCTTGGGCCCGGGCCTGTTCGGGCCCATCAGGTCGGGGTGCAGCAGCCCGTGGCAG
>NZ_PIZU01000012.1 GCF_002838065.1 Mycobacterium hubeiense | reverse complement strand
GGCGGATGTCGACGAAGGTGTCGTTGACGAAGACCTGCGCGATGGTGACCGGGTCGGCGCCGGTGTTGCGTATGGTCAGCGCGATCTGTCCGGGGGCCAGCACAGCGTGCTCCACTGTGACCTCCTCGACCGGTGGGCCGACCCGTTCGGGCAGTGCGCGCCCGCCCAGCAGCCCCAGCGCCGTGAGCACCGCGGCCACGAGCAGCGCGAGCCCAGCCCAGGACGCCCAGGCGCGGATTCGGGAGTCCGTTTGTGTGGCAGCGGGTTCGGTCATGACTCGGTGACCTTGAAGAAGCCCATCCACCCGAGTTCGGCGAATTCGCTCTTATGGGCATGGAACATGAACCTCCCCGGATAGGGGAAACGTAGCACGCAGATGCCGCGCTGGCCCTGGGCCTGCACGATAGTGTCGGTGAACTCGGCAGGCTCGAGACGGGTGCCGGTGGGGTAGTACTCGAAGAAGTTGGCGTGGATGTGGAAGCTGTTGATCGGGTCGAACTCAAGCACATTCACCAGGTAGATCCGCACCAGCTCCCCGCGTTTCACCCGCACCGGTTCGTGCACGAAGTGGAACGGGATGCCGTTGACCGCATACAACTGGTTGCCCTCGCCGTCGAAGGTGGTGTTGTAGCCGTGCATCACCATCACCATCTCGTCGGCGGCCGGGCGCGGGGTCGGGGGGTCAACGATGAACGTGCCGTACATGCCGCGCGCGATGTGCTCGGCCAGCGGGCTCACATGGCAGTGGTAGAGGTGCAATCCGAAGGGCCGCGCGTCGAATTGGTAGGTGAACGCCTGGCCCGGGTGGATGACGCCCGGGCCAATGCCGGGTACGCCGTCCATTTCGGCCGGATGGATGCCGTGGAAGTGCAGGGTGTGCGGGTGGCGCGAGCCGTTGGTGAACTGGATCTGCAGGACGTCGCCCTGGGTGCAGCGCAGCGTGGGGCCGGGGATGCGAGCGTTGAGCGTCCATGCTGGGAACCGCACGCCAGGAGCCACTTCCAGCTCTTCGTCACTGCTGGCGATCTCCCATGTGCGCAGTGTCCGACCGTCCGGCAGCCGGGAGACTTTGCCGTAGTCGAAGTCGCGTAGTACCTGAGTGGGGTTGAACCCGTTGGCGTCGTGGTCGACCGTCGCGCCGATGCGAAACGTCGGCCCCTCGACGCCGCCGCCATGCGCTGCGAGATGGTCAGTTCCGGGCGGGCCGTCCGCCTGCGCGGGTGCCTCGAGGCGGTTCGCGGTGACCGCCGCCAAGGCTGCCGTACCGGCCGCTGCTCCACCGACCAGGAAGCGGCGCCGGGAGGCATTCGTCATCGGCGGCATATCCAAATTTTGGCATACCGAAAAGAAAGATTCTATAACCCGAACCCGCTTCGCATCGCGGTGCCAGCTGCGGTTGTCCGTGGCCACTGGGTGCGGTCACTGCGGTCACCTTGTTGGTGGCCGTCGCAGCCGGATAGTGAGTTGCTACCGCGCAGCTGTCGTCGGATGCACTCGGCGTGCAGCTCCCGGAGAAGCTCGCCCGCCCGTCGGGGCGGGCCGCCCGGCGCCAGCGCTGAGCACGCTTAGAACCACGCGGCTGGCCAGCAGGGCTACCGGCGTGCAGCAAGAGATCTGGCGGGGAGGAGTCGTTCCCCGCCAGATCGCACCCGGGCAGATCGCCCCCGGGTTGTTTCCTGCAGTCTGGTAATCGGTATCGCCCGGCGTTGCGTTAGCCACCGGCATGCGATTGCGTGTCTTCACAGCGCAGTTCGAATCTGCGTCCTCTCGTGCGCGATCTGGGTCCCGCGGTCGGCCTGCACCACTGGCTACAGTCTTGGGGTGGTTGGTAGCCGCTGACCTGATCAACGTCAGGCAGCAGATTCAGCCGACGGGCCAAATGCATCGAAGATCGTGTCACCGAATGATCTTGGGGCCGAGGCTTTCCTGGCCGCCCGTCCTCGCGCGATGGGGCCAGTTATCGCCCCAATTCCGGCCGGCGGAACGACCGCGACGTCGAGCGCGATCCGAGCTGGGCTCGTGCTGGCCGCCGGGATGAGGCGTCGGGTCACGGCGCGGAGCTCACCGCGGCCGTGTGGGGGACGGCTGCGGCTTGCTCGGCCACTGGGAGGCTCAGTGGTTTCGTGCGGCCTGCGCGGACACCGTTGGCGATGACGACGATTTCGGCGAGCTCGTGTACCAGCACGACGGCGGCCAGGCCGAGGATGCCGAGCAACGCCAGCGGGATCAACGCGGCGATCAGGCCCAGCGACAGGCCGACGTTTTGCAGCATGATCCGTCGGGCGCGACGTGCGTGGGTGAAGGTCTGGGGGAGGTGGCGGAGGTCTTCGCCCATCAACGCCACGTCGGCGGTTTCGATGGCCACGTCGGTGCCCATCGCGCCCATCGCGATTCCGAGGTCGGCGGTCGCCAGCGCGGGAGCGTCGTTGACGCCGTCGCCGACCATGGCGGTCGGGCGTTGGGCTCGCAGCTGTTCGACCAAGCGTGCCTTGTCTTCCGGGCGCAGCTCGGCGTGCACGGCGTCGATCCCGACGTCGTTGGCCAGCGCGGCGGCGGTGGCGTGATTGTCGCCGGTGAGCATCGCGACGTGGTAGCCATCGCGGCGCAGTTGGGCGACGACCTCGGCGGCTTCGGGGCGCAATTCGTCGCGCACCGCGATTGCGCCAATCACCTGGTCGTTGTGCTCGACGAGGACGGCTGTGGCGCCGGCCTGCTGCATCCGTTGCACGTCGCCGGTCAAGGGTCCGGGGTCGAGCCAGCCGGGCCGGCCGAGCCGGATGGTGTGCCCGTCGCGGTGGCCGGTCAGTCCGGCGCCGGTCACCGCCTGCACATCGGTGGCCGGGGTGACCTGATTGGTGGCGGCCAGTATCGCTGCGGCCAGGGGGTGTTCGCTGCGGGTTTCCAGCGCGGCGGCCAGGTCGAGCACCTGTTCGCGGGTGGCGCCGTTGGTGGTCGCGACGTCGATGACCCCGGGACGGTTGGCGGTCAGTGTGCCGGTCTTGTCCAGTGCGACCCCGCGCACGGCGCCGAGCGCCTCCAGTGCGGCGCCGCCTTTGACCAGGGCGCCGAGTCGGCTGGCGGCGCCGATCGCTGCGACCACGGTGACCGGCACCGAGATCGCCAGGGCGCAGGGCGACGCGGCCACCAGCACGACCAGGGCGCGTTCGATCCAGATCGTGGGGTCGCCGAGCAGGCTGCCGATGACCGCGATCAGGGTCGCGGCGATCATGATGCCGGGCACCAGCGGCTGGGCGATGCGGTCGGCCAGTCGTTGTGAGGTGCCCTTGCGGGACTGCTCGGCCTCCACGATCCGCACGATCCGGGCTAGCGAGTTGTCTTCGGCGGTGGTGGTGACCTCCACCTCAAGTGAGCCGGTGCCGTTGATGGAGCCGGCGAACACCTCGTCGCCGGGTCCGGCCTCGACGGGCACCGACTCGCCGGTGATGGCCGAGACATCCAGGGCGGTGCGGCCCCGGCGGATGATCCCGTCGGTGGCGAGGCGCTCGCCGGGTTTGACCAGCATCTGGTCGCCGGCGCGCAATTCGGTTGGTGCGACGACGGTTTCGGCGCCGTCGCGCAGCACGGTGGCTTCATCGGGCACCAGTGAGAGCAGTGCGCGCAGGCCGCGGCGGGTGCGCGCCAACGAGTATTCCTCGAGGCCCTCGCTGATGGAGAACAGAAACGCCAGCATGGCGGCTTCGCCGACCTCGCCCAGGATCACCGCACCCACGGCGGCGATGGTCATCAGGGTGCCCACGCCGATCTTGCCCTTGGCTAGGCGCCGCAGCGTGGAGGGAACGAAGGTGTAGGCGCCGACGACCAGTGCTACCGCTTCCAACGTGAGGATGACGGGCCGTGTCGCATCCACCCACCCCGCGATGAGCGCCGCCAGCAGGAGTACGCCCGATATGGCGGCGAACCGCAATTCTCGGACCTCCCAAAGCCGTTCGGGCTCGTGATCCTGGTCTTCGTCGTTGGTACGGGGTTCATCGTCGCCGCAGCCACACGCGTCACTCATCGGTCGTTCACCTTCGTCTTGGTGGTCGTCGCCCCGCTGCGGGTGCGGGTTCCGTAGTTGGGGCACAGCGCCACCTTGTTGCCGGTGGCGCCCAGCAGCGTCTCGGCCGAGGCCAGCAGGTCCATCAACTCCGGGCGGGTCAGCGAGTAGAACATCTGCCGGCCCTGCGGGCGGCCGACAACCAGGCCGCAGTCGCGCAGGCAGGCCAGATGCGCCGACACGGTGGATTGCGCCACCCCAAGGATGTTCGTCAAGTCCACCACCCGGGCTTCGCCTTCGGTGAGCCGTTCCAGAATCGCCAGCCGTGTCGGGTCGGACAGGCTGTGAAACAGCGCCACCGCCGGCGCCAAGTCGGTCGTCGATCGCATCGAGGATCCACTCGTTGTCATCGCCATACATCGATGATAGCGTCAATGCCACATTGATCGTCAAACTCCGATGACAGCACTGCTGAACGTTGTTTTCGGGCGGGGGCGACATGACGCAGTCCACCGCTGTGGCCACCGTTCGTATCAGCGCTGCTGACCGCCGCTCTGCTCGATGCCTACCCGCTCACGCGCGCGGGCCGAAAAGCACAAGGAGACAACACAATCAGCCCGCCGGATGGCGCGATGACTGTGAACACCATTGTCAATCACCGAAAGGATGACTCCGATGTTGATGAACCGGGCCGAGACCGGGCTGGTGAATTCGCCGCCGCGGCGGTGGCTGCAGCGCTGGTATGAGGTGCCGGTGTTGCTGCGCTTCGGCGGCCGGCTCATTCCCGGCGCACGAGCGCTGGAGATCGGGTGCGGGTCGGGCTACGGTTCGCAGCTCATCCTGGAGCGCTTCGGCGCGGCCACCGTGGACGCGGTGGACCTGGACCCGGCGATGATCCGCCGCGCCGGAAAGCGCCTGGCCCGCTACCGCGATCGGGTTCGGCTGGCCCAGGGCAGCGCCACCGACCTGCGGGCAGCGCTGGATGCCGATGACGAAAGCTACAGCGCGGTCTTTGATTTCGGCATCGTGCACCACATCCCAGATTGGCGCAAAGCCATCGCCGAAGTCGCGCGGGTCCTGACGCCGGGTGGGCGGTTCTATTTCGAAGAGGTCACCGCCCACGCCCTGGCCCGGCCCACCTACCGTCGGCTGTTCGATCACCCCACCGACGACCGGTTTAGCGCCGAGCAGTTCCTCGACGAACTCGCCCGCCGCGGCCTGGTGCTGCTCGGGTCGCTCACCCGCATCCAGGACGACTACCTGCTTGGTGTGGCCGCCAAGCCCATCTCAACAGGAGGTGACACATGATGGCTATCGCTGTCCTGGCCCTGTTCGCCACGATAATGCTGGTGATCGGCGCCTGGCGCCGGCACATCCAGCTGCGCCGCACCGGCGACAGCGGCAACCGGCGCACCTGGCGTCCCGATGGCTCGCTGGACTGGTGGGCACTGGCCATCACCGACCTCGGCTATCTCACGGTGGGGGTCGGCGCCCCGGTGGCCGAGCTGGCCGGCATGGCGCCGCTTGCGATCCTGGATCATCCGATGGTGCGCGGGCTTGGTGTCGCGGTCGCGGTGCTTGGCATCGTCCTAGCGCTGACCGCTCAGCTGTCACTGGGCGCACCCTGGCGGATCGGTATCGATCAGGCAGAACGCACGAGCCTCGTCACTACCGGTGCTTTCAGCGTGGTGCGCAACCCGATCTTTACCGCGGTGATCGTTACGTTCCTCGGCTTGGCGTTGATGGTGCCAAACCCCGTAGCTGTCGCCGGCGTGGCGTTCACGGTGATCGGGATTCAGGTGCAGGTGCGCCTGGCCGAAGAGCCCTACCTGCGCCGGGTCCACGGCACGGCGTACACCGACTACGCGTCGCGCGTCGGCCGCTTCCTGCCCGGCATTGGCCGCCTGCAGCCCGAACGCCAGCACAGGACCTGAACCATTCGGTACGAACGCGCAACCCCGGCCTTACTGACGCGCTCGCTGCCGAGCCTTTTGAGGCGTGCGGGCACTGTGGCGTGCAATCGGGGGTTGAGCGCTTGGCATGGTTGCCCGGGTGTCGCGCTGTGAGGGGCAAGGGGTCAATCAGGCCCGACTCGTTCAGCGAGCACCGCTTGGAATCGCGGGCAGGTGGCAAGGTCGCCGTGTTCGCAGCCCAGGGCCGTGTCGATGAGGCGCAGCGCGGCTTGGGCTTCGGCGATGCGCTTGGTGAGCTCGTCGTGTTGGCGCTGGAGGACCGCGTTGCGTTCGGACGGGGTCGGGGCGGTCAGGATCGCTCGGATGTCGTCGAGGCCCATGCCGGCTTCTTTGGCCTGCAGGATCGCCGCCACCCGGTAGCGGTCGGCCGGGCCGTACACCCGGTGCCCGGCCGAGGAGCGGTGCGGGGCCAACAATCCTGTCGATTCCCAGTGGCGCAGCACATGGGTGGCGAGGCCGAATGTTTCGGCGAGTTCGCCGATCGGAATTTCTCGACGCCGACCGCTTGACTTCATGTCGACATTAAGGCGCACGCTCGCGGCCATGTCTACATCGACTCCGTTCTGCGGCCACGACACCGGCGTGGTCCGCGAGGACCTCACCTTCGAATCCGGTGGTCAGCGGTGCGATGGGTGGCTCTACCGGCCACCGGGCTCTGGACCGCATCCCTGCGTGGTGCTCGCGCACGGCATCGGCGGCATCCGCAGTGCCGCGTTGCCTGATTTCGCGATGCGGTTCGCCGCCGCCGGCATTGCCGCCCTCACGTTTGACTACCGCCATCTGGGCAGCAGCGAAGGTGAGCCGCGCGGCCTGATCGACATTCGGCGACAGCGCGTCGACTACCGGGCGGCCATCGACCTGGCACGCCGACTTGATGGCATAGATCCTGTCCGGATTGCCTTGTGGGGCACATCCTTTGGCGGCGGTCACGTGCTCGCCGCGGCTGCGCGGGATCACCGGATCGCAGCCGCAATTATCCAGAACCCGTTCGTCGACGGACCTGCGGCCGCCGCAGCCGCGATTCGGTCAGCCGGGCGCATGCATGCCTACCGGCTGGCATGGCGAGCGGTCCGCGACACAGCCCGAGCCCGCCGCGGCCGCGATCCGATACGGGTCGAGCTCGCCGGGCCACCCGGATCGCTGGCGATGATGACCACACCCGATGCGGTGGCCGGATTCCAGTCGATCCTCCCGGCCGACCCCGTCGGCTTTGAACCGGCGGTGCCGGCCCGGATCGTGCTGCAGATGCGCGCCGATCGCCCGGCCCGCCGTGCCACCCTGGTGGCATGCCCGCTGCTGGTGTGCGTGTGCGAGGACGACGTCATCGCGCCGCCGCAACCGGCGATCACCGTGGCCGAGCATGCGCCGCGCGGCCAGCTGCGCCGCTATTCCATCGGCCACTTCGACCTGTTCCACAGTCCGTGGCTCGACCGCGTCGCCGAGGATCAGATCGCATTTCTGCACCGCACACTGAGCGGACCCACCACAACCGGAGGTGAATAGCCATGACATCGACCAAGGACCGCACCGCTCGCTGGCATCGCTACTGGGACAAGAAATCCCGCAACTACGACAAGGAAATGACGTTCTTCGACCGGCACCTGTTCGGCGACTCCCGCACCTGGGCATGCGGGCAGGCCACCGGCGAGGTCTTGGAAGTCGCCGTCGGGACAGGCCTGAACCTCGAGGCCTACCCGCAAGACGTCACACTCACCGGCATCGACCTCAGCGACGCCATGCTCGACATCGCCCGCCACCGCGCCACCGAACTCGGGCGCACCGCAACCCTGCAGCAGGGCGACGCCCACCAATTGCCTTTCGGCGACGCCTCGTTTGACACGGTGGTCTGCACGTTCGGGCTCTGCGCCATCCCCGACCACACACGGGCAATCGATGAGATGACCCGGGTACTGCGGCCCGGCGGACGACTCATCCTCGTCGACCACATCGCCAGCTCCTCGCGCGTCGCGCGCGGCGTCCAACGCTTCCTGGAGATCTTCACTGTGCCGCTGGGCGGGGAACACTTCCTGCGCCGACCCCTCAACCACGTCCGATCTACCGGATTCGACATCGAGCAAGCCCAACGGTTCAAACTCGGCCTCGTCGAACGCCTTGTCGCGCGCAAGAACTCAGAAGGTTAAGTCACCGGTTCCCGGCCAGATTGCTTTCCAGGATCCAGCACACTCCGGCCTCCTCGACCGGTTCTGCGGTATGGGCGTGGTCTAGCAGCGCTCTCGGACCCATTTCGCGGCTGGCATGGTCCACTGAGCGGCACCACCAACTCGACGCGGGCTATCTAGGCGTCTGCGAAATCGCAGCTGATCCGGTCCGTGGAGCGCTCATCGGGCTGCGTGGCCTGCCGTCGGCCCTCCTTGAATGGACGCAACATCGTTCGTCATGTCCCACGTAGTCTGCTGCCCGACAGCTCGTGAGATTGCGAATGTGCACCAGCCCAACATATTTGGCCGTTATTGGCTGGCCGACGGCGGACGAAACAACGCCGGCGACGCCGGTGCGACCATCCGAGGCGGTCTCACCACGCTCGGTCATAACACCGCTGACACCAGAGCGGTGTCGTGAGGGCCATCATCGGCTACGGCAGAAGCGGTTTTGGCGAGCCAGCGCTCCCCGTCGATCGACGCGGCACAGCCTGCGCCAGCCGCGGTGACGGCCTGTCGGTAGGTGCGGTCAACCAGGTCGCCAGCAGCGAATACGCCGCCCGCTGACGTGCTCGTCGTGCCATTTCGTGTCAGCACGTAGCCATCCGGGTCGAGATCGACCTGACCTCGCACCAAATCCGAGCGGGGGTCATGCCCGATGGCGACGAACACGCCGGTGAGGGCCAGCCGCGACTCCTCGCGGGTCACGGTGTTGCTCAGCCGCACACCGCTGACCTTCGCATCGCCGTCGATCGCGGTCACCGCGGTATTGGTCAGCCACTTGATCTTCTTGTTGGCGCGTGCCCGATCGAGCATGATCTTCGACGCACGGAACTCTTCACGGCGATGGATGATCGTGACGCTGCGGGCGAACCGCGTCAAAAAGAGGGCTTCCTCCATTGCCGAGTCGCCGCCGCCGACCACCGCAATGTCTTGGTCTTTGAAGAAAAACCCATCGCAAGGATGACGGCGCGGGCGTGGTGGGTTTCACCGCCCACAGTGACGGTCTTGACCGACCCGTCCAGCCACACTGCGTCCACGTCTTCCATCCGCAGGTCGGCGCCGAACCGCAGCGCCTGCTCGCGCATCTCGTCCATTAGTTCCGGCCCGGTGATGCCGTCGCGGAAGCCGGGGTAGTTCTCCACTTCGGTGGTGTTCATCAACGCACCACCGAATTGTGTGCCCTCGAACACCAGCGGCTTGAGCTGGGCGCGGGCAGCGTAGATCGCCGCCGTGTAGCCGGCCGGCCCGGAGCCGATGATGATCACGTCATGGATATCTGCCGTGGTGGACATGGAGAACCTTTCTGCTCCGAATGGTTAAGGGGCCCGTTCTGTCGATGTCTGCGAAACCGGCAGGCCCTGTCAGAGGTCAAGCGAATGGTGTTGTGGCTGAGCGACATTGCCTAGCCACAATCCATTCCGCTACCCGGCTGCTGTTGCCTGTCCGAATCGTGAACGGAACCGTCGAAGTCGCAGGCTATTGCTGACCACGAACACTGAACTAAATGCCATCGCAGCTCCGGCGAGCATCGGGTTGAGCAAACCTGCAGCTGCCAAAGGCAAGGCGGCCACGTTGTAGGCGAACGCCCAAAACAGGTTGCTCTTGATGGTGCGCAGGGTCCGCCGCGACAGTCGGATCGCATCCGCGGCGGCACGCAAGTCTCCACGCACCAACGTGATGTCGGAGGCTTCAATCGCCACGTCGGTTCCGGTTCCCATGGCCAGGCCCAGATCGGCCTGGGCCAGTGCGGCAGCGTCATTGACACCGTCGCCGACCATCGCCACGGTCTTGCCCTCCTTCTGCAGGCGGACAATGACGTCGGCCTTGTCCTTGGGCATCACCTCGGCGATCACCTCATCGATGCCCACCTGATCGGCGACCGACCGGGCGACGGTGGCGTTGTCACCGGTCAGCAGAACCGGTGTCAAACCCAGTCCGCGCAACTGGCTGATCGCCTCGGCGGAGGTGGGCTTGACGGCATCGGCGACGACGAGGATTCCTCGGGCGGCGCCGTCCCATCCGACGGCAATCGCGGTCTTGCCAGCAGATTCCGCGGCGTGCATAGCCTCGGTCAGCTCGGCCGGCAGGTGCTGGGCCCAGTCGGCGAGCAGGCTGGGGCGCCCCACGACGACGGCGCGCCCTTTGACGACACCTTGAACGCCGAGCCCTTCGGCATTGGTGAACCCTTCCACCGTTGGCAGCTCGCCCAATTCGGCGCTTGCGGCTTTGGCGACCGCTTGCGCGATCGGGTGCTCCGAGGAGTTCTCCAACGCCCCGGCCAGGCGCAGCAGTTCATTGCGATCTTGCCCGCGGGCGGCAATCACCTCCATCAGCGTCATCTGCCCGGTGGTCACGGTGCCGGTCTTGTCCAGCACGACGGTGTCGATCTTGCGGGTGTTCTCCAGGATTTCGGGGCCCTTGATCAGAATCCCGAGCTGAGCGCCGCGGCCGGTACCCACCATCAGGGCCGTGGGTGTCGCCAGGCCCAGCGCGCAGGGGCAGGCGATGATCAGCACGGCCACCGCGGCGGTGAAGGCCGCTGCCAGCCCGTTGCCGGTCCCGATCCAATAGCCAAGGGTGGCGGCGGCCAGAATGATCACGATCGGCACGAAGATTCCCGAGATGCGGTCGGCGAGGCGCTGTGCTTGGGCTTTTCCGTTCTGCGCGTCTTCGACCATGCGGGCCATCTGCGCCAGTTGGGTGTCGGAGCCGACGCGGGTTGCGCGGACCAGCAGGCGACCGCCGGCGTTGACGGTTGCGCCGACGACGGTGTCGCCTGCCCCGACCTCGACGGGCATGGATTCGCCGGTCAACATGGAGGCGTCGACCGCGGAGCTGCCCGACACGACGATTCCGTCGGTGGCGATTTTTTCGCCCGGACGGACCACGAAGTCGTCACCGACGGCGAGCTGATCGATCGGAATCCTTTGTTCGCGCCCGTTTTGGACGACGGTGACGTCCTTGGCGCCGAGCTCGAGCAGGGCCCGCAGCGCCGCGCCGGCCTTGCGCTTCGACCGGGCCTCGAAATACCGGCCGGCGAGAATGAAGGTGGTGACCCCGGCAGCGGCTTCGAGATAGATGTTGCCTGCGCCGTCGGTTCGTGTGATGGCCAGCGTGAACGGGTGGGTCATTCCCGCGACTCCGGCGGTGCCGAAGAACAGGGCATACAATGACCATCCCAGTGCCGCAAGGGTTCCCATGGAGATCAGGGTGTCCATCGTGGACGTGGCGTGGCGCAGGTTGGTCCAGGCAGCCTGGTGGAAAGGCCATGCGCCCCATACCACCACGGGCGCCGCCAAAGTCAGCGACAGCCACTGCCAGTTGGTGAACTGCAGGGCCGGCACCATTGCCATCGCGATGACCGGCACCGACAGCACCAGCGAGACGATCAACCGCTGCCGCAGCGCCCGCGTGGGGTCACCGATGTCGGTGTCGGCCTCGGCGACCGGTGCATCAGCGGCGCGCGGCAGCTCGGCGGTGTAGCCGGCTTCCTCGACCGCGGCCACCAACGCCTGGGTGTCGACGGTGTCGCCGTAGCTGACCTTGGCCTTCTCGGTGGCGTAATTGACTGTGGCGCTGACACCGTCGAGCTTGTTGAGCTTGCGCTCGATCCGGTTGGCGCATGAGGCGCAGGTCATCCCGCCGATGGACAGCTCGATCTGGTGGGCGCCGGCCGTGACCCTGTTGTCTTCGTGGATCGATGTCATTGCAGTCTCCTTAGAACGAATCGCTGGTGATGACGGCGAGCGCCATGACTCAGTGGTGGCCGCCGGGCTGGGCGCCGACGGGCGCTGGCGGCGGTGTCGCTTCGGCACGGCCCTGACTGAAATCCGCAGCGGTTGCGGTGAATTCCGCGGTGCGCACGACGCCGTTGTGCTGGAAGTCCAGGAACATCCGGTAGGTGCCCGTCGACGGTGTCGTCGCGTAGAAGGTCACGTCGGGGCCGGGCTTGGTGACTCCGTCACCCGGTGCTCCCTCCGGGTGCACGTGCAGGTAGGCCAGGTCGTCGGCCCGCAGCACCACCAGATGGCCGTAGGCGCCCAGATACGGCTGCAGGTCGGTCACCGGCGCGCCCCCGCGCGACACCGACAGCGTCAGCTTCGATGAGCTGCCTGCCGACAAATCACCTGTCAGGGTGACGGTGTAGTCGTCGACCGTCGTGGTCTTCGACGGCGCCGGCAGTGGCTGCGGATCGAACTGGCCGGTCACCAACAGATCGGTGCCCAGCGTGAGATCGTCCGCACCGACAGGTTTGAAGTCGGCGAACAACCGCCACGGCCCCGGCGACAAGTCCAGGTGGGTGTGCCAAACGCCGGACGCCTCGAGAGTGGGGTGGACGTGCTGGAAGCCGGCCATGTCGCGACGGACGGCAATCAAATGCAGGTCTTTGTCGTGTGTCGTCTCGTACTTGGTGACCGGCTGGCCGTCGGGCCCCAGGATCCGGAACGTCACGCCAACGTTCGTGCCGGATGGCAAGGACGTTGCTTCAGGGAGGAAGGTGTAGCCGCCTTCGGTAGCGGTCAGTCCGGTGGGACTCGTATCGCCCATCGTCGTCGCAGGCTCGCTACTGCCGGACGCGAGTGGGCCGTCTGCCGCACCGGATGCTGCCGGTGGGCTGGCGGGCGTGGTTGACGTTTCGCCATGAGCGTAGTGCTCAAGGCTCTCAGTGGGGGGCAGCCACGAGCCGGTGGCGTTGCCGACCGCGACCGCGCCGCCGAACACGGCCGCGAGTACCACGGCGAAACCGCCGAGCTTCATTGACGTGTTCATGACGCCTTCTCCTTCGTTGCGATATCGGAGCCGGCGACGGTGTACCCGGCCGACTCGACAACAGCGCGAAATACAGACTGATCCACGGGTGCGTCGCTGGTCACCGCGACGTGACCGCTGGCCAGATCGACCGAAACGTCGCGAACGCCGTCGATTCCGCTGAGTTCCCCGGTGACCTTGCGGACACAGCCTCCGCAGCTCATCCCTACGACTGTGAAAGTCGTTGTGCTCATCACGATCTCCTCAATCACTCCATCGACCGCCACGGCTGTACCGATCGCTCGCGGATACGACCGCACGGCTCATTGATACCATACCCCCCTAGGGTATGCAAGCAAGCGTTGCCAGGATAGGGCTCATTCGACTTCGACGCGGGCGATGCCACCGTGAAAGGCCTGGTATGCAGAAGTTCGTCGTGTTTGAGCTGGGGCGTCAGCAGCGATTGAGGGCGGCGTCCGCTCGACGTCGCAGGCGCAGCTCGCGGGGCCGATCGCTGTGCCGGTCGATTCTCGGGAAGAGGTGTCGCTTTGCGCCATTTGTCCGCCGGCTACCTGCGATACCGCTGCGGGTTCTGAACCCGCGGTTTGGATACGTACTGCGGCATACCGTAGGTGATCTTGCTGCCAATGGCCGAACAGCGGGTGCCAGCAGGCTTTCCTTCGCCGGGTCTTCAGGTTTTCCACATTGTGTAGTGGGTGCCGGCCAGGTTGGCTGGTGGTATGACGAATCTGCTTATGCGAGTTCTCGATCCCATCTTCGGACATCCCCGCGGTGTGGCCGGGCGGCTTGGTGGTGTACTCATGACACGCGCTAACGCCGAACAGGAACGCTGGGTGGTCGACCATACTGAACTGCGCGGCGGTGCGGATGTGCTGGTGGTGGGGCACGGCCCAGGTCTAGGCATCGAGGCGGCGGCAGCCGCCGTGGCGCCCACCGGTCATGTGGTCGGTGTGGACCCCTCAGCCACTATGCGTGATATGGCCGCGGCCAGATGCGCTGCGCTTATCCGCGACGGCCGCGTCGAGGTTCGCGACGGCACCGCCGAAGCGACCGGCTGCCCCGACGGCAGTGTCGATGTCGCGATCTCAGTCAACAACGTGATGCTGTGGGATCGCCCCGTAGGGTTCGCTGAGTTGTTCCGCGTCCTGCGTCCTGGCGGACTTCTCGTGCTCAGTGTTCACCGGCACGTCCTCGATGTCGATCCCAATCGACTCGTCGACGACGCACAAGCGGCCGGATTCACCGACGTGAAGCTTTCCCTGCGCGCAAGGCGCTTCAACAGCCCGGCGGTCGAACTACTCGCCCGCCGGCCCGAACACTGACCGATCAGGCAAACTGCTCGTCCGGCAAGACCTTCGGAAGCTATAGGTTGGGGGCCCTGGCACTAGCCGACCGGTGCGGAGAAGGTGGCAAGCACCGTAGCGGTGATCGCACGGTCGGCGGCCGGGCGACCGCCCCGGAGGCGTTCCGCGCGGCGGAAACAGCTGTACTTGAAAAGCCCGGATCGCCGGAACTGAATTCGCCTCCCGAAGTGATCTACTGTCCTGGCGAGGAGGTAGTTGGGTGGCGTCGCCCTTCGTTTCTCCAGGCAGGCCCACGCGGCCTTCGTTCTGCCAAAGCTCAAGGATCACAGGGCTGTCGGCCGGACGCTCATCAACTGAATAGGCACGTACCATCGTGGTTAGTAGTAACCGCCATTACGGGATGAATGTGACGCCCATCGGTGATGACTCGTCGGCCCTCGACGTTCTTCAAGCGGACAGCCGCGAAACTGGCGCTCGTGACCGCAGGTTGTGCCGTCCTCCTGCAGTGCACGGCCGCGCCTTCAACTCCTCCGCTACCGTCAGCCGCCAGTTCATCAGCGTCGGCCGCCACTCCGTCACCGACTTCCGCTACGCCGCCAACTCCGGGCGGTGCGACCGTTCAACCGGTTAGCGCCGCCGAACTCGGCGCGAGCTGGAGACCGGGCTGCCCGGTCGAACCGGGGCAGTTGCGCAGGGTGGGCGTTGGCCACCTCGGCTTCGACGGCCAGACGCACCGCGGGCAGCTGATCGTGCACAAGGACCTGGTCGCGCAAGTCATCACGATCTTCGATGAGCTGTACCGGCTGGGATTTGCAATCGAGAAGATGCGCACGGTCGATCTCTATCCCGCAGCTGCCGACGAGTTATCTATGGAAGACAACAACACTTCGGCGTTCAACTGCAGACGCATCCGAGGAACCGGTCGGTGGTCCTGGCACGCCTACGGTCGAGCGATCGACGTCAACCCCCTACTCAACCCGTTCATCGACAGCACGGGGGCGTTCCAACCGAACAACGCCGGGGTATATCTGGACCGCAACCGCATTGACCCGGGACTTCTTCACAACGGCGACCCAGCCGTACACGTCTTCACCGATCGTGGTTGGCGATGGGGTGGCGCATGGAGGACTCCCATCGACTATCAGCACTTCGAGCGACCCTAACGCTGGCAGCGACCCATGGCCGCGGCGCGGTAATCGTTCTACGATTTCGGTGCGTAGATCGTAAGTGGCGCGGTGGTCTGGGCATCGTCGGACGGGTCACCATGACCTGTGAGGAGAAATTGAAATGCGTCATCCACTACCGATTACCGCCCAGCTAGTTGCAACGCTCGCCGCGGCAGGCGTCGCCGTGACCGCATGCGGCGGGGGCTCGACAATCTCGACCACATCGGCGCCCGCCGCCCCGACCGCTGGGGAGCAGCCGGCCACGACCGCGTCGGGCCCGCCGGTGCAGGTGCAAATGAACGAGTTCACAATCCAGCTGCCGCAGCAGAACTTCCGGCCGGGCACGTACACGTTCGTCGCGAGCAACGAGGGACAGGCGCCGCACGCGCTGGAGATCGAGGGCCCTGGGCTCGAACAAGCCACCGACACGTTGACTGCCGGACAGTCTGCGGATCTCACCGTCACCTTGCAGCCCGGCAGCTACAAGGTGTATTGCCCGGTAGGCAACCACGATGAGCAGGGCATGAATACCACGATCACCGTCTCTGGATAGGCTCTGCCGCGCGGGAGCGTGCAAACAGCCGTCATATGACCTCTGGCAAGCAGGCGCGGAAGTCTCTGGTGGATAGCATGTTTGGGTCGGAACACGATCCGACGGGGCTGTCACAGTGACGTATTGAGCTCGTGCTGAATGAAATTCGACGCCGCCGAGAAGTAAGTGCCAGTCCCCTATGAGGGGACCTGCTGGACCAGTTGCCCGGGCGCGGTGAATGCGGCGAGCAGTGTGGCGACGATGGCGCGGCCGGCGGCACGTTCATCCAATCGGCCGGCGGCGATTTCGTCTGCGGCGCCGTGCAGCACGTTGTGGAATGTCGCCACCAACCACGTAGTTGGCAGGTCGGTCCGGAACATGCCCTCGCGTCGGCCCCGTTTGATCAGCGCCTGCACCCGCTGATGCGGTATCTCGTGTTGTTCGCGGATCCGATCCGGCCCAATGGTGCGCTGCGCGGCCTGCAGGAGTGCGCGATGTCGATTCACGATCTGCCATGACGAGGCCACCAGCCGAGCAAGCGCCGCACGGGGGTCACCGGTGAGGTCGACGGTGTTGAGGGCTTCGTTTGCCTCGGCCAACGTTCGGGCGAACACTGCGTCGACGAGCTCAGCGCGGGTGGGGAAGTGGCCGTAAAGGGTGACTCGGCCGACTCCGGCGGTCCGGGCGATGTCGCCGACGCTCGCGTCGGGATCACGAGATAGACACGCCAGCGCGGCATCCAGGATCGCCTCAATGTTGCGACGTGCATCCGCGCGTTGCCGTCGTTGTTGTGTCTCGCCTGCCGCGGTCATTCACACATTATCTCGAACAAAGGTGTACGAGTACATTGGATGGGGTAACTCGTACGTAGATGTTCAAGTTCTGTGAAGTCTGCACGAGGAGAACGAGATGACCGAGACGCAAGCTCCCCCCGACACCCGTCGCTGGTGGGCACTGGCGCTATTGAGCGTCGCGCAATTCATGCTGATCCTCGACGTCACGGTGGTCACCATCGCGCTGCCGCACATCGGCCCGGACCTCGAGCTCAGTCGCGCCACCCTGACCTGGGTGATGTCGGCGTACACGCTGCTGTTCGGCGGCCTGATGCTGGTCGGCGGCCGGGCGGCCGACTTGTTCGGCGCCCGCAAAGTCGTGATCGCCGGTCTTGCCCTGTTCACCGTCGCCTCGCTGGTCGCCGGGCTGGCGGTCAATGGGGCCATGCTGGTCGGCGG
Organism: Mycobacterium hubeiense; assembly: GCF_002838065.1. Taxonomy (GTDB): domain Bacteria; phylum Actinomycetota; class Actinomycetes; order Mycobacteriales; family Mycobacteriaceae; genus Mycobacterium; species Mycobacterium hubeiense. Next base: position 109,333 of record NZ_PIZU01000012.1, on the reverse strand, counting down.
TCGGGTCGAGCAGGGGATTGGTGCGGCGCTGTTGTCGCCGGCCGCGTTGTCGATCGTGTCCACGACATTCCAGGGAGATGAGCGCAATCGGGCGCTGGGGGTGTGGGCCTCGCTCGGTGGCGCCGGCTTCGCCGTTGGGGTGATCCTCGGCGGCGTCCTGACCGCGGGACCGGGCTGGCCGTGGGTGTTTTATATCAACCTGCCGGTCGGACTGGCGGTACTCGCGGCGCTTCCCGCCACCATCCCGGCACGGCGTGGAGATGGCGGCCGGCGGATCGACCTGGCCGGTGCCGCGATCGCCACCACCGCCACCGGCGCCGCCATCTACGGGCTCATTAACGCCGGCGATCATGGCTGGACTGCGCCCTGGACGCTGATTCCGATCGCGGCCGCCGCGGTGCTCTACCTGGCATTCGCCGCGATCGAGCGCGCTGCCGAGTCGCCGCTGGTCAACCTTGGCATCCTGACGCGCCGCGCCACGACGGCCGGAGCAGTCCTGATGCTTGTCGCTAGCGGCTTGCTGATCGCCGAGTTCTTCCTGGGCTCGTTCTATCTGCAACATCAGCGCGGATTCAGCGCACTGGCGACGGGTCTACTGTTCTTGCCCGCAGCGGTCGGCACCATCGTCGGCGCGACAACCGCCGGTCATGCGATCGCCCATCTGGGTGGGCGCACCATGGCCGGGGCCGGGCTCGCGCTGGCCGCCGCCGGCGCGGCTGTACCCGCGCTGTGGCTGGGCACCGTGAGCCTGGTCGCCGGGATCGGCGTCGCTGCCGCCGGGTTGGGCGCGACGTTCGTCGCCGCCACCACCACCGCGCTGGCCCGGGTTGAGCACCACGAGGCCGGGGTCACCTCCGGCATCGTCAACACCTTCCACGAGTTAGGCGCAGCCCTCGGCGTCGCCGCAATCTCCAGCATCGCCGCCGCCAGCCTGATCACCACCACCGCGATCGGCAACGGGTTTACCCGCGGCTTCGGCGTGGCGGCGATGGCCGCCTTGGTAGCCGCCCTGGTGGCGGTGCCCGTGGTGCCCGCCGGCAAGCCGCCCGCTGGCATGGCCGCGCACGCGCACTAGCCGAAACACCTTGTGAGGAGCCGGATATGACTGAACGTACGGCAATAGTTATCGGCGGTGGGATCGCAGGGCTCGCAACGGCCGCAGGCCTGTGCCGCACTGGCTGGCGGGTAACGCTATTCGAGCAGGCACCGGAGTTCACACCCGTCGGAGCCGGAATTGTCGTGGCGCCCAACGGTGTCCGCGCGTTGGAGTGGCTCTGCGTTGGTGATGCGCTGCGCGAGCGCAGCGTCGCCACAGGCGCCGCCGGCATCCGCACCGCCACCGGCCGCTGGCTGGTGCGCACCACAATCGACGAACTGGTGGCCCAGTACGGCGTTCCGGCCTATGTATTGCACCGCGCCGACCTACACCGCATCCTGCTCGACGCCGCCCAGGCGGCGGAAATGCGCACGGGTCAACGGATCACGACCGTTCGCGCCGGACTAAAGATCGCCGAGGCGGTCCACGAGGCCGGCGCCGAGCATGCCGACCTCGTAGTCGTGGCCGACGGCGTGCACAGCACCGCCCGGGCCGCGCTCTTCCCCGGCCATCCGGGCGCCGCATACGCCGGCTATCTCACTTGGCGCGGCGTAGTCCCGGCCGCGAAGGTGCCGCTGGATATCCCCGGCATGATCGTCAGCTGGGGACGGGGCCTGGGGTTCGGCATCGTCCCGCTGGCCGACGGGCGGGTGTACTGGTTCGCCAGCATCACCGGGCCTGAGGGCGCCCACCTTCACGAAGACCTGCGTGACGTCGCCGCACGGTTCGCCGACTGGCACCAGCCCATCCCGCAGTTGCTCGCCGCCACCGCACCCGAGGCGCTGCTGAGCCACGACATCTACCACCTGCCCACACCGCTGCCGAGCTACGTCGCCGGGCCTGTGGCGCTGCTCGGCGACGCGGCCCACGCCATGACCCCGGATCTCGGCCAAGGCGCATGCCAGGCGCTGGAGGACGCCGTCACGCTGGCCGCCCTCGCCGCGAACCGATCGGTCCCAGCCGCACTGGCGCAGTACGACCGCATCCGGCGGCCGCGCACCCAAGCCATGGTCCGCACCTCGGCGAGGGTGGGCCGGTTCACTGCAAGCTGGAACCCGCTGCTCGCGGTGCTGCGCAATGCCTTGTTCCGGCTGCTTCCCACCCGTGCCTACCTGCGGGCCAGTGCGGCCGCCTTTTCCTGGCGACCTCCTCCCAGCATCGATACGGAGACGACTCACAAGGTGGTTGGCGATGTTTGACTTTACCGAAGCAATCCTGATCGACGCACCACACGACGCGGTCTGGCAAGTGTTGCGCAACATTGACGGCTGGTGGCTGGCCTCGAATGCCGACCATGACAGCCTGGAGCATCTGGATACGCGCCCCGTCACGCAGGTCGGAGCGAGGATTCGGATTCGAGAAAAGATCGGCGGCATCCCGGGCGAGGCCGTCGGGTCCATTACGTCGGTCGAACCAGGTGCCGCCGTGACGTGGCAGGCGGAAGCGACGTATCGCTGGTTCGGAATTTCGCTCGGCGTCGACGAAGGCGTCACCTGGAGGGTGCAACCCAAGGGTGATGACAAGACGCTGCTCAGCGCACGGGTCTGGGCCAGTTCTCCGCGGGGTCCACTCGGGCGTCTGGCCGCGATCACGTTCGTGCATGTGCTGAATGGAGAAGCCAAGGACCGCGAGCACGCCCGCACCGAGTTGCGCTATCTCAAACGCATCATCGAGAACGCGGGACCAGCGCAGGGGTAAGCACACTGTGATGGTCGAGCCGTTTGCATCGTCTGAGTCCGCCGTTGGTGTGCAGCTGCGCATCAACGGCCGTTGTTATGACCTGGTTGTGGATCCGCGGACGAGCCTGCTGGACTGCCTGCGCGACCGGTTGGGGTTGACCGGCACGAAGAAGGGTTGCGACCAGGGAGCCTGTGGTGCGTGCACCGTGCTGGTCGACGGGGAGCGGATCAACTCCTGTCTCACGTTGGCGGTGCAATGCGATCACTGCGAAATCACCACGATCGAGGGGCTCACTACCGACGAGCTCGGCAACCGGCTGCAGGAGGCGTTCGTTGTCCACGACGGACTGCAGTGCGGCTACTGCACTCCGGGGCAAATCTGCTCGGCGACGGCCATGCTCGCCGAGTTCGATACCGGGGCGCCCAGCGCCGTGACGGCAGACCGCAACGACGGCCGTATGCGGCTGACGGATGCCGAGATCAAGGAGCGGATGGCCGGCAATCTGTGTCGCTGCGGCGCCTACAACGGCATCGTCGCCGCGATTCGCGACGTGGCCGGGGAGGCACGGCCATGAAGGAATTCCGCTACACCCGCGCCGCAACCGTGGACGAAGCCGTCACCGCCGCGACGACAACGCCGGAGCCATCGGTGCGATACCTGGCCGGCGGCACCAACCTCATCGACCTGATGCGCGAGGGTGTTGAGCAGCCGGACCGGGTGGTTGACATCAGCAGGTTGGCGCTCGCCGATATCGACGAGCTGCCCGATGGCGGCTTGCGCTTCGGCGCGGTGGCGCGAAACTCCCGCATTGCCCGCGACGAACGCGTACGGCGACGTTATCCGATGGTCGCGCAAGCCATTCTCAACGGCGCCTCGCCTCAGCTACGCAACAAGGCCACCGTCGGCGGAAATCTGTTGCAGCGGACGCGCTGCGGCTACTTCTACGACACCACCGCCGCCTGCAACAAGCGGATGCCCGGCGCCGGTTGTGATGCCCTGCACGGCTTCAACCGGATGCACGCCATCCTCGGCGCCAGCGACAGCTGCATCGCGGTGCACCCATCAGACCTGTGCGTCGCACTGGCTGCGCTCGATGCGGTGGTGCAACTGCGCGGAGCCGACGGTGTGCAGCGCGCGGTGCCGCTGACCGAATTTCACCGGCTGCCCGGCGAAACTCCGCATGTCGAGACCGTGCTGGCACCCGGTGAGCTGGTCACGGCTGTGGACCTGCCGCCCGCCCCACAGGGCAGGATGACGTACGTCAAGGTGCGCGACCGTGCGAGCTTTGCCTTCGCGCTGATCAGCGTCGCCGTAGTCCTGGATACCCAGGAAGGGCGGGTCCGGGCGGCGCGGATCGCATTGGGCGGTGTGGCCCACAAGCCGTGGCGAGCGTTTCAGGCCGAGGAAAACCTGATCGGTGCACCGGCCGAGGATCAAACGTTTCGTCACGCGGCCGGGGAAGCGCTGGCCTCGGCTCGGCCGTACCAGCACAACGCTTTCAAGCCCGAGTTGGCGCGCCGGCTGATCCACCGCACACTGGTCGAGCTGGCTTCCGGCGAGGAAGGGCAGAGTCGATGAGCCTTGCCTCCCAGGGATTTTCCGTCGCCAGCAAGATAGCGCAGCTGGTGGGCAGGCTGCTGCCGAACGGGGTTCGCGATCCGGTGGCCACCCAGCCCGGTGAGATCGGCCGCCCCGCCGACCGGCTCGACGGCCCCGACAAGGCGGCCGGAAGAGTCCGCTACACCGCCGAGCATGATCTTGCCGACCTCGCCCACGCCGTTGCGGTGGCCAGCACCATCGCGCGGGGCCGCGTCGCCGCGATCGACACCACCCGCGCCGCAACGGCTCCCGGCGTGGTGCTGGTGATGACCCACGAGAACGCACCGCCAATGAAACCCACGGCGGCGTATGCGACGCTGCGCGGACCATTGAGTGCCGCCGCAATGAGCCTGCCGATTCTGACCACCGACGAAATCTTCTGGAACGGACAACCCATCGCGGTCGTCGTCGCCGAATCCCGGGAGCAAGCGCAGTTCGCGGCCAGCCTGATCCACGTTGACTACGCGCCACAACGCGCCGCGCTCTCAATGACCGCCGAACCCGCCTTCACCCCCGCCCAGGCGCTGCTGGAGGAGGCGAAATCGCGGCGCGGCAACACCGAAACGGCATTGCGACACGCGGCCGCCACCGTCGAGGCGACGTACACAACCCCACTGGAGTACCACACCGCGATGGAACCGCACGCCACCGTAGCGAGCTGGAATGGCAACGCGCTGACGGTATTCGACACCTCGCAATACCCCTACGGCGTCAAAGAAATGCTCGCGAAAGTGTTCGGCATCCCCAAACACGACGTGCATGTCCTGGCGCCGTTCATCGGCGGCGGCTTCGGTTCCAAGACCACCGCCTGGCCGCACGTCGCCCTCACGGTTGCCGCCGCCAAGCTGGCGCGGCGCCCCGTCAAGCTCGTGCTCTCGCGCCGGGATACCTTCCTGATGACCGGGGGCCGCTCACCGACGCGCAACCGGATCGCGCTGGGTGCTGACCGTTGCGGTCGGCTGACCGCGCTGGAACATGGCGCGCTGTCGATGTGCACCCGCGACGAGTTCGCCGAGGCCGCGATCGTCGCCTCCCGACATCTGTACGCCTGCCCGAATATCCGTACGCATCAGCAGGTTTCGCGCCTGGACCGCATTCAGAACGCCTTCTTCCGCGCGCCGGGCGCGGCGCCGGGATCGTTCGCACTGGAGTCGGCGATGGACGAGCTCGCCTGGAAGCTGGGTATGGACCCACTTGAACTTCGGCGCCGCAACGAGCCGGACCGTGATCCGGCGACCGGCGCCCGATACACCAGTCGGTACTTGCGCGAGGCGTACGCGCTGGCCGCCGAGAAGTTCGGCTGGCCCGGGCGCATCGCGCCGCCACGAACCATGCGCCAGGGTCGATGGTTGATCGGTTATGGCATGGCCAGCGCGGTCAACCCGTACGCCATCCTTATCGCCGGTGTGCGGCTGCACCTTGCCGCCGATGGCGCCGTCACCATCCATAGCAGCACCAACGAGCTCGGGGCCGGGACCTCGACCGCACAAAGCCAGGCGGCCGCCCAGCGCCTCGGCCTACCGCTGGACAAGGTCCGCTTCGTCCACGGCGACTCCGACGTCGCGAAAACCCGCATCCCCGGCGCCTCTGCCGCAACCACGACGATCGGTTCCGCTGTCTGGAACGCATGTGACAATCTCGTGCGCGAGCTGGTGCGCGTGGTGGGTGGCACCGACTCGCCGCTGGCCGGATGCCGCCCCAGTGAGGTGCAGCCCCGCAACGAAGGGCTCTACCTCACCACCGCGCCCGAACTCGGTGAGACCTATCAGCAGATCCTTGCCCGTGCCGGTCTCGACTCGCTGGAGGTCACCGGCAAATCGGCGCTGCCGCTGCCGACCATCAAGCGCACCACAATCTCCTGGGGTGCGCATTGCTGCGAAGTCCGGGTCGACGAGGTCACCGACGAAACGCGGGTCGCCCGTTGGGTTTCGGCCTTCGACGGTGGTCGGATCATCAACCCGAAACAGGCCACCAGCCAGATGCGCGGCGGCATCATCATGGGCATCGGCATGGCGCTGACCGAACAGACACTGCTCGACGAACGCACCGGTCGTATCCCCAACGCCACCCTCGCCGAGTATCACGTCCCTACCCACGTCGATATCCCCACCATCGACGTGGACTTCGTTGACCGACCCGATCCCCACACCCCGCTCGGCGCCAAGGGTATCGGCGAGCTCGGCATCGTCGGGGTCGCCGCCGCGATCGCCAACGCGGTTTACCACGCCACCGGCCGACGCGTCCGCGACCTGCCGATCACACCCGACAAGCTCATATAACTAGAGCGGTTGCCGTCGCCGCCAGGGTGAATGCCACAACGCCAGAGTTGCCTTGGCAGATGCCCGCTGCTTTAGGGTCGTGCTCCCTGGCGGGGCGACTGGAAATCAGGTTATGTGCTGAAACTGCAAGTATCGTTCAGGATTCTCGCCGACCATATAACGGACGGCTTCCCATCCGGCTTGGCGCCGACGAGCACGCCCTCGCCCTGTATGTGTTGGCGGCCAACGCTTCCCCGGTTGTGCGGATGGAGTTCACAGACGAGGCCCGCATCGCGTGGTCGCGGACGAACGACGAGGAGCCGGAGCGGATCGATCGGTGATGTCGGGCTCGGCTGTCCGGTCGCGCGGTGAGGATGGGCTTGGCGGACAAGCCGGAACCGTATTTTCCCACGTGACGTGTTTATGACGGGACCCGTTGGGTAGGTGGCAAACCCGTTATCGATCTCCGGCGCCAACTGCGCGGCTTATCTCGTCGGCGAGGTCGGTGGGAATTGGCATGGGGGTGAATAGTCCGGCGGCGGCGCGGCCGGTGTTGCCTTCGGGGAATCGGCCGGTCAGTGAGCCGGGTGCGGCGACGATGATCCGCACGATTTGGCCGAGTGCTTCGCGACGGTCGTGTTGGGCGATCGCGAGGGTGAGCATCGCGATGTGGTTGCGGGTGTGCAGCAAGGGATAGGGCTGGGAAACGATGTGGGCGCGTTCGAGGTGCACCCATCGGACCTGGTCGTCGTCGGCGGTTCGGGCGGCCGCCATGTCGCGGTTGTAGAGTTCTCTGATCGCTGGCGTCGCGGTCGGCATGGGTGTCGTCCTCCTTCGTTGGGTGGTTGGGTGCGTGTGTTCCCTACCGTCGCAGTCCTTTTCGAGGTCGGCTCGGCGAGACTTACGTGTGGCCGTGACGCAGTGGGTGGGAACTGTGACGACGAGCCTGGCACCGTGTCGCGCTATCCGGTGAACAGGACGCCGATGGCGGCCGCGGCGATCGCGGTGCCGACTGCGACCGCGGTTGCCACCTGGTTGGCGGTGAGGATGCGTTCGCGCCGCAGCCACGCGAAGAAGAACACGGTCGCGGGCAGGGAGACGGTCGCCGCGGTGACCATGCCCGGTGAGTAGTCACCGAACCAGGCCGCAGCGCCTAGATGGAACACCGCGTTGACCGCGAACTGCCACTGGAATGCCACCACCATGATTACCCACCCCACCCGTGCATGTGGTCGCGCGGCCTGCCAGGAACACAACAGCACCACCAGGATCAGTGGAATATGAGTGACGGCGAACTTGTCCGTCGTCAGTGGGCTGAAGTGCTTAGACACCCATGCCGCGAATTGCGGTAACTCTTCCAGGGTGTGCAGCACGAACACCACGAACGGCACGAAGAGCAGCACAGACATTTTCATCGCCGCGAGCGGATCGGCGTGCTCACCGCTGGTCGCGACAGTTGAGTCAGACACCGACAGCCTCCTGATGATGCATACATGCGCATATAACAATACGTTGGCTTTGGTTCAGAAGTCACGCCGCCAGGCGTTGTTTCACCTCCGATAGTGCGGTTGGGGGTGTAGCCGGCCGAGGCCGGGTAGGAAGCGGCCGACGTGGGAGGCGTAGTCGGTGTAGGCGGCGCCATGCAGCCGGCGCAGATAGGGTTCCTCGACGAGCCGCGCTTGCACTTGGTTGCCGATGAGCATGACGAGGAAACCGGTAATGGCAACCAGGTTGGGCACCATCAGCGTCAGGCCGAGGAAGGCGATCCCCATGGCGGTGAGGACGGGGTTGCGCACGAACCGGAACGGGCCGTCGGTCACCAGGGTGGTCTTTTCGGTGGTGTCCACGCCGATGCGCCAGGACGCCCCCATGGCCAATTGGGACGCGAAGGTCGCGAGGATGCCAAGTCCGGCCAGGACCACGCCGAGTCCTCGAGTGACAGGGTGGTCGAGAAACCCGAGCGGCGCCAGACCGAGCAGGTCCGCCATGGGTGCTGCCACTGCGGTTGTCAGACCGCCGATGGCCGCGCCGTAGTGGCCCCAGAACTGCGGGGTGTTAGGTCGGGCGGAGAACTGCCGGATACCCGCGTCGCCGGTGCGGCGTCGCTGGATGACGATGCGTGTGCCGCCGGCCAGCAGCACGAGCGCGGCGAACAGGGTCAGGGCGGCGATGGCCATCACCGATCACCCCCGGCGGGGATGGGTTTGGCGGCGACGCCGAGCAGATAGTCCCCTTGGATTCGGGTCAGCGAGCCGAGCACCTCGAGGCCGTGCCGGACGAGTTCATCGAGGAATTGGTCGGCGGTGAACCGGTCGTCGGTGGGGTGATCGAACAGCCGCTGGTAGGTGGGGCGGGCCAGGGCGTGGGCGGTGACCTCTTCGAAGTAGAACCGCCCGCCCGGGGTGAGCACCCGGGCGACCTCGGCGATGGCGGCGCGCCAGTCCGGGATGTGGTGCACGATGCCGAAATCAAAGACCGCGCCGTAGCTTTCGTCGTCGGCGCCCAGCGCCGAGCGCAGGTCGGTGGCGCTGCCTTGGACCAGCCGAACCCGGTCGCCGTAGCGGGCCAGCCGTCGCCCGGCGCGGTGGATCATCGCCGGGTCCAGGTCCACGGCGTCCACGGTGGCGGCGCCGAACCGGTCCAGGATCAACTGTGAGCCGTAGCCGGATCCGCAGCCGATCTCCAGCGCCCGGGTGCCGGGAATCAAGCGCCCACCGAACCGCAGCAGTACCGGCACTTCGTAGAGGTGCTGCAGCCACCGCCGCGGCGGCGAGGTGACCATCGCGGTCTCAACACGGTTCATCAACACGAGCATTGGTCCTTCCTAATGGATGGGTGCAGTGTCGGAACAGGCGGTGGCGCTGGTGAATTGGTGCGGGTGGGCGGTGAAGCGCCGGACGCAGGTGGCCGAGCAGAACCGGTAGGTGATGCCACCATGGATGAGGGTGGTCGTGGTGGTCTCGTGGTCGAGCTGCATGCGGCAGACCGGGTCGACCTGACCGCAGGGGCACCCGATGCCGAGGTCGACGCTGAACACGGCCAGCGGTTCGGTGAGGTTGCGCAGGCTCACCGGGCCGAGAGCGGTGACCGAAAGCCCGGCGGCGCGGGCGATGTCGGCGACCGGCCCGGTGGCCAGGATTTGGGCTGGACCGGCCGCGGCGGCCAGGCGTGCGGCGATGTTAACGGTCGCGCCGTAGATGTCGCTGCCCAGCGCCACGATGGGGCCGTGGTGGATGCCGGCGCGCAGCACCGGGAAGCGCCCGGTGCGGCGGGTGGCGTCGGTGATGCGGCCGATCAAGCCCAGTGCGGTGTGCGGGGTGGGTGAGGTGACCAGTATGGCGTCGCCGATGGTCTTGATCAGCCGGTCATGCTGGCCGAGGGCGACCCGGGTCAGAGCGGCGAAGGCCTCGGCCAGTTCGGCGGCGTGGTGATCGCCGTGGGCTTCGGTCAACGCAGTGAAGCCGGACAGATCGACAAACGCCACCGCCGCACGGTCATTGGTGATCGTGTGGTCGTGGGCAGCCATCACGGGATGCCCGAATTGATCGGGAAAGTACGGTTTTAGTGAGTTTTGCCGATCAATCATGTTTATAAGCTATCATCGCTTTATGCCGATGAAAAGTCCCGAATCGACTACCCGCGCCGCCTCGTCGCGTGATGAGCTGGCCGGTGCGGTGGCGCTGTTTCACAGTCTGTCCGATCCGACCCGGCTTGCGATCGCCCGCCAGCTGGTCGAGGGTGAAGCCCGGGTGGTCGATCTGACCCGCGCCCTGGGGTTGCCGCAGTCCACGGTGTCTTCGCATCTGGCGTGTCTGCGCGACTGTGGCCTGATCACCGGACGACCCGAAGGCCGGCAAGTGTTCTATGCGCTGGCCGCACCGGAGCTGATGGACTTGTTCGCGGCGGCCGAGACTCTGCTGGCGGCCACCGGCAATGCGGTGGCGCTGTGCCCGAACTACGGCGTCGACGCGAAGGCCACCGAATGAGCACGCCATCGACCGCGCTGAGCCCAGAACAGACCGAGCGGCTGACCCGCCGCGGGCTGCGGCTGGCCCAATTCACGGTGGCCTACAACGTCATTGAGGGCATCGTCGCGGTCACCGCGGGGATCCTGGCCGGGCTGGTGTCGGTGATCGGGTTCGGGGTTGACTCGGCCATCGAATCCATCGCAGCCGTGCTGGTGGGGTTGCGGCTGTCGGCGCGGCTGCGCCACGGGGTGGCCGATGAACGCAAGGAGCGGCTCACCCTGCGCCTGGTCGCGGTGTCGTTTTTTGTGCTGGCCGCCTACGTCACCATCGAGGGCATTCGCAGCTTGGTCTCCGGTGAGGAGCCTGAGCGTTCCCCGGTGGCGATCGTGCTGTTGGTGCTCTCGTTAATCGTGATGCCGGTCCTGGCGGCGGCGAAGAAACGCGTCGGAATGGCTCTGCAGGACAATCTCATCCTCGCCGATGCCGTCGAAACGAAAATCTGTGTCCTGCTGAGTATCTCGACTCTAGTCGGGGTTGGCCTGTTCCAGCTCACCGGCGCGGGCTGGCTCGATCCCGTCGCCGGGTTTGTCATCGCGGCGTTCGCCATTCACGAAGGCCACGAAGCCTGGCACGGCGAACTCGTCGACGACGACTAACCGCCCGCGCGGCCGCCGGCCGCCGAGCAAATCCGTGCCTTCTTCTGACAGCTCTGACGAGCATGTTGGCTCGTCGCGTCGGTCACGCGATGGCCGTTGCCAGCCGGGTGAATCCGGGCTGCGGCCAGCGAAGCGGCGAGTGGTGTGTAGCGGCGCCGGGAGGCGGCCGCGCGCTGAATGGGCCAGATCGCTTTGAAGCGCGGGATTTACGTGGTTAGTGGGGTGCCTGCAGCCCGGTCAGGGTGACGTCGACGAGGCGGTGGACCGCGGCCTTGGAGGGCAAGGCGCTAGCGGCGGCAAGGGCGTGCAAACTGTAGGTGGCAAGTTCGTCGGGGGACGCGTCGCCGCGAAGATCGCCGGCTTGGACGGCGTCGGCGAGCAGGTCGCGGATCATGGTGTGCAGGCGCTGGTGTGCATGAACCTTCTCCTGTCCGCGGTGCAGGACGGCTGCGAGTTCGGTCCCGTGGTGCTCGTGGGATTCGTGGGCGATGAGTGCGTAGGCCCGCATCACCGCTTCGAGACGCTTGGTCGGCGTGCCGGCGTGGTCGCGGGCGTGGGCCAATAGTTCGAAGTGGGCGCTGATCTGACGCTCGTGCCAGGCGTGTAGGACGGCTTCCACATCCGGGAAGTACTTGTACAACGTGGCCCGGCCGATGCCGGCCTTCTCCGCGATCTGCGACATGGTCACCGACAACAGCCCATGCTCAGCGACGAGCTGCGCGGTGGCCTCGATCGCGGCTTCCTGCACGGCCCGCCGGTGCGTCTCAATCGTGTCCGTCCATATCTTCGGCACCAAGCCAGTGTAAACAGGCTGACGGGAGTGATACACTTCGTCACTAAAGCGACATAATGTATTGATCCGACCAACTTGGGGACTTGCCTCTCACAAGGCTCGCCGTGAACCAGGAAGGACATCTATGCCAGTCGCTGAAGCGCGCGTTTCGACCAGTCGGGCGAGCCGCTACGTGAAGCAACTGTGTCGACATGCCGACCAGATGCGCCGTATGCCTGGATCTTCACGTAATTCGGTGGTGGCGGGTGTCGTGAACGTGAAAGGTGCACTGCCTCAACGATGATCGACGTTGCGACGGTCAGATCTTCGTGACAAGGAGTGCACCTATCAGATGCAGGCTACTATGGATTGGTCGAAATCTGTTCGAGTCGAGGTCCGTGGCGACGACGTGGTCGGGCACGCGGGCAATGTGATCCCCCGGATGCTGGCCGACAACCTGGGCCTGACCAGCGGATTGTCGTCGGCGTTGTCGAGGCCGGAGGTGATCCACGACCGGGGCGCGGTGTTGCGGGACGTGGCGGTATCGATCGCCGGCGGCGCGCAGAACCTGGCCGGTACCGCGGTGCTGCGGGATCAGCAACGACTGTTCGGGCAGGTGGCGTCGGTGCCGACGATGTGGCGGTCGCTGAACGAGATCGACGATGCGGCGATCACGGGGATCGCGGTGGTGCGCAACAAAGCACGGGAACGAGTGTGGCAGCTGATCGAGGCTCGGCATGGCGCGATCCCGCCCTCGCGGACCTGTTATGGGGACCTGGGTGAAGTGGTCGTGATCCGCATTGACGCCTCGCTGGTTGAATCGCACAGCGACAAGCAGCACGCTGCGGGGAATTTCAAGGGTGGCTACGGGTTTCACCCGCTGTTGGCGTGGTGCGACAACACCGGCGAACTGCTGGCGATCATCCCGCGCAAAGGCAACGCCGGGTCGAACACCGCCACCGATCACATCGCGATCATCGACGCGGCGATCGCCGCGATCCCGGCCAGGTGGCGGCGCAACCTGTTGATCACCATCGACGGGGCGGGCTCCAGCCACGCCGTGGTCGAGCACCTGCGCAAACTGAACGCCCGCCCGGGCTGGTCGGTGGCCTACTCGGTCGGGTTCGACCTCGACGAGCGGGCCCGGGTCGCGATCGGGCAGATGCCCGCCGGCGGGTGGGAGGCCGCGCTGGACGCGGCCGGGCTGGCCCGCGACGATGCGCAGGTGGCCGAGCTGACCGGGCTGCTGCGCGAGGGCGCCGACGGTGACCGGCTCGACGGCTGGCCGGCCGACATGCGCATCCTGGTGCGGCGGGAGAAGATCGAGCACGGCACGCAATTGTCACTGTTCGAGCAGATCAACGGCCACCGCTACCAGCTCATCGCGACCGCCACCCGGGGCGGACAGCCCCAGCGGCTCGAGGCCCGCCACCGGGTGCACGCCCGGGTGGAGGGGTTCATCCGCTGCGGCAAGGACACCGGCCTGGCCCGCTGGCCCTCGCACTCGTTCGCGATCAACACCGCCTGGGTCACCGCGGTCGCCCTCGCCATCGACCTGCTGTGCTGGATGCGGCTGCTGCTACTGGACCGCCCGCTCGCCAAGGCCGAACCGGCAACCCTGCGCTACCGGCTGCTGCACGCCGCCGCCCGCCTGGTCAAACGATCCCGCTACCTGATCCTGCGGGTCCCCGAAACCTGGCCCTGGGCACAGGAATTCGCCGCCGCCGTCAACCGCGTCCGCGCCATCCCCTGACCCGCGGACCCCCGTGTCCGTTCGACCCCAAGAAAGGAGCAGCCACCCCCGGGACCGAGGAACCCGGCGTCACCGCACGACACGCGGCGCCGCCGCCTACGCAGAAGCCCGAAATCAAGATCAACTCATGATCTCAGCAGCCGTCACGGGAGAACTCGGGAGACCGTGAAATTTTGAGGTATGCGCCATCAGCGCTCGGACGACGCCGCGAGTCCCACGCGACCAGAGGTCAACCACGTCGACTACTCCGACGCGGCGGCGGCGGTGCAATTTACCGATGGCCGGCTGACCATGCACGCCACTGCGGACACTTTGATGCTGCGTGTTGAGGCCGCCGATGACGATGCCCTGCGACGGCTACAAGACGGCGTCGCCGCTCGACTGCAAACGATTGGCCGCCGCGACCAGTTGACAACAACATGGCACCGGTTGGAAACACCTGCCGTTGCACCCGGCGACATCGAACACGATGCGGGCCTGCCAGCCGAACCTGGCACTGGGAAGCGCCGGTGGCCCCGCCGGCTCACGGTGCTGGGCCTCATAGCCGTTGGCGCACTGATCGTCGCCGTCCACCTGGGGATCGGGGGAGCGGCAGTCGCCGCGTTGCCCTGGACAGGGTGGGTCGGCGGCAGTCTCCTGGTCATCATCCTGGCCAAGCTCGTCTTCATCGCCAGCCATTTCATGTTGGGACGCTTCGCCTTTCGACGCGGCAAAACCCTTCACGCCCGCTGGAAGGCGCGGCACGCGCCCGCCCATTCCCAACCCGGGCCAGCACCCGAAAGCGTGACGCCTGAGGAGGACCACGGATGACGATTCTCGACGTGCCCGGTGCGCATCTGTATTACGAGACGCACGGCCAGGGACCGTTGCTGATCATGGTGCCCGGGGCCAGCGGTGTGGCCGACAGCTTTCGCCCGGTGGCCACACATCTGGCAGCGCACTACACCGTGGTGCTCTACGACCGGCGCGGATTCTCGCGAAGCCAGCTCGACGGGCCGCAGGATTACACCCGCCGACTGGCCACCGACGCCGACGACGTGCGACGCCTGGTCGAACACCTCGGCACTGCGCCCGCCACCGTGTTCGGCGCCAGCTCCGGGGGAATCGTCGTCCTCGAGGTGATCACCCGCTACCCGGAAGTGGTGGACACCGTGGTGCCGTTCGAACCACCCGCGGTGCTGCAGCTGCCCGACGGGCAGAAATGGGTGGACTTCTTCCACGAGGTCTACGACCTTTACAAACAAGCCGGCATCGGGCCGGCTATGCAGAAGTTCCGCGCGCACGCCTTTCCCGACATCGACCGACAGGTCATGGCCCAAGCCCCTAAGAACGAGGCCAACGCCATCTACTGGTTTGAACATGAGCTCCGCCAATACCCGCCTGTGGAGCTCGACATCGAGGCCCTCACGACCCATGTCGACCGGATCCTGCTGGCCGTCGGCCGGGACGCACGTGGCTACCCCGCCCATGAAGTGAACGTGGTACTGGGGCGCAAGCTTGGCCGCGACATCGTCGAGCTACCCGGCGGCCATGTCGGTTGCATGGCCCATCCCGCCGAGTTCGCACAGGAGCTCGTGCAGGCTCTCGCCCAGATGAGGACCAACAGACACTAGCCGCCCGCCGCTGTTCGATGAGAAGGCTTGTACCGCAACGGAACTGAAAGGCGATTTAACCGTGACCGAATCCGTCCACTGCGGGCGAAAGATCCACATGACGGCACAGGCGTTGCGCGCCGTACGTGATACCGCACTTGAGAAACATGGAGTCGCGTTCGAACTGTGGGTCGTGATGGAAGCCGTCGCCGAAACGCCCGACGTCGACCGCGAGAAGCTGATCGGCCGGCTCGCTGAGATGGGCGTGCATGACCCGACCAGCGCCACCAACGCGATCAATTTGCTCCACGACCGGCGGCTGATCGCCGCGACCGATCAGGACACTATCGGGCTGACTCCCCAAGGCCAGGCCCTCTATGAAGACGTCATCGCCGCAAGAGGCGAGTTACGCAATCAGCTGTATGGCGGCATACCGAGCGTGGACATCGCAACCACCAACCGGGTGCTGGACACGATCAGGCAGCGGACCGCGGCCGTGCACCCGGCCTGGTGAGCACCTGAGGGTTCTGAGCATGGTTTGGCGTCACGGGTGGCCAGGCTCCTGTCGTATGCCGGTCCACGACGGCGCAAGACCGGCCTGCGGTGAGTATCTGCAGCGTGATCGCTGCGTGCTATGACACCCGATGTCAGCGATCAAAAACATCGCCGAGTTTGTTGTGGTACCGGAACGTGGCCGGATTGGTCCAGGACACCCTCGGCATGGACCCTTCAGATCCCGAAGGCCACTGCGCTCGAGACCGATTACGCGGTCATCACCTGACGCACGCACGGCAGCAACGGCACACCGTTGCGGAACTTGCCGCGCCGCAACGGTTCTCCTGCAAGGACGCCCCGTTCGCGCGCGGTGTCGGCGAGCACGTCGAACGGCGCGAACGGCAAGTCGTAGTCGTAGAACCGCCCGCCCGGATGCAGTACGCGCGCCAGCTCGGGAACCGCTGCGGCGGGATCGTCCCAGTGATGGCTGCTTAGCGAGGTCGTGACCACGTCGAACGAGCCGTCGGCGAACGGCAGGTCGACGACGTTTGCGACGCGAGCCGAGACTCGATCACCGAACTCGCGTGTGTTGCGTTGCGCGAGCGCGATCATGTCGTCCGACAGGTCGATGCCGGTGAGGCGAAGATCGGGTCGCCGCGTGGCCAGCTCCACCAGCAGCACACCGGGTCCGGTACCGACATCGAGGACGTCGGCGTTGCGCGGCAGAGCTCCGACGAGATCGTCCGCGATCCGACGGTACATGCGCCGTACGAATCGTCGCGCCACAACGTCGTAGATGCGGCTGGCGCGGCCGCTGAACAGAGCCGGGCAGTTGTGTGTGTGCCTATGGGTATGCATCACGCCTCCAAAAGTTGTGGGATACAACTATCGAGACCACGGTAGTGCCTATAGTTGTGTGACACAACTATCGTCGTAAGGAGAAGCCGTGGGTCGCCACGAGTCCGAGCAGCTGCACGCGCTGTTCATGGAACTCGTCCGGGTCGCTGGCCTGCTGTCGCCGGATCTGGAGTTTCCGGGCTTTCCGGTGTCGATGACGCAGGCCTTTGCGCTGCACGAGCTCGACCAGGGTGCGCCGCTGTCGCAGCGTGAGCTCGCCGACCGGCTCGTGCTCGAGAAGAGCACGGTCAGCCGCATGGTCGCCGACCTCGAGCAGAAAGGGTTGGTCGAGCGGGAACGGGACCCCGCCAACCGCCGGACCTACCGGCTGCGGCTCACTGATAAGGGGCATGACACGCACATCGAACTCGGCACCGGATACCAAGACCGCTTCGACAGGTGGACGGCGGCGCTGACTGAGGCCGAACGCGCCGCCCTTCTTGCCGGCCTGCCTGCGCTGATCCGAGTGGTTCGGCGCGTCTACGGTGCTTCCCGGTAGTCGATGCCGGGCATCTCCGCAGCGCAGCATGACATGATCCGACGGGCTCACCAACAAGGCGCCGCCGGCTGGGCGCATCGTGGGTTACATGTGCAGCACGAAACCGGCCTCACCGCAACGTCCTACACATGACGCTGACAGTCGGACCAGCCCGAACAACCTGATCGGCCCGCTTCGTTGCAGATAAGCGTCTCAAACATGCTGGAACACAAGATCTTTGGTGATCAGCGCACGATGCCGGTAACAGTGCATGTTCGGTCTCTGGGCTAAGCCTGTTTCTTGGCGGACTCGGCAGCTGGCTAGCAGCGGGGTTTCACTCCGCTCGACGGTGCAGCAACCGCAGTGCCGCTCAAGTGAGCGGTAATCTGACGGATAGGACTCCAAGCGTCGAGCGGGCCGATTTTGGCTTCGGGTAGTACGCCGAGCTGTCGCGGCCCAAGGGGGTGTCCGGTCGATGGACATGGCGAGACGTGAAGCCCGCCGGCGGCACGTGATCGCCGTGGTGGTCGGTGCGCTGATGATCGCCGGGTGCACCGGCGCCGAGGACACCTCGCCACCTGTATCCCCGCCGCCGACTGCTGCGACGCCGGTGGCCAGTCCGCCGGCGCAGCCCTCCCCACCCGACGCCGCGTACCGGGCCTTCGTCGCGCTCGAGAGCGCCGACGAGGTCGCCGTCGTAATTGGGCCGCCGTGGCGGATCGCAACCCGGCTCCCGGTGCCGGTCGGGCCACACAACATCGCCGCGAGCGCCGATGGGCGCTACGTGGCGGTTACCAGCCCGGCCGCGGACGTGGTGACGATCGTCAGTGCCGCCGATGCCCGCATCGTGTCCCAGCCGCGGGTCGATGGTTTCCCGCACGACGTGGCCTTCACCCCGGACGGCACTCTACTGTGGGTCGCCGCCGAAGGCGGCGAGAACCTGGTCGCACTGTCGGTGCCCGACGGCGGGCAAGCGCGGGTCGTCCCGCTGAATGCCGCACCGCACGACCTTGCCATCTCACCGGACGGTCAGGAACTATGGGCGACCCTCGACGGGTCCTCCGCGGTTGAGGTTCGCTCGCCGCTGGACGCGACCTCCCTGGCACGTCCAGAGATTGGCGGCGCCCCGCACGATATCGCGTTCACCCCCGACGGCGGGGAAGTGTGGTTCAGCAATTGGTCGTCCCCGCAGCTGACCGTGGCGTCGGCATCTTCGCGGCGGGTGGTGGCGACGCTGGACGCCGGCACGGAGCCACACCATTTCACGTTTTCCGCCGGGCAGGTGATCGCCTCGGACAACGGCGGCGATGCGGTGGTGCGGATCGATTCCGCTGCCCGACGGATCCTGGCGCGGGTACCGACGGGGCCCGCACCACATCACGTCGCGGTTGCCGGCGACATCGTGCTGGTCGCGGTTAACGGCACGGGCGAGTTGACAGCCATCGACCCGTCCGGGGCGGCTGTGCCGCTCGCCGTGGGGGCCGGTCCGCATGACGTGGTCGTAGTTCGTGGGTGAACACGCTCTCCTAGCCCGGAAGGCGGTTGACAACCGCGCGGCCGCGGGCACATCGTTGAGGTAGGTATACCCCTAGGCGGTATGCGCAAAGAGTGGGAAGCGGTAGCCCGCTGACTGCCCTGGCTCCGACCACAGGTGGGAGGACCAGATGGCTACGGCCAGCATTGCGTGGAAGAACTTGGTGCGCGAGCGGACTCGCCTGGCCATTTCGGTCGGCGGGGTCGCATTCGCCGTCGTGCTGATCCTGCTGATTCGGGGGCTGTACGTCGGATTCACCACGCAAGCAACCGCCTACGTGCGCAGCGTCAACGCCGACATATGGGTTGCCAACGCAGGAACTCCGGGAGACTTCTTCCATTCGGTGTCGCTGCAGCGGCCCGATGTCGGCACACAGCTGGCCACCATCCCCGGAGTTGCACGGGTGACACCCTTTGTCGGACGGCCGGTCGTGTTCTCCCACGACGGCCGCGACGTAGATCTCTATCTGGTCGGCGTCGACTCGGCCAATCCGATCGCCGCACCAAATACGGATCGCAGTGGCCAATCTCCGCGTGCCGGCGAAATCATCGTTGACCGGGTTTTCGCCCGCAACAACAACATCGAGCCCGGTGACGTGTTGCGAATTCAAGGCGTCGATCTGCGGGTCAGCGACGTGGCCAGCGGCGGAAATGCCATCGTTTCGCAGTTCGCCTGGGCCAACTTGCGCGACGTGGACCGAATTCTCGGCCAGGGCGGTTTGATCAACTACTTCCTCATCAACACTGGACCGGGTGCGGAACCCGCGGCCGTGACGCAGTCGATTCAAACCGCCGTTCCCGCCACCAAATCCATGACGAAGGCGCACTTCGCTGAACTCAACACGCAGGACATTGCGGAAGGCGTCTTGCCCATTATTTGGGTGCTTGTGCTGATCGGGTTTGTCATCGGCACACTCGTGATCGGCCTGACCATCTACACCGCGACGCTGGAAAAGCGGCGTGAGTACGGCGTCCTGAAGGCCATCGGCTTCTCTAATCGCGCCCTGTACGGGATTGTATGGCGACAATCGCTGGCCTCAGCGGTACTGGGTCTCGCTGTGGGAATCGCATTGACGCTCGGGCTGGGCGTGTTACTGGAGCAGCTGCTGCCCGCATTCGTCACCAGCTTTTCAGCACGCGACATCGGCCTGGTTGGGATCGCCGCGCTCGCAATGGCTGTCGTGTCATCGTTCGTGCCGATCCGTCCCGTCGCCCGCCTCGATCCCGCCCAGGTCTTCCGGGTCTGAAGGGAGCACACCATGGGCATTGCGCTTCGGCTGGAGCAGCTATCGAAGACGTTCGGCGAGCGCGACGCGGCGGTGCACGCCGTCGACGCGGTTTCGCTGACCGTCGACGAAGCCGAAGTTGTGCTCATTCAGGGGCCGTCCGGCGCCGGAAAGACGACCCTGCTCGCCATGGCGGGTGGGCTGATGCGCCCTTCTGCGGGGAGGGTGTACCTCGGTGATACCGAGCTGACCGCGCTGACCGAACGGGAACTGCCCGCCGTGCGACTGCGCAAGATTGGCTTCATATTTCAGTCCGCCAACCTGCTCGCCAACCTCACCGCGGCCGAGAACATCCAGATCGTGATGGAAGCCGCCGGACTACGTCGGCGAGACGCCAAGAAACGTGCCGATGATCTACTCGACCGGTTACGGCTCAAACACCGCTCTGACAGGCTGCCCGATAAACTCTCCGGCGGCGAACGTCAACGCGTGGCCATCGCTCGCGCCTTGGCTAACGACGCTGCGTTGCTACTGGCCGACGAGCCGACTGCCAATTTGGACTCGCGTGCGGGCTATCAGCTGATGCACACGCTGGAAAACCTTGCGAAGGAACACGGTAAGACCGTCGTCGCCGTCACCCATGATCACCGCATCGAAGATGTCGCGGACCGCGTTGTGTGGCTCGAGGACGGTCATCTGTCGGATCGACGCCCAGAGCTGAACGAGACCGCGACGGATCCTGTGTGCGGAATGACGATCGATCCGAGCCGTGCCGCGGGTAGCCGTCAGAGAGGCGGACACACGCTGTTCTTCTGCTCAGATATTTGTCTGGACCGCTTCGATTCCCGGCCGGATGCTTTCGCGCCCTAAGCCCTAAGGACCAATTGCTGTTGCGACCGCACTGGCCCCGCGCATCATATAGTGCGGAGTCTCGTCAACCTGACACCTGTTCGAGGAACTTCGATGCTGTTCTCCTGCACGATTATCGGGTCGCCGACGTTGACCGTGTTGAAATACCACTCGGCGTCCTCGGTGCTCAGTCCCACACAGCCGTGGCTGACATTCTCATACCCGAGTGAATTGATAGCCCACGGCGCTGAATGCACGAAAAGTCCACGGGCAGTGAAACGAACGGCGTATTCCACGTCTAGCAGGTAACCGTCTGGAGCGTCGATCGGGATGCCGACGCTGCTTGAGTCCATGACTATGTCACGTTCCTTGGCCAAAACGGTGTAGGTGCCGACGGGAGTCGGATACTCCGGTCTACCCATCGAAGCGGGGAACACCCCCGGCTCTCCCCAGTGAGGTCGGTGGTGCGGCGCCGGCAGTGCAGACGGCGGTCCTGCGTCGAGGCCGTCGATGCTCACTGTGAACGTTTTGTCCGAGATGCTGGCAACACCAATGACGGCAGCGCCCGTTGCGAAGTTCGTTGACAGGCCGCCCACTGAAAGCGTCACCGGGCTGTGCCCCGGCCAGAATCGGTCCGGAACCCATTGCACGACATCGTTTCCGAGCCATTCGAACTTGCCCGTCATCGCGGGCGCCGATTTGATGTCAAGGGCGCGCTCGGCCGCGCGCCTGTCAGAGACGGGTGCGCTGAAGGCCACCACTACGGGGTGCGCCACCCCCACGACCGCGTCTCGGGCGGGTAGCACCGAAGCAATGGCAGGCTCATACGACTGGTTTGCCGCGGCGGGCATATCCGAGTGGTTCCTCACTGCCATGCTGGCGCCGGCCGTCGGCCCTGCAGCCGCGGCCGCATAGATCCCGATCGCTGCAACAACACACAGAGCAACTCCACGCATGGCGCCCGATTCCTTCGAAATTACAACAGTGTCAATTAGATCGTAGGGGTGCCCTGCCAATTCGATGTGCAGGTGCGCCTTGGCAATTCGGTCAAGGTTGCGTCACGCTTTGGCCACAGCGACCAATCCGGCAACGTGGTTGCCCGCCGGAATGAGTGGATAAGTCGACCGAAGGCCTTGACCCTGAGGCGGATCCGGCATGCGGGGATGCCGTTGCATCCCAAACCCTACTGCGATCTAGCTGGGCGCGGCACCTAGTGCGCGTTGCAGGTCGGGCTTCATCTGCTGCAGCTGCGCACCCCAGTACTCCCAGCTATGGGTGCCGTAGGGCGGGAAGTTGAACATTGCGTTGTTGCCGCCTGCGGCGACGTAGGTATCCCGGAAGGTGAGATTCGTCCGGATCACCAGACCTTCGAGAAACTCCGCCGGAAGGTTCGCGCCCCCGAGTTCATTGGGCCGGCCGCTACCGGAGTACACCCACAGGCGCGTGTTGTTTTGTACAAGCCTGGGGATTTGAACCATCGGGTCGTTGCGTTGCCAGGCTGGGTCGCTGGACGGACCCCACATCGCCTCGGATTTGAAGCCGCCGGAGTCGTTCATCGCCATGCTGATCAACATCGGCCAGGAACCCTCGGAGGGGTTGAGGAACGCCGACAACGAGCCGGCATAGATGTACTGGTCTGGGTAGTAGGCTGCGAGGATCATGGCGGAATTGCCCGACATCGACAGCCCGACTGCGGCGTTGCCGGTGGGGGAGATGTTCTTGTTGGCGGCCAGCCATTGGGGTAACTCGCTTGTCAGGAAGGTCTCCCACTTGTACGTCCACACTCCACCGTTGCCGACGGCGGGCTGATACCAGTCGGTGTAGAAGCTGGACATGCCGCCCACCGGCAGGACGAGCGACAGGCCGGACTCGTAGAACCACTCGAATGCCGCAGTGTTGATATCCCAGCCGTTGAAGTCGTCCTGGGCACGCAGCCCGTCGAGCAGGTAGACCGCTTGCGGCCCACCGGGTTGGAACTGCACCTTGATGCCTGGCAATGCCAGGACGATGTCTCGGCCCATCGACGGCGACGGCACCATCAGGTATTCGACGGGCAGCCCCGGCCGGGAGAACGCCTCAGCGGCCGGGAGAATCGGGTTCGCAACCGACGTAGCGGCAAGGCCTGCGGCGAGCACCGCGGTGCACGCCAGCCGGCGCAGGGCATCGGTCCGGTCTGGGTGTTCTTCTGCGCAACTGAACCCACGTGCAGCGCAGCCAAGCCAGTCAGGCGATGAGCGCCGCGCGGCACAGCTTTGACTATCCCGGATAGTACTGAAGAATACAGTAGGTGCTGGCGGATCGGGTTGTTCCGTGCGAACACCGTTGTCTTGAGATGAGGGCGGCGTTCGGCTGCGTCCACTCCGGTCCACCGCAACGTGCGTCTCGGCGTGGCGTGCGGCGGATGTGAGAGTGTCGATGTGGCACGACTCGGCCCGCGGTGTGAGCCCGCCGCCTACCGCATACCGGCCCCATCTCGGGCCGGGGGAGGCTCGGCAATGACCGAGCCACAAGGCCGTCATCGCCGCAGTGCCGGGCCTCGGCATGCGCGTGCCGGACCAGCAGCCGACGCCGACAAGCCGGCCGGTGATGGTGTGCAGGCGCCGCGGGACCGCATCGGCCGCTCCATCGATGATGATTGGAGCCGCCAGTCGACGGAGCCGCTCCCGATCATCGTTGCGACCAGGACATCACGACGACATCGCCGAACTCGCACGTTGCCACCTGGCAGACGGAGGCACAGGACGGTTGGTGTCGTCGCGGCGATGCTCGCCCTGGTGACCGTGGCCGGCGTGTATCTCGGATCTCGCCTCTGGCACGAGGTGCTGGCCGCGGCCGATGACTTCGTGGCGACGGAAGGGCACGACATCATCGTTGAGGTGCACGAGGGTGACTCGACGGTGGCGATCGCTGAAACGCTGGCTGACCGGGAAGTCGTCGTCACTGCGGGGGCGTTTGTGGAGGCGGCGGGTGAGAACCAGGCGATTTCTGCGATCCAGCCGGGCTTCTACCGGTTGCACACCTTTATCTCGGCGAGCGAGGCGGTCGAGCGGCTCGCTGACCCGCGCAATCGCACGGGACGCGTCGTCATCCCGGAGGGACGGCAGCTCGACGACGTTCAAGACGTCAAGACCGGCGCCGTGACGGAGGGCATCCTGACGCTGGTCTCGCGGGCGACATGCGTGGTGCTCGATGGCGACGAGCGTTGCGTTGACGGTGCGGCGTTGCGGCAGGCGGCGGCGAGCGTTGACCTCGCCACGCTGAAGGTGCCTGATTGGGCCGTGGCGTCGGCGGAGGCATTGCGCGGCGATCATCGTCGGATCGAGGGACTGATCGCCGCCGGCGCCTGGAATGTTGATCCGATCGCTGCGCCGGCAGACATTGTGGCGTCGCTGATCACAGCCAGCGTCAACCGTTACACCGCCGCCGGTCTCGGGAGTACTGCGGCTGGCGCGGAGCTGGCGACTTACCAGGTGTTGATCGTGGCGTCGCTGGTGCAACGCGAAGCCGCTGCCGCCGATTTCGCCAAGGTGGCACGGGTCATCATCAACCGGCTGACGGCGGGCCAGAATCTGGAATTGGATTCCACCGTCAACTACGTCTTGCAGCAGCAGGAAGTCGCGACCACCGACGCCGACCGTGCCGAGAGCACACCGTGGAACACCTACGCCGCGCCGGGATTGCCCGCCACGCCGATCTGTTCACCGTCGGCCGAAGCGATTGCGGCCGCTGCGCGTCCCGCCGAAGGGGACTGGATGTATTTCGTCACCGTGGACCGCCAGGGCACGACGGTCTTCACCAGTGACTATCAGCAGCATCTTGTCAACGTTGAACTGGCCCGGGCCAACGGCGTTCTGGACAGCGCACGATAGGCCAGATGGCGAAGCCGTCGATGGGTGGCCATTGCACCGCGGTTCGCCGTTGCGCCGCCGTGTAAGTCGCCTCAGATCTGCCAGTCTTGTGCGCCGTCGTTCTGGTTGTAGGGGCCGCCACTGGTGTTCTTGATGACGACGGGGTCACCGCTGCCGAAGTTGTCGAAGAACCACTGCGCGTTGGCGGGGCTGAGATTGATGCAGCCATGGCTGACATTCTCCTCGCCCTGCGAGCCCACCGACCATGGCGCGCTGTGCACGAAGATGCCGCTGTTGTCGATGCGGACGGCGTCTTGGACCTTGAGCTTGTAGCCCTCGGGTGAGTCGACCGGCACACCGTATGTCGAGGAGTCCATCACCATGTCGGCGAACTTCTCCAGGACGTAATAGGTTCCGTTCTTGGTTTCGTAGCCCTTCTTGCCCAACGACACCGGGAACGTCTTCTCCAGCTTGCCGTTGCGGTGGACTTGCATCTGGTGTGTCTTGTCGTCGATGGTGGCCACCAGCGACTCGCCAGTGCGGAAGCTCGACTTGGTGCCGCTCGCGTCGATATTCACCGTCGTGTTGGCTGGCCAGAAATCGATTGGCCGCCAACGCACTTGGGTGTCACTCATCCAGTAGAACTTGCCGGGCACCGGCGGCTTCGACGAAATGTGGATGGCTTGTTCGGCCATCGGCCGGTCGGCGATCGGGCGCGCGAAGTTGATGATGATCGGCTTGGCCACACCGACCATCGATCCGTTGACCGGATTGAACGTCGGCGGCGCGAACACCGGTTGACCGACGTATGGCGTCGGATTCTGTCCTGCCGGCGTGCCCTCCGGGATCGGTTGGGATGTGGCTGCCAGTGGGTCGGCCGGTTGCGGCAGAAACGGGTTCGGCGGCGCTGGCGGCGCGAGCGGATCTGCAGGCGGGGGCGGCGGGAATACGAACGGATTAGCCGGAGGCGGGGCAGCGAGCGGATCGACCGGCGGCGCCGGCGCCGCAGCCGGATCGATGGGGGCCGGAGGCGGTGGTGGCACACCGGGCTGTGCCAGCGCAGATGGGCTGCCCATGGCCAGGGCCGGGGCCAGGCCGACCATGACGATCGCTGCGGCGAGCCTGTATCTGGTGTGGTTGCGCATTGTCACCTCCGGTCATACACGAACGTTGTCGAGTGTCGTACGGTGCGCAGGCTGCGATGCCTCGCCGGCCAGTCTACTGTGTACGTACGCGGCCAGTAGATCAGATGGCAACGCCTAGTCAGGGCAGACCGCGGCGGGTCCGGTGTTGTGCGAACACAGCAATAGAGTTCGATGAACAGTCATGCTCTGGTAGATGGTGGCGGGCACGGTCGGTGGCGGCTTGTCTAACCGCGTTCAGTGGTGACGAAGCGGTCGGGGTGATCGATGAATGCTTGCCTGCAGGTCTCGCTACAGAAGCTGAATTCCTTGCCGTTCCAGGTTGTTTGGGCTGCCACGTCGGTGGGATGCAGGAGCATGCCGCACACGGGGTCGGTTGTGCGGCTCGAGCGACTGCGGATGCGTTGCCGGACTTCGACAAGACACATCGGGTCGGGAATTCCTTTGAGGCGTCGCGGGGGCAGGGCAGTGAAGTCGGCGTCAGGATGATGTCCGGCCGCGTCGCGGAGGTCTGCGGTGATCAGGAACTGGCCCGCGGCGCCGGCCGACGCTACCCGTGCGGCGAGATTGACTGTGCCGCCGACATAGTCGCCTTCACGGTACAGGACGGTGCCGCTATGCGCGCCGATGTGCAGCGCCGGGAACTGCGGCTCGGCGTCGACGAAGCGATCCATCGCTAGGCCAAAGGCGATGGCGTCGGCGGGTTGGGCGAACAGCAGCATGAACTCATCACCGATCTGCTTGAGGATCCTTCCTCGGTGTCGTGCGGCGCTGCTGCGTACAGTGACACCGAACCTGCGCAAGACGTCAGCCGCTGCGTCATCGCCCATGGTCGCGGTCAGTGGGGTAAAGCTGGCCAGATCGACGAAGAGTACGGTGGCCTGTTCCTCGCCGGGTGTCGTCGACGGCGGTGTGGTCGGCTCGGCGAGATGGCGAAGTAGGTCTTCGCGATTGGCGCGCTGATAGGCCCGCCGGTGGAAATACACAAGGGTCGGTTCGACGAGGTCGAGAAGCGGTTTGCCGACTGCCTCACTGGCCGCCAGCAGTTCCGGGCCCGTGAGTCCTTGGGCGCGGAAGCGTTCATGGACGTAGTTGTGGAAGGTGCGCACGATGGCGTCGGCCAGGCGGTCGGTGGCATCGGCGAAGACATGGACTATTTGCATCAGGGCATCGCGGGGCATCCCCAGTGCCAGCGCTTTGGCAGCTACTTGCAGGGTGGCGACGTCGGATTCCGTTCCGGTGCCGAGGTCATCCCAGTCCATAAGCCTGGCTAGGTCGGTGATGGTGGCGTCGTCGAGACCCAGGTCGTGAGCGACGTCGACGAGGCTTACCGTCGCATCGGCGACGGGGACGAGCTCGTCGAAAATACTGAGCAGATCGCCTTGGCGGGCGATCGCTGCAGCCAGGTAGTCGTCGGTTATGCCCCTGCTCTGCGCGAACTGGATCAGCCGCAGGCGGTGCAAAGAGTCGGGTTCAAAGTCTCCGTCGGGTTGCCGGTGCAGCAAGCCGACATCGGCATACCTGTGCAGTCGTGCCTCGGTTTCATCGGCTGCAGCTGCCAGCTTGTCCGCATTCCACGGCCCGGATACTGCAGGCGTGGTGCGGCTGCTCACGCCCGGCTCGTCGTGCTCATGGTGCGTCGAAGGCATGGAGGTTCTCGAAGGTGGTTCCATTGTCGGTCGAGCGCTGGATTCCCGTTTCGGTCGCTACGAACACCACCCCACCACCTCGGGCAAGAACCGCCTGTGGGCGCTCGCCCAGGGCCCGTCCTGCTTGCCACGTAGCCCCGGAATCCTCGCTGGCATACACCGTTCCGATGGGATCAACCCCGATCAACGGGCCATCGTCGGGCCAACTGAGCAAAACCAGCTGGGGTTGCGCGGCGACTGGCGTGAACGTCTTGGCTTGGTCGAGGCTGCGCATCAGACCGTCGGCGGTCGTCGCCAGAATGTCGTTCGCGTTCTGTGGCGATACGGCGATGTCGACGGCGCTGATCGCGGCGCGTCGATCCCAGGTGCGTTTGTCCGGGCTCACCATCACGGTCTGGCTGCCGCTGTCAAGGCCGTAGACGAGGCCGTGCCGGTAGTCGAGGGAATGAAAATCGACCTCGCCGCTCAGCGACACCGAGGTCCACGATTGTCCGCCGTCGGTGGTCTCGATCAGTCCCAGCGCCGGTGGGGCATCGCGGTCGTCGGCGCCGGGATGGCCGCTGCCGAGAAAGTGATTGGGTCCAGCAACGGTGAAGCCCATGAAATCCTGCACGACGCCGCCGACGAGTTCGGGATCGCGCTCGCTGGCTAGCCGGTACACGCCGTAATGGGTGCCGGCGTACAGCGCGTCGTCGGCGGGATTGATGCCTAGGCCGTGGATGTGCGCCAGACCCCTGGAGTCGCCTTGGCTCGACCTGGTCTCGGTGTTTGAGCATGCGCCGGCCACCAACACCGTAATGCCCAGCAGCGCAATCAGTGTTGAGCGCATGCTTACTCCGTTCTAGCTCACAAAGCGCCGCTACGAACCCGGATCGTAGTGGTGCCCGCGGCTATGAATCCTGTGCTCAGCCGGCGGTGTCACAGGTTTGCGTTGCCTGCGCGCCACTGCTCCCATGGGATGTTCCAGTCCCCGAGACCGTCGGTACCCGACAGCGTCGGTCCCACGGTGTTGACCACCTCGACAAGGTCGCCGCGTTTGGTGTTGTCGTAGAACCAAATCGCATTCGCCGGGCTCACGTTGAGGCACCCGTGGCTCACGTTGGCGCGGCCCTGGCTGCCCACCGACCACGGCGCGGAATGCACATAGATGCCGCTGTAGGACATCTGTGTGGCCCAATCCACTTCGAGGCGGTACCCCTCGGGTGAGTTGACGGGCACACCATAGGTCGAGGAGTCCATGATCAGGTGCGAATACCGATCGCCGATGATGTAGGTGCCGCTGTCGGTGGGGGTGCTGTCCTTGCCCATGGAAAGCGGCATGGTTCTGACCACTTCGCCGTTGCGCCGCACGGTGAGCGTCTTGGTGTTGTCGTCAGCCGTGGCGATGACCTCGTCGCCGATACTGAACCGGGTGGTGATGTCCTCCTGGCCGAAAAGGCCATCACCGAGGTCGATGCCGTAGGTGTTGACTGCCACCTCGACCGTGGTGCCGGGTTTCCAGTATTTGGCTGGGCGCCAACGCACTTCGCGGTTGTTGAGCCAATAGAACGCGCCCTCTACGGGCGGGTTGGTGGTCACCTTGATGGCCTTTTGCGCCGCCAACCGGTCGGGGATGTCTTCGTCGAAGCGGATCGCCACGGGCTGGCCGATACCCACCACTTCACCGTCGTTGGGCAGGACGTAGGGCATGGTCAGGTTTTCCGGCGATGCTGTCTGGAATGTCATGCTGTTGCGGGCGATTCCGCCCAGTCCACGCGCCTCGGCGTTGAGCGTGTATTCCTTGTTGTAGCCGAGCGGCTCGGTCGTCGCCCAAGTCAGTCCGTCGGGGCTGAGCTGTCCGTCGACCGGATTGCCCGCTTCGTTGACCATGGTGACCGCGCCCAAGACGCCGTCACCGGCGGTCACCGTGACCGGGGCATCCACCGGTACGCCGACGGCTCCATCGGTCACCGACGACTGCAGCCTGGGCACCAACAGGTCGCTATACGGATCGCCTTTCTCGGCGATCACCTGAGGTGCTGGCGCAGCGGGCTTGTTGGTGCAGCCGGTGAGCACCAATGCCACCGCCGATAGCGCCACCAGGGCGATCAACCAGAACCGCGACCCACGCCGACCGGTCACCGAACCGATCCGCCGCATCGCTCTTCCCCTCTCTGCCTTGGCTGGCTTTCAACACGCAGGCACGAGCAGCCTTCGCCCCACGCCGTTCGTGCCGCCACGGCGATGGTCGACCTCCAGAGTTGCTGGCTCGTGTATGGCTGCACTAGTCCTTCGTTAAAGATTCGGTAAAGCATTCCCCGATCCTCTGCCACCAAACTCCGAGCCGGTCCCCGCCATCTACTATTTCCGTACGTACATACTAGCGGGCCTGCGGTACAAATATTCAGTTGACACTGCCCGCTCAATGGTCCAGCGCTGCGCTGCATGGAGGTCCCGCCTGCCACTTGTTGGTCAAACGGGTGCGGGCCGCCAAGGCGGCTATGTGTGGGGTTGTATCAGGAATTGCCGACTTGTCAGCCGCAATGGAGCCGCTACTACTATGTGCCATAGTATGCACGCCAGGCCGTAGTCCTGGGAGATCTACGTTGTGGCCCCAGGCTTCTGGGCCGCCATACCATTGAGGACTGCGGGATTGCGGATGTCGATCGGACGGGCCCCGGCGGTGTGGGTGGCGCTGCTTACCGCGGTGGCGTCGATTGTCGGCGCGTGCACCACGGTGGTGCCTGGCGCACCGGTCAGTGCCCTCGACGGGCCGCTTATGGTCGTGGACCCCACACTGCTCGACGCCGGCCCTTACCCGACCACTCCGCGGGCAGCGTTGGGAACCGCTGGCACGCATGTACGCGGGGTACTGGTGGAGGCTCAGCGGATGGCCAACTTTGTCGTCGGTCCGTGGGAAGTCGATACCGCCCTTAAGGTGCAAGACTCGTTCGGTGCGCGCGTGCTGACCGACGCCGACGCGCTGACGACACTAGGGCCGCCTGAACTGGCGGCTGTGCTAGGTCGACACAACTTCATCAACGGATTCGCCTCCGCGCGCCAGGCTGAAGGTGGGAAGAGCCTGCTGAACGCTGTACTGCGATTTGGCGACCCGCGGTCGGCGGCCGCGGCGGTCTCCGACCTCCGGACAACGAAATTGACCGAACCGAGCAACTGGGCGTCGCCGCAACAAGTCTCGATTCCCGGACACCCCGATGCGCTGGCGATCAGCTATACCGTCACGGACCCCGAGCAGGGACGCCAGTGGATCGCTATGCGCTCCTTTGTTTTCCACGGCCCGTATGTACTTGCCCAGGTTGCCATATCGGTCGGCGGCCCCGCGCCGGCGGCACAGCTTGTGGCAAACACCATCAACCGCCAACGCGTCATCATCGACCAGTTCCCGGCGACCGATCCAGCAGATTTCGCCGAAATCGCCCTCGATCCCACCGGCTTATTGGCGCGTACGCTGCTGCTGCCGCCGGAGCAGGCCACGCCGGTTCAGAATGCGCGATTCGGCAAACGCGGGGCGTTGCATTTCCAAAATGACCCGATCTGGTCATCTGCCTTGTTCGACCAGACGGTCATGGATTTGACGGCTAGGGCCAAGACGAACGTCTACCGCCTGTCAGACGGCTACGCCGCGCTGGTCATGGTCGACGAGTTCGCCGCTGATATCCAAGCTTTCGCTGGGAAGCTCGTCGATCGCGTGGAATTCATGCCCGCCAGCCAATGCATGCAAGTCACAGAGGGCTTCTACTGCGTCGCACCGGTAGATCGATATGTCATCGAGGCACAATCACCGTCACTTGAGGATGCGCATCAGCAAGTCGCCGCTCAGTACACGCTGCTGATCGGGCACTGACTTGGTGGCCCATGTAGCGCCATGCCGAGCCTAAGCCTCACCGTCCGATACACAAGCTTGCCAACAGGCGCAGAACCGTCGCGACGCTGATGCTGGGCCCAGTACTGGGATTCTCAGTACTAGCGATTCACGTATCGACCTCAACACCGGGTTTGGTGGCCATTTGCCCTGATCAAAGGCATTTTCCTGGGCTAGCTACGAAGGTTGCAATTGTGTGACTAGAGTTATTAATGGTGCCGAAGTGAGGTATGTTGTGTTGTGGGAAAACACATCTGGCTCTTGTTTGAAAGCGTCGCGGATCTTTCCCAGCGCCGGATTTCGCAGTTAAGGAGTCTCCCGATGGGAAGTGCCGTCCTCGTCGCTGCCGCAATGCTTCGAGGTCGCTTCGAAACACTGGGTGCCGCAAGGACGTTGAGTGCGGCGGTAAGCCGCGATGCGCCGGGCGCCCGTAGGCCGCAGGCCGGCAACATGTTCCATCGTTCCGCGCTCAGCGCACGATTGCGCCATGCCGTGACCGGGGATGCGAGCTTCGGCCGCCGGAATGGGGCTGTGCTCGGCAGCGGTCGCCATGCGCCTTGTGACTGGAAAGGGTGAAAGTCCATGCGTCATAGGCATCTGCGCTTCACCCGGGCGATGTGGATAGCCTGCTGCGCGCTGTTAGTTCTGATCACCCTCGCCACGCCCGCGTCAGCGGAGCCGGGGGACGAGCAGTGGGATCCGACGCTGCCGAAGGTCGTCAGTTCCGGTGCGCCGGGTGATCCGGTCGCGATCGCCAACGCTTCGCTCGAGGTCAGTCGGCTCGCCACGCAGACGACGATGGAGTTGGGCCGAAAGTTCCTCAGCAGCCTGGGGATCGGCGGCGAAACCGCCGTGCCGCCCAGCGCGGTTCCCGGGCGCCTCACGGGAGTCAGGGGTAGCCAGGCGATCGAATATGTGATCCGGCGCGGGGCCTCCCAGATCGGTGTTCCCTATTCGTGGGGCGGTGGCAAGCCGAACGGACCGTCGTTGGGCGTGGACTCCGGCGCGAACACCGTGGGCTATGACTGCTCGGGATTCACCCAGTTCGCATTCGCCGGCGTCGGGGTGCTGATTCCCAAGTTCTCCGGTGACCAGTACAACGCCGGCCGCAAGATTGCACCCTCGCAAGCCAAGCGTGGAGACCTGATCTTCTACGGGCCGGGCGGCACACAGCATGTGGGCATCTACCTCGGCAACGGTCAAGTACTGGAGTCGGCCAGCAGCTACGGCCAGGTTGGCGTTCATCCACTGCGCACCGCCGGCATGTCGCCGTACCTGGTGCGCATCATCGAGTCCTGAGCGCCCAGTCGGCGAGGCGAGCCATCGCTGGTGCGGCATGCGGACCCGACGCGTATGCGCGCAACGGGCCATTGGGTCGCCACGGCCAGCAACCGTTGGGACGGCACACACTTCACCACGAGGGTGAGGTCACCACCACGGCCCGCGAATGGCTGTCGCGGGCCGCTCTGCGCTAGGGGATGGGACCGCAACCGTTGCGCCTGTTGCCGCTCCGCATGGACAACGCCGTGTCCGTTTCGTAACCTATTCGAGACCTACGTACTTTCACCGGACTTCGGCCATCGCAGTTAAGGATCGTCCGTTTTGAAACTCGACCGTAAAGCGCGCAGGGGTTCTTCGTTTGGGCGATGGCTTGGTGGGGCGCTTGCGGCTGCGGCGGTGTTGGGCTCGATGGTGGCCGGCACGGTGAGCGCCGATCCGGCCACCGACGCGCTGGCCAGGCTTAACGAGTTGTCCCGCAAGGCCGAACAGACCACCGAGGCCATACACTCGGCACAGATGGACTTGGACGCCAAACTTGCCGCGCAAAAAGACGCCGAGGACCGCAAGGCCGCCGACGAGGCGGCACTGGAAGCAGCCAAGGCGGAACTGATCAAGTATCAGAGCGCCGTCGACAAGGTCGCGGCGGCGATGTACATGGGCGGCCGCCCGGACGGGGTATCGGCGGTGTTGTCCGCCGATTCTCCGCAACAGCTGATCGATCAGCTTTCGGTCGAGCGGGCGATGGCCACCGAGATGACCGACCAGATGCGGGCCTTCCAGAAAGCCAACGAGCGGGCCGTGATGGCGGCCCAGGCGTCAACCGCATCGGCTGACGCTGCGCGTTCGGCTGCGGAGCAGGCGGCGGCGGTGCGCGCCGAGCTGCAGTCCAAGCAAAGTGAGCTGCAGCGCCAGATCACCGCGGTGAAGGCACAGTACGAGGCACTAACGCCCGATCAGCGCACCGCGCTGGCCGATCCAGGCCCACCACCCCCACCACTGCCGGCGGCACCTGCCCCGGCGGACCCGGCGATTATCGCCATGCCCGGCCAGCCGCCGGGCGACGTTGCGGCACCGCCGGCGGTGCCGGGCGGCGAGGGAGCGGCTGTGGTGCAGGCGGCGTTGTCACGCGTGGGCTCCCCGTATTCGTGGGGTGCGACCGGACCGAATGCCTTCGACTGCTCGGGGCTGATCAAGTGGGCCTTCCTGCAGAACGGCAAGTCGCTGCCGCGTTCGAGCCAGGCCTTGGCCCAAGGAGGTCAACCGGTCGCAGTTTCGGACCTGCAACCCGGTGACATCGTGACGTTCTACTCCGATGTCTCTCATGCCGGCATCTATATCGGTGACGGGATGATGGTGCACGCCTCGACGTACGGCACACCGGTGAAGGTGGCGCCCATCTCGAACGCTCCGATCCACAACGCCCGCCGTTACTAAGCGTCAGGTCAGCCGCCAAAGAACTCCGCGGTTCGCTGTGTCCACGTCTTGACGTCTGCGACCGAACGGGCAACGTACAAGGTGGAATGCGGCATGAGCACATGCAGGCGCGCCGCGGTCGACACCGGATGCAGGGGATCGGTGTCCCACGCCAAAATCAGCGTGCGATGGTGCAGCGCGGCCAATGCCTCGGGGTCGGGCAGCTCCGAGAGACCCACACCCCGCAGGACCGAAGCGAGCAGTTCGTCGGGGACATCAGGGCTGAACTTCGCCTGCGGATAGTCGGCGAAAATGGGCAACGGTGCAGCCTGCGCCCATTCTTTGCGCCACGCCGCCGGGCCGATCTCGTCAATGCGGCGCGCGGTATCGGCATACCACTGCCGCGCCGGGTGAGTGCCGGTCTCCCAGGAAACCGGCGGAATCAGCAATGCCAGCCGGCCGAACCGCTCTGGTGCGGCCAAGGCCGCATACAGCACGGCCGCCGCACCCAGCGATGAGCCCGCGAAGTCAATCGGCTCATCGATCGCCGCAGCCTCGAGTACGCCCAGCAGATCGGTCGCGGCGCGCTCGAAGCGGTAATCCTCGACAACCGCCCGCCCGGTGGAGTGGCCATGCCCGCGCTGGTCGTAGGTGAGCAGCATGCGACCGGCAGCAACGGCATCGATGTCGAACACCTCCAGGCCCCGCACGCCCGCCCTGCTGAGCAACACCCCATGGGCATAACCAACGGGCCGTCCCCGGCCGGTGAGCTCGTAGGCGATCGTCGACCCGTCAGGGGTGGTGTACAAACGGTCGCTAGACATCAATTTCCTGTGCCTGCTGCGCTGCCTGCCATACCCCTACAGGTATAGGACGGGCGCCGGACGGACTCGCTGCGTCATGTGACATCAAACTCGACTGGCAGCAACCGCGCATGTAAGGCCCAGGCTCCTTGATCCTCGGGTTTTCACACTCGTCAAGAGCTTTTCTGCGCCAGACTGAGGGATGCGTGTGCCGTCGATGCACTCCACACTTTCCCGAGTCGCGTCCGTGGCGAGGGGACGTCCATATCGTCGAGGATGGCATTTGGCGCCGGGCGGACCGGGTGATGGACCCGTGCAGGGTCGGATTCCACAGTCGTCATCGGCCGGTCCGTACGAAGATGGCCCTCAGCATCTGCCGCCGATGCTCGGGGGGCCGAAACTCTTTCAGACCCTGGCCTTTTCGATGCGCCAGGGCGATATGATGTTCGCGGCTCGACGCGACCACGGCGATGTCTTCGGGTTCAAAAGCCTCGTGGACGACCAGCCGATCGTGGTCACATGCCACCCTCACCATGTCAAGTCGTTGTTCACCGCGGATCCGGCGATAGCACCGTCCACCGCGGGCGATTCGCCGTTGCGGCCCATCGTCGGCGACAGCTCGGTGCTGACCGCAGTCGGCGAACGGCACCGTCGTCAGCGCAAGCTGCTGATGCCGTCGTTTCACGGTGCAGCCATCGAGCGATACCGCGGGCAGATCGCCGCGGTCAGCGACCGTGCGATCTCGGCGTGGACGGCCGGCTCGACGTTCCGGATGGCGTCCGCCGCCCAGTGGATCACCCTCGACGTCATCATGTCGGGCATTTTTGGCATCGCAGTGCCGCCCGAGCCGGGGACTCCGGAGGAGCGGCTGCGCAGTGTTGTGCGTTGGCTCCTGCGAGGATCGTCGAGCCGGTTGGCCAAACCAGCCGAATTGCTGAACATCGGACGTGACGAACCCGTGGGCCCCCAGCGCATCGCACTGGAGCGACTCGACCGCGCGGTATACCCGCTGATCCAGGACCGCCGCCGCGACACCGGCAGAGGGAACCGAAACGACGTGCTTTCGCTGCTGCTTGACGCGCAGACCGACGACGGCGAAACCCTGACTGACCTTGAGTTGCGAAACGAGCTGCTCACCCTCGTGTTGGCCGGACACGAGACTACGGCGAACTCGATCGCTTGGGCGTGCGAGCGACTGCTTCGGACGCCCGCGGTATACGACCGGCTTCGAGCGTCGGTCCGTGCCGGCGAGGACGACTATCTCGAGGCGACAATCCACGAGGCGATGCGAGCAAGGCCGGTGGTTCCGATGACCGGACGTCAGGTGCAGGTGCCATGGCAGCTGGGTGACTACGTGGCTCCCGCGGGTACTCGCGTTCGGGTGAGCATCCTGCTGGTCCACCATCGTGAGGATCTCTACCCCGACCCTTTCGCGTTCCGGCCGGAGCGTTTCCTCGGGGTGAAGCCGAGTGCGCATACGTGGCTTCCGTTCGGGGGTGGCATCCGGCGGTGCCTCGGTGCCGCACTGGCGATGGAGGAGATGCGCATCGTGCTCCGAGATATCGTGCGCCGTACCGATCTGCGCGCCCCAGACGTCGCTCCGGAACGGCCGTTGCACCGCAACGTCACAATGATCCCGGCCCGCGGTGGCAGGGTGACGGTCGAGGCCACACACCCCTGAACCCGTGCCAGACGCAAAGGTACCGATGGCATTAGGGTGCCATGATCGACGCACCAGGGGGCAACTATCCCGGGATTGAACCTGACAAATCCTCACGTGGATAGCGATTCCGCGACCTGCCAGTCATCAGGCGTGCAGCGCGATTGAGCAGCTACCAAAGTGCTTGGTCGGTTTCGCGGCGCCCCCGGCAGTCTTTACCGATTCTTCATCGAATGTCGAGCCGACCCTTAGGTCTGGGCTCCACGCTGGTAGCCGATGAGTGCACAGCCGATAGCTGGGTATGCCAGCCATGCGCGCACCCGCCTGGCGCATCATCCACCAGGGACACAGCATCACCACCGATGACAACGGAAGGAATTCGTGTGCACACAAAACGGTTCGTCACCCTCGCCGCGGCCGCGGCGGCGGTCGCGGTGGCGTTGAGCGCCTGCAGCAACGACAACCCGCAAGCCGAGCATGACATGGGATCAATGACCACGTCGGCCGCGGCGACGCCATCACCCTCGACGCCGGCCGGCGGCGGCACCCAGGCCCAGGCCCACAACGACGCGGACATCAGCTTCGCTCAGGGAATGATCCCGCACCATCAGCAGGCGATCGAAATGACCGACATGCTGCTGGCCAAGCAGGACATCGACCCGCGCGTGGTGTCGTTGGCCAACCAGATCAAGGCGGACCAGGGACCAGAAATCCAGCAACTCCAGGCCTGGCTGGCCGAATGGGGCGTGGCCACGACGTCGCCCGGCAGCGGCATGCCCGGCATGCCCGGACATGACATGGGAGACATGAGCGGCGGCGGAGGCATGATGTCTGAGCAAGACATGGCCGCCCTGCGCGACGCCCAGGGTGTCGAGGCCAGCCGGCTGTTCCTGACGCAGATGATCGAGCACCACCAAGGCGCGATCGAGATGTCGCAGACCGAGGTGGATAGCGGCCAGTTCGCGCCCGCAATCGAGCTCGCACGTAAGATCAGCGCCTCGCAGCAGCAAGAAATCGACGCGATGCAGCAGCTTCTTGGCTCACTGTAGGGCCGAGCCCGTCAACCTCAGACGGCGAACTTTCCTCCGTGTCCCCGTGCCGGTGTTGTCCCTCCGGCACGGGGACCGCTCTTTGGTGAGACCCAGGGTGTTGCCGCCCGGCGCCTCTGGCGGCACCGCATTTGGGTAAACGGGCCGGCGGGAACCCGCATCCTCAAAAGGCAATACCCTACCTGGGTAGGGATCAGGCAATCCGAGGGAGTTGATATGCGGGTCATCGCCATTGAAGAGCACTACGCCCATCCCGGTCTGCAGCCGGCCGAAGCGCTGGCCAACTTGGGCAAGCATCCTCAACTGGCCCGAATCCAGGACAAGCTGGAAGACCTTGGCGCCGGCCGCCTCGCCGACATGGACGCCGCGGGCATCGCCATGCAGGTGTTGTCCCACACGGTGCCCGGCGCCGAAGCGCTGCCGGCAGCTCAAGCCGTGGATGTGGTTCGTCAAACCAACGACGATCTGGCCGAAGTCATTGCGGCACATCCGGATCGGTTCGCCGGATTCGCCGCGCTGCCGATGCGCGATCCGCAGGCTGCGACGGCCGAACTGCAGCGAGCGGTGGGAACTCTCGGTTTTTGCGGCGCCATGATCAACGGTCTTATCGAGGGCCGGTTCCTCGATCACCCGGACTTCACGCCGCTGCTGTCCACGGCAGCCGATTTGGGCGTGCCGTTGTATCTGCATCCGTCGTTTCCGCCACCGCAGGTGGCGCAGATCTACTTCGGCGGACTGCCGCCGGTGCTGGCCGATCTGCTGGCCACCGCCGGCTGGGGCTGGCACGCCGAGACCGCACTACATGTCCTGCGGTTGATCAGCACGGGGGTGTTCGATCGTATCCCGGAGTTGCGGGTCATCGTGGGGCATATGGGGGAGATGATTCCGTTCGCCCTGGACCGCATCGACACTGTGCTGAGCCCAATGACCGAGCTGCGCCAACCGGTCGCGCAGTACTTCCAAACCAACGTCTGGTTCACCACCAGTGGCTACACCACGTTCCCGCCGCTGCAATGCGCGTTGTCAACAGTCGGCATCGACCGCCTGATCTTCTCGGTCGACTATCCCTACACCGACAACGCCTCAGCACGGGCGCTGCTGGACACGGCGCCGATCAGTCCGGTCGACCGCGAGAAGCTTGCGCACGGCAACGTGGAGGCGCTGCTGCGGGTGTGAGAACCCCATCCGCCGAACAAATTTTGGATGCGTGAAGTTTCAGAGTGCCCGCTCAACCGTGCCGGCATGCGCTGAGGCCACGTTGCGTCGCAGCGGCAGCGCGATGGTGAACGTTGTCCCGGTCCCCGCACCCTGGCTGCTGGCGCTGATATGGCCGCCGTGTGCCTCAACGAGCGCCTTGGCGATGGCCAGGCCGAGCCCTGAGCCACCGTGGTCGCGGGTGCGGGCCGCATCGGCGCGGTACAGCCGTTCGAACACATGCGGTAAATGCTCGGGAGCGATGCCCTCGCCGGTGTCGGTGATGCGCATCAGGAGTCGGGTGCCATCGGTGTCGGCGTGCACGTCGACCCGCCCGTGCGGCGGTGTGTGCCGTAGCGCGTTGTCGAGGAGGTTCGCCAGTACTTGGGTCAGTCGCTGCTCATCGCCCCACAGCGGCGGCAGCTCAGTGGTGGGCAGATGCGTCGACAACGACACGGCCTTGGCGCGGTAGCGCCCGCTCATCGCGGCCGCCGTCTTGGCGATCAGCTCGGCGACGTCGATGTCGGCGAACTGCAGCGAAGTCGCGCTTTCCTCAGCCTGCGCGAGGGTGGCGACGTCCTCGGCGAAACGCACCAAGCGCTGAGTCTGGTCGCGCAGCATCGCGGTGGTGTCGGGAGTCAACGACCGCACACCGTCCTCGATGGCCTCGGTGTAGGCCTGCAAAACCGATACAGGAGTGCGTATTTCGTGGGCAAGATCGGCGAACAGCTGCCGCCGGCTGGTGTCGACGGCCTGCAGCTGGGCTGCCATTTGGTTGAAAGCTTGCGCCAGCGAGTCGAAGTCCTCACCGAGGTGCGGCGGTGATACCCGGATCCCATAGCGGCCCTCGGCGACCGCGGTGGCCGCCGACGCCACTTCAGTGATGGAGCGCTGCAATCTGCGGCTGACGTACCAGCTGACCGCGAACGCGACCAACGCCGAGACGGCAACCGCGCCGCCGACCGATAGCGCGGTGGCGTACTGATAGGCCTCGTCGGCGTGGAACTCTTCGGCGGAACCGGCAGCCACGCCGGCTTGGTGTAGGTGTTCACGAAACAGCGGGGGCCCCACGATTGCGGCAACCACCCAGGTGGTGATGGCGCCGGCCAGCAACACCATGGTTTGAGCGATCAGCAGCCGCATACCGATGCCGGGCCGCCGACGCATCGGCGTGGCCATCACTGCCCGCTTCCCATACGGTATCCGACACCGCGAACGGTGATGACGTAGCGCGGTGCAGCCGGGTCGTCGCCCAGTTTGCGTCGCACATGGCCGATATGGACATCAACGAGGTGTTCGTTACCGACCCAGGGTCCCTCGCGCACGGTCTCAAGCAGCTGGCGGCGGCTCATTACCACGCCCGGGCGCGCCGACAAGGCGGCGAGTATGTCAAATTCAGTGCGGGTCAACAGGATCGGTTCACCATCCAGAGACACTTCCCGCGCCGCCACGTCGATACGCAACGGCCCAAACGACAGCGGGGCCGGTACGTCGCCGCCGCGGTCGGTTTCGCGCTCGGGGGTGGCGCGCGGGCGCCGAAGCATCGCGCGGATACGTGCCACCAGTTCGCGTGGGCTGAAAGGTTTGGCGACGTAATCGTCGGCGCCGACAGTAAGTCCCACGATGGTGTCCATTTCGGTGTCGCGGGCAGTGAGCATGACCACGTAGGCGTCGGAGAAGGTGCGCAGCTGGCGGCACACTTCTAACCCGTCCATGCCGGGCAGCCCGAGGTCGAGGATCACCACGTCGGGGTCGAAGTCGCGGGCCACGGCCACAGCATCGGGACCGTTGTCGACGATGCGGGTGGTGAAGTGCTCGCGATTCAGGTAGCTGGCCACCACCTCAGCCAGCGCGGCCTCGTCATCGACCACGAGCGCCCGGTAGCCTCGCCCATCCTCACCCGAGGGCACTGATGTGTTGCTCATGGAGTTCATGGTGCCGGGTCACCGCTGCGCGGTGACGCCCCGCGGCATTCTTCAACGAACCTTCACACGACCCTTATCGTTTCGGCGGCTTGCGGCTCGCATGGTGGTCAGCGAAGGAGGCCGCTATGAGTATGGGATGGGCGCCCGCGGCGTTCGACGCCGCCGGGGACTGGCAGCTCTGGCTGGCGCTGACCGGTGTACTGGTCTTGTGTTGGGGGCTCGTCGTTGTCGCCACGGCGACGTTGTTCGGCGCAGCGGGCGGTCGCCAAAGTCGCAGTCTGCGCGGCGACAAACCCGGACAAGATGAGTCGCGACAGGGGCGTGCGGGTCATGGCTGAAGTGCGCGGGCAGTGGAGTCGGCGAGGCTTTCTTGCCGCAACGGTG
This sequence comes from Mycobacterium hubeiense, assembly GCF_002838065.1. Lineage (GTDB taxonomy): Bacteria > Actinomycetota > Actinomycetes > Mycobacteriales > Mycobacteriaceae > Mycobacterium > Mycobacterium hubeiense. The sequence continues at coordinate 68,271 of NZ_PIZU01000012.1, read as the reverse complement.
GCGGCCGGGGCGACTCTGGCCGCGTGCTCGCGCGGCAGCAGCGTCGTCGTGCCCAATAACGCGGTTGCCGGCGCGGAGGCACGCCGCCCGCACAGCGGGCGTACCGTGTCGGCCACGCTCACCGCGGATCGCACGGGTGTAGATCTCGGCGGCACGGTGGCGCAGACGGTCTCGTATAACGGCGCCGTCCCGGGGCCGCTGGTGCGGGCATCGGTGGGCGACGAACTGGCCGTCACGCTGCGCAACCGGCTCGGCCGCACCACGTCGGTGCACTGGCACGGCATCGCGCTGCGCAACGACATGGACGGCGCGTCGCCGGCCACACCGGACATTGCCGCCGGCCGTGATTTCACCTACCGGTTCTCCGTTCCATATCCAGGCACCTACTGGGCTCATCCGCACACTGGACTGGACGCCGACAGGGGCTTGTACTTCCCCGTCATCGTCGACGACCCCAACGACCTGGGCAGCTATGACGCCGAGTGGGTGGTCATGCTCGACGACTGGACCGACGGCGTCGGATCGAGCCCGGCCCAGATCTATGACGGGCTTCGCAATTCAATGGGCGGACACGACATGCCCGGGATGGGCGACATGCCCGGCATGTCCGGAACGGGAACCGTTCCGGGGGTCGGGGGAGCGGGCAGCAGCACACTGCTCGGTGGCGACGCCGGAGATGTCAGTTACCCCTACTATCTGATCAACGGGCGTATTCCGCAGGCCGCCAGCAGTTTTCGTGTCAAGTCTGGTCAGCGTGTGCGGATCCGGCTGATCAACGCCGGCTCGGACACTGCCTTTCGGGTCGCGTTGGCCGGGCACAAATTGACGGTGACCCACACCGACGGCTTTCCGGTCGTGCCCACCGACGTTGACGCGGTGCTGATCGGGATGGGGGAACGCTACGACGTGGTGGTCACCGCCGGTGACGGCGTCTTCCCGCTCGTTGCGGCCGCGGAAGGAAAGAACGCGTCGGCACGGGCATTGTTGGTCAGCGGGGCGGGTTCGCCACCGCCCGCCGACTATGCGCCTGCCGAGCTGCAGGGTCGTGTCGGCACCATTGACATGTTCGGCGCTGCCCCGGGTGCGGCGTTGCCGGCTGCGCGCGCCGACGTGGAGCTGCCCGCCGATCTAGGCGGGTCGATGATGCCCTACGACTGGACGATCAACGGTCTGCGGTTCACCAACACCCGGCCATTGGAAGTTCGTGAGGGGCAACGCGTCACGCTGTCGTTCAACAACACCTCGATGATGTGGCATCCCATGCATCTGCACGGCCACACCTTCGAGGTGCTCACCACCAACGGGCGCCCCGGCGCACGCAAGGACACCGTGATCGTGCTGCCCATGCAGCAGCTGCGCGTGTCGTTCGTCGCCGACAACCCCGGCGAATGGATGCTGCACTGCCACAACACCTATCACCAGGAAGCCGGGATGATGACCAGCCTCAACTACATCGGCTGACCGCCCCTCGGTACCAGCCTGGTGGCGGCACCTCACAGCCACGCGTGGCGGCGAAGGGGGTAAGACGGCCTGGCCACCTGAGGTGTCAGTATTCGATGAGCCGGGTGACGTAGGGCATCATGCCGCTGGTACGTACCGGCGAGATCTTAACGACCGACCCGGTGTAGGGCGCTTCGATCATCTGCCCGTTGCCGAGATACATCGCCTCATGCTGGCTTGCGTTGGGCCCGTAGAAGATCAGATCGCCGCGTTGCATTTGTGAGGAGGGGATCTTGCGTCCGGAGTTGTACTGCGTCCCGGAGTAGTGCTCCAGTTTGATGCCCACTCCGGCGAACGCGTAGAGGATCAGCCCGGAGCAGTCGAACCCGACGGTGTTGGCGCCCTGGTCGATACCGCGGGAGGGACCGTTGGCGTTGCCGCCGCCCCAGGAATAGGGCACACCCAGCTGCGACATGGCACGGCGGATCACGTATTCGACTGCCTGGCGGCCATATACCCGCGGGATGCGCCCGTTGGTGAATCCGGGGTCGGCGGGTGCGGAGGCTTGCGGCAGGATCCCGAGCTGGGTCAGGAACTTTCGGCCCATGTCGGCGGTCACCTGTGCCGAGGTCGCCGAGATCTGCAGCACCGCATTGACGATGGCGATGGGATCGCCGGCGACGTTGGCGCTGGGCACCATCGGCAAGGTGGTGTCCCACTGACCGGTGTCGGCGGGCGCCGGTGCCCCGGCCGGACCTTGCCGGTCCCAACGATCCGGAGCCGCAGACGCGGCGCCCGCGGCGCTCGCCGGCGCCTGGGTCGACGATGAGGGTGCCGGCCGGGCGGCCTCGAGACGGGCCCGCGCGGCGTCACGATCGGCGACGAGCCGATCGACTTCGGCCTGCTGGACACCGAATTGGCGTTGCGCCTCGGTCAGCGCTGCCACCGCCGCCTGCTGACTTCGCTCGGCATCGGCGGCTGCCTGGTCGGCGCGCTGCGCGGCGGCGCGCGCTGCAGACGTTCGATTCGCCTGCTCGGTGCGGGCGCGTTGCAGATCGGTCAGCACGTTGCGCTGGCTGAGCGCCAGGGTCTGATCGGCGCTGGCGGTGGCGATGATGTCCTCCGGGCTGGCCGCCGAAAGCAGCGCTTGCGGTGGGCCATTGACGTAGGTGGCGGCGGCGAAGTCATCAAAGCGCCTTTGCGCGGCGCCGATCGCCGCGTTCGCATCGGCCAGCCCTTGCTCGCTGGCCAGCACGTCGCGGCGCGCGGTATCGGCAGCATCCCGGGCGTTGGCCACCTCCACGAGGGCTTTGTTGACACCTTCCTGCTGCCCCTGAATCTGCGCGCCGATGTCGGCCAGGCGCTGATTGGCCTGCGCGAGGTCGGCGACCAGGGCGGAGATCGCCGAACCCGAATGGTCGGTGCCGTTGTGGGAGGCCTGCGCGGTGCCGCCACCATAGGCCAGCAGGGCAACACCGATCGTCACGGCGGTGAGGCGGCTGACCCAGTGGCGTAGGGGCCTCATCACATGATCTCCCTTAGCGGGGGGCGCTGGCGTATCCTCCGTCGGCCGGTCGTCCGTCAGAGCTCCCCTGGCACAGCTACGGCTCCAGCCAGTAAGCAGTTGTCCAGTACGTACACGCAACGTACATCACTACTGTCTCACTGGAAACACGCGTCACAGTCTCATTGTCATAACGGTCTGGGCCAGGCACGTACACGATCCGTTGAGTCACCGCGTCGAACGGTTACCTAGTGCAGCTGCTGGGCTTCGGCGGCGCGGGCCTGCTCGACGTAACTACTACGTAGGATAGTAGTCAGGGGTGGCCGGATGTCTCGGCCATTGACGCATGCCTAATCGGACACAGGGAGGATGACCTTGATCGTCGATCATCGGCTCAAAGTCTTTGTGCTTGCCGCCGTCTTACTGATCACTGCGATGCTGGGAGGCGTGGTGAGCGTAAACGTGGGGCATTGCGGGGCTGACTGCGCACCGGCCACCCACATCGGTGCGCAAGCTGGCGACATGGCCGTATCGCACGATCGCCCGCAGCGTTAAATACTATGAAGATTAGTACTAAGCTGAGGAACGTTGTGGGACTGGGCGTGCGGGATGGTGGTCAGAGGATGGCGCGTCGTGTGGTGTGGCTGCAGCTGGCCGTCGCAGTGTTGGCGGCCGCAGTTGTCGCCGTGGCGGTGGGCGTTCCCAGCGCCGTGCTGGCCAACCCCTTTTTCGTGCGCATGACGCCGGTGCCGTGGTGGAGCTACGCCGTGTGGGCGCTGACTGCATTGCTCAGTGGTGTGCTGGTGGCAACCTATGTCCATGGCCGCGCGGCTGTATCCGCGGCGCCGGGGCGTGCCGGGATACTGGCCAACGTCGGCTCGGTGCTGGCGGTGGGCTGCCCGGTGTGTAACAAGCTGGTGGTGGCCGCCGTCGGCGTCAGTGGCGCAATGACGGTCTGGGCGCCGATTCAGCCCGTGATCGCGGCGGCGTCGTTGGCAGTGCTGGGGTGGGCGTTGTGGCGGCGGCTAACGGCCTTGCGTTCCTGCCCAGTGGGCGGCGAGGGAGCGCCGTCGCATCCGGTGACCGCAGTCGGTCCAGCGCCCGAGCGCGACAGCTAGCGGTGCGGGGTCGAGCGTTGGCTGGGTTGGTCGCCGTCGCGGCGGCCACCGTCGCTGGTGTGCTTATCAGCCACGATCCGGTGTCCGCGCCGGCGAAGCAGCGACTGGCAGAGGACAACCTGGAGGCGCGCGGAGACCCCGCCGCCACCGAAGCCGGCGCCGCGCCGTGCCCGGCGCCAGCGCCCGGCGGCTCGCCGGTGCCGACACTGTCCGGGGTGATGGCCCGGTGCCTGGGGTCCTCACCGGCGGTGGATGTGGGTGCAGCCGTAGCCGGCGCGCCGACACTACTCAATCTGTGGGCGTCATGGTGTGCGCCGTGTCGCGAGGAGATGCCGGTGCTCGACGCCTACACCGACACCCCAGGCGCGGTGCGGGTCATCGGAGTCAATGTGCGCGACCGTTCGTCCTCGGCTGCAGCCCTGGTCCGCGAGCTGAATATCGGCTATCCGTCGTTCACCGACGCCGATTCGGTCGCGGGCGCGTTGCGGGCACCGCAACTGCTGCCGCTGAGTTACCTTGTCGATACCGACGGTTCCGTGCGCCGCCTGCCGATGCAGGTGCTTCGCGATGTCGACGAGGTCACCGAAATCGTCGCCGCCGCGCTTGGGGAAAGGCAGAGACCATGACAGCCCGCAAGACGACCAGCCGGGCATCGCGGCGCACGGCAGCGCGCCAGGCTCGGCCGTTGCCCGGGCTGGGCGAGTTGGAGGCGGCGATCATGGACGTGGTCTGGCGCACCGACGACGCGGTGCGGGTCCGTGACGTCCTCGACGAACTCGAACCCGTCCGCAAGCCCGCTTATACAACGGTGATGACCGTGATGGACAATCTCTACCGCAAGGGATGGTTGAGCCGTGAGCTCGATGGGCGCGCCTACAGCTATCAGGCCACCCGCGACCGCATTCAGGCAGCCACCGACGCGCTGCGTGAACTACTCGCTGACAGCGGCGATCCCGCCGCGGCGCTGCTGCACTTCGCGCGCAGCGCCACCACCGCCGAGTCGCGGGCCTTGACCCGCGGGCTCAAAGAACGGGGCCGACGACGGTGACCGCGGTGATGTGGTGGACCGTCGGCGGCCTCGCCGTCGGTGTCCTCACACCACCGATATTGCGGGCCTTGACCCGCCGCGGCACCGACGCCGCGGTGCTCTTGGTTCTGTGGGGTGTGCTCGTGTGCGTCACGCTCGCCGCGGTCGCGCTGCCAGGGCTGGCCGAACTGTTGCACCGGTGCTGGCTGGCGCTGCACGCGGGTCCGCCCGGAGGAGTGGATACCGTCGCGGGAATCCTCAGTGCTGCCGCGCTGGGCGTCGCCGCCATTCGCGGAGGTTGGCAGCTGAGCCGCATCGGCCGGCATCGACGTCGCTTGCACGACAAGCACATTGAGCTGGGTTGGTTGCTGACCGGGTACAGCCCGCACGCCGGTGCGGTGCTGTGGCTGCCAGCTACCGAGCCGCTGGCCTACAGCCTGGCTGGCACCCCGCCGCTGGTGGTGATGAGCACCGGACTGCGGCAGTGCCTCGACACCGCAGCCGTGCGCGCTGTGGAAGCCCATGAGCGCGCCCACGTGCGCCGACGCCATCATCTGCTGATCGCCGTCGCCCAGGCCGCCGCCGCGGGATTGGGATGGCTGCCGCTGATGCGTCACTCACCCTCATTGGTTCGCACACTGGTCGAACTGGACGCCGACGCGCACGCCGCCCGCTCCCACGGCCCCAGGGGCCTGCACCGGGCGCTGCAGACCCTGCAGAGCGCTCCCGCACCGGCGCCCGCACTGGGCATCGCCAGCGAGTGCATCCAATTGCGACTGGCCCGGCTCGACGGGCGCCGCGCATCTGCGGGGCGCATCGGCGGCTCCAACGCCGCCTGGGGGGCAGCGCTCGTGCTGGGCATGACCATGCTCCTCACCTTCGCCGCCCTGACCGGGCTAGCGTCCTGCACCGCCGGCTGACGACACCGGACGTGACATTCCAACCGTGCAGCGATAACCCAGCACTTTTGCCGGCAGGAAACCAGTACTAGCGTAGTTAGTATGTTGTGCGGCCGACGCTGCGGCCGCCGCGCTGTGGCCCTAGCCGTTGTGTCGGCGGCGATCCTCAGCGGCTGTGCCAACCCAATTCTGGACACCCTGCCGGACCGCAATGCCGCGGCACCACCTGCGCTGACTGCTAACAAAGTCATTTCATTATCCGTTGTGCGCCAAGAATTCCCGATGATGACACGGTTGGCGAGCGAAGGAGTCGATCCCAGGGCACCGGGAACGCCACGAGCAACGCGCCGATCACAGTTCAGCGACCCAATCGCGATGCGCCGGCTCACCGTGGCGGTTGCCGAATACCCAACCGAGCAGGGCGCCTTCACCGCCTTCACTGACCTCGTGGACGACCTTCGATACGCCCCCGGCTCCATAGGGCTGGGGCGACCCGATGTCGGTCAATATGCGCTGGCTACCCTCACGAGACGGTCTGGCGGCCCGATCGGCGTGACCATCGCTGCCCGTGACGGGCCGCTCATCATTCAGGTGAGCTCGACGGGCCTCAAGTACAGCCGTGAGCACCTCGAGCGGCTCATCAGGCTAGCCGAGCGCCAGCTTTCCATTGCGGTGACCGCAGGTGGCCCGCCCGAATGATTCTGCAACGGACAACTGCAAACGCCGCTGGCTTCACACGCCGAAGTGCAACCCGCAGAGCGCCTCCCCGGCCCACGCGGCGCTCAGTACTACGCGGCATAGTAGATAATCCGCCTGTGAGATAGGAGCGCCATGGCGCGACGCCAGACATATCATGCTCGGGTCCGACGGCTGAATCGAAACTCGCGCCGTTGGGCGCGTTTCAGACGCGCGGTGGGCTCGGTGCTCGTTGTGGTGGGCTCGGCAATGGCCGTTGCCCATCTGATTGCTCACCTGGCGAGCATGCGGGTCGTGGGGGCACTGGATCAGCTGATCGGCTTTCCGATGGCCGCCCTCCTGGTCCTTGTGGGCCTGCTATTGATAGGCCTGCAATCGGTGCCGCCCAGATCAAGTCGCTTCCCGGCAGACTTGTGATGTGATCAGCTTCGTGAACGCGCATCACGGCGTCCACGAGCTAGGCAATCCGCGAAAGCGGCGCAATGGCGTTGTCCGACAACGGTTGAGGCAGTGCCGTCACGGCTGACAGGCGCAGGGCTGCTATCACGCCCGATACCAAGGAGCCTAGTACGCGGTTTGACCTGACGGCCAGAACATTTGCGGCGACCGCGCTGCGGTATGACCAAGTTATCTATCGCCGGTGTAACACGAGCGCGCCGACCACCGGAATACGTAGTGGATACGTAACATGGTGCTAGTTGCGCACCGCGGTGAAGGGAGGGCTCGTGCACGGCACGCTTCGCGGGCTATTGATAGTGACCGTCACGGCCGCCGCGGTGGCGGTGGCGCCACCGCCGGCGAGGTCGGGGGCAGCCGCGTCATCGGGCATTGACGGCCAGGTCGCGATGGTGCGTCCAGGCCCTGGCCAGGTCGTAGGAGTTGGTCATCCGGTGCAGGTCGGCTTCAGCGGGCCCGTCAACGACCGCGCGGCAGCCGAGCGCAGCATCACCGTCGGCGCGCCGCGGCCGGTGGACGGTCAATTCACTTGGCTGACCGATCGTCTCGTGGAGTGGAATCCGGACGGGTTCTGGCCGGCGCATTCGACGGTCACGTTGCGCGTCGGCGGCATGAAAACCGAATTCACCACCGGGGCGGCGGTGGTGGGCGTGGCCGACGTCTCGGCGCACACGTTCACAGTGAGTATCGACGACCAAGTGGTACGTGAGATGCCTGCGTCGCTGGGTAAGCCGGGTTTCGATACCCCGGTCGGGACCTTCAAAGTGCTGGAGAAGCAACGCAGCGTGGTCTTCGATTCGCGCACGATCGGAATTCCACTCGACGACCCCGAGGGCTACCTGATCGACGGAGAGTACGCCGTGCGGGTGACGTGGGGTGGCGTTTACGTACATTCGGCGCCGTGGTCGGTCGGGTCGCAGGGCTCGGCCAACGTCAGCCACGGCTGCATCAATCTGAGTCCCGAGAACGCCGAATGGTATTTCAACACTGTCAAGGTCGGCGACCCAGTGATCGTGCAGAGCTAGCCACGCTCGCACGACGAAATCCGCGGATCGTCCAAACCGTCACCCGGTGACCAAACGCGCGTTCCACGGGCAGTCCCGCCGACGATTTTCCGCGTCACACCACGGGGAAACGTGCGGCGCGAGGTAGGCTCGGCAACGAGATTGCTGGAGGCGAAACGGTGCGTGTACGAGGATTCGGCGAGCTGGAAGCCGTGGTGATGGATCGCGTGTGGAATCACGATCCCGAGATGGTAACGGTGCGCGACATTTTCGAAGAGCTCTCGGCCGAGCGTCGTATTGCCTACACCACCGTGATGTCGACCATGGATAACCTGCACAACAAAGGGTGGCTCGAGCGGGAACGCGATGGCCGGGCCTACCGATATTGGGCCACGCTGACCCGCGAGGAACACACCGCCCGGCTGATGCGTGACGCGCTCGACGGGGGAGGCCGCTCAGAACTGGTGCTCAGCTACTTTATCGAGCAGATCGGACCCAAGGAATCCGAGCGACTCAGGGAAGCGATGCGGCGGCTGGCGAGGCGGTCGAGCAGGGCCAAGAAGCGGTGAACGTCGCCGCGTGCCTGCTGCTCTACAGCGTCGCGGTGATCGTGTTCGGCCCACCGGTGTTGGGCTTTCTCACCCGTGCCGGGCATGCTCCCAGATCTGGAGTGGCCGCCTGGTTGATCGCGATCGGCAGCGTCCTGCTCACCTGGCTGACCGTTGTTGTGCTCGTGATCGTCGACGTGGTTGCGCACTGGCACGACGGTGACTCATTCGTCGTGTCCTGCGTCCGGTTGCTGTGTGATCTGGCTGCGGGTAAGGCGGGTAGCGCACCCCAGGTGATGCTGCTGGCTTCGGGGGTTGCCGTGGTGGGCGTCGTCGCCGTCATCGGCGTCCGGCTCGTGCGCATCGTTGGGCGGCTGCGTGCGCACGCTTACGGGCATGCAGAAGCTGTTCGACTGGTGGGCCGCCCCACGGGCGAACGCGACGTGTATGTTATCGACGCCGCCGAGCGCACCGCGTATTGCGTGGCAGGAAAGCCACCTGCGATCGTGGTGACAACCGCAGCAGTAGCGGCTCTCGATAAGCGCGAGCTCGCAGCGGTGCTCGCACATGAACGCGCCCATCTTGACGGGCACCACCCCAGAATCGTCACGGCGTTGCGTGGCTTGGCGCTGGTCTTTCCCCGCCTTGCGCTGATGACGCGCGGTGCCGCCGAGGTATCACGGTTGTTGGAAATGTGTGCCGACGATGCTGCCGCGCGTCGGCATGGCAAGCGTGCACTGCTCACCGGGTTGATGGCTCTGGCCGCAGGCGCGCCGGCTGCCGCGCTGGGCGCCGCCGATGTCGCGGTACTGAATCGCGCTGAGCGCCTGGCCCTTCCGCCAGCGAATCATGTCCGTGTACGTGCGCAGGCCGCTCTTACCAGCGCGACAGCGATGATGGCCATCGCGCCGCTGGGCACACTCGTGCTCGGCGTATCTGGGGTCTTTATGTGCGGCGTCTAGCTGGTTGTTAGCGCTCCGTGGAAAGACATGCGTCGTTTCTTGGGCGCGGGTGGTCCCGAGCCCGGGGGATGGCACCGTTTTCCGGCGAGGTTCTGCCCCCGCATCCAGCGCAGCCCCAGAACCCTCTTTACGATGTGGGGGAGGCGCCGAGCACCCGCTGGATGTCGGGCTTCATCTGCTGGAGCTGTGCGCCCCAGTAGTTCCACTGGTGGGTGCCGTTCTGCGGGAAGTTGAACACGCCGTTCTTCCCGCCCGCGGCGATGTAGGTCTCCTGGAACGTCTTGTTCGTCCGGAGTGTGAAGCCCTCGAGGAACTTCGCGTTGAACAGGTTGCCCGAGCTCATGCCGGCGTCCAGTTCGGACGGCTTGCCGTCACCGGCGTAGATCCAGATGCGGGTGCCGTTGGCGACCAGCTGGGCCATGTTGACCATCGGGTCGTTGCGCTTCCACGCCGGGTCACTCGATTCGCCCCACATGTCCTTGGACTTGTAGCCGCCGGCGTCACCCATCGACAGGCCCACCAGCATCGGCCACCAGCCCTCGGACAGGTTCAGGAAGCCCGAAAGCGATGCGGCGTACTGGAACTGTTGCGGGTGGTAGATCGCCATCACCAATGCGGCCGAACCGGCCATCGACAGGCCCACCGCGGCATTCCGAGTGGGATCGACGCCCTTGTTGGCGGCGAGGTAGTTGGGCAGCTCACTGGAGATGAACGTCTCCCACTTGTAGGTGGAGCAGCCGGCCTTGCCGCAAGCTGGTGAGTACCAGTCGCTGTAGAAGCTGGACTGGCCGCCGACCGGCATGACCACCGACAGGCCCGAGTCGAGGTACCACTCGAAGGCGGCGGTGTTGATGTCCCAGCCGTTGAAGTCTTCCTGTGCACGAAGACCGTCAAGCAGATAGACGCCCGGCGCGTTGGGACCGCCACTTTGGAACTGAACCTTGATGTCGCGTCCCATCCCCGCTGACGGAACCATCAGGTACTCGACCGGCAGTCCCGGACGAGAAAACGCCCGCGCGGTTGCAGTGCCAAGGACGCTCATCGTGGTCAGCAGCACAACTGCCACTGATGCCACCACCAACGCGCGACGCGATACAGCCAGACTCAACGCTTCCACGATGTCCTCTTCCCTTTTCGCATGCACCGCGCTCCGCGATTTCTACTATGGTGCATAGTACTAAACTGGTCCGGATCGAGGGCGCGCGGGCACCGATGACGCGGCGGCTAGCCCTGCGGGGTGGGTTGAGCTGCGACGACAACTCGACCTAAAGCGCGCTCGGGCAAGGAGTTTCGTCGCATCGGTTGTCACCGGCCGGTGAGTTTGGTTAGGTCACCTGATCCAGATAGCGATTTGGTCACGGCGCGGAGGTCGTCGGATTGGCTGAGCAGCGTTGGCCCGCGCCGCCGCGCCACATGGCCGACTGTGACGCTGAGATCACCGAGATCATTCCGTTCAACGAGTTCGGCACTCTCGCCGAGCTCGTGTTTCGGGAGCACTGCGCGTTCGACAAAGATTTCCAGGTGATCCACGCCCGCGAGCTGGGCGACGATTGCGAAGGGGACGCTGATCAGGCACCGCTGCGGCTGCTCGGCCCCGCCCCGCAGCGCCCCGCCGGAGTGCGCCACCGACCGCCGCCGCCTGCGGGGCACCCCGGCGGTCCGATCCGACCACCGCGGCGAGGGCGCGACCGCAACGCTGTCGCAGGCGCTGAACGCAGCCGCGTTCTGATCGCAGCGATGGCCCTCGGCGCGGTGGGCGCGGCCGCGCAATCCGTGCGGGGCGCTGCAGAAATGGATTCCGGGCCGGCGGTAATGACGGCCGAAGCAACTTCTCTAGACACCGCTACGGGTGCCAGCAGCGGCGGGATGCAGGTGATCGCGGCGGCTCCGTTGGTCAATCCAGTAGTGGTGGCCGAGGAATTCGCCCGGGGTGTGGCTTTCGCCCAGCAGCGCGCCGAACGGGAGGCACGGCTGCAGCGCCGTTGTTCGTCGTGCCGACCCGGGGCATGCTGACATCCGGTTTCGGCTACCGCTGGGGGACGCTGCACAGCGGGATCGACATCGCCAACGCCATCGGCACACCGGTCTACGCCGTCGCCGACGGCGTGGTCATCGCCGCCGGACCTGTGTCGGGCTTCGGCATCTGGGTCAAGCTGCGCCACGCCGATGGGACGGTCACTTTGTACGCTCACCTCAACAGCACCACCGTCAACGTGGGTGAGCGCGTGATGGCCGGCGATCAGGTCGCCACGATGGGAAGCACAGGAAACTCCACCGGACCCCACCTGCACCTGGAAGTGCACGCCAACGGCACCGACCGTGTCGATCCCGCCCCGTGGTTGGCCGCGCGGGGCCTCACCCTTGGAGATCTCGTCGGTTAGGCGCTGCTCCTCGGGCCGCGGCCAGCGCGATCGGCCACTGTCGAAGCCGTTGGCTACCCATCCTCTCGGGCAACAATCGATAACGCGACGGACGTTACTTGAGCGAATCGTTGACGGCCACGCACCTATCCGCACCGAGGTACTAAGACGAGTAGTACTATGATGCTTCGTACGCGGTGGGAAGGCCGGTGACTTGTCATGAGCCCCAAGCGGCGTCTGCCGCGCAGCCGGAAACCGTCGATCTACACGCCGGAATACCGGCGTGAACGGTTGCGCCGGCTGCTGGGCTGGCTGCTCGTCGGGGTCGGCTCGGTGATGGCGCTCGTGCACGTCTACACGCACCTTGCACGGTTGCGCATCGTGGGCTATCAGGATCTGCTGCTGGGCTATCCCATGGCGGGGGTGCTGGTGCTCGCTGGCTTCATGCTTGTCGGGTGGGCGGCCAAGCCCAGCCGTTGACGCGGCGCGCCGGACCGGCAATGTCACCGGCGGGGCCTGGGGGAGTGAGGATCCGGCCGATCAGCGTCACGGTTAGGGTAGCGGCGGCGATCGCGATGAGCGCCCACTGCAGCTGCGCAGCCCACCGCGTCGCCGCAGTGACGTCGGCCTGTAACGGGATTCGATAGACCAGGTGGGCAGGCTCGAAAAAGTCGGTGTCGGCCACCACCTTGCCCTGCGGGGTAATCACCGCGCTGATACCGGTCGTGCCCGCCACGACGACGCTGCGACCATGCTCGATGGCCCGGATCTTGGCGAATGCCAACTGCTGGCGGCTCATCTGCTCGTTGAACGTCGCGTTGTTGCTCGGAACCGCCAGCATCTGCGCGCCGTTGAGCACGGCCTCGCGCGCGGCCCGATCGAAGATGACCTCCCAGCAGGTGGTGACACCGACCGGCACACCGTCCGCCTGCACGACGCCGCTGCCGGTACCTGCCGTGAAGTATCCGGCCCGCTCGGCGTAATCGGAAAGGTGGCGAAAGAAGCCACGCCAGGGCAGGTATTCACCGAACGGCTGAACGATCTTCTTGTCATGGCGTTGTCCCGGCCCGCTGACCGGATCCCACGCGATCACCGAGTTGGAACTGACCGGCGTCGATGGACTCCACTCTGGCCGAGCCAGGACGGCGCCAACCAGAATGGGCGCGCCAACCGCCCTGGCGGCCCGCGTGATCTGCCGCCCCGCATCCTCGTTGAGCAGCGGATCGATGTCCGAGGAATTCTCCGGCCAGATCACGAATTGCGGTTGGGCGGCGCGTCCGGAGCGGATATCGTCGGCCAGTCGCAGCGTCTGGCGGACATGGTTGTCCAACACGGCGCGCCGCTGGGCGTTGAAGTCCAAACCGAGCCGGGGGACGTTGCCCTGCACCACCGCCACCGTCACCGACGGCCCGGCGTGCCCGGTTGAGGCCCACACCATGGGCGCCATCGCCGCGGCGCCGATGGCGACCAGCGCCAGGCACACAACGCACACCGCAACGCCCTTGAGATCGGTTCGCGCCGAGCGGCGAACCAGCAGCGCAAGCGCGGCCACACAGAAGCCCACCAACGCCGTCGTGAACGACACCAGCGCCACCCCACCCAGGCGCGCGAACACGGCCAGCGGGCCGTCGGCCTGGCTGAATCCGACCACGCCCCAGGGAAAACCGCCGAACGGAAACACACTTTTGAGCCATTCGATGGCCGCCCACCAGGTTGCCCACCACAGCGGCCACCCGGTCAGTGCGCGCAGCAGCACGGCCGGGACGGCGAATATGGCGGGAAAAAGCGCACACACGACGGCCAGCGCCACCCAGGGAAGCGGGCCCACCAGGGCGCCGACCCACGGCAACAACGGCAGATAGAACGCCAACCCGAACAGCACGCCGTACCCGAAGCCACCGGCTGCGCCGGTCAACGGGTCGGCCAGCACCCACGCCAACAGCGCCAGGCCCGCGATCGCGCTGACCCACCAGCCCAGCGGTGGAAAACTCGCCGCCAGCAGCAGCCCTCCGCCCGCCGCGCCGGCTGCTTTGGCCAGCCGGCGATGCAGCGCATGACCACCGTCGGCGCTCACTTCCCGCACGGCCCAAACCCAGCAGAACCACTGCGCAGACGATGACGGACACGGCCACGCGCGATCTGCAGTCTGTGCACCATTTGCCACCGTCCTCATCGGATTCGTCATCAGATGGTCGCGTCACTCAACAATCTACGACGTCGGCTAGTACGGCTCTGGACAGTAGGGCTTGGCGGCGGGTGATCCTCGCGAGTAGGCCTGCCGCGCACACACATATCTTCAGATTGCCGACGTGGTGACCATGGAGCCGGGAGATGTCCGCGTCATCTCCTCCCACATACCCGATGGGGGGTATGTCGGCGTATCCCGCCCGCACAACGGTGAGCGTCATGACGGCGGCGCGGTGCGCCGGTCAGCCGAGGTCGTCGCGGGGCGCGGTGCTGCTGTCGGCGCTGACCGCGGCCGGGGTCTCAACCCTCATCGCCGCCAGCGAGAGTGATCGCGCGACCGATCCAACGTCGTCGCGAATCAATCGTTGTTCTATAAAGATTTGTTGAAGATGCGCGGACGCCGGGCGCGCCCCCCGAACTACGACTTACGTAGTAGGGCAGTATTGGGTGGGTGCATAACAGCGCACCCATCGCACCTTCTCGAGTACTCGTCGTCGATGACGACGCCAGCTGGACCGAGCTTCTAGCCGAATACCTTCGCACTGAGAAGGTCTCGGTTATGGTCACCGACAACTGCGATGAAGCGCTGCTCGCGGCCAAGAATTTGCAGCCCTCGATAATCCTTCTCGCTGCCGATGTGCGCGGCGGCAACGGCGTGCAGCTCTGCCGTTGGATGCGCACAATATCTGCTGGTCATATCACCATGTTGACGACACGACGTGATGAAGCCACTACGATCGCCGGCCTGGCCGCCGGAGCCGACGACGTGCTCGTCAAGCCATTCACCAGCCGTGAGATTGCCGCCCGCATACGCGCAATCCAGCGCCGCTTCCATCCGTCGCCGGCGGCCCACACTGTGCGGCCGCATTCCGAGAATGCGCCAGGAAGGCAGGTATTCGGGTGGCTTTGCGTCGATATTGCGCGGCGCGAGGTCTTCGTTGCCGACGAGCAGATCAGCTTGACCCGAACGGAGTTCGAGATTCTGGCGACGCTGGCTCAACGGCCGGGCGCCGTGACGACTCGTCAAGAGATGCTGCACGCGGTGTGGGGACCGCGCTGGCCGGGCAGCATCGCAAACATCCACGTGCACATCAGTCAGCTGCGCAAGAAATTGGGAGACAATCCCGCCAAACCGCTGCTGGTGTTGAACGTACGCGGAATCGGTTACCGGCTAGCCGTCTAGCTGCGACGCGCACGGGCGATGGTGATCTGCGCCGCTGTGCAATCCGGACGCCCGCGGTGGGCGCGAACCACCCGACGTTCAGGCCCCGCCGAGCATGATCCTTCCCGGGCTGGTCAGCGTCTGACACAGTTGGCGCAGATCGATAATGCCAAACAGGTTGGCGGCCAAGGCTTGGCATCCGGTGGGGCGGGTAGGCACGTACCAGCCGACGTGTTCAACTCCCTGACGGCCGCAGACCGGCCATGCCCCCAGTCCTTGCGTGCGGACAACGCGCTCGGCGACGCGGATCTGCTCGGTGCGAGGTGCGTTGGCGGGATTGCCTCGTCCGCCGTGCTCTGCCCATGTCGAGGGCTGGAACTGGAGCCCGCCGAAGTATCCGTTGCCGGTGCTGATCGACCAGTTGCCTCCCGACTCGCATTGCGCAATGGCGTCCCAATCGATCGCATTGGCGTAGGCCGATATTGGAGCGACGGCATGCGCGGTGACCGCGAGCGCCCCGCTGACGGCGACGGCGGCGAGAAACCTGCAGACTGCCCTCATCGTGGTCCTTTCCCCGACCCAGGCCCAAATTCATGCCCGCTGTGAGGTGGTGCTCTAGGTCAACACTGTGGCTATATTGCACTCCCGATACAGGCGCGACTAGTGGTGCCACAGTGAGAAAAGTGTGGCAAGTGTCTTACGGTCCGACGCCGGCATGCATGAATAAACCGCGCAGCGCTCCCGGGGCATGCCAGCGCCGACGTTGGCTAGCACAAACAGAACTACCTACGGACTACGGACGGACTACGGACTTCCAAGGGTTCAATTGCCGCCGATGACCGCCAATCTGAGTTCGACAGTCCGTTACGGACTCTCACCAAGTAGCGGAGAGCAATATGGACTCTCATCGGGTAAAGGAGGAAAACGATGTCGAGCAACCCCGAGCGCAGCACCGCGTGGCAGACGGCACTGACCGTGATACAGACCGCGACACCGCCGGCACTTCCGGAAGGCGCGGAGGTGATGACCGTGGTGATCGAGTACCCGCCGGGCGACCCGGGCGCCCCGCCACATCGCCACCCCGGCGGACCAGCGTTTGGCTATGTGCTCGAAGGCGAGATCCTGTTCGAGCTGGAAGGTGAGCCGCCGCGCGTGCTCAAAGCCGGCGAAGCGTTCTGGGAACCCGGCGGTGACGTGATCCATTACCAGGACGCCAACAACCGCTCGGACATCCCGGTGCGATTCCTCGTGACGATGGTGTGCGCACCGGGTCAGCCGATGCTTGTCCTCGTCGACGAGGACGAACTCGTTGCGCGCCAGGGCCGTCGCGTACCAGCGGGAGCAACGGCGCCAACCGGATCCTGAATCGTGTCGGCGAGCTGATGCTAACGACCAGCTGTGGGCGTGTGCGTCGGCGGCGGGCTCACCGCCACCGGCGCCATACCCCGGTTTGACCAGGGCTAGCCGCCCGTCCACGGCGCGGTCAGTAGCGCCACGTTGGACTGCTGACGGACTTCGAGCGCGATCAACGCCACCACAGCGAGCGCGATCACGGCGCGACGCGGCATCCGCACCTGCATCCAGCGTCCGGTCCACCACCCGGCGGCGCCGCGCAGAACCACGCCGGCCGCCACAACGAGCATGAGGGGAGCCGCGGGGTTGTAGCGCAGCGCGGCCTCCCATTGACCGTGCATTGTCAGATACACCGATCGTGTCGCGCCGCAGAACGGATCCATGATGCCGGCGTAATGCAGCGGCCCATGGATATCGACCGGCGGAACCCCCAGCACGGCCAGCACCAGCGCGCCCAGCAACCCGGCCAGGGCCAACCATGTCCACACCGGCGATTCCGGTCGCCGCGCCGTCAGCGACACGGTCACCCACCGGCTCGGACGAGCGGCCGACGAAGTGATGAAGCCCATGTGGTCTCCCGCGATTGGCTGGACTTCCGCCATGGTACGAGCCCGCCGAGCTACCGCACCAGTGGCGCTGTGGGCCACATCGACACAGGGCGGGGTCCTCGGCTCGGCACAGACGCAGACTGACCACCGGCCTATAGCGCGCTACGACAACGGGTTCCGGAACCTGCCTCCGGAGGATGGCGCGCCAGCATGTGAATTGACGGCCAGCGCTGGCTGGACAGGGCGCCCTGCAACCATTTACGGTCGCGCTCAGTAGCAGCGCGCCGGCACGAAAAGCGGGCGCGGGAAGGTGTCCGAATGCGGTTGCGGCGTTTAAGTGAGGGCCTGTGGTGGCAGCTGGGCGTGCTGGTCGCGGTGATCGTGATCGTGGCCGCGTTCATGGTCGAGGGGGCGCGCGGCCGACAGCGGCTGGGCGCCGACGAGGTGGATTGCGCCAAGTACAAGTGCGTGGCCCTGACGTTCGATGATGGACCGACACCTTTCACCGACCGGCTGCTGCAAGTCCTGGCCGACCAAGGCGCCAAGGCGACCTTCTTCCTCATCGGCAACAAGGTCGCCGCCGATCCCGACGCGGCACGGCGCATCGCCGAGGCCGGCATGGAGGTTGGCAGCCACACCTGGGAGCACCCCAACATGACCACCATCCCGGTCGCCGATATCCCCAGCCAATTACGCAAAGCCACCGAGGCTATTGCGGCCGCCACGGGTCACGCCCCCAACCTGTACCGCCCGGCCGGCGGACTGTCCAACGACGCCGTACGCGCCGAAGCAGGAAAACAGGGGCTGGCTGAAATCCTTTGGGACGTCATTCCCTTCGATTGGATCAACGACGCCAACCTGGCAGCCACCACCTACATGCTCAAAACCCAAATCAAACCCGGCTCGGTGGTGCTACTGCACGACACCTACTCCAGCACGGTCGACCTGGTGTATCAGTTCCTTCCGGTGCTGATCGCCAACGGCTATCACATGGTGACCGTGAGCCACCTGCTCGGCGACCGCGCACCCGGCAGCAGCTACGGCGGCCGGGAAAACGGCCCACCGGCCAACGCGATCGCCGACATTCCCGCCGACCGGATCCCGGCACTGTCTGACACCCCCTCACCCAAACCGGCGCCAAACCTGCCGATCACCGACATTCCCAACCAGAATCCGGGCGGTCCACCGGCGTAGCGCAGTAGAACACCCGGATCCTGCCAGCGGCTCACCGCATCCGCCCAGTCAGGCTGTGATTGTCGCGCCGGAGGTGGTGACGCCGACACGGCCGCACAGTTAACACTCACATCGGTGCGGAAAGTTAGCTGGGTCTCTGCGTGGTGCGGCCCGCAACCGCCCCTCTGCGCGTGGGTAGGTTTCCATGCGTGTGATCTCTGTGCCCGTTGAGCGGTGCCGCAGGGTTGTCCAGCGGCTTGCCGATGCGCCTTGATCGCTGCACCGCCACGGCCACTTTGGTGTTAATAATGAGATTGCTGGTGCCAGTGAGATACCGTGGGATACGACCCGCAAGACCGCGGTGGCAGTCGAGACCCGCGTTCGGGCGTCGTCGCGGCAATGATCAGGTGATGGCTACGTATCAGCATAGTAGATGAGCTGCACGTATGGTTTCACCGCTTGTGCTCTCTCTAACAAATTCGTGAAAAGAGTTGTCTTGCTGAGATAGTCATGCAGATCACACAATCGGTATGTCTTGCCAGCTCGGCCGGTTCATATCCGCGAATCGCAAGCGCATAACGACATGGACTCGACTTGGGGACCTACGGAGTATGGCCGTACAAGCTGCTACAGTGGGCGACATTGTGAGGTACAACGACGCCCCCACGAGGAAGCGACTGCAGCCGGCGTTAGCGCTGGCGGTTGTTTTCTGGGTGCTGCTTATCGGCAGTGAAGCAGCGTTGCCGTGGTCAGACGGTCCCGATGACCACGGTCCTCACGCGGTGATGACAGCGGTGGCCGGTGAGTTTGCTGTGGTGATGGATCACCCGCATTTTCAACAAGCTTCAACGACGGTATCACCCGACACCTTCGCCGCAGCCGTCGTGCCACGGGTCGCCACCGTACTAGTGGCCTTGGGGCTGGTCGTCGCCGTCGCGGCGGCATGGCTGTACCGCGGGCATGGGATCTGGGCAACGGTGCGCGGTCCACCGCGTGGCCTTGGCCCTGTCGCATCGGGCCGCCAGCTGCTGGCCCGCTTCTGCATTTCGCGGCGCTGATCAGGCAGCGCCAGACCGACCGCGCTCAGACGGGCACGGCCGGTCGGCGACCGCTGCCCTTTGTCAGCTGCCGCGCACCCAAGTCGCGGCTTCGATGCAGAAGCGATGACTCATATGACCGATGTCCTGTCCATCCATTCCAGCGATCCTCACTTCGCGCGCCACCGCGGGCTTGGCCGAAATCACCGGCTAGCCACGATGGTGGGAAACACCCCGATGCTGCGGATATCCTCACCGTTCAGTGATGACCAGCGCGGCTTCTGGGCCAAGCTGGAAGGATTCAATCCCGGCGGCATGAAAGACCGGCCCGCCATGCACATGGTGGAGCAGGCAACGGCCCGCGGTGACCTTCGTCCCGGTGCGCGCATCGTGGAATCCACCAGCGGCACATTAGGTTTGGGACTGGCCTTCGCCGGCACCGTGTACCGCCACCCCGTCACCCTGGTCGCCGACCCGGGAATGGAGCCGATCATGCACCGGATGCTGTCGGCCTACGGCGCCGACATCGATGTGGTGACCGAGCCGCATCCGCAGGGCGGGTGGCAGCAGGCCCGCCGCGACCGCGTCGCCGAACTGCTGGCCGCCCACCCACACTCCTGGTACCCCGACCAATACAACAACCCCGACAACGTGGCGGCCTACCAGGGCCTGGCCCTCGAATTGCACGCCCAACTCGGCGAGATCGACGTACTGGTGTGTTCAGTGGGCACCGGCGGTCACTCCGCCGGCGTGGCACGAGTCTTGCGCCAGTTCAATCCTGATCTGCGGTTGATCGGAGTGGACACCGTCGGGTCGACCATCTTCGGCCAGCCCGCGGCCACTCGCTTGATGCGCGGACTGGGCTCGAGCATCTATCCGCGCAACGTGGACTACGACGCCTTCGACGAGGTGCACTGGGTGGCGCCGGCCGAGGCGGTGTGGGCATGCCGCACGCTGGCGGCAACGCACTACGCCAGCGGCGGGTGGAGCGTCGGCGCAGTGGCGCTGGTCGCCGGCTGGGTCGCCCGAACTCACCCGGTGGATACGAGCATCGCCGCCGTCTTCCCCGACGGCCCGCAACGCTACTTCGACACCGTCTACAACGACGACTATTGCCGCCAACACGGCCTTCTGCATGGCCAACCGCCCGAAGAGCCGGCCGTCATCACCCATCCGACCGAGCAGGTCGTTCACTCCTGGACACGGTGCCTCAACGTGGCCGACCCGGTGCGGAGTGTCTGCTGATGGGTGTCATCAGACAATTCGGCAGCTTCGGATGGCCCAGCCGACTACTGATGATCAACCAGTTCGGCATCAATCTCGGGTTCTACATGCTGATGCCGTATCTGGCCGGCTATCTGGCCGGGCCGCTGGGACTGGCGGCGTGGGCGGTCGGGCTGGTTCTGGGTGTGCGCAACTTTTCCCAGCAGGGCATGTTCATCATCGGCGGAACGCTGGCCGACCGGCTTGGCTACAAGCCCCTCATCGTCGCCGGCTGCCTACTGCGCACCGCGGGATTTGGGCTCTTAGTTGTCGCACATTCGCTGCCCGCTGTTTTGATCGCCTCGGCCGCAACCGGTTTCGCAGGAGCATTGTTCAACCCAGCAGTGCGCGCCTACCTGGCTGCCGATTCGCAAGAGCGCAGAGTCGAAGCGTTCGCCATGTTCAACGTGTTCTATCAGGCCGGCATCCTGGCGGGCCCGCTAGCAGGACTGGCACTGATGGTGGTGGACTTCCGCATCGCCGCTGCCGTCGCGGCCGCAGTGTTCGCCGTGCTCACCGTTGCGCAGCTATTCGCCTTGCCACAACATAGCGCCGACCCGGTCGCCGAGAAGACAGCGATGCTCGATGACTGGCGCATCGTCGTGGCCAACCGATCATTCCTGTGGTTCGCCGCCGCGATGATCGGGTCCTACGTGTTGAGTTTCCAGGTCTATCTGGCCCTACCGCTACATGCTGCAGTGCTGGCACCACAACACGAATCACTGTTGGTTGCCGCAGTCTTCGTCGTGTCCGGTCTCATCGCGGTGGGTGGGCAGCTGCGCATCACGCGATGGTTCACGGCCCGCTGGGGCGCCGGACGATCGCTAATGATCGGCATGCTCATCCTGTCTGCTTCGTTTGTGCCGCTGCTGGTAGTTCCCCACAGCGGACGCTTCGGCGCCACTGCGGCCATTGTGGCATTGCTGATGGCGGCGGGGCTGCTGGCGGTCGGCTCGGCAGCCGTTTTCCCGTTTGAGATGGACACGGTGGTGTCCTTGGCGGGCAATCGCCTCGTCGCTACGCATTACGGGTTTTACAACACCATTGTGGGAGTTGGCATTCTGGCCGGCAATCTGGCCACCGGTGCACTCCTGCAGGCCGCCCGAGACGCCGGGGCAGAGGAACTACTTTGGGGCGGACTGGGATTGGTTGGCGTGGTGGCGGCACTTGCGTTGCATCGACTTGACCGCCGTGGCCGTCTCGCGCCCCAGCCCGTACTAGCTACATCGGCGTAACGATGAAGCATCGCGGCCAGATTCTGGCACCTGTGTCGGCGTGAACACAACATGAGCTAACAACCCGGCGACCTCAAACACGCCAGAACCAACAACATCGTCGGATACAGCCGCCCCATAGCGACCCTGCGACCGAGGCCAATCAGTCACAGCCTTTGCTGAGAGCCGCTCTGGCCGTCCCGGTTGTTGCGCTGCTCGACGCTGCGCATGTAACTGGCAACACATTTGAAACGCCTTGGTACATATGACGTTAACTCGTTATCGAATCGTGGCGCGCGGCTCTTGGCATGGGTCCGCAACCATGTATCCTCGAAGTAGCTACTAATTAGCTACGTACTGAGCGCAGCCGTATATGCGTTGAAGTACGCGAAAGGAGAAAACCGTGAAGATGACCGCACTGGCGACTATTGCTCTGTCGGGTATCGCCACATTCATGATCGCAGCGGCACAGCCGGCCGCCGCAGCGCCGGCCGGGCCCGACTCGGCCCAGGACACTGTCAACAGACTGGAGTCCAACGGCTACAAGGTGATCCTCAATAAGGTGGGGACAGCACCGCTGGAGCAGTGCACGGTCAGCGCGGTGCGCCCGGGCCGCGAGGTCACCGAGTTTCGCCAGAATCGGCGCGACCAAACTGTTGAGCGGGTTTTGTACACGACGGTCTACGTCGACGCTTCCTGCTGACCTGGCGGGGGAGGGGTGATCTCATCATCGGGGCCATCCCCTCCCCGCTTCTGGGATCCGGCGCCACGGTGGTGACGGAACACCGCCACCGTGCATCCGCGCCGAACTGAACCCGCCGCTAACGCGTTCAATTCAGATGCGGTGGATCACTCGTCATCGACGGACGGCGATAGGGCACCCAAAGCGCGGTGCTCATGGGCAGCACTTGTTGTCGTGCTTCACGGCGCGCCGTTGCCGGGTGTTGGCGCCAAGTGCACACATCACCGCGCACTTGACGACCGCGCGAACCATTGGATGCCGCGCAACGCGTACCAGCCCCGCCGCCTTGGGCTTCACAGCTGTGCTCATCCCTAGCTCCTCTCCACACCAGAACACCACGAAATACCCCCGAAGGGTATCCGTTGATCGGGTGCCACGTACAGCCCACGACGGCTCTGGCAGCGGAGGGGAGAGTGCGATCCCGATTCAGCGTCGTCACGATGACGTGGTGGGGCCAGCCTTCGACCTACTATCGCGGTTAGTACGATAGTGGAGGTGATGTCGTTGATCCTGAGAGTGCGTGTCCACGTCGCCATCGTCGGTGCGGTGCTGACACTGGTTGGCTGCGGTTCTCCCGCCGAACCGCTGACATCGTCGGCGACACCGCCGCCGGTGGGACAGACCGATACTGCGGCTCGCGCACTGCGCTCTGTCGGACCGCAACAATTCGCCGAGGTTATCGCCGCACCCGAGCGGGTCACCATCAACGTGCACGTGCCCTACGAAGGCGACATCGCCGGCACGGATCTCAGCATTCCGTTCGACCAAATCGAGGCGCAGATCAATAGGTTGCCGACCGTTCGCAGCAGTGCGCTGGCGGTCTACTGCCGTACCGGACGGATGAGCACTATCGCCGCCACCACCCTGGCGAACCTGGGGTATCACGACGTGGTGGAGTTAGCCGGCGGAATGCAAGCGTGGCAGCAAAGCGGCCGCACCCTGGTGTGGCGCTGACCATTCTGCGGCTCGACGAACCGGGGCCCGGCTGCGCCCCGTCGTCACAGGAAGTCTGAGTCGTGCCTACGCCCCCGACGACATGGGTTAGCCGGCGTCACGAAAGGCTGCAGCACCGTGGTCCGTCCTTGCCGTGGCCGGCACGTCGCGTAGCTGCCACTGGCATTCCCAGCGTTCATCGAGAAGCTCATCGATCAAGGAGGTGTCGGGGTGGCCACCGAGCCTGCGAATGGACGCGCTGACCGCGCTGAGCAGTTCGAGTTGGCGGTCGATGGCTTGAAGCCTTCCCACATCCCTCCATTGGGCTGGCCCGGCGGACCGTGGCGTTGACGGCCCGCACTACATCTACTGTTCTGGTACACAGATGCTAATCGATTCGACCTCACGCTCGACGCGACGCCTGGGTGCCATGACAGCGTGGCTAGCACACAGGGCCTGGCCGCAGCAGCGTCGTTCGTCGCGACCCTCCACAGCGTCCAACGCGGTCAAGAAGTTGGCCAGGTATGCTGGTTTCCCTTCGAAAGCCGCTTCGTATCAACAGCATTCGGTGCGAGAGCCGCTGAAGCTGTTGTGTGCTGCAGGGGCGGCTACCCATCGCCGAAACGGGGTTTGGCCATAGGGGTGATGGGTATGCGGCTGTGGACCGTGGGCCCCGCCACGGTCAGCCATGCGAATACGTGCCATGGAAATGGAGGACGGTATGAGTACCGCGAGCAAGATGCTTGAAACTTATCCGCAAGACCTGGGTGGTATCGACCGTGCCGCGTTGACGTCCTGTATCGAGGCGTGTCTGGAGTGCGCGCAAGCGTGTACGGCGTGCGCCGACGCCTGCCTCAGTGAAGATTCGGTGCAGCAGCTCACCACCTGTGTGCGCACCAACCTCGACTGTGCCGATGTGTGCGCGGCGACCGGGCAGGTGCTGTCCCGCCATACCGGTTATGACGCCAATCTGACCCGCGTGGTGCTGGAGGCGTGTGCCACGGCATGTCGGTCCTGCGGGGACGAGTGTGACCGCCACGCCGGTCATCATGAGCACTGCCGCATTTGCGCGGAGTCCTGCCGCCGTTGTGAGCAGGCCTGCCGGCAGTTGATGACGTCACTGGGCTGATCGCGTCCTGCGACTCACGAGCGCACCAGCCGGTTGATGGCGTCGGTGGCCTCTTTGATCTTGGCGTCGGCGTCATCGCCCCCGGCGTGCGCGGCGTCGAGTACGCAGTGTTTGAGGTGATCGTCGAGCAGGCCGAGCGCCACCGCTTGCAGTGCCCGGGTCAGCGCGCTGACTTGGGTGAGGATGTCGATGCAGTACTGCTCGTCTGCGACCATCCGGTGCACTCCTCGCACCTGTCCCTCGATGCGCTTGAGACGGTCAAGGTAGCGGTCCTTGTCCGTCATGTAGCCATGCCGCGGCGGCGTCTGCGCGGGTGTGGGTTTCGTTGCTGATGTGGGCATTTGTTCCTCCCAGATGGTGCACCCGGGATTGACACCCGGGACCGCAGCCTTAGGCGTATCCCAGCGGATTCCTGTTCCGATGTAGTTCACAGATATTGTCGCGCGAAATGCGGCGATGGGTGATGGCCGCCGCGCGCATCTGCGCCGGGCGCCACACCACCCATCGCCGATGAAGGGTTAGGCAACAGCGTATTTCGCCGGGTCGGCGTCAAACTTAGGGACGCATCCAGCGCAGCACAGCCAGTAGGTGCGCCCGGCGTACTGGCGGACCCAGCCCTTGGCTTCAGCTTTGGCCTTGGCCACGAACCGCCCGGGCATGACCGGGCACTCGGCTGCGTCGACGCCCGGATCCACCGGGTCGTGGTCGTGTTCGTGGTGGTGATGGCTGGTGTCGGTGACAGCGCCGTGATTTGTCATGGTTGGGGTGTCCTTTCGGGTTCGGCCTCAGACGTCGGCCAATCGCTGCCGACGTGGCGGTTTGGCTGTCCAGGGGTCTTTGAGCGGTGAACAAGTCGTCAGACGCGCACCGCGGTATAGCCAGCGTCGTCGACAGCGGCGAGTACAGCCGCGTCGTCGATCGGCTCGGTGCTGGTGACGACCAGCTTGCCGGTCGCCGCGCTGACGTCGACCTGCTCGACACCGTCGATCTCACCGACTTCCTCGCGCACCGACATCTCGCAGTGCCCGCAGGTCATGCCGGTGACCTGGTATTCGCTGGTGGCCATGGTGTATTCCTTCCTCGCTAGCTGTGGGCGGTGACTGTGTAGGCAGCGCCTTCGGCCGCATTGCGAGGGCGCCAGCCGGTGATCATTTGCTTGCGCACATGACACGACTCCTTTCATACCCCGGTGGGGTATCCGTTGTAGAAAGACAATATACCCCCCATGGGTATTCCGCCAGTTCCGGTCATTCGGGTCTTGGCCACAGCCAGGAACGGATGTCCGCTGGAAGCGGGTTGGCGACGCCATGTGCAGGCTCGCACCGCGAGCGCCGGTCATCTCCGGGCCTGTTGTTCTACGGTGTGGGTACGTAGATAGGATGGCGGGCGGCGCGGACTGACCGCGGTTCCCCATGCTGAAAGGACGACATTCGTGTGCAGATTGGCAAGGATCTTTGTCGCCGGGGCGGCGATGCTGGTGGCGGTAGGCGTCGGTATGCCGACGGCGAGCGCGGCGCCTGAAAGTTGCCCTCATCGGTTCGGATCTCCTCAGCAGCTGACAGATGCCGGTGGTGCGGTGGTCCAGCAGTGGTCGGTCAGTGACCTGCGCGCCAGTACCGATCCAGTGCCCGGCTATCCAGTGGCCGGTCGGCTGTGGGAGGCCACAGCCTCGGTGGAAGTGATCACGGGGACCGTGACACCGATCATTCCCAACGTTTATGCGGTGTCGGCTTCCGGTGAGCGCTATCAGGTGTTGTGGCAGCTGGCCAGTCCCAGCTCCATTTCCGGCGCAACCATCAGCCAAGGCCAGACTTCGACCGGCAAGGTCTATTTCGATGTGACGGGTGCCGATCCGATGGCGGTCATCTACACCAATGGCGGGTCGACTCCGGCGATGATGTGGTGCTGCAACGGCAACATGATGATGCCGATGCAAATGGCGATGCCGATGCCGATGGACGACTGTCCCCACTGCACAGGCACCATGTAGTGACTCATCACATGGGCTGTGTTGCCCTTGTCCTGCAATGACTTCCGGACACTGTCCGGTCATATCGCTGCGCGAAACCTGCATCGATGACGATGCGGCTCAGGTCACTAGCTGCCAAACCGGCCCGGCGATGATGCCCAGAAGGAGGCTGAGCGCGGCGGCCAACACCGCGGCGCGGGCGGGCCAATGCTGGGCCGCCGGTTCGTCGGCATCGCCGGCCGCGTCGGGGCGCGCGAAGGCAGGGATGATCCAGCGCAGGTAGTAGAACAGGCTGACCAGCGTGTTGACGAACACCACGACGGCCAGCCACGCATACCGACCGTCCCAGGCTGCGGCGGCGGTGGTGACCTTGCCGATGAACACCGCGGTCGGCGGGGTGCCCACCAGACCCAGTAGCGCCACGACCAGCGCGCCCGCCAGCCACGGGCGGGTTCGGGCCAAGCCGCGATAGGAATCGAGATCGCGGCGCCCCGGCAGCGCCGCGGTCACTGCGAACGCCGCGATGTTCGTGACGGTATAGCCGCCCAGGTAAAACAGCAGCGAGGGCAGCGCCAACTCGCTGCTGCCGGCGACGGTGATCGGCACGAGAAGATAGCCGACCTGGCTGACCGTGGACCACCCCAGAAGCCGGCGCGGATCCTGCTGCCAATAGGCAGCCAGGTTCCCCAAAGTCATACTGGCGACCGCAAATACGGCGATCAACACCGGCCACGCCAGGGTGTCCGGCAGAACAGTGGAGAGCCGATACAGCGCCACCAGGGCCCCGATCTTGGGCACGGTGGTCAGAAAGGTCGCGGCCGTGGCGTTGGCGCCCTGCGCGGCGTCGGGCACCCAAAAGTGCGCCGGCACACCACCGGCCTCGAACATCAGGCCCGCCAGCACCCCGACCACTCCGGCCGCGACCGCCACCGCCGGAGCGCCGCCCAGGGCCATCGCCAGCTGCGGGTAACGCGTCGCGCCGGTCAGGCCGTAAAGAATCGTGACGCCCAACATCAGCAAGATCCCGAACAACGCACCCATCAGATAGGCCTTCATGGCGGCCTCGGCCGCGGCGGCCGAGCGCACCAATCCCACTAGCCCGTAGAGCGGGATACTGGCCAGAAAGTATCCGGCCACCAGCAGCAACAGGTCCTCCGCGCCAGCCAGAACCAGGACCCCGCTGGCCGAAAACATCAGCAGCGCATAGGTTTCGGCTTCCCGCGGCGAATCCCGCATCTCCGCACCGGCCACCGCCCAAATCAACAACAATCCAGCCGCACAGGCGATCCGCGCCACGCCCGTCGCGGTGTCGACGGAAAACGCGCCCTCGAAAGCCATTTGATCCGGGCCGACCATCTGCACCACAGCGACACCGATGACGCCGGCCTGCACCGCGACCGCCATGACGCCGACCCACCACTGCCGCTGCCGGCGCAGAAACGACCCCGCGATCAGCGCCACCAGACCGGCGCCGAACATCATCATCTCCGGCGCCACAAGCAGTGGCCGCATTGCCGCCTCGGGATTCACCGCTTATCTCCCGACGAGCGCCACCAGCGCGGCAGCGGCCGGTTCGATCAGGTCCAGCAGCGGTCGGGGAACCAGGCCGATGGCCACACTGAGCACGAGAAGGATTGACACCGAAGCGGTCTCAGGGACCCGCACGTCGGTGAAGTCGACAGCATGCCCACGCGTGGGACCGGTGAAGACGCGTTGCAGCGCGCGCAGAAACAGCGCGGCGGTAAGCAGAATGCCGGGCAGAGCCAGCGCCGTGACCGGAGAGGCGGCGATGCTGCCGGCGAAGATCTGGAATTCGGCGATGAAACCGGAAAACCCCGGCAATCCCAGTGAGGCGAACGCGCCCACGGCGAACAGCGCGGCGAGTTTGGGCGCCGAGCCGGCCAGGCCGCCGTAGGAGTCCATGTCATAGCTGCCCGCCCGGTCATAGAACACCCCGGCGAGCAGAAACAGGGCGGCCGTGATCAGGCCGTGGCTGACCATCTGGGTGACCGCACCGACCACCGCGACCCCTCGCGCGTCGGCGGTGCCCGCCGCGGTCAGCCCGGCAGCGCCGACGGCCACCACGACGTAGCCCATGTGGTTGACCGAGGTGTAGGCGATCATGCGTTTGAGGTCGTTTTGGGCCAGCGCGACCAGCGCCCCGTAGATCACCGATACGACCCCGACGGCGATGATCGGCCACGCCCACTCGCGCCATGCCTGCGGCAGCATCGGCATCGCGATCCGCACGAACCCGTACGTGCCCATTTTCAGCAGCACCCCGGCCAGCACCGCCGACCCGACGGCAGGCGCGTCGGTGTGCGCCGGCGGCAGCCACGTGTGGAAGGGGACGGTGGGTGTCTTGACCGCCAGTCCGAGCAGGATCGCGGCCAACACCAAGCCGCCCGCCAGCGGGCTGCGCGCCAACGGTGTGGTCGCCGCCAACTCGACCATGTCGAAGGTATGCGGATCGGCGGCGATATATAGGCCGATAAAGCCCACCAGCAGCGCCAGCGATCCCAGGAACGTATACAGGAAGAACTTCAGCGCCGAGCGGGCCGCGTCGCCGTGTCCCCAGCCGGCGATGACGAAGTACATCGCCACGATCGACAAATCGAAGAAGACGAAGAACAAGATCAGATCCGCGGCGACGAACAACCCGAGGCTGACGCTTTGCAGGAACAGAAACAACGCGGCCTGCAACCTGGGCCGGTCCTCATTGCGCAGCCCGTAGATCGCGCAGGCCAGGAAGATCACCGCGGTCATCACCACCAGCGGCAGCGACAAACCATCAACGCCGATGTGGTAGCTGCTGTTGACGCCGGGGATCCACGGGACCTGCTCCTCGAACGCCAACTCGTTGACCGCCGGGGCGTCGTAGCGCGCCCACACCACCACGACGAGCGCCACGTCGATCACGGTGACCGCCACCCACATCGCGTTGGCGGCGCGCCCGGCCAACCGGGGCGCGGCCAGCAGCGCCAGCGCAGCGGCCAGCGGCAAGAACACGATCACACTGAGCACGACGTCACCTCACCGTCACGATGAGCACGAAGCCGGCGACCAGCAGCACTCCGGCGGCCAAGTAGTACTGATGCAGCTGCCCGGTTTGCGGTCGGCGCGCCAGCTGACCGAACCGTCCCACCCGCGCGGCCACCGCCTCCACCGCGCGGTCCACCGCCCCGGTGTCGGTCCGAGCGGCCCGGCCCGCCGCGCGCAACACCACGATCGCCGTGGCGTCGACCGCCCGGTCGAGCACCGTGTCATCGAATCGGGCCGCCACCCGGGCGGCAGCCATGGTCGGGGCGACCACCAGCAGGTGCGCGGCGCGCTGAAGGCCCAACCAGGATGCAGCCCAACGCGGTTCGGGCACGCCCCAGCGCGCCACCGCGGCCACCACGATGAGAGCAAGGGCCGCCGAACCGACCAGCTCGGCCACGCCGGGATGAGTGATCGGCTGCTCGCCGTCGAGCGCACGCGCAACGATGGACCCCACCGGCGGCAGAGCCAGCACACCCAAAAACATTGCCCCCGCGGCCAGGACCACAAGCGGCGCCTGCTCGAGCCCGGTGTGCCGGCGTGGGACGGGGCGGGCCGCCGCGGCCGGCGACGTGGCCGTCAGCTCCGTCGAGGGCCGCGCCCAGATCACCACCAGCATCTTCGCCGCATACGCCGCCGACAGCGCCGAGGCCAGTAACCCCAACACGTACAACACGGGCGAGTGCTGCGCGGCAGCAGTCAACACCGCATCCTTGGTAGCCCACAACGACAGCGGCGCAACCCCCGCCAACGTCAGTGCCGCGATCGTCGCCGACCACCCCACCACCCGCCAGCGCCGCGCCACACCGTGCAAGTCGTCCAGACGCTGGGTGCCCAGCAGCGACAACCAAGCGCCCGCGGCGAGGAACAAGCCGGCCTTGGTGGCGGCGTGCGCAACCAGGTGCGCGGCGCCCCCGCCGACGGCCGCCACCCCCGCGGCCATCACCACGAATCCCAGCTGCGCTGCGGTGGACGCGGCGAGCAGCTGCTTGATGTCGCGCTGGGCGACCGCGACAGCGCCGATAACGACTGCGGTGAGCACTCCCGCCCATGCCGCCGCGGTCGCCGCCCAGCCGGTGGCGGCCAGCAAGGGTTGCGTCCGCAACAACAAGAATCCGCCCATCGCCACCATCGCCGCCGAATGCAGCAGGGCGCTAACAGGACTGGGACCCGACATCGCCCGCGACAGCCAAAAGGAGAACGGCAGCTGCGCCGCCTTGCCGAGCGCCGACACGAGCACCCCGAGCGCGATCACATCGCGCCACCCACCCCGCGCATCGGCGAAACTGCCCAGCGCCATCCCAGCGCCGCCAGCCAGCGCGGCGCCGGCGGCCAGATACAGGCCAAGATCGGCGGTGCGGGTGGTCACGAACGCGGTGAGCCCATCCGATACGCGGTATTGCTCGCGCCACCAAAACCCGATCAGGGCGTACGATGCCGCCCCCATCACCTCCCAACCCAGCAGCAGCGCGGGCAGCGTCGCGGCGGTCACCGTCAGGATGGCGGCGGCGGCGAACACCAGCATCAACCCGTGAAACCGGCCCCGCGCCTCGCGGATGTTCCCGGCAGAAAACATCAACACCAGCAACGTCACGGTGGTGACCGCCGGCAGCACGGTCCCGGCGAGCACGTCGACCCCAAGACCAAAGGGCGCGCCAGCCATGAACGCCACTTGCACCGACGGCCGCGCCACCGACACCACGACCGACACAGCGACGCACCCAAGCGCGGTGACCATCGAAATCACGTCGACCCACCGATCGTCGCGGCGGCAGATCAACAAACCGACTCCGACCGCGGCCGGCGCAGCGACCAGCAGCCACAGCAGCGCCGAGCTCACGTGCTGCTCATCCGGAAAGCTCGGCTGCCATATCGGTCATGTCCGCGCGACGCTCCCGGTGCAGCGCCGTGGCCACCGCGAACCCCATCGCCATCTCCACCGTCATGGCGGCGATGACCACCAGCAGCAACACCTGGCCGCTGGGCGCCGGCATCACAAACCACCAAAACCCCGCGCCGGCAAGGATGATCGCGTTGATCATCAACTCCAGGCCCATCATCACCATCACCACAACTTGCTGAGACAGCGCACCGTAGAGCCCGACGCTGAACACCGCTGCCGCCACCAACAACACCGTCTGCAAGGTCATCGGCCCACCCCTCCGGGTTGCGGGTCACGTGCGGGGCGGTGTTTGAGATCGTCACCGAAACGGTCGTAACGGGTACGGGCGGCCGCCAACACCACCCCGGCCACGATCGTGGCGACCATCACCGGGCTGATCACCGCCATCGTCAGCATGTGCGGACCCATCAACGCCTCGCCGAGTGCCATGGTGACGTCCGGCGGCGGCTGGCCCTGCCGGGCGGGCCAGTCGATCAGCACAATCCCAGAAGCCAGGAAGACAAAGGTGGCCCCGGCAGCGACTAGTGCGCGGCGGTTGTCGTGAACCATGCTCATCGGCATCAGCGCCGGATTCATGCCCATGAACATGACCATGTAGACCGCCATCACCGCCATCTCCATCACCATCATCAAGATGGTGACCACGCCGATGTAGTTCTGCTGCAGCAGAACAACTGCGACACCGACCGCAATGAACGAACTCGCCAGCGCATATGTTGCGCGCGCCATCGAATCCACCCAGAACACCGCGGCACCGGCAGCGACGGCGATGACCGCGAGCAGCCAGAACACGATATGAACAATCATGGTGTGTCAACTCCTCCAGATGGCGATGACCGCCACCACTAAGTCTTGGGCCAAAACGGCTGGCAACAACACCACCCAGCCGACCTCCATGAACTTGTCCGGCCGCAGCGCGGGTATCGCTCGCCGCAGCCACACCAACACGCTAAGCAGCGCAACGGTTTTCACAACAGACCACATCCAGTCGGGCAGCAGCGGTCCGGCGCCGCCGCCGAGAAACATCGGCACGGCGAACGCCGCCCCGGCGACCAGAACGGCGTAGCGGCCCGCGACGAACACCAGCCGGTCAACCCCGGACAGCTCGGCAGTCATGCCACCGGCGAGGTCGTCCCCAAGCGCCGGGCTGAACGGGCCCCACACCGAAAACGCCAACACACCAAGGCAATACGCCACGAATGCGACCGGCATCCACACCACGAACCACAGGTCGTGCTGGGCGCTGGCCACGTCGCCGACGCGCAAGCTGCCCGCCGCCACGGCGGGCGCGACAAGGGCGAACATCAACGGCAGTTCATAACCCAGCGCGTGGGCGAGGAACCGATAGCCGCCAATCAACGAATGCACCGAATTGGGTCCCCAGCCGGCCAGCCACACCACCGCCCACATCATCACGTCAACGGCGTTGACCCACATGACGCCGACATCAAGGTCCAGCAGCGTCCAACGGCCCAGCGGCACAACGACAATCATCAGCAGAGCGACCACGATCGGGCCGACGCACCCGATGCGCCACAGCAGCTTGTCGGCAGCCACCAGGGTCCGGCGACGCTGACGCATCAGGCGGGCCGCCTCAAACAGCGGTGCGGCCACCGCGCCGCTCGCGCCGTTGGCCCGTGCGGAAAGAGTGCTGTCCAGGCTCGCCGCGAACAGGACGAGCACGGCCAACAGGGCAGCGGCCGCCAGCGCCCACACGCCACTGACTGTCGTCGCCTCAGGCATGCTGACCCCGCTCCGCGGGTGACAGCTCGATACCTAATCCGGCGACCACCAGCCGTGCCGTGGCCACGTCTAAACCCTCGACCAGGTCGGGCAGCATGTCCTCGACGGCGCCGTCGGGCACGTGCAACTGGGGCGCATCGGCCTCGTCTCCAACCGCACGTTGCACCACGTCGAGCCTTGTGAGCAGCCGATCGTAGGTATCTCCGGCCAGAGCCGCGGGCATTCCGTATCGGTCGATGTCATCGACCGCGATTGGGGCGAGGTCGCGCAGCGCCCACCGCAGCACCCGAGAGCGGCGCACCACGGTGGCCAACGCGCCGGCCTGTTGGCGGGCGGCGCGGCTGTCGACGGTGCCACCCAGCAGTACCTCGCGTAGCCGTCGTGCGCGCGCGGCCGCGCGAGGCCAGCCGGCCAGCTCCAAGAGGTCGACGATATGGTCGGTGTGGCGGGCTGCCTGCATCCAGCTGCTCAGCGGCGGCTGCGGTTGTTCGTTGGAGGCGGCGCCCATCAGCTGAGGCTGGGCAGTGGTGATGACATCGCCCTGCAGCGCGCAACGCAGCACCAGCCCGGCTGGCCAGTACGCGAGGAACGGACCCAGCCGCACGTGCAGCTCGTCCATCTCCAAGCCGTCGCGGTCTTCACCGCCCTGGGCCAACGCGATTCCCGCCGGCGCCATTTCCATATCGCCGTGGTCCATGTGGTGACCGCTGTGCCCCACGTCGTGATGACCATCCTCGCCGGGGTCACCGTGTGCGCCGTGGTCGTGATGCTGGTGTGCGCTGTGGTCAGCCGGCTCGTGGCTGTCCTGCTCGGGATGGTGACGATCTGAGCCGCCGTGTGGCGAAGGGTCACCCTGCCTCTTTTGGTGATGGGTTGCGGGGTCGTCGCTGCCGTCGTCTCCGTTCGCATCATGGCCGCCGTGGGCTGTTTCAGAGGAGCCACTGTCGGCCGGGCGGCCGTGCCCGGCGGCGCTGTGGGGCATGTGGTGACCTTCGGCGCCGGCGTCGTGCTGAGGCATCGGCGCGGCGGACTGTATTCGGTCGCGGGCATCTGTGCGCTGCCACCTGGCGTCGATAAGGACGCCAGCCGCTCGGTCCAGTTGTGAGCGCGTCGCCGACAGATCTCGGATGTCGACCCGAGCGCGGGGGCCTGGCAGCTGGTCCCAGAGGCGATCGATAAGGTCGTCGAACTCATCGTCGGCCGCGGTTCCACAGACCGCCAACACGTCGGCGCCGGCCGGTGAGACGGCTTGCCGCCATCCGCGCGCAGCGATCAGGTTCTGTGTTGCGGCGCGAAGCGCCCAATTGCCTGGCAGCTCGGCGATGAACACATGCGGGCGCCGGGCGGCGTACTTGGCCAGCCATCGATTCAGGTCCACCGCAGCGCACCCTCTCGCCATGCCCAGGTGACCGCGACGAGCAGCGCGGCCAGAAACAGAAACATCTCGATGACCGCGGTGGCGCCCATCTCGACGACGACGACCGCCCAGGGATACATGAACAGCATTTCGACGTCGAAGGCCAGGAACACTAGCGTGGCCAGGTACCAGCGGACGTGATAGCGCGACAACGCGTGCTCCTCGGGCGCCCATCCCGATTGGAAGGGCAGCGAGATCAGCGGCCTAGAAGACACCGCCGTAAGTCGGTGCGCACCATAGGCACTCGTGACGCCGGCGACGGCGACCAGCAAGGTCCACATCAACCCCGCGTACACCCGCACCTCCCGCGGTCGCAATCTCCGCGCTGTGACGCGGACTGAATTTATGCGCGCCCTCTAGACGTACCCCGTGGGGGTATTTAATGCAAGGGAGATGCGGATCCAGTTCGATCAGCTCGCTCGTCTGGAACAGCTCTCATATCGGCAGTACGGTCGTCGTCACGAGTTGATCGCGGATCCAACCGACGAAAACGGCCCATTCTCCGGTGACCAATGCGATACCAACGGCGATCAACATGACTCCGCCGGCAATTTGTATGCGCCGGGTGTTGCGCCGGAGCCACCCCAACCAGCGCTGCATCGCGCTCGTGCCCAACGCCAGCAGGACAAATGGCACGCCAAGGCCGAGGCAGTAAGCAACGATGAGTAGCACACCGCGTGCCGCGGTTACCCCTTGCGTGCCGGCGGCAACGGAGAGGACGCCGGCCAGCGTGGGTCCCAAGCAGGGCGTCCAGCCGAGCCCGAATGTCGCGCCGAGCAGCGGTGCTCCCACAATGCCGGTCACCCGGCGTGGGTGAAACCTGATGTCGCGCTGCAGCATTGGGATGAACCCGATGAATACCAGGCCCATGACGATGGTGATTACTCCGCCGATCTGTTGCAGCAGATTGCTGTTGAGTGCCAGTGCGCCGATCAATCCGAACACTGACGCCGTCGCTGCAACAAACACGACGGTGAACCCGGCGACAAACAGGAGGGCAGCACCGGCTGCACGCCACGAATCCCGCACTGTCGGCGGCTCATCTGGTGAGCCGTTAGCCCCTGCGGCGCCGGCGAGGTAGGACAGATAGCCGGGCACCAAGGGGATGCAACACGGAGACGCGAACGACACGGTGCCGGCCAGCGCGGCCGCGCCCAGCCCGAGCACCAACGGCCCAGACGCCGCCGCGGCGCCGAAAGCGTCACCGATGCCCTGGGCATGTGCGCTCACGGCTCTGCCGCAATCCGCTGCACGACCGGCCGCAGATCCTCGGCCAGCAGCGCCCTCAAGAAGACGGCAGCGACCCGGTGTTTGCGGTCGAGCACCAGCGTGGTGGGCACGACGCTGGTGGGGTAGCCCTTGCCGAGGGCGATCAAGCTGCGCATCGCAGGGTCGAAGATCGACGGGTAGCGGACATTACGGTCGCTGACGAAATCCTTGGCGGCAGAACGGTCATCGCGCACGTCGATGCCTAGGAATGCCACGCCGAGGGCTTCAGTTTCACCGAACACCTTCTCGAGCTCAGGAGTTTCGGTGCGACAGGGAGCGCACCAGGACCCCCAGATGTTGATCACCACTACCTTCCCGGCGAAATCGGATAGACGGATCGGTCGATCGTCCATCAGCGCGGGGCCCGAGAGGTCGCCGATGCTGCCTCGAGACTCCGGCGGATCGTAGAAGAGGTCGGTCTTACCACCTGGTGACACGAACTCGAACGTGCCACCCTGCGCGACAGCATCGCGTCCAGTTGCGCATCCAGCCGCCATAAGAGCGGCCATGATGATGGCGCACAAGGCCAGTGCCCGCAGGTGGTTCGGCATCGGGTCTCCGCTGGTAACAGACCCGGTCCGGGTCTCTCTACTACCTGTGTACGTAGATGGTAGGGCAGTGGATCTAGCCCACGGTGCGCGGCCCTTGGAGGACTGCTGTTCGTCGCGCCGCACGAAAGGTCTAGCCGTTACGAATCGGCGTAGTAAATCGCATCCCTGGGGACCGATGCGGACCGCCAAATTCGGCGACCTACTCAGCTACGCAGTAGTTACGGAAGGTAGCGGTGCTTTCCATATGGAGGAGCCTGGCACCGGCGAGGTTCAGGTCGAGGAGCGGGTCGCCCCACTCAATCCCGGCGCCGACGGAGCCACCGGCTGGCACGCGATCGATTCCACCGTCGTGTGACATGCCACCCGCGCTCATGGTCAGTCGCGCGTGAGCGGCTCGGTATGAATGCGGTCACTAAGCCGACCGGCGGCATAGCTGCCGCGGTTACTATGTAAGTACGTAGATGACGAGTCCGATCTCGCATTCGGGAGGAACTGATCATGCAGGCAGTGGACATTCGGGCCGCCGACGCCGACCGTGAACGGGTCCTGGCCGAACTGCAACGCCACACCGCGGCCGGCCGGTTGAGCATAGACGAATTCGCTGAGCGCGCCGCCTGCGTATACAGGTCACGCACAATGGGGGAACTCGCCGTACAGACCGCCGACCTGCCGCCCGATGCGAATTCGGATGCGAGCAAGCAGATCCCGCGCGCGATTTGGACCGCACTGATCCTCGCTGCAGTCGCGGTAGCACTTCTCGGTCTGGCCGCGGTGGCGACTGCGGGCCCGATGGGTGGCGTGGGCTGCGGCTGGTAATCACAGCACCAAACCGCCGCTGAAGCGTCTACTATGTAGATACGTAGAACATAGGTGCGGGACGGTCTGCACATGCAGGCCGGTGCACAGTTGAGGAGTTCACGATGTCTTCGGTGCTCTACAGCCTGGCCCTGCTGGCCTGCCCGGTAGGGATGGGATTGATGATGTTCATGATGATGCGGGGGCAGAGTAGGAGCCCCGCGGACCAGGCCGAGAGCGGCTCCGCAGATCGCAGCGATGTCGACGCACTGCGGGCGGAGATCGAGGCGCTCAAGGCCGAGCGCACAGCGGATACACCGCAACCCCCGCGGCCATGAGCACCTGGGCGGCGGCTCTGGTCGCCGCTGCGGCGATCGGGTTCACCTACTTCTTCTGTGTGCGGCCGATGATGCGCGGCCGCGGTCACTGCGGAATGTCCGGAGGCGCGAGCCGCGAACAGCAGCGGGGCGTGACGAAGCGGGAGATCGCCGATTTACGTGAGGACCTGCGGATACTGCGGGCCCAAGAACAGTTACGCCGACAGGCGCCCCCATCCGCCGACGGCTAAAGCGGTGGACGAGCGTCATTCGTCGTCCTGATAC
This sequence comes from Mycobacterium hubeiense, assembly GCF_002838065.1. Classification (GTDB taxonomy): domain Bacteria; phylum Actinomycetota; class Actinomycetes; order Mycobacteriales; family Mycobacteriaceae; genus Mycobacterium; species Mycobacterium hubeiense. Next base: position 30,228 of record NZ_PIZU01000012.1, on the reverse strand, counting down.
ACGATGCGTTGGGTGACGAGATGGCTGGGGTCGGTGAGTGTTTCGTCGGCGATTCGGCCGGCGTCATCGAGTGTGAGCACTACGTTGATCGATGCGGCGGGGTATCCGAGGGCGAGCCGGGTTGGCCCGCTGCCGGCGAGGCGGACCGCCTGGGGAGCGTTGCCGCCTGCGTAGGGCTGTTGGGAGACAAAGAACTCAGCCGATAGGTCAAGCGGTTTGGGTTTATTCGGGCCGGACGTGGTGTCGCTGGTGACCGACTCGTGGACGGTGATCTGCCCGGCGGCGCGGGTGGCGGCCACGGCGCGGCCGAGCTCCTCGGCGCCGGGCAGGGTTGGCCACGGGATCAGTAGGCTGACCGGCGCGCTCTTGGCGTCGTCGGCGCCGGCGGCCAGGCTGAGCACATTGTCGCCGTCACTCCAGGCCGCGTCGGCCACAAAGCATCCTTGCCCGCAGCCACGAAACGCGAGTGCCGTGTCGTCGCCATCGGTTCGGTCGAGCCGCCCGGAGAGCGTGTACTTTCGGTCGGGTTCGGCGGCGTAGTAGTCTCCCCGCCGCGGTGCGGACAGTCGCACCACCAGTTGTCCGTCGCTGGCGGCGACGGCGACGCCGATTTGGCCGGCGAGTGCCCCCAACGGCAGCACCGGACCTGGCGGCGGCGGCGGTGCGGGCTGGACCGCGCCGCGCACCGGCGGCGTGGACACCAGCGTTGCGCTGAGCGCCAGCACCACGATCAGGGTGAGGCTTTCGGCCCGAATCGCTTTGGGGAGCTTGGCCATACGGGCTTCGTCGCGAAGGATCCACCGCGCGGTCAGGGCGAGTGCCGCCGCGGTGGCCACCAGTGCGAGTTTGACGAGCAGCGCGCGGCCGTAGTTGGTGGCGAACACCTGTGACAGCGGCAGCAACACGAGTGCGGACACCGCGCCGGTGCCGATGACGACGACAAACGTCCACACCGCCAGCCGCATGTAACCGGTGAGCACCCAACGCACCGCGGCGGCTTCGCGTCGCCAGGCGAGCACCGCCAGCGTCGTCGCCACCAGCGCGCCGACCCAGACCGCGGCAGCTGCCAGGTGGACTGCGGTGAGCACCGCGCCCCACACCCCGGCTGCGGCGTGGGCGTGCGATCGCCACCCTTCTGCGCCGACGACCACCAGCAGCGGCAGCAACGCCCACGCGCGCGGCCGCATCCGCGTCAAGGCCAGTGCCGCGGCCAGTCCGGCCGCCTCGACCGACACGATCGCTCCGGTTCCGCTGCGCCACAGGGCACTGAGTTGACCCGCCTCGGCGACCACCTGGGTGGCAAGCCCGGCGGTCGCGGCCAGCGCGGCCACAAGGGCGCCGGTGATCGGTGACCGTGGTTCGACGAGCGCCGGCTTCTCGGCGCGCGCGGTTGCGATGAATCGTTGGGCGATCAGCCCGCCGAACGCGATCGCTAACCCTGCGAACAACACCCACCGCAGCGCGGCGGACCACCAGGCGGTCGATGCTGTGCCGGCACCTGGGGCGGCGGACAGCGCATAGCCGACACCAAACCTGAACCCGTCTTCTACGAGGTCCCCGTCGGTTCCAGTAACGCGCCAGCGCACCGTGTAGCTGCCCGGCGGCAGCGGCGCGGCCGGGCGTGCAGTGACGACTTGGCCGTCTCGCGCAGTGGTCGGGGCACCGGTTGGTACCGCACGACCGTCCTTACCCAGTACGACGACAGGGTCGGCACCGATGGTGACCCGCTCGTTGAATATCAGTGTGATCGATTCCGGCGCAACGGATACCGCAGTTTCAGCGGCAGGTTCGGTGAACAGCAACGTCGGATGGGCAGCCGCTGGCCCCGCGACACCGAGACCAAGGACAGCCACAGCCCCCAGAATGCCGAGGACCCCGGCGGCGCGGCGGAACCAGATGGTCATGTCATGGCTGCGCGGCGATCCAATAGTCGCCGAAGTTTTCGTTCGGAGAGCCGACCGTAGGAGAATGGTTCGCCGTCGACGAGAACGCCGGGGGCGAACATCACTGCGGCATCGGCGGCAAGTCGTCGGCCCATGTCGCTGCGCAGGTCGACCTCGGTCACCGACAGCGGGTATTCCTGGCTGAGGCGGTCAAGGATGCCCTTGGCGAGTTCGCAAAGCGCACAAGACGTTTGCGTGAGCAGCGTAATCTGCACCGGCAAGGTCACTGAATGCGCTCCGTGTTGAGGTCTGCGAGCATCTTGTCGGTCGGCAAGAACATCGTATAGTCGGGTGCGCCACCGTAGTCGGCGCGCCATTGGATCGTGCCATCGGGGCCGACTAGCACGAAGGTGTGCCCGTCACGCATGTCGCCCATCATCCCGTATTTGTTGGCGTCATACGCGCGTGACACCGCCAGGTCGGGGTCCGACAGTATCGGCGTCGTGAGTCTCTCGTCGGCGGCCTTGCGCCCGATCAGCGTCGCGGGGTCGGTGGTGATCGACACCACCGCGTCCACGCCCGCCGCGCGCAGTGCGGACTGATTCTGTTCCAGGTCGCGGATCTGGTCCCAGCACGGCTGACACGACAGGCCTTCCTGGAAATACAGCAGCACCGTGCGACCCCGGTAGTCGTTCAAGCTCACGGGTCTGCCATCACCGGAGTTCAGCGTGAACGCCGGCGCCGGCGCGCCCACGCTAGGCTCACCGGCCACGTGCGGATAGCCGCTGCCTGATGCCGCGGAATCCGGTGCCGTCGAGCCGCCTCGGTACACCAGATACAGCACCACGACGGCGACAATCGCGACCACCGCAACCATGGCCGCCGTGACCATGCGACCGCCGCGGTATGCCCGCGACACCGAAGCGCCTGCGGCCTGACCCTTGTGTTGTTGTCGCGACATCGGTGTCGGCCGAGCCTTTTTCGCGCTTGGGCTTGCTCACTGGTGTTCCTCCTTAGTCGAGCCTGTGTCCTGTAGTTCAGCCTCGTCGCGGCTTGGCGGCGGGCTCGATGCACGTCGCATGGAGCGGCCAATCAGGACGGCGAAAACTGCGGCTAGAACCGCGATCACTGCCCAGCCGGGCAGCCACGACAAGGCGCGCAACGTCGCGGCGCTGAGGTGTTGCAGCCAGCCGGACAGTCCGGTTTGCCAGCCGCCGCTGGGCATACCGGGGCCGGTGACAGCCAGCACTATCGCCAAGATTCCCATCGCGATCATCAACGCGCCGCTGATGGCGGTGCCCAGAGGTAGGGCGCGCCGGTGGGCGCCCCACCCCAACACGATGGTTTTGTCGGTCAGGGCCTGGGTAGCCCTTTCCCGCCGCGCGTCCCAGATCAAGGCGATAACTGCGAGAGGGGCGACCATGCCGGCGACATAGGCCAACCCGACGGCCAGAGCAACCGGAAACGAGGCCGCGGCCCCGGACAGCACAGCCACCCCGACCAGCACCGGCGCGCAGCACGCCGACGCCGCCCCGGAGAACACCCCGAGCAGGTAGGCGGACCGGAAGCTGCCGGTGCGGACAGCGCGGACGCCGGGCATCGGCAGCTTCGGGCTCCATCCCACCAATACCGCGAGACCGGCGGCGATCATCAAACTGCCGCCGATCGAAAACACCCACACGTGCCCGCCGAACAACAACCGGCTCAGCGCCGAGGCGCCCAGCCCGATCGGCAGGATCAACGTCGCCACACCGAGGCCGAACACCAGCGTGGCGGGGACGACACCGCCGCGATGCCGAAAACCGGTCGCCAGATAGGCGGGCAGCATCACCGACACGCAGCACGGCGCCAGCAGCGCCACCAGCCCACCCAGGAACGACGCCAGCAGTGTCGTCCCGATCAGCAATTCACCCATCGACGGTTCCTTGGCTAGTTGTCATCGCGATCGCATGCGCAACCTGAATACGATCTCCGTACGTAGATAGTACCTGCGGCACCAAGTAAGCTAAGCGGGCAGAAACGAGGAGGACCGGTGGCACGCGGTTTCGGCGATCTTGAGGCGGTGGTGATGGACTGCCTGTGGATGCGCGAGGGCGCCACGCCGGTACGGGAGGTGTTCGAGGATCTGCGTCATCACCGTGAGATCGCCTACACGACGGTGATGTCGACGATGGATAACCTGCATCGCAAGGGATGGCTGTCGCGGGAACGCCACGGAAAGGCGTACCTGTACTGGCCGAGCCTGACCCGCGAGCAGTACAGCGCCCAGCTGATGCGGGACGCGCTTGACGACGGCGGTCGCTCGGACCTGGTCCTGACACACTTCCTGGAGCAGTTCAGCGACGATGAATCCGCTGCGCTTCGGAAAGTGTTGCGTCGCTTGGCCACCCGGAAGCGCACGCGGTGAGCGTCGCGATCTGCCTGCTCCTCTACGGGGCAGTGGTGTGTGTGTTGGCGCCGCGGTTACTGCCGAATCTGACTCGCGGCGGCGCCGCCCCGGGCGCCGCCGTCGCGGTGTGGCTGATCGTGTTGACCAGCGTCCTCGCATCATGGACCGGCGCCGCCGTTGCGCTGGCCGTACACACCGCGCGCACGTGGAATCGACCCGATCCGCTGGCAGTGGCCGCGTGTCTGGCCGAGGTGCGCTCAGCCGCAACAGGACAGAGCGGGCCGGCGATGCAGATTGGTCTGGCCGCGGCGACGGTGGTGTTGTCGGCCGTCGTGGTGGCGCTGGCATCCCGCATCGGACGATTCGTGATCAGAGCGCGAGTGCGCACCCGTCGGCATGCTCAGTCGGCACGCATCATCGGCCGCCGAGTCGCCGGTGTCGACGGCCTGGTTGTCGATGCGCCGCAGAAGATGGCGTACTGCCTGGGCGGGCGGCCCGGCACGGTCGTGATCACCAGCGCGGCGGTCGCCGCGCTGGAGCGTCCGCAGCTGGACGCGGTATTGGCCCATGAGCGCGCGCACTTGGCTGGGCGACATCATCTGCTGCTCACCGCGACCCGGGCCTTGGCCGCGAGCCTTCCACGGATCCGGTTGTTTACCGTCGCACATGCGGAGATCGCGCGACTACTGGAAATGTGCGCCGATGACACCGCCGCCCGCCGCCACGGCCCCGCGTCACTACTGGCAGCCATTGTCGCCCTTGCCGGAGCTGACCCGATCCCGGCCACCGCACTGGGCGCGACCACTATCGGGCTGTGCGAACGGGTCACCAGGCTCGCCGACCCCGACACAACGGCGGGCCGGCTCCGCGCCCGACTGCTAATGGCCGCGTTCACGGGCGTTGTTGTCGCAGCTCCCGTGCTGACTGTGTGGGCGGCGTCGTCGGGTTTCACCGCGTGCGGGCCCTTCACCGCCTGAGCGGGCGCGGTCTGTTAGTTGGCTAGTTCGGCACAACGGACCCGTCGGGTTTCAGCGCCGGGATCGGCGCGACGCCTTACCAGACCCATCCCGCTGGGCTGACGCCTCAAAATGCGTTGCAGCAGTACACGATTCGTATGCAGCCCAAGCGTTCCATGTATACACAATTTGACACGTACTATCTGAAATCGTGGAACTTGGAAGCAATTCAGGGTGAACCCGGCGGGGCCATCGTCGGCAGCCGCACTCTGAACGTGCTACCCCGGCCAAGTTCGCTGTCGACCGAGATGTCGCCGCCATGGGCTTTGGCGAGTTCGGCGACAACCGCGAGGCCGATCCCGGAGCCGCCGGCCCCTGCGGTGCGGCTACGGAAGAAGCGTTCGAAGACGTGGGGAAGCTCATCGCGCGCGATACCGGGACCGGTTTCCGCGACCGTCAGCTCGGCCCAGTGGTCGTCGCTGCGCACGGCCACGGTGACAGTTCCTCCAGAGGACACGAACTTCGCGGCATTGGTGAGTAGGTTTGTGACGATTTGGCGCAATCGATCGGGGTCACCCTCGACCGTCACCTCCAGGGCGCGCCAGGTGTGACCGACGCCCGGACCCCATACCGCGTAGTCGCCGCGGTTGCGGAGCTTCACAGCACCGGCGCGGGAAACGTGATTCGGAAATGTCCCCGATCAGCAGCAACAGGGTCGTTCTTGTTTCGTGGGTGACCCAGCCTTCGCGTTCATCACCGGCAGTCTTTGCCGCCCACTTGACCTCGACCGCGTCGGTATGGCGGACGTCGTGTTCGTCGGGAAAGAAATGGCCGAGAAGCCAACCGCGCGTGAGACGTCCGTCGACGTCAGCGTTGCCGGATCGCCACTCGGCGGTCACGTGATCATCGCCTCGATGCCCACAATCCCCGTACCCATCAGGTCAATAACGAATCTACTATCGAGATCAGTAGATGAAACCGCCACCAACCGGATAAGAGGAGTAACCATATGAGCCGCAACGACGTCTTGGTCACCGCCGAGTGGGCCGAGCTGAACACCGACAACCCAAACATCGTGTTCGTCGAGGTCGACGAGGACACCACCGCCTACGACGGCGGCCACATCGACGGGGCAGTCAAGCTCGACTGGAAGCTCGACCTGCAAGACCCGGTGCGCCGGGACTTCGTCAACCAGGACCAATTCTCAGAACTGCTCAGTGAACGCGGCATCTCCAACGACAACACCGTGATCCTGTACGGCGGGAACAACAACTGGTTCGCCGCCTACGCCTACTGGTACTTCAAGCTCTACGGCCACGACAAGGTCAAACTCGTCGACGGCGGCCGCAAGAAATGGGAACTCGACGGCCGCCCCCTGTCCACCGAGGCTGTGAGCCGTCAGACCACCCAATACAAGGCAAAGGCACCCGACAACAGCATCCGCGCGTTCCGCGACGAGGTGCTCGCCGCCATCGGTAACAAGAACCTGGTCGACGTGCGCTCGCCCGACGAGTTCTCCGGCAAGATCCTGGCCCCGGCGCACCTGCCGCAGGAGCAAGCACAGCGGGCCGGGCACATCCCCGGCGCACTCAACGTGCCGTGGAGCAGGGCCGCCAACGAGGACGGCACATTCAAGTCCGACGAAGACCTCACCGCCATCTACACCCACGCCGGCCTTGACGGATCCAAGCCGACCATCGCCTACTGCCGCATCGGTGAACGGTGCTCGCACACCTGGTTCGTGCTGCACGAGCTGCTCGGACACCACGACGTCAAGAACTACGACGGCAGCTGGACCGAATACGGCTCCCTCGTCGGTGTGCCGATCGCACTCGGCGACGGTCAATGAGACCGGTGCCGGTCAGCTGCTAACTAACTAAACCGGCCGCCATGCGGATCGCCGACGTCAGCGCGCGGCGCACCATTACTTACGGTGAAATTTCGTACTATCTACGCTAGTAGGTTGCCGGAACGGAGAGGCCGCCAATGCGTCGACGATCGATTGCCCTATGTGCGGCCCTCGCAGCGACGGCTCTCGTCGCGTGGGGGACAGTCGATCCAGCGCCGTCGGTGGACCCCGGCGGCCCACGTGCGCCCGTCGCGTCCAACACCACCGTCGCCAATGTCCCCGTCGCGCCGACAGCCACCATCATCGCAAGTCCCGCGATCGGCGCGGCCGGCGTGAGCCCGGTCGTGCCGGTGGCGATCACCGTGGTCCACGGCGCGATCGAACAGGTAGCGCTGACGAATCCGGACGGCAAGGTCGTCGCCGGGCAACTCGCCGGTGACCGCACCAGCTTCCGGATCACCGAGCCGCTTGGCTACGGCAAGACCTACACGTGGTCCGGGCGGGTCAATGGTGCGGACGGAGCCGCGGCCCCGATCACCGGGTCATTCACCACGCTCACCCCTGCACGGCATGTGAGCGCTCGGCTCAACACCGGCGACGGGCAGACCTACGGAGTTGCCATGCCAATCGCGCTGACCTTCGACGTGGCGGTGACCGACAGGGCCGCAGTCGAGCAGGCGTTGAGCGTGCAGACGTCGAAACCCACCGAGGGTGCGTGGGCATGGCTGGACGACCGCACCGTGCACTGGCGCCCGAAGGTGTACTGGCAGCCGGACACTGCGGTCACCGTGACAGCCAAGCTCTACGGCGTGCCGTTCGGCGAAAACGCCTACGGCGCTGACGATCTCACCGCGCAATTCGCGATCGGCCGGTCGCAGATCGCGCGGGCCGACACCCAGACCCACCGCTTCACGGTCATCCGCGACGGCGAGCAGGTCGCCGACTACCCGGCCAGCTACGGGCTCGACAGCGACCCAGAGCGCGTCACCCGCGGCGGCACCCACGTGGTGATGGAAAAGACCCCGGCGACACTGTTCAGCAACCCGAAGTTCGACTACACGGACTTACCCGTGCAGTGGGCGGTGCGGGTCTCCAACAACGGCGAGTTCATCCACTCTGCGCCGTGGTCGGTGTGGGCCCAGGGCACGCAGAACGTCTCGCACGGCTGTGTAAATCTCGCCCCCGACGACGCCATCGCCTACTACCAGACCGCGATGACCGGCGATCCCGTCGAAGTCATCGGCAGCACCCAACCACTGTCCGGCGCCGACGGCGACTACTACGACTGGACACTGACGTGGCCGGAGTGGACATCGAAATCCGCGCTGACCACGTGAGCTCCCGCGTCACTCGCCGGCAGGTGGCGGCGAGTGACGATCCAAGGCGTCTTGAGCCCGCAACACCCGCAGTTCCTCACGCAGCTCGGCGATCTCACGGTCCCGGTCGCTGCGCTCGCCGGCACGTTCGGTCATCGCGCAGCCGCCGCGGCCACGCAACGTTGGGCGGACGCAGAAGAAGTAGGTGAGTGAGATCGCCGCTGCCGCGACGGCGGCCGCCAGCCAGGTATTCATGGTTGCCGGTGCGGCGGCGTTCGAGCGGCGCGGTCGGCTTTAAGCGCGTCGATCTCGGCCCGCAGCGCATCCACCTCGCTGCGGTCCTCGCGCCCCTGGGCTTCGCCGGTGGTGCCTTTGTTGTGGCCGCGCATCATCATCCACATCATCAGGCCCATCCCGACCGGGCAGGCCAACAATGCGAGCGTGTAAAAAGCCGATTCCATCGTGCACTCCCAACTGCGCGGCGATCCGAGCGAAGAAGCCCGCGTCCCACCGCTACGCTCTACGTACCTACATAGTAGATCAGATGACCGCGGTGCCGCGATATCCTCGCGCGTAGCACCCCACGGCGCTCATCAGCGGGGCACTGGATTCGGTCACGCCTGGACCGCCGGGTGGCCATTGGTGCCGAGACCGGTCGCGGCGCTTTCGAGGATCCAACAGACCCCGGCCTCCTCGACGGGCTCGGCAGTGTCGGCGTGCTCGAGCAACGCAGCCAGATTGGCTTCTAGGGTGGCCAATTCAGCGAGCGTGGCCCGCACCTGATCGAGCCGAGCTTGCAGGATGCTCACCACGTGTTCGCAAGGCGCGTCGCCGCGGTCGGCGATGGCCAGCACCTGACGCACCTCGCGCAGCGACAGCCCGGCGGACTGGGCGCGGCGGACAAATATCAGCCGGTCGACGTATTCGGGTCCGTAGTCGCGGTATCCACCCGACGTGCGGGCCGGGGCGGGCAGCAGACCGGCCTGCTCGTAGAACCGGATGGTCTTGGCGGTCGTATCGGCGCGGCGGGCGAGTTCGCCGATCCTCATCACACCTCCTTGACATTCCACCGTACTGGAATGTTTAGCGTGTGGGGCAACCAACACGACATGAGCGGAAGGCGGCATACCGTGCGAGGACCGGTGCGCCATTTGTCGTCGAGCATCGTGAGCCGCGATCGGACAGGCCGTGCCGAGGCGGGCCGGTGAGAGCGTCTGCCGCGTCGGCGTACGTGCTGCTGCTCGCTGTTCTACTCGCCGGTGGTTGGGTCGCCGGCCGGGCGCTCGCACCGCCGGCGACCGCTGCTCCTACACCCGCGGTTGACGGAGCGGATATTCCGAACCTGCCGACAGCGGCCACCGATGTTCGGGCCGCGGTCCAGCCGCGGCCAGCGCGATCGCCTGCGCCTACGGCGGCGTCGCCGCCGACCGCATCCGCTGTCCCCGGCACGGCCGTCAGTGTGTTGACCGCCCCGGGCAACGCCGGCGCTACGACGGAGTCATCCGGCTCCAGGGGCTCAGAAACAACCCGACCGGATGCCATGCCGCGTTCCGGCGGCTCTGCTGCCGTGCCGGGCTCCCAGCGCTCCGGTGAGATGTCGGGCTCGGGTGGCTCCGGCGGGATGTCGGGCTCACACGGTTCGGGCGGGATGACCGGCTCGGGTGACTCCGGCACCGGCGGGACAACGGGCAGCAGTGGTGAGGCAACGGGCTCGGGAGGCGCTGAAACATCCGACGGATCCGGCGCCACCGGCAGATCCGGTGCCATCGGAACGGCAGGCGAATCCGACGGCGCCGGAACGACCGACAAGTCAACCGATGAGGGCGGCACCGGTGGCGCAGGCAAGAACGATGGCGGTCGCGGATCGGCGAACGCGGTTTATGGAAGCAAGGGGAAGCGATGAGCACAACGGTTCACGGCGACGCCGATCAGGCTTGGGCCACGCAGCGGGTCGAGCTGGCGATCGGCGGGATGACGTGCGCGTCGTGCGCGGCCCGCATCGAACGCAAGCTCAACAAGCTCGACGGGGTGACCGCTGCGGTCAACTATGCCACCGAGAAGGCCCAGGTCGAGTTCCCGGCGACGCTGACGACAGCGGACCTGATTAAGGTCGTCCAGGACACGGGCTACACCGCCACACCCCCGAAACCTGCTGCTGCGGAGGATGATTCGACCTCGGAAACTGCAGACGACGATTACGACGAGCACACTCGCTCGCTGCGGCAACGGATGCGGGTGTCCCTCGCGCTCGGTCTGCCGGTGATCGCTCTGTCGATGGTGCCGCCGCTGCAGTTCACCTACTGGCAATGGCTTGCCCTGACGTTGGCCGCGCCGGTGGCGGTGTGGGGCGCGTGGCCGTTTCACCGCGCCGCGCTGGCCAACCTGCGCCACGGCACCGCGACGATGGACACACTGATCTCGATCGGCGTGCTCGCCGCATTCGCCTGGTCGGTGTACGCGCTGTTTCTCGGCGGCGCCGGCCACGAAGGGCTGCATCACGGGTTCAGCCTCACCATCGCGCGCGGATCGGCCGGCGAAAACATCTACCTCGAGGTCGCCAGCGGGCTGACGGCCGCGATTCTGACCGGACGGTTCTTCGAGGCCCGCGCCAAACGCCGCGCCGGATCGGCATTGCGGGCGCTGCTGCAGATGGGCGCCAAGGACGTCGCCGTCCTGCGGGGCGACACCGAGTTGCGGATCCCGGTCGAGCAGCTCAGCGTCGGTGACCGCTTCGTGGTGCGGCCGGGGGAGAAGATCGCCACCGACGGCGTCGTCGAGGATGGAGCGTCCGCGGTCGACGCCAGCATGCTCACCGGCGAATCGGTGCCCGTCGAAGTCAGCCCGGGCGACCCGGTCGTAGGCGCGACGGTCAACGCCGGCGGGCGCCTCATCGTCCGCGCGACCCGGGTGGGATCCGACACCCAGCTGGCGCAGATGGCCAAGTTGGTCGAAGACGCCCAGAACGGCAAGGCGGAGATCCAACGCCTCGCCGACCGGATCTCCGCTGTGTTCGTGCCGATCGTCATCGCCATCGCGGTGGCCACGTTCGGAGTGTGGCTCGGCCTCGGGGCCGGTGCGGCGACCGCGTTCAGCACGGCGGTGGCGGTGCTGATCATCGCCTGCCCGTGCGGGCTCGGGCTGGCCACCCCGACCGCGTTGCTGGTCGGCACCGGTCGCGGCGCCCAGCTGGGCATACTCATCAAGGGCCCCGAAGTCCTCGAATCCACCCGCCGCGTGGACACCATCGTGCTGGACAAGACCGGCACCGTCACCACCGGCAAGATGAGCCTGTCGGCCGTGCATACCGCCGCTGGCGTGTCTGAGGACGACGCGCTGCGCATCGCCGGGGCGCTGGAGGACGCCTCCGAACATCCCATCGCCGCCGCCATCACGCAGGCCGCCCGCCAACGAGTAGGCGAGCTGCCCGCGGTGGCCGACTTCGCCAATCTAGAAGGGCTCGGCGTGTGCGGCCGTGTCGACGGACACGAGGTGCTGATCGGGCGGTCCAGCCTGCTTGAGAAGCACGGCATTGAGCTGCCACCGGACCTGACCGCCGTCAAGCGGCAGGCCGAATCGCAGGGCCGCACCGCGGTGGTCGCCGCCTGGGACGGCACCGCGCGCGCCATCCTCGTTGTCGCCGACACGATCAAACCGACCTCACTCGAGGCAGTGGCGGGGCTGCGCGACCTCGGGCTGCGCCCGGTGCTGCTGACCGGAGACAACGCCGCCGCCGCCGGCGCCGTGGCCGACGAGGTCGGCATCGACGAGGTGATCGCCGAGGTGCTGCCCCGCGACAAGGTCGACGCCGTCGCGCGGCTGCAGCATGAAGGCCGGGTGGTCGCGATGGTCGGCGACGGCGTCAATGACGCTGCCGCGCTGGCGCAATCCGATCTCGGCCTGGCGATGGGCACCGGCACCGACGTCGCGATCGAGGCCAGCGACCTGACCCTGGTGCGCGGCGACCTGCGCGCCACGGTCGACGCGATCCGCCTGGCCCGGCGCACCCTGCGCACCATCAAAGCCAACCTGTTCTGGGCCTTCGCCTACAACCTGGCCGCCCTCCCGCTGGCGGCGCTCGGGCTGCTCAACCCGCTCATCGCCGGCGCCGCGATGGCGCTGTCGAGCGTGTTCGTGGTGTCAAACAGCCTGCGGCTGCGACGCTTCCGCACCGCCTACCCACACAGTCCTGAAAGCGCCGGCCCGCGCCGGCCCTGGCGCCGTGATCGACACACGCGCGCCACCTCGAAACAGACTGTAGAACACACAATTTCGGCCACCTCGGCTGTCCCCGGGCAGACGGATCCGATGCTCGTCCAGCTGGTGGCCACGGTGGCCCGGCTCGAATCGGCGGTCGACGCCTTGACCCGTCAGCGGACCCACGGGCAGGTGCCTTCGGCGGACAACGGGCAAGTCCCGCACCCGAACTCTCCCGCTCCGGCCAACCGGCCCGACGCTGCAGGTGCAGCTGGCCACGCACAGGAGATTGACCACCTGCGCCAACTCCGCGCGCAAATCGACACGCAACTGCAGCGCTTGCAGGATTCGTAATCGATCAGTAGTCTCGCCCAGGGCAACCTACTATTTAGATACGTAGATAGTGGATTGCGGGTCGCACCGCGGCCGAAACACCAGCCGACGTCTGCAGGAAGGGAATATTCGTGAATCTCGTCGCGGTGCTGGTCACCGGCTTGTTCGCCGGGGGCATCTCCTGCGCAGCCGTTCAGGGCGGACTGCTCACCGGCCTCATCACCCGTCAACACGCCGCCCGCGAGAGTGCGGTCACCGAGGCGACAGTCGGTGCGCTGCAACCGAACCCGCGATCACTGGACGGCGCTAACGGCGAATCCCGTTCGTGGCGAAGCCAACTCGGCGACGACCTCGCCCCGGTGGGCGGTTTCTTGGCCGGCAAACTCGTGGCCTACACCCTGCTCGGCGCGTTGCTGGGCGCATTAGGTGGTGTCGTGCAGCTCTCGCCGGGCGCGCGGACCTGGCTGCAGATCGGCGCTGGCCTGCTGATCATCACATTCGGTCTTGCCCAGCTCGGCTTCCCCGGATTCCGGCGGATCGTGATCGCACCACCGGCATCGTGGATGCGGCTGGTGCGCGCCCGCACGCGTTCACGCGCCGCGCTCGCGCCCGCCCTGCTCGGCGTGGCGACAGTGCTGCTGCCCTGCGGTGTGACGTTGTCGGTGGAAGCGCTCGCGCTGGCATCCGGCTCGGCGTGGCAGGGTGCGGCGATCATGGCTGTCTTCGTGGCAGGAACTAGCCCGCTGTTCGCTGTGCTGGGCTACGCCGCCCGCAAGGCGGTCACCGTGTGGCGGGGCAGGCTCGTGGCCGCCACCGGCATCGCGGTGGTCGCGATGGGCCTATTCACCCTCAACGGCGGTCTCGAACTCGCCGGGTCACCGCTGGCTGCCAGCAGGATCGCGGAGTCCTTCTCCGGCACGGCCGCCGCGGACCCCACTGCAGTCACGGTTGCCGATGGGCATCAGGAAGTTGTGGTGACCGCCTCGAGCGGCGGATACAGCCCGCGCAACACCGAGATCAAGGCCGGCATCCCGACAACGTTGGTCGTGCGCTCCGAGGGCGCGGCCGGCTGCGTCCGTTCATTTGTCATCGGCGACGCCGAAATGGTGCTGCCGGTGTCCGGCGATACCCGCATCGACCTCGGCACCCCCAGCGCGGGCGAACTGCGCTACGCCTGCGGCATGGGTATGTACACCGGCACCATCACGGTCGCCTGATTCCAAAAGGAGTTACGAAATGCCCGCCAACACACATGTTTTCCGGATCGAGGGCATGCATTGCGGCAGCTGTTCGCTGCTGATCGACGACGCGCTCGAAGACCTGCCCGGAGTCAGCCGCTCACACACCGATCTCAAGTCCGGCCAGTCCACCGTGGAGCTTGACACCAGCCTCACCGATCCCCGACAGATCATCGACACCATCACAGGACTTGGCTACAGTGCCGGCTCCGTGCAGCTGTGAACACGGCCAGCCGCCGAGCGCATATCGGGTTAATTCAGGTGCGCCAGTGCGGTATCCATCAGCCCCGAGATCCCCGCCGGTGAATCGTGTAGCCCTATACGCGTGGGGTATCCGGACGATCCTTCGGCTGGTGTGTGGTCCGATGGCCCGCGCCGAACCCGTGGAAGAGGGCGACTATGCCCGCGACGGCCAATCCCCACACCGCGACCGTCATTACCCCCATTAACACCCAGCCACCCCACGCGCCGCCGTTTATGTCAAAGGCCCACAGCATCATTGCCGAAACCTCCCTTCATCGCCCATGATCCGACTCACACCCAGGCATATCGATCATCATTCAGTGAAGATTCGCTGAAGACGCGCATAGCCAGAGCGCCATTGCGACCGCCGCGATCGCCATCAGTCCAAATGGGCGCACCCCATGCTCTTTCACGCCATTCACGATCGCCGCGGGCGGTCCACCAAACGCCAGCCTAGTTGCGGGTCTGCTTACTGCTCCACCTATTCATCTACTATATAAGTACGTAGATTGTAGGCGATGGCGATCGGCGCGTATGGCTTCATCACCTGTGCGCCCTGGTCCTCGGCGTCGCGCCGTGGGGAATAGGCCGCACGGTACCTCGACAGACGCAACCAGTGTTACGCCCTACGTACATAGTTAGTACAGACGAGACGAAGCAAGCTACCCGGCGAGACGAAATCGAAGGTGCCACCCTAGGGGTCCGCATCCCAACGGGTCGCGCAGCCCGCTAATCCGATGACGGTCGCCAACGATGGTAGTACAACATAGATTGCTCCCTTTCCCCTTATTGACGGGATTTGGAGGCCGATTCACCAGCCGATCGCGGCGAGCGCGCCCTGGCCGAGGCACATGACGATCCAGACCGCGCCGATGGCGCCGAGCAGCGACAGCACCACGAGACTGGCTGGCGGGCGTCGGATGGGCAGATCCTCACCGAGCAGGTGGGCGATTCGGGTTTCGGTCGCCCCGGCCATGGCTGGCATGGGCACCGGTGGCTGGGCTCCTGCGGCCAGCAGCGCTGCCGCCAGGCCTTGACGACCGGCATGATCGATGGCGGCCTTATCGGCATGGACTTCGGCGTTCTCGACGTGCTTGTGCAGCCACCACCGCAGCAGCGGCAACCAGAACATCACGTCGGCGGCGGCGCGGGTAACCAACCGTCGCAACGGGTCCCGGCGCCGGGCATGGGCGGCCTCGTGAGCCAGGACGGCGTCGACCTCGTTGGTCTTGAGCTGCGCGGTGGCGGCGGTGATGTAGACGGACGGGCGAATTAGCCCGGCGCAGAATGCAGTTCGATCCGTACCAGCCAGACTGTGCAGACGCGGGATTCCGGCGCGCTGCGCGGCAGTTTGCAGCGACTGCGGCATCGGAGCGCGGGGGAGCGCGGCCAGTGCGCGTGCGGTGGTGGCGGCCAGCCACGCGACGCGAACCACGATGCTCAGCACGCTAGCGCCGGCGACGAGCACGACCGCGGCGACCACGCATTCGGTCATCGTCATCCGCGGACACACCGCCGCCCCAACCATCCACGCCACCTGCACCGCGATCACCCCGGCCACGACCGCGATCGCGATCGGATGCTCCCGCGCAACCCTCAAGGGCCGCAGCTGGGTCATTGCGCCAGGTCCTCCAGGCGGCGCCGCTGCTCGGGGGTGAGGTCGGCGAGCCGGGCGGCGAAGGCGGACAGCGCGGCGTCGCCGTAGCGCGCGACGAACTGTGCGGCCTCGTCCTGGCTGGCCCGCACCAGGTATTCGGCTGCGGTGCCGGCGGCGCGGTATTCATGCGCCCGGCGGCCCAGCTCGGCCTTGGCGGTCAGCAGCCCCTTGTCGGCCAGCCGCCGCAGGGTGGTCATCACCGTGGTGTAGGCGAGTTGGGGCATCAAGGTCTGCACGTCGCGCACCACGAACGTCTCGGCGACCTGGCCGGTCCACACCGACCGCATCACCCGGCCCTCCAACGGGCCGAGCAGCGCCACCGCCCGCGCCACGTCCTGATCGGGCTGTTCGATCACTGGCTCCGCCATGCTTCCACCTCCTACCGATCGATAGTAGCAAGCGTCACATTTTCTACTATTGCCACTACGTACTATCTCGACATAGTATCAACTACATAGTGATAGTAGAAACGATGGGAGGCGTCAACCATGAGCTATGACGCCGTGATCGTGGGGACCGGACCCGCCGGCCTCAGCGCGGCACTTACGCTTGGCCGGGTCCGGCGGGCGACGCTGCTGATCGACGGTGGACCAGGTCGCAACGCCCCGAGCGACGGTGTGCATAACTTCTTGTCCCGGGACGGGATCGCTCCCGGTGACCTGCGCAAGATCGCGCTGGAGCAGCTGACCGCGTACCCATCGGTGGAGGTCCGGACGGGTCACGCGGAAAGCGCCACGGCGGTCGACGGCGAGTTCGACATCGCCCTCGCCGACAGCGACCAAGTCCGGGGCCGCCGGCTGCTGCTGGCCACCGGAGTCGTCGACAACCTTCCGGCCATCCCGGGCCTGGCCGAGCGGTGGGGCCGCAGCGTCGTGCACTGCCCGTACTGCCACGGCTGGGAGCGACGCGACCTGCCGCTGGCGGTGCTCGCACTCGACGAGAAGGGTGTGCAACAGGCAATCCAGCTGCGCCGCTTCAGCCCCGACGTGGTCTTGTGCCTCGGCACCGACTTCGACCTGGACACCGAACAGCGCCAGCTGCTGGCGGCGCGCGACGTCACCGTGGTCGATAAGCCGCTCACCGGCGTCGAAGGCGAGGGTGACTCGCTGCAGTGGCTGACCTTCGCCGACGGTTCGCGGCTGGAGCGCTCCGCCTTGTTCGTCCATGGCCATGTGCGCCAAAGCAGCGAGCTGCCCACAAAGTTGGGCTGTCGGATTCTCGACGACGGCGCGGTCGAGATCAACGACCTCGGCCAAACCTCGGTGCCCGGCGTCTACGCCGCCGGCGACATGGCCCGCCGCCCCACCATGCCGGTGGCAGGAGCCCAGGTCATCCTCGCCGCGGCCGAAGGCACCGTAGCGGCCGGTGCGATCGACCTGGAACTGCTCTTCACCCAACCCTGACCAGCACTCAACGAAAGGACATCAAACCCATGACTGATCTGTCCGCATTCCAGCATCCGCGGTTCGCGCGGTTGTACGAACGAATCAGCGCCGAATCCGAACGCCGCGGCACCGCAGAACACCGCGACCGAGCACTGGCCGGTTTGTCCGGACGCGTGATCGAGGTCGGCGCT
Source organism: Mycobacterium hubeiense (assembly GCF_002838065.1). Classification (GTDB taxonomy): domain Bacteria; phylum Actinomycetota; class Actinomycetes; order Mycobacteriales; family Mycobacteriaceae; genus Mycobacterium; species Mycobacterium hubeiense. Next base: position 12,594 of record NZ_PIZU01000012.1, on the reverse strand, counting down.
GGCAACGGCATGAACTTCCGCCACTACCCGGACACCGTCACTGAGGTGGTGGCCGTCGAACCCGAGGACACCTTGCGCGGGCTCGCCGAGCTGGCGGCCGCCACCGCGGCGGTGCCCGTGAAAGTGGTTGCCGGGCATGGCGATGCGCTGCTTTTCGACGACGGCACCTTCGATGCCGCGGTCCTCTCGTTGGTGCTGTGCTCGGTTCCCGACCCGGGCCACTTTCTGGCCGAGGTTCGACGCGTCCTGAAGCCAGGCGGAGAACTGCGGTTCTTCGAACATGTCCGTTCCCGCAGGCCGCTGCTCGGTGTCTTTCAAGACACCATCACCCCGGTGTGGTCGGCGATCGGCGGCGGTTGCCACCTCAACCGCGACATCGCAGCGGCAATTGGGGCCGCCGGATTCGAGATCGACGAACTCGACCGATTCAGCTACCGGCCGTTGAAATTCGTTCCCCCGCATGCCCACATCCTTGGTCGTGCGCACAAACCAGGACAAACGAAATGACCGAACGCTTGGCGCATCTCGACAGCCAGCCACTCCGGCGGCGGCGCTGGGCGGACCCGCGATCGCTGCGGGCCAGTCTCGGATCCGGACTGCTGGGGGGCCTCTGCTGCATCGGCGCGGCCATCACCACCGCCGCCGGCCTCGGCGCAGCCGGATTCTTCACCGGCCTGATGGACCGTTACCAGCTCTACTTCATCGTGGGTAGCGTCGTCATCATGGCGCTATGGCTGCTGCGTCAGCTGCGACGGCAAGGCATCTCGCCGCTGGATTTCCGCGCCGTCCTACGCACTGTCGGCCGGCATGCGATCGTCATGGGTGTCGTGTACGCCGTCACCCTCGGCATCGCGATGGCCGCCGCACAACTGGTCACGATGTGAGCCCCGTCGATGATCGGATCCGCAGTTCAACCAACGCCTTTCGTGGTGGCGTGCATCTTCACAGAGGAAAGGAATTGATGACGATGATGTGGTACGACACTGACTGGGGATGGGGCGGCTGGGCCCTGATGACCGTCGGCATGGTGCTGTTCTGGGTGGTGGTGATCACCGCCGTGGTCCTCGCTGTCCGCTATCTGGCCAGCCCGCGCGGCACCGCCGCGAACCCACCGGGTTATGGTCCGACGCGGGCGGAAGATGTGCTCGCCGAACGCTTCGCGCGCGGCGAGATCGACGAGGACCAATACCGGCGACACCTGGCATTGATCCGTGAAAACCGGTGAGCGCGAAACGCTCTCGACGTACACAGAAAGTCGATGATTGACGGGTCCGGTCGCGCCCGGGCTAACTGATTGTCGCCCCACGTCCTCCCTACTACCTACGTATCGAGATAGTAGTAGTAGCGTGGGCGGAGGTTACCGCGGTAAGGACGGAGTTGGATATGGCGAAATTGACGAGGCGAACCGTGCTGGCCATGCTCGGCGCCGGCGGTGGGCTGCTCGGCGTGGGTTACCTCCTGCGCAACGTGATCGACGTGCCTTCCAGCAACGCCGGCCCCGGAATGATGGGCGAAATGCAAACCTATATGCAGATGTTCAACCGGCATCGCGAGCTCCGACGCTCCGTCGAGGACATTCCCGGTGGCGTGCGCACCACCACAGAATCCGACTCTCCGGACCTGGTCGCTCAGCTGCGGGCCCATGTGTCGGCGATGTACTCCCGCGTCGACCAGCGCGGCGAGGTCATGTGCATGAGCTCCAGCCTGCCCACCCTGTTCCGGCGCGCCCCCGACTACCAACGCCAACTCACCTTCACCCCGAAGGGTGTCGTCGCGGTCGAAACATCCCGCGATCCAGAAATGACGCAGGCCATCCGCGCACATGCGCGGGAAGTCACCGGCTTCGTCATCGACGGCATGCCCGCCATGATGGCGGGAATGATGGACGGCGGCATGATGGGAGGCTCATAAGTCGCCTGGTCAGTCTTGCTAACCATGGTTCGCGGCGACGAAGCGAGCGGGGTTATCGGTGAAGGCTTGCTCGCACATCTCACAGCAGAAGGCGTAACTGATTCCAGCCAGACACCCCGGTGGCGGCGCTGGACGGACCCGCGATCGCTGCGGGCCAGCCTCGGATTCCGCGCCGTCCTACGGGCTGTCGGCCGGTACGCGATAGTGATGGGCGTCGTTTACGCCGTCACCCTCAGTATCGCGATGGCCGTGGCGCAAGCGGTGACGGCGTGAGTGCTCGCGGTGAACGCGCCGACAGATTCACGAATTGGCTTGGTCGCCTGGCTATTTCTTTGGTAGGAAACGGAATGCACGACGATGATGTGGCATGACGGCGACGGATGGACATGGGTCGGCTGGGTCCTGATGTCCGTAGGTATGGTGGCGTCCTGGGCGCTGGTGATCACCGCGGTGGTCCTCGCCATCCGTTATCTGGCCAGTCCGCGTGGCACAGCCACAAGCCCCTAAATTCTTGGGCAGACCCGCGCCGAGGATGTGCTCGCCGAACGGTTCGCCCGTGGCGAAATCGACCCGGAGGAGTATCGACACCGTCTCGAGCTGCTGCGACAGCAGCGATAAGTCAGGAACGCGAATACGTGGCCGCAGTTGTCTAACGCACAATCTCGACGCGCGCTGACGAAACCGGCGCGGCTTCGCATTGGAAGCTTGTTTGTACCCTTCGGCAACAGGGCGAAGGCCCGTCAAGCTATGCCAGTCGGCATAAGGAGCCCTCAAATCCCCAACCACTTGAGACGGCGTTACGATCTCTGTACGTAGACAGTACGCATTCCGCCGAAGGGGCGCACCATGCGTGACACAGGCTCGACACGGACAGCCGGGAGGCCAACGGTGCGCACACGCGGATTTGGCGAACTCGAAGCTGCCATCATGGACCGCATCTGGAACCGTGGATCAGGCACGACCACGACGGTGCGAGAGATTTTCGACGAACTAGCGGCAGAACGCGACATCGCCTACACCACAGTGATGTCCACGATGGACAATCTGCACAGCAAGGGCTACCTGGCGCGGGAGCGCGACGGCAAAGCCTACCGGTATTGGCCGACCCTGACTCGTGAGCAACACAGCGCAAGCCTTATGCGTGAGGCCTTGGACTCCGGCGGCCAACCCGATTTGGTGCTCACCTACTTCCTCGAACAGATCGGCCCCGAAGAGTCGGCGCGCCTGCGCGCCGCGCTACGTCGACCCACGAAGCGAGCGGCCAAGCGCTAAGCGCGGGGGCCGGCTCAGAAGCAAAGTCGGCAGGTGGGCTCATGCGAGTCACCTCGGGCCTGATCCAGGTGGGCCAAGCGCAGCTGGGCAGGCGCTCCCGGGCTCACCTGACGGCATATCAACATCGACAGAGAGGGATTGATTATGGCACTGGCCATTTCAACCACATTGCACAGCACGTCGACGACGCTGTTGAAAATACTCGGAAAGCCTTGGCGGATCAGGGATTCGGCGTGCTAACCGAGATCGACGTTACGGCCACACTGAAGGCTAAACTCGGCGAGGACATCGAGGATTATCTGATCTTGGGAGCCTGCAATCCACGCTTAGCCCATAGGGCAATCGATGTCGATCCCCAAATCGGGCTGTTGCTTCCGTGTAACACGGAACAAGGTCGGCAGACTGTCGCTCATGCACATCATCTCGTCACGCCGGTCGAGGCGCGACTACATCGCCGACACATGGGCTTGCAGCTGAGCAACGAGCTCGCGTGAACGTTTTGCTCGTGGCGAAATCGACCCAGAGGAGTACGCCAGCGCCTTCAGCTGTTACGTCAACAGCGATGACTCATGCACCAATCCGGACGCCGCATGCTGTGAGGGCTAATCGCAGCGCGCGTAGAGCAAGCGAGCGGCATTCTCATCAACCTGGATGGTGAACCGCTCCACCTCCCTGACTTAAGCGCGGCTTCCGCGGTTCGTCGCGTGTCGGTTTCCTACTTCGACCCGTAGTACGCTCGACGATAGTACGACGCTAGGTAGCACCCAGGATTGACTCACGGCTGAGAGACCGGATGCGGAACTGGCGCGAACTGCGCATGGGCGGCAGCCGCCAATCTCTCAACTACGTAGTAGCTTAGGAAGTCGTACCACGCTGCGAGAGATCGAAGGGAACCTCGTTTATGGGCAAGGGGGCAAGGACTCGCAGCCGCAAGCCGACTTCACCGATGGGCAAGATGGGGGCGTCACGGCCGTGGGGCACAATAGCCGCGGTCGTTGGGATACTGGTCTTTGCGGCGGCAGTCTTTGGCTACGTCTACATCAGCAGCGGCGACAAGCGTGAACGCGAGACTGCGCTCGGCCCATTTGTGCCGAGCGAATCCAACCAGGATCCGTCGAGGAAGATCCCGGGCGTCGTCGTGACGGAGCCCCCGGGCGCCGACCACGTCCGCCCCGATCAGCGGGTGGCCTACCAGGGCACTCCGCCCTATGGTGGTGCCCACGATCAGTCTTGGGCGGCATGCGACGGTGTTGTGTACTCGCAGGCGATTCGGGTAGAGAACGCGGTGCATTCGCTTGAGCACGGTGCGGTGTGGATTGCCTATCGCCCCGAGATCTCCAAGGCCGATCTGGATGCGCTACGCGCCCGCGTCGAGGGTACGAACTATGCGTTGATGTCGCCGGTGCCGACGATGGACTCGCCGATTTCGCTGCAGTCCTGGGGGCATCAGCTCAAGCTCGATAACGCTGCCGACGAACGCATCGACCAGTTCATCAGCGCGTTGCGTGTCAACCGGTTCGCTCATCCGGAGGTCGGCGCGACGTGCGCACCACTCGGTCCTGGCCGGTTCGATCCAGACAACCCGCCGCCGTTCGATCCCACCCCGCCGGGACCCGACGCGGTGCCGGTCGACGGAGCGAAGTGACGGCTGACGACGCCGTTTCCGCTGACGATCGGCCAGCCGGGCCGCGCCGACGTTGGCTGACCGTTGTCGTGGCCGCGGGAGCCCTGATCACCGCGGTTCTGCTGGGTGGCGCAGGCGGCCTCCTGCTGGCCTCGTCGGCCGACGACACGGGCGGCGCCCAAGCACCGGACCCGGTGGACATCGGGTTCGCCCAAGACATGACCGTGCACCACCAGCAGGGTGTCACCCTGGCGAGTTGGGCGCGCGATCACAGTGACGACCCCGCGATCCAGCGGCTGGCCGGCGATGTCGAGATCGGGCAATCCGATCAGATCGGCCGCATGCAGGGCTGGCTTGGCGTGTGGGGACAACCGGCGAGCGCCGACGGTGCACCCATGGCTTGGATGCCCGGCCGCGACCACCAGATGAACATGGCCGAAGGCCGGATGATGCCAGGCATGGCCAACAACGCCGAGATTGACCGCCTACGCGCACTGTCCGGGCGTGATTTGGACGTCTACTTTCTGCAGTTGCTGATTCGACACCATCAGGGCGGCGCAGCGATGATGCGCGCGGCGATCGACGGCGCTGCCGTGGGCGAGGTACGCAACCTCGCCGCCCGTATGCTGGATGCCCAGACCGCGGAAATCGAGGCGATGACCCGGATGCTGACCGACCGCGGCGCCGCACCGCTCCCGGCGCCGGGCGGCTGACCACGATGTCGAACATGCGCCACCGACGGCTCCGGTGAATTCGGTGGACGCTACACAGGTAAGGCTCTTCGACGAGACGCATCTGCAACCGGATTCCGAGCACCATGACCACCATGCCCGCGACGGTTACGGCTTGGGCACAATCAACTCCAAGCCGACAAATGGCGGGAACACGGCAGCGAAATTCGGGTTGCGGCCCACCGAAACGCACTGGTGGTAACCAGATCTGTGCGCACCGCCTCGGCGACCCCGGTGCACCAGGACCCGCCCAGTGACAGCTGAGCCACGAGCGTTACGACGATGCCGAGCACCGCGACGACGCCACCAAGCAGACCCCTTCGCACCGCTGCTGGCGGCCCCGCCCTCAGCCCATCCCTGACGGCACTCCCGCGGGCCAGAACCCGATGCCAGCCGTGGATCGCGACGTTGGTGAGCGGCTTCAAGCTGGTGATCTGGCGGGGGAGGAGTCGCGTTCCCCGCCAGATCCTTGCACCGCGGGGGGCCGGACCCCGCAATGCAATCTGGTTATCGCCACGAGCCGGCGAACTGTTAGCAACGGGAGGAAGATTGGTCTGCCGAGGGCAGTCCAACTTCTGCGAACGCGTCGAGGTGCGGTATATCGGCGGCATTGCCGGAGGTCGGTACTTGTACAGTACTATTCGCCTTAGTAGATAAGAAGGCAGCCCCGCGAGCATGCCGAACCCACTGACAGCCCGAACACGAGTGATTGCGGTTGAGGAGTATGTCTGTCCTGATTGAGATGTCAACCGGCGCTGTCGTGCCGCCGAGGCTGCCGTGACCACTCTGGTCGCTTCCTTCCCTAGTCCGCCGCAAGGGGTGTGGCATCTTGGCTCACTGCCGATCCGGGCTTACGCGATGTTCATCGTCGCCGGCATCGTCGCCGCTCTGCTGATAGGGAACCGCCGCTGGATCGCCCGGGGCGGCGAACCGGGTGTCGTCTATGACGTCGCGATATGGGCCATACCGTTTGGGTTGATAGGTGGCCGGCTCTATCACGTGATCACCGACTGGCGCACCTACTTCGGTGATGACGGTCTTGGGTTGGGTGCCGCATTGAGGATCTGGGACGGCGGCCTGGGCATCTGGGGTGCGGTGGCCTTGGGTGGCGTCGGCGCATGGATCGGCTGCCGTCGACGCGGCATTCCGTTGCCAGCTTTCGGCGACGCCGTCGCGCCGGGCATAGTGCTCGCCCAGGCGATCGGCCGCATCGGCAACTACTTCAACCAGGAGCTCTACGGCAGGCCCACGGACCTGCCGTGGGGATTGGAGATCTACTACCGCCGTGAGCCGTCGGGCGTTGTCGACGTGCATTCGGTCGACGGTGTGTCGACAGGTCAGGTCGCGGCGGTCGTCCACCCGACCTTCCTCTATGAGTCGCTGTGGAACGTCTTGGTCTTCGGCATGCTGATTTGGGTCGATCGCCGATGCAGAATCGGCCATGGAGGCCTGTTCGCGCTTTATGTCGCCGGCTACTGTGTCGGCCGGTTCTTCGTCGAGTTGATGCGCAGCGACGCGGCGACCCAAATTGCCGGCATCCGGATCAATTCATTTACCGCCACGTTGGTATTGATCGGCGCCCTGATCTACTTCTTCATCGCGCCGAAGGGTCGCGAGGATCTCGCGATCGGTGCAGCAGACGAAGCCGAGGCGACCCGGGATGCTGCGGTAGGTCGTGACGACGCCGCCGTGCGGGCCGACAGCGGCGTGGATTCAGGTGACGCGACGCCCGCGGACAAAGGGCTCACATCACGCGACGTGAAAACGCCCGATAACGACCGCAACAGCCAGAGCGAGAAACCTGATGGATAGGGATTCCTCAGTTACTGCACGCTGACTCAGTGGTGCCGGGAACCTCAGGCTGCATTGAGGCGGCGCCGCACGATGCCGCGCGTCTGGACGAGGGCCAACGCGAACAGGATCAGACCGACGGCGTAGATCGCTGCGCCGCTGGCGATTTGCGTAGCCGTCGGAGGCCGCGTGCCGGCGGGCACGTAGAGCTCACGCTCGGCCGAGGTGGTTCCGTGCCATCCGGACTCAACGGGCAGCCACGCTTCGATGGTCTCGCCGGCGCGCCCGAACTCGGCGTAGACGAACCACCGTCCCTGTTCGGGCAGGCGAATGGTGCCGGTGAACTTGCCTGTGCCGATCTGATTCAGCGGCGCAGTGAGCATCTGGCCGCCTCGGCGAGCCACGACGCTATCCGCGACGAGCTGGGAGCCGGCATCGGGTGCAACCGCGTCAAGACGCACATTCCCACGGCCATCCCCGACCACCGTCAGCCGCACCGACGTAACGGGCTGTCCCTGTCCAGGATCGTGGGCGATGGCCTCGGGAATGGGCCCCAGCATCAACATGGTGGCGCCGGTCAGTAGCGCAGTGGCGGTCGCGCCAACCGCATGTGCGCGCCAGGAGGTCGCCAGCACGAGCGCGACGCCCACCACGATGACTGGCGCGGCTACCACGCCGACGGCGGCGGCGGGCTGGCTCGCCACGCCGAGCGCTGAGGCCAGCCAGGCCAGCGCGGCGACGGCGGCACCGGTTGCCCCGTAGCGTGCCGCATGTCCGCGCCAGGGCAGGTCGGCCACGGCAAAGCCAAGGACTGCCAGCGGAAGGTCGGGTGAACTGCGGCCGAGCAGGATCAGTGCCGCGACGACGATGAGCCGCATCGCGATGTAGAAGCCGACACCTCGTGTAACGGCGTATGGCTGGGGAACGAGCGCACGGATCATGGCCACGGTGAGCAGGCCGGAGACCAAAACCACCGGAAGGTAAAGGATTTGGCTGAACTGTGGAACATCAGTGTCGTACTCGAGGACCGTCATCAGTGCACTGCCGAGCACCACTGCGGACAGGGCTGCCTCGACAATCCCGTGCCGTGTCGGTCGCAGGCCGGCAAGTAGTCCGATGGCCATCGTCGTGGAGGCGAACACGACGAGCATGTGCGGCGGACTCCACAGGACCGCGTCGCGTCCGAAGGCGTCGTGCCAGAACGCGTCCAGCGGGGCGGCGGCGAGTGTGACCGCGCCGCCCAAGCCGGCCAATAACAGGCCCGGCTGCCTGAGCGCGGCGAGGATCGAACGAGTCCGCGCCAGGGCAACCAATCCCCAGCCGAGGACCACCAGACCCACCACAGCCACGCTGCCGTACAACGCCAGGTGCGGCGGGATCAGGGCTGTATCTCGGCCAATGTCGGTGTGCCAGGCGTCGTCCCAGTAGGTGGCGAACAATGACACAGCTCCACCGGCGGCGGCAAGCGCACCGTAAGCGGGCGAAAGTGTGATACTCGGCGAGTTCACTTCTGAGACTGCCATGTCTCAACTATGATGTTCGTGTGGCTCAGAGTCAAGAGAGGCCGGGGAACTCCCCCGAGGTTGATCCTCGGCTCATCGACGCAACCGCCGCGGCGATCGCTCGATGGGGCCTGACAGAGACGACGCGAGAGCGGATCGCGGCCGAGGCCGGACTGTCGCGGGCGACGATCTACCGTCGGGACGTCACACGAGATCAACTCGTCGCCGCGCTGACTGCACGAGCAGCCCAGACGTTTCGCAACGCGATATGGCCCGCGATCACCGGACGGGGAACCGCGGCGGAACGGCTAGAGGCCGCACTGGAGGCGATGTGCGCGGCCGCCGACGAATACCTTCCCTTGCTCGCGGGAATGTTTCTCGCGCACGGCGAGGTCTTCCACCGGCCGGGCCCGGATGCGCTGACTGTCGATGTTTTCGCTGAGCCGTTCGAACGCCTCCTCATCGACGGTGCTGCCGATGGAACCCTGCGCCATGTGCCCGAGACTGTGACCGCGTCCGTCCTGTTCAACATGGTCGGCTGGGGCTATATCCACCTGCGCGCCAGTCACCACTGGGACGCAGAAGCCGCGCGCCGCAGCGTCATTGGGTTGGCCCTGCACGGGCTGATCACGAAGGAGAGCTGACTCGGTTTCTGCGTCTCGACTGAGCCTGTGTGAATCATCATCAACTTTCGATAATCCGCGTCACATACGGCGTCATTCCACCGGTTCGTACCGGTGAAATCTTGATCGGTACGCCGCTTTGCTGGGCTTCGAGCATTTGGCCGCCGCCGAGGTAGAGGGCTTCGTGTTGGCTGCCGCCCGGACCCCAGAACAGGAGGTCGCCGCGCTTGGCTTCTGAGGGCGGTACTTGGCGCCCCGCGGTGTACTGGTCCCCGGAGAACCGCGGGAGCAGTACTCCGACGCCGGCGAACGCGTAGCGCGTAAGGCCCGAGCAGTCGAAGCCCACCGTGTCCGCGCCGCCGTCGACGCCGCGGCTCGGACCTGTCAGGCTGCCACCTCCCCAGGAGTACGGCACACCTATCTGGGAGCCGGCGCGACGGATCACGTACTCGATCGCATCCCTACCATAGACGCGGCGTCCGGGAGCAACAGTCGTTGGCCTGCCTCCGATGCCGAGGCTACTGAGGAACTTTCGACCTAAGTCCAGGGTGGTCTGAGTGGCGACGTTTGTCGCTCGCAGCGAGGCGTTCGCGATCGCGACGGGATCGCCTGGTGCACCAGCGCTGAGGACTTTTGGCAATGTCGGATCCCATAGGCTCTCGTCGGCGACGGCCGGCCCGGGCAGGGTGAGGCCGAGCAGCAGCCCGACAAGACCAAGAATGATTCCCACCCTGGACAAAATGGTCTCCACCACCCATCAGCACTACTTGCAGTAACAGACGTACGTAATAGCTACGTATCAATTTCACCGTAAGTCACTTCAGCCCCATAAGTAAACAATAATCACAAATTCCACTATTGTAACTTTGGCGTTGCAGCTGTTATGCGGGCGGCGGCACCCTTTTGATAGCTTTCGGCAGGCGATATTGGGAGGTTAGGAATGGGGAGTTCGCCATTCGCACCCCGCAAGAACCGGAGGCGTGCGTGGTTGATCGCGGCCGGGGCGGGTTGCGTGGTGATCCTGGCCGTAATCGCCGTCGCGACACGCGGTTTCGGCATCGCCGACTCTGGGGACCGTCCCTCGAAGGAACTGACGGCGCAGAACCGTTGCGAATCTGAGGTGCTTAAGCAGTTGGCCTCGCCCTCAACGGCGAAACTCTCAAACGTTGAGGTGGCAAGCACGGACCTAGACCCGGACAGCAAGGATTTATTCTCACTACTCGACGAGCCCCTAAAAGGGGTCGACCACTCCCGCATTACGGTGCTCAACGTTTCTGGTGTCGTGGATGTCAAGGGCGACGCGTACGGGGACACGATCCATGACCCCTTCAGCTGTCGCGCTTACTTCATCGACGGCAACCTGGCCAACACCCTCGTTCTCTTTGACCGCGACCATTAGTCCTAGGCACATGAGCGAAAGTGCGCTATGGCTGCGGTGGAAGGCCTGGCTGATTCTGGAATGGCAAGTACGGAAACTGCAGCGCTGTTGAGGCTGGGTGCCGCCACCTTTGTCACGAAGAATCCGAGCGTCTGATGACGGCTGGTGGTGGTGGCGGTCTTTGCGAGATAATCCGTACATGGGTGTTCAAGTTGTGCGGAACCGATGATGTACGAGGGCTTTGTCGACACCGCGGTGGCCCGGTTCCATTACTCACGAACCGGAGACGGCCCACCGCTGCTGCTCCTCCCGGGCGGCGGCGGTTGGCGGGCCAACTTCCAAGCCATGATCCCGGTTCTCGCGCAACGCCATACGGTCTACGCGCTTGATCCACCAGGTCAAGGACTGACGGAGATCCTTGACAGGGCCTTTCCCTCCGGCGCTGATGACCTTGCTGGCTCCATTGGCAGCTTCCTTGACGCCGTCGGCCTGTCCCGCACCGCGATCGTCGGCCATTCGTGGGGCGGGGGCTTCGCACTGCGGTTCGCCGAGCTCCACCCCAATCGAGTCAGCCGGCTGGCGCTGATCGCACCCGGCGGACTTGACATCAAGGACGTGTGGGAATTCCGTCTCGTGCGAATACCGATCGTCGGCGAGATCGCCGTCTGCCTGACGTCCGCGGCCTCGGCGCGTCACATGCTGAAAAAGTCCTTCGCACACCGGGAGCGAATCCCCTACGACCGAGTGGACGACCTCCTGCGGGAGATGCGAACTCCCGGAAAAAGGTTGGCCAGGCTTCGCGACATGTTGCGCGTCGAACGGTCAGTGCGATGGGCCGACACCGAACGGGATCTGCATCTCGTTGAAGCGCCGACCCTAATCCTTTGGGGCGATCAGGATCGCATCTTCTCGGTCAACCTCATCGACCGCTTCACTGCTCGAATGTCGAGCGCAGAGTCACACATCGTGCGCGGGGGCGGGCACTCACTGCACGACGAATGCCCCGAGGAGACTTACGAGTTCCTGCTCCCCTTCCTCACATCCGACCGGACGACCGAGTAACGGAACTTCGGTCACTCGCTGTGTTGATGACCACCGTCAGTTTCGTGTGACAGATCCGTGGCGGGAGGCGGAGATTCGACCGGCAGCGCCGCAGTGGACGCCGGAGCCACCTCGGTATTCGGGGTAGCGGCCGGTTCTGGATGATCGTCATGGCCGTCTGCATGGCCGCTCATCGGTGCGTGGAAATCGTGCTCGGCGCCAGCCGGGGCGTGATGACCGTGCAGCATGCCCGAAGCCACTCCTAGCGCCGCCGCGGTAGCGATCACGGCGCTGCCGCCGCCCAGCACAATTGCGTTTGTGAAACCCGATATCGGCTCTGCTCGCTGGCCTCGATACCACACCCAGCCTGCTCCTAGGACGATGTAGCACTCGAGCAGGAGTGCGAAGAGGCCGGCAGCCTCTACCACTTCGGGTTCACCGGCTTGTGGGCCGAAGGGCGCGCCCGCCGTCCGAGACAAAGCCCACAGTGCGGCGGCACCGACATTCGCCATGATCCCGGCGGCCAGCAATACCGCAGCAGGCCGACCGGGTACGACGAGCGCCCAAACCAATTGAAACAGCGCGATTGAGGCGAAGAACAGACCTGACGGCGTCCACTCTTGCAAGTGCGCCGGCAGGACGGCGAAATGAATCATCGCTGCGCCGAACGAAGAGATCGCCGCACGGAACCTGTCAACCTGAATGAGGCACCGTTGCGCGG
>NZ_PIZU01000119.1 GCF_002838065.1 Mycobacterium hubeiense | reverse complement strand
CATGCTCCAAAACGTCGGCCTCTCACTGGGATTGATCGCAGTGCTCATCCCGCTCGCCCTCACCGGTGTGCTCGGCCTGGCCGCGGTCGTCGCGGTGCACGAACTCGCCGAAATCGTCGTCATCGCCAACGGTGTCCGGGCCGCACGCACCACACCACTGGCACAGCCAGGCCGGGACCATGATCCGGGGGCCGAAGTAGCCGCCTCCGCGATATCGCGTTGACCACCGGCATCATCCATCGCGTAACCAACCAGGCGAGGAGGTCAGCAAGGTGTGGTGTTTGCCGATGACTTATCCCGCCTTTGCGTCACGGCCGGCAGCGGTCAGGCCGAGACTGTGCGCTCGCCGCCAGGCGGCCGCCAGGTTTGCGCTTCGGCTCTTGCCTGATACCTGGCAGAGGTACGTGCTGCATTCTTTGTTGTTGGTCTGCCACCGCAGTTCGGCGTAGATACGCAGGTATCTGCGCCGCAGGACGACCCGTCCGAGCGCACCACCACTGTCGTTCCCCACACGGCATCGGCGGCCGCCTGCGGCGTGGTCCTGCGCAAGGGCTTGCCCCTGCTTGGTCCAGTGGACCGGCGCTTTCCACTGCTCGTCGCGGACCGGGGTGCGATTCCAGCCCACGATCGCGCCCGGTGTTTAGCCCATCGTGAGGTGCCGGGCGCCGGGCCTGTCGCTTCCGCCGAAGAGCGCGCCGCGTTGCGCGCCGGTGAGCAGCGTAATGTCGTCGAGTTCACCGGCGGTGTAGCCGCCGGCCGCGAGTTGGCCGAGTACGTCGCCGTCGAGACGGGGCATCTCCTCGGCCACGCCGGGGCGGGGGCCATACATGCGGCCGGTCTCGTTGAGCAGCCGGAACATCGAGCGGTACTGGTAGTCGGAGAGCACACCTCGCTCGCGGGCCCGCACGACCAGCGACG
>NZ_PIZU01000118.1 GCF_002838065.1 Mycobacterium hubeiense | reverse complement strand
GGATCGTCACCCAAATTCCACGCGACTCGGGACATGCTCACTCCACCAGCTGCTCAGGGGTCGAGGTTGGATTGAGTTTTGCCGAGCCGGCGGTAGAACAATGTATGACTGGCCACCGTCTGCCCCCGACGACCACGAAATCACCTATCTGATCGTAGATTTGCGCGGTGCTGCCGGCGTCGGACCCGCATACCGTGTGTCCGTCGTAAACGGTGATCGATTGATGTACGAAGTCGAATCGGCACTAGTAGCCGACCTGGACACGATCGAAGCCAGTCGGTGTGCCGGGTGCACGCCTTGCCCGCACGAAGCGGCAGGCTAGCGGCCCACTTTTCATCCTGGAGGTGTCCTGTGAAACGTAAGACGGTAACGGTCACGGCGGCCGCTATCCAAGCCATGGGCCGGCAGAACACCAAGGCATCGGCACGGCTCGAAGGTCGTGAGGTGCCGGGCGGCTTTGTTCGATCGCCGGCCGTCGAACGGTACATCGCCGAACGCGGGACGAGAAGCGCTGACGCTGTTGTGCCGCGCTGCGAGCCCGACCGGACAGAGGTACAAGGCGGAATGATCCAGTGCGGCACCGGCGAAGCGGCGGACGATCTCCTCTCCTTTCTCAAGACTGAGATATGGCCGCTACTCGAGGACCGATCGCCAATCACCAAAGCCGAACGCGAGCAGATGCTCGACGACCCGACAACAGATTGAGACGAAGGTCATCGAGTCAACCTGCGGAGGCGGCCAGCCGGCGAAAGGAAACTCGACAGTGAGTCACTGGAACTACCGTGTCGTGCAGTCGTTCGACCAGACCGAGTACTTCATCGCTGAGGTCTACTACGACGGCGACGCCACCCAGGGGTGGGCGGACAGAGAGCATGACTTCCTGCGCTGGGATGACTACAACGACCTCAAGGGCACTGTCGGAACCTGTCAACCTGAATGAGGCACCGTTGCGCGG
>NZ_PIZU01000117.1 GCF_002838065.1 Mycobacterium hubeiense | reverse complement strand
CGCTACCCCCACGTGGTCACCCTGAATGCCTCCGAACAGGCCGGTAGCTGGGTCCGCCGATGAGGACTTGGTGGCTGGTGTTGATCAGCCCCTCGAGCAGTAATTCGGTTGTCTAACCATCCCGGATCGGTCCCCACGACGTCCAAGTCGTGTCGGCCAGCCTGCGGGCATACCACCCGCCAGCACGGTGGGAAACCCGGCTGGAGCCACGCGTGGACCTATCCCACCAGGGATCTATCCACGACAGATGATCGGTGCTTCACGAGCGCTATCGGAAGCAGTGATGGCCCAGCTAGATTACGGCAAGCCGAGGAGGCAACGGTACTGCTCTCCGCCCTCAAGCGGAAAGTTCTTCAGGCAAAAAATCTGCCACGGGGTATAGCCGGTACCATCGCCACCGTTCGGCGCCAGCGAGACTATTCGCGTCGGCCCCGGATTGATTGACACCGTTTCGTCGTTGTTCCCAAAGCCCCCGTCGCCGCCGACGACCAGCGGATCCGCGGATGCGGCACAGGTTGCACCCAGTATCACGCTGGCGGCGAACAGGCCGACAGACGCTGCACGGGCCAATGTGTGGATCATTTCGAACTCCTCGTGTTCGGTTGGGTGTACGCCGGTTGGCGTCGATCTGATGATTTCTTGGGCGCCGGTATCGAAAAATCGCCTTGGCGGGGGATTGTGATGACCCTGCGATGTGGTTGTTTTCACCCCGGCGGGGGATGACGCACAGGGGAATTCGGCCAGAGATCGGCCAATGCGACGGCGTGGGATGATCGGAATGGGATGGCAGACGCCTTCGTTCAGGTTGCGTGATCGGTGTCCCAGGCGGCGGCGTCCGGCCACGCCGCGAGCTACACATTGCAGGATTTGTTGCCACACAACGAGATACGTAGTCGGCGCACCGATGCAGGGTGGTGGCGATTTCGGCTACTGGCAGCTGCGCGCGACGTCGTGCGAGCTCGCCGGGGCTTGTCAAGATAACTGTGTAAGGTGTTGTGGCCGTT
>NZ_PIZU01000116.1 GCF_002838065.1 Mycobacterium hubeiense | reverse complement strand
CCTCCATCCGAGACTAGGTCACCCAATCTCGTCACCATGCAGGCCGCTCTCGCTCAGCGTCTGGCTCTGGTCAAGCCCACCCGGGGCGCCCGCAAGCAGGTGACCCGCGCCGCCGTCGAGTTCTACGGCCCCGACCGCGCCAAGTGGCTGGGCCCCTTCTCCGAGGGCTCCGTCCCCTCCTACCTGAAGGGCGAGTTCCCCGGTGACTATGGCTGGGACACCGCCGGCCTGTCTGCCGACCCCGAGACCTTCGCGCGCTACCGCGAGATTGAGGTCATCCACGCCCGCTGGGCCATGCTCGGCGCCCTGGGCTGCCTGACCCCCGAGCTGCTGCAGAACAACGGCGCCGCTGACTTCGGCGAGGCGGCCGTCTGGTTCAAAGCCGGCGCTTCGATCTTCAACGAGGACGGCCTGAACTACCTGGGCAACCCCTCCCTGATCCACGCCCAGTCCATCGTGGCTGTGCTGCTGACCCAGCTGGTGATCATGGGCGCCGCCGAGGCGTACCGCTACAGCGGCGAGGGCCCCGTGGAGACCAGCGGCGACTCCCTGTACCCCGGCGGCTTCTTCGACCCCCTGGGTCTGGCTGACGACCCCGACACCCTNGCGCCGCCGAGGCGTACCGCTACAGCGGCGAGGGCCCCGTGGAGACCAGCGGCGACTCCCTGTACCCCGGCGGCTTCTTCGACCCCCTGGGTCTGGCTGACGACCCCGACACCCTGGCTGAGCTGAAGGTGAAGGAGATCAAGAACGGCCGCCTCGCCATGTTCTCCATGTTCGGCTTCTTCGTGCAGGGCCTGGTGACCGGCAAGTCCCCCCTGGAAAACCTGGCTGACCACCTTGCTGAGCCGTCTGTGAACAACGGCTTCGCGTCCGCCACCAAGTTCCTGCCCCTGGCCTGAACGCCGTGTTAACCTGGAGCGACCTGGGCATCCCATATTAACGGCGGCCAGCCGGTTTTGGACAAGCACACACAACATATGAGATTCCCAACCTCCCTGCGCACTGCTTGTAACAATCCTGGCTCCCTCTTGTACCCTTGA
>NZ_PIZU01000115.1 GCF_002838065.1 Mycobacterium hubeiense | reverse complement strand
GCGTCTATGGGTACAAAGGGCGGCGAGCTCATACAGGCGGGCAGGGGAAGGGCTAGGGCATGCAGTGTTCAATATGTGTCGGCTCAGCAGTGCTCATTAGGGGGGGTGCATTAATCAAGACTGCAGTGCGGAATCAAAGCCATGCCGGGGGTGCGCACGTTGTGTGTGCTGCCTCAATGTGTTGATCGATTCGTTTTACTTGAGGCCGGGCACAAACTGCTGTGCGTACGCGAAGCCGTTATTGTTCCAAGGGTCTGCGAGGTGCTTCTCCAAATTCTCCAGCGGGCCCTCGCCGGTGACCAGCGCCTGCACGAAGAAGCCGAACACGGAGACGAGCGCCAGGCGGCCGTTCTTGATCTCCTTCACCTTGAGCTCGGCCAGGGTGTCGGGGTCGTCGCCCAGGCCCAGGGGATCGAAGAAGCCGCCAGGGTACAGCTTGTCGCCCGAGGTGTCCACGGGCCCCTCGCCCGCCACGCGGTACGCCTCAGCGGTGCCGACGAGGATCAGCTGCACCAGCAGGGTGGCCACGATGGACTGGGCGTGCACCAGGGAGGGGTTGCCCAGGTAGTTGAGGCCGTCGTCATTGANCCGCCACGCGGTACGCCTCAGCGGTGCCGACGAGGATCAGCTGCACCAGCAGGGTGGCCACGATGGACTGGGCGTGCACCAGGGAGGGGTTGCCCAGGTAGTTGAGGCCGTCGTCATTGAAGATCGCAGCCCCAGCTTTGAACCAGATTGCAGACTCTCCGAAGTCCACAAAGCCCTGGCGCTGCAGGTATTCGGGGGTGAGGATGCCGACCGCGCCCAGCAGGGCCCAGCGGGCGTGGATGACCTCGATCTCGCGGTACCGCGCAAACGTCTCGGGGTCGGCAGACAGGCCGGCGGTGTCCCAGCCGTAGTCACCAGGGAACTCGCCCTTGAGGTAGGAGGGCACAGCGCCCTCGGAGAAGGGGCCCAGCCACTTGGCGCGGTCAGGGCCATAGAACTCCACGGCGCGGGTCACCGTCTTCTTGCCCCTGGAAGCGTTGCGCGAGGCGCTGCCGCGGGTGGTGCC
>NZ_PIZU01000114.1 GCF_002838065.1 Mycobacterium hubeiense | reverse complement strand
CCTGGGCTCGGCATAACCACGACCTCGGGATAATTGCTGAAGCCTACTTTGCGGAGCTCGTCCTCGTTTTCGGCTTCGAAATACAACGTCGTCACGTCGTACAGCAGAAGGCTCAAACCGCCGCAATCACTGCTGTAGTCAAAGCATTTGGCCGCGATCGCATCCCGGTACTTGCCCGACCCGACCTGATCGAGATGACGGGCAATCGTGCGGTAGGACACCGTCGTTGCGCCCAAGTCGGTCAGCACTCGCTGCGCGTCGGCCTTGCTGGTGGGCTCGACAATCCGGGCGATCACCAAATCCCGGAACACCGGGTCAGCGACCACGCCGAACCCGAGCCAGTCATAGACGTGGGCGAGGGTGTCATAGAGCAGCCGCGAGGCGGCGCCCACTGTCCGCCCAGGCGGCACCACCGGGGCCACCACAGGTTCGGCCGGCTCACCAATGAGCGCCTGCTCGCGGAAATCGGGCACATCGGCCATCGACTGAGCACGCGCCGCCACCTCGAAGTCGAGCGCGGCTTGGCCACCGACCACCATCTCCCGGGCCTGTTCGAGCAGAATGCCCAGCTCAGCATCGGTATGCGCCGAACCCAGATGCGCCAGGATCACCACCCGGCCATGGTCTTTGCGCGCGACCTGCACTGCCACCGCGCCCGAGGTCGTGCGCACCTTCCGCACGTACGCCACCGCCCGAACCTACCCGGCTAGTACCCCAAACAGCCCACCCCAAGCAGCAAACCCACAGGTCAGAGGCCTAGCGGGTCAAAAACTCGGCGACCATGTCCGAAGTCAGGTGTTCGGCTCGGCGATGGACGTCATCGACCGCTACCTGCCGGACAAGAAGAAGCACGCCGTGATGCGCGGGATGCTCGCGTTCCTCGCCGTCAACTCCACCTATCGCGGCCCCTACACCCCCGGCAGCGCGACCTGTCTGGCCTTCGCCCTGGCCGTGCCTGAGGAGGGCACCGCGATGATGACCAAGCTCGAAGGCGGCATCGGTGCGCTCACCGAACACCTGCGCGACATGTTCGAGAGCCACGGCGGCGAGATCCGCTACCGCACCAAGGTCGCGCAGATCCTCGTCGACGACGGCAAAGTCACCGGCGTGCGCTGCCGCGACGGCGAGACGATCACCGCGTCCGTCGTCGTCTCCAACCTCTCCCCCGACACCACCCTCACCGAACTCGTAGGTGCTGATCATCTTTCGGCTCAGCTCCTTGCCCGGCTGCAAGGGCGCGACCACCGGGCGTCGTTCGTT
>NZ_PIZU01000113.1 GCF_002838065.1 Mycobacterium hubeiense | reverse complement strand
CCGCGCAACGGTGCCTCATTCAGGTTGACAGGTTCCGTTCGCGCATCGTGATCACCCAGCTGACTACGAAGTGGGGCTCGTGCGCGCCAGACGGTGTGATTACATTCGCGCAGGACCTGGTCGACATGCCAGCGGCCTTCCAGGACTACGTCGTCGTCCACGAACTGCTCCACCTGCGCTACCGCTCCCACGGCAAAGCCTTCACCGCGATGATGACTGCGCTCGTCCCCGGCTGGCGCGAGCTGGAGGCATCGAACTCAGTGAGGGAGGTGCACAGATGATTTCTGCGGAATTGTCGGGTGTGATGCGCCCCGTGTCGGACTGGCAGGACGGCTGAACTGGAAGCGGCATCCCGATTGGGCGCACCGGCTCAGCGGCCAGGACCCGAGGTAGTGGAAAGCACCCTAACCGCGGTGAGGGGCTGGATACGGCTCGTTTTTGCCGCATAAAGGCGTGTGCCGTTGGCGGTAAACTCCTGCGCAAACGGCTTAAATCTGCAGGCCAACAGATCGGGCGATGGTGATGGATGGCAACTTGGAGGTCGACGCAGTCCACCTGCGGTTGGCGGGCCAGGAGGCTGACACGCATGCCGATAATCCGGCGCCGACCTGCGCTACGTGCAGAAAACAATGGGCCACTCCACCCCCACCGTCACCGCCAACACCTCTACGCAGACGAACTCGACCACGTTGCAACCAACCTCGACCG
Source organism: Mycobacterium hubeiense (assembly GCF_002838065.1). Taxonomy (GTDB): domain Bacteria; phylum Actinomycetota; class Actinomycetes; order Mycobacteriales; family Mycobacteriaceae; genus Mycobacterium; species Mycobacterium hubeiense. The sequence continues at coordinate 564 of NZ_PIZU01000113.1, read as the reverse complement.
ACTAACAGCCGAAACCAGCGATTCAACGCGCGAGACCGGACAAGAACCGGACAACCCTAACCAACCACCGAGTGCAAGCATCGTGTCCACGCAGGTCAGAGACAGTGGCCAGGGCCGGGATCGAACCGGCGACCTTCCGCTTTTCAGGCGGACGCTCGTACCAACTGAGCTACCTGGCCGGAAGGCACCGGTCCGTCGAAACCGAAATGCCTCGCCATAATGGCGACCCTGACGGGACTTGAACCCGCGACCTCCGCCGTGACAGGGCGGCGCGCTAACCAACTGCGCCACAGGGCCTTGCTGTGCGACTCCATCGTACGGCGTCGCTGGTACCCCCTACGGGATTCGAACCCGCGCTACCGCCTTGAAAGGGCGGCGTCCTAGGCCGCTAGACGAAGGGGGCCTGAGCCGAATCTCTCCGGGGTACTCGCAACGCGATGACGTTGGGAGCCTCGATAGCTTAGGGTACCGGCACCCCAATCCTCAAACGCGGTCGAGGGCGGGGACACAGTATCCTGACCTTCGCGCCCCTCGAGGTTGTCCCGGTCTTCGTGGAATTTGAGG
>NZ_PIZU01000112.1 GCF_002838065.1 Mycobacterium hubeiense | reverse complement strand
GGCGTCCCCGAAAGACAAGGGAAGCTACGCCCAAATCGCTAGCTGTCGTGCGGCAAGTGGGCTTTGGCGTCGTCGTAGGTACCGCTGCGCGCGACGCCGTCGGGCCCGTAGACCAGATGCAGCACCCCGGTTTGAAATGCCCGCGATGCCAACAGTTTCAGCTGCAATGGGGCGCCGTCGTCAAATAGCCGCATACCCGTGCCCACCACGATCGGGTGCACCATCAGGTGCAGCTCGTCGAGCAAGCCAGCAGACAGCAGCTCGCGTACCACCGACACCGAACCACTCATCGCGATGTCGCCGCCCGGTTCCTGCTTCAACGCAGTGACGGCCTCAACCAGGTCGCCCTTGAGCTGCTGGGAGTTGCGCCAGGTGAACGCGAGATTTTGATTGGAGACGACGAGCTTGCGGGCATCGCCCAGCTTCTTGGCGAAGGCAGCGTCCTCTCCGCCGTCTGCTTCCCGGTCCGGCCATGCGCCGGCGAAACTGTCGTAGGTTTTGCGACCGAGCAGGATGGTGTCGGCGGCGCCGAGCTGTGCGTCGACGGCGGCGCCCATCTCGTCGTTGAAGTACGGGAAGTGCCACTGATCGGGCGCCTCCACGACGCCGTCGAGCGCGATGAACAGTCCTGCGGTGATCGTTCTCATGACGAGGTAGACAACCCGAACCGGACAAAGTCATCGGCCCCTATTCCCCCAGTCGAAACCCCTTCGCGAGTCCCGAACGCGCCTGTTCGGTTACGGGGAGCTTCACCGTTACGGCGACCTGCTCCGGCTCGCTACCGTCGCTGCATCGCTCAGACCCCCACCGACGATAGGACCAGACATGAGCATCAAGTTCGTGCGCAGGCTCGCGCCCGCCGTCCTCTTCGCGGCCACCGTCGCGATCGCATCGCCCGGAGTTTCCAGCGCCGAGGGCACCTGGGACATCGAGGCGTTCGACACCTGCACGGAAATGCTGAACGACGGCCTCGATGAATCCCAACAAGAGAAGCTGGAAGACACCAAGGGCTGCTGCACGTACAGCGGCGGGGTGTGGAACGACGCCGAGAAGAAGTGCGTCGCCCCGCCCGCCGAATCCGAAGGCGCAGCACTGCCGGGACTACCGAAGCCGTTGACGCCCATCGCGGAGCCGCAAGTCGCCCCACCGCCCCTGTCCACCGTTCAACCGCCTCTCGCGGGGCGACACCACGCGATCGACAAGGCGTCGCGATTCGCGATTTGGGCGTAGTTGGTCGCGGTCAGCGCGACCAACTGACCGGAAAATACCCAGGGTGAGTG
>NZ_PIZU01000111.1 GCF_002838065.1 Mycobacterium hubeiense | reverse complement strand
CCGCCACCTCAAATTCCACGAAGACCGGGACAACCTCGGCGTCACGCGGCAGACGGTCACGGCGTGGCGCAAGCGCTACGAGGCCGGTGGTCTGGAGGCTTTGGCCGATCAGTCGCGTCGCCCACATTCCAGCCCGGGCCGGATCTCTCCCGATGTCGAAGCGTTGATCTGCGAAATGCGCCGCCACCATCGACGCTGGGGTGCCCGACGCATCGCGTACGAACTGAAGCTCGAAATCGGCAGACAAGCCCCGTCGCGATCGACGACCCACCGCGTTCTGGTGCGCAATGGTCTGGTGAATAGCCAGGAGCAGCAACACAAACGAGTCTACAAGCGGTGGGCACGCGAAGCGCCGATGCATCTGTGGCAACTCGACATCGTCGGCGGGGTGTTTCTGGTCAACGGCCGCGAGCACAAGATGCTCACCGCCATCGACGACCATTCCCGGTTCGTCGTCGCCGCAACCGTCCTACCTGTGCCGTCCGGTCCCGCTGTGTGTGATGCGTTCCTCCTGAGTTAGGACACGTCTGCTGAATTTCGGATTCAGCAATGCTGTGACCTGTGGATTTGCGTCGAGCCGACCTGGATTTGGCTTACTAACCGGGTAGGGTCCGGTGGGTGTTCGTGCGCAAGGTCCGCACCGCCTCGGGCGCGGTGGCAGTGCAGGTGATGCGCAAGTCGGGCCGCCGTGACGAGCTGGTCGAGCATGTCGGATCTGCCCATACCGACGCCGAGCTGGGCGTTCTGCTGGAGCGAGCCCGCCGGATCACTACCGGCGATCAGGATGTCCTGGATTTCGAGGTGTCCGTCCGCGCTGCCCGTGTCGATGATGTTGCCGATTGGCGGACCGGCACGCTGCGGTTGGCTGCCGGTGTACCCAAAGGTGCCCCGGTGGCATCGGGGCGGACCACGTCGACCAACTCGCGGCTGCTCTACGACGTGATCGGCGCGATCTACGACTGGGTCGGGTTTGACGTCGTCGACGATGCGGTCTTCCGGGATTTGGTGATCGCGCGCATCGTCGAGCCGACGAGCAAGGTCGATTCTCTGCGGGTGCTGGCCGATCTCGGCGCAGACACGGTGTCGTACAGGACGATTCAACGTCACCTTTCCAAGGTCAACACCGGGGGCTACCGCGACGCCATCGCCACGAAGTGCTTCGCCCACGCTGCTGGCCGGGGTGGGCTGAGCTTATTGCTCTACGACGTGACGACCCTGTATTTCGAGGCCGAGAACGAGGACGACCTGCGTAAGGTCGGGTATTCGAATTATCCCGAGGTCGTGGTTATGCCGAGCCCAG
>NZ_PIZU01000110.1 GCF_002838065.1 Mycobacterium hubeiense | reverse complement strand
CAGGGGGCGGGTGCCTCAACCCAGGTTGGCAGAGAGGGCTGGCGGCCCGATAACCGCGCGAGGTGAGGTAACCCGGGATAGCTGCCCGCAGGACACGACAGATGAGCTCGACCCCGAATTGACCGCGATGGCTGTCGATGTAGGCGATCATTTCGTCGCGGGGCGGTCGAGCTCCGCTGCGAAAAACGCAGACGCAGACTTCAAAACGTCATTAGCTCTGCGCAATTCGGCCACTTCACGCCTGAGCTTGCGAGTCTCAGTATGCTCGGAACTGGTTACACCGGGACGTTCACCGGCATCGGTGTATCCGCCTGACGTAAGAGCTACCGGCGATGGTCGCGGAACATGCGCCCGAGGGCTCCGATGACGACGACAGCCCAAGTTAGCTCGCGCCGCACGTACTGCGCCGCGCACCGGTACAGCGGTAAATCGCAGCCTACCTAGCCGGCCGAGTGATGTTCTGCGCCTTGGTTATTCGTTTCACGATTTTGACATTGCCCTTCGCGCAACGTGGAAGTTCTTGCGGGAAGCCACTTCTGAGCAGATAACAAGTCACCCGCGTGTTCGAAGCCGACAATAAGTTGACAACAGGCTCGGTACAGCGCCGATTGCTCGATTCCGCAACGGAATTGAATGAGTGGGGCCACACCTGCTACTGCCTCTGGAACGGCGACGGATGGTGCCCCCGCCGTATCTCGGCACGACGTTCGACGGCACGCACAAGCACTACCTCACCACCGGGTCAACAGTTCTCGATGCGCTTGATGTCGAGAACATGATCAAGCACGTTACCGAACATGGATATGGCTTGATGGCAGGCTCGCAGCTTGTGTTGATCGTCAACCCCATCGACTTTGAGGCATCAAGCATTGCGGCATGGAAGGCGGGCGTGGACTACGGCGGCGCAACCACCCCCAAATACGACTTCATCCCGAGTGCGCTTATGCCAGCGTGGGTTTCGGCAGAAACGATCCACGGCCCTATCCCCAACGCCGAGTACAACGGGCTACAGGTGTGGGGCTCCTACAACAACGCCTTAGTCATCAAGTCCAACTACATGCCACGGTATTACGCCGTCGTCGTGGCTACCTCTGGGCCGAACAACGACGCCAACCCGGTCGGCTTCCGCGAACACATCAACCCGGCTTACCAAGGCCTGCGGCATATTCCGGGGCGCGGTCCGTACCCGATCCAAGAGAGTTTCTTTGCTCGCGGGTTCGGCACCGGCTCCCGGCACCGGGGCGCAGCGGTCGTCGTGCAAATCACGACTGACCTCACATATTCACCGCCAAGCATCGAGACGTAACGAGGAATGATCAGAACCTGTGGATGAGCCTCGGTGTG
>NZ_PIZU01000011.1 GCF_002838065.1 Mycobacterium hubeiense | reverse complement strand
GTCTGCCTTGCCGACACCGCGCCCCTGACTACCAATGACAAGTACTGACCCGGCGCCCAACCCGCACGCCACGGCGGATCAAGTGGAGGCTGCGCGGCACGACACCAAGCTCGCGCAGGTGCTCTACCACGACTGGGAGGCCGAGAATTACGACGAGAAGTGGTCGATCTCCTACGACAAGCGCTGCGTCGACTATGCCCGCGACCTCTTCGATGCGACCGTGCCCGAGCACGTGCTGCGTGACCTGCCGTACGACAACGCGCTGGAGCTGGGCTGCGGGACGGGATTCTTCCTGCTCAACCTGATCCAGGCGGGCGTCGCGCGCCGTGGTTCGGTGACCGATCTGTCGCCCGGCATGGTCAAGGTGGCCACCCGTAACGGTCAGTCGCTGGGTCTCGACATCGACGGTCGGGTCGCCGACGCCGAGCGCATCCCGTACGACGACGACACCTTCGACCTCGTGGTGGGTCATGCGGTGCTGCATCACATCCCCGACGTCGAGCAGTCGCTGCGCGAGGTGATGCGGATCCTCAAGCCCGGCGGCCGGTTCATCTTCGCCGGCGAACCGACGAACGCCGGCGAGAACTACGCCCGCCCGTTGTCGACGTTGACCTGGCGGGTGGTGACGAACGTGACCAAATTGCCGGGCCTGTCCGGCTGGCGCCGCCCGCAGACCGAACTCGACGAGTCGTCGCGCGCGGCCGCGCTGGAGGCGATCGTCGACCTGCACACCTTCAACCCCGCCGATCTGGAACGAATGTCGCGCAACGCCGGGGCCGTCGACGTGTCGACTGCCACGACGGAGTTCACCGCCGCGATGCTCGGCTGGCCGCTGCGCACCCTCGAGGCGGCCGTGCCACCTGGCCGATTGGGTTGGGGCTACGCCAAATTCGCGTTCAACAGCTGGATCACGCTGAGCTGGGTCGACGAGAACGTGTGGTCCCGCGTCGTACCCAAGAGCTGGTTCTACAACGTCATGGTGACCGGGGTCAAACCGTCCTAGCGTTCTCTGTCGACGACGTCGCGTACCTGTGCTCCGCAGAAGGCACGCAGGCGCTCGAGGTGGTTGCCGGATACCGGCTGACGGACACCACTCTGGTCTCCGAGATCGCTTCGGCGCGAAGCACATTCGGTGACCGTGCGGCCATTCTGGTGGAGACCGTGCAGCTGCGGCGTAAGGCGGTCGCGAAGTTCGCCGACCCGTCCGGATGGTTGTTCACCGCGGACGCGCTGCAGCAGGCCACCGCCGCGCCGGTCGCTGCGCATCGGGCGCGACGCCTGTCCGGCGCCGTCGTGCACGATGCCACCTGCTCGATCGGCAGTGAGCTTGTGGCGTTGCGGGATTGGGCGGGCTATGTCGTCGGCAGCGACATCGACCCGGTGCGGCTGGCGATGGCGCGGCACAACGTCGCAGGCGTCGACCTGTGTCGGGCCGACGCACTGCGACCGGTCACCCGCGATTCCGTCGTCGTCCTCGATCCGGCCCGGCGCAGCGCCGGACGCCGCCGATTCGACCCGCGGGACTACACGCCGGCGCTGGATGCACTGCTCGCGGTGTATGGCGACCGCGATTTTGTCGTAAAGACCGCGCCGGGAATCGATTTCGGTGAGCTGGGCCGGATGGGATTCGCTGGCGAGATCGAAGTCACGTCGCTGGCGGGCAGTGTGCGCGAGGCGTGCCTGTGGTCGCCCGGGCTCGCTGCACAGGGCGTCACCAGGCGCGCGACCATGCTAGACGGGCCTGAGGACATCACCGACGCCGAGCCCGGCGATTGCCCGGTGGCGCCGGTGGGCCGCTGGATCGTCGACCCCGACGGGGCGGTGGTGCGAGCTGGCCTGGTGCGGCATTACGCCGCTCGGCACGGCCTGTGGCAACTCGACCCCGACATCGCGTACCTGTCCGGCGACCGACTGCCCGACGGGGTGCGGGGCTTCGAGGTGCTCGAGGAGCTGGCGTTCAGCGAGCGGCGGCTGCGTCAGGCGCTGAGCTCGCGCGACGTGGGCGCCGTCGAGATCTTGGTCCGCGGCGTCGACGTCGACCCCGACACGTTGCGACAGCGGCTGCGCCTGCGGGGCTCCGAGCACGTGGCGGTGGTGATCGCGCGCATCGGGTCCGGGCCGGCAAGCCGGGCAACAGCATTCATTTGCCGGCCGTCGCGATGACGCGCCACGTACCCTGGCAGACGATGCGCATTGTCAGATTGGCCGCCCTGGTGGCGGCCGGTGTTGTGGGGTGCAGCGGCACTGGTTCGGCCGCGGCGCAGCCTGCATGCAGCGCGCTGGGTGGCTCGGTCGAAGACCAGACTTGCCACGCGCACCTCGCCAACTCCACCTACACGCTCGATATCAGCTTTCCGCTCGGCTACCCCGATCAGCAGGCGCTGACCGACTACCTGACGCAGACGCGCGACGGGTTCATCAACGTCGCCGAGATGCCCGACTCCCGCGGACTGCCGTACGAGATGGAAGCCGTCGCGAAGGCCTATCAGTCCGACGGCACCGAGAGCGTGGTGTTCAAAATCTTCCAGGACGTCGGCGGCGTGCACCCGCAGACGTGGTACAAGGCGTTCAACTATGACCTGGTCAAGGGCGCGCCGATCACGTACGACACCCTGTTCAAACCCGACACCAAGCCGCTGGATGTGATCCTTCCGGTGGTCGAGCGGGAACTGACGAAGCAGACCGGGATCGACAAGCCGATCCTGCCCGGCGAGGGTCGCGATCCGGTCAACTACCAGAACTTCGCGCTCACCGACGACGCGGTGATCTTCTTCTTCGGCCAGGGAGAGCTGCTGCCCGAGGCCGCGGGCGCGGTCGAGGCGTCGGTGCCGCGGAACGCGCTCGCGCCGGTCCTGGCGCTCTAGGCCGGGGCGAATCCGTAGACCTGGCCGTCGCTGGTCGCGGCGACCACGCGGCGGTCGTGACCGATCGACACCCCGACGGGAAATCCGGTGGCCTCGGGCAGCGGGTAGCGGTTGATCGTGTGCCCGTCGGCCGGATCGAACACCAGCAGTGCCTGTCCGTTCTCACCCTCGCGGGCCACGGTGTAGCCGATGCCGGTGCCGGCGCGGCTCGACGTGGACAGCGACTCGACGTCGTCACGTGTCCACACCACCTCGCCGCGATCGCCCGCGTCGCGGATGGCGGTCAGTTTGGCGCCGGGTCCGCCGCCGGCCACGATCAGCCCGTCCGGGGACACCGACGGCGGCGTCTGCGCCAGATAGTCCAGCGGCACTGACCATTTCGGCTTGCCGTCGCGGGCGCCCAGCGCCCACAGATGCCGGTCGCGGCCATTGACGTACACCGTCGCACCGTCCGCCGACAGCACCGGGCTGGCCAGCGGTCCGCGGCCCACGGCGTCACTGGTCCATTCGCGGGTGAGCACGGGATTCTGGCCGGACCGATACTGCAAGCCGACCAGGATCGGCGCCTCGGCATTGGGCTCCCACAGGCTGATCACCACCATGCCGGTCTCGGGTGCGAACGCCGGAGCGGCGGCCACCGGGCAGCGGGGTCGCGCCAGCCGGCAGTCGCCGAGACCGCGCTGCGCATCCTTCGGGTCGAGGCCCGCCACCAGATCCACCGGCGTCCCGTCGACGCTGCCGCGATGGGCGTTGAACACCAGCACCTGACCGAGATGCGTCACGACCAGCAGCTGCCCCTCGTCGAGAATCCTTGGCGTGGTGGGCATCCCGATCACCGGCTGGCGCCACCGGATCCACTGGGTCGGCGGAAACGACAGCATCGCCCCGGGCTGGCCGATGTAGAGGTTGTCAAAGCCGTCGAACAGCGGGCTGGACAAGCCGCCGCCCTGCACCAGTCGGGTGCACCAGCGCTGGCGCGCGTTGTTGTCGGCCTCCCACACCATCAGCGAGCAGCCGCTGGGCGTCTGCGCGTTGACGCCCAGATAGCTGCCCGAGCCCAGCGCCACCGCGGCGCCCAGATCGCCCTTCACCGACCGCGTCCATTCCAGCTGCAGCGCATCGGCCCCGGCCGTGTCGGTGTAGCTGCTGTTGCTCGCGTTGCCGTACTGGGCCGGCCAGCCGTCGGAGGCATGCGCCTGAACCCAGGAATCGGTGTTGCCACAGCCGGCCAGCACGCCCGTGACCAGCGCCGTCACTGCCAGCACGATGAATCGCCGGAACACGGGGTCCTTTCTCGGTCCTGTTCGTCAAGCCCACGTGAGGGTAACCGTTGTGCCGTACAAGCCTCGCGTAGGCTTTCCGGCCATGACGACGATGTGGGGCGCGCCGCTGCACAAACGCTGGCGGGGGTCACGGCTGCGGGACCCGCGGCAGGCCAGGTTCCTCACCCTGGCATCGCTGAAATGGGTGATTGCCAACCGCGCCTACACCCCGTGGTATCTGGTCCGCTACTGGCGGCTGCTGAAGTTCAAGCTCGCCAACCCGCACATCATCACGCGCGGAATGGTTTTCCTCGGCAAGGGCGTGGAGATACAGGCCACCCCGGAGCTGTCGCAACTCGAGATCGGCCGGTGGGTGCACATCGGCGACAAGAACACCATCCGTGCGCATGAAGGCTCACTGCGCATCGGCGACAAGGTGGTGCTCGGCCGCGACAACGTCATCAACACCTACCTCGACATCGAGTTGGGGGACTCGGTGCTGATGGCCGACTGGTGCTACGTGTGCGACTTCGACCACAAGATGGACGACATCAACATGCCGATCAAGGACCAGGGCATCGTCAAGAGCCCGGTACGCATCGGCCCGGACACCTGGGTGGCGGCCAAGGTGACGATCTTGCGCGGCACGACGATCGGACGCGGCTGCGTGCTCGGGTCCCACGCGGTGGTCAAGGGCGACATCCCCGACTACTCGATCGCGGTCGGCGCACCCGCCAAGGTGGTCAAGAACCGCAAACTGGCGTGGGAGACGTCGGCGGCCGAGCGCGCTGAACTCGCCGCCGCCCTGGCCGACATCGAACGCAAAAAGGCCGCCCGCTAGCCTTCCTTCCTCGCGCTCGTGGGCACCTTAGGCTGACGGGCGTGACCGACATCCGCCCCTTCCGCATCGCCGTTCCCGACGACGACCTCGCCGATCTACGCGACCGGCTGGCCCGCACCCGATGGCCCGAAGCGGAATGCGTCGACGACTGGAGCCAGGGCATCCCGCTGGACTACACCCGCTCCCTTGCCCAATACTGGGCCGACGGCTACGACTGGCGGGCGCGTGAAGCCGCGCTGAACCGCTTCGACCAGTTCCTCACCGAAATCGACGGGCTGGACATCCATTTCATCCACCAGCGGTCCCCGCACCCCGACGCGTTCCCGCTGGTGATCACGCACGGCTGGCCGGGCTCGGTGGTGGAATTCCACAAGGTGATCGAACCGCTGACCGATCCGACGGCGCACGGCGGCCGCGCCGAGGACGCGTTCCACGTGGTGTGCCCGTCGCTGCCCGGCTACGGCTTTTCCGGTAAACCGTCGCGCACCGGGTGGGGCGTGCAGAAGATCGCCGAGGCGTGGGAGACGTTGATGGGCCGGCTCGGCTATGACCGCTACGGCGCGCAGGGCGGCGACTGGGGCGCCGCGGTCACCACGATGATCGGGCGCAACCGCGGACACTGCGTGGGCATCCACACCAACATGCCGATCGCCTTGCCGCCGGGCGACCTGAGCAACTTGAGCGCCGCAGAGCAGGATGCGCTGAACGCGATGGCGCACTACCAGAAGTGGGATTCGGGCTACGCCAAGCAGCAGTCCACCCGACCGCAAACCGTGGGCTACGGCCTGGTGGATTCGCCTGTGGGCCAACTGGCCTGGATCGTCGAGAAGTTCTGGTCCTGGATGGACTGTAACGGTAATCCCGAAAACGTGCTCAGCCGTGACGAACTGCTCGACAACGTGATGATGTACTGGATTCCGGGTGCGGGCGCGTCGTCGGCGCGGCTGTATTGGGAGAGCTTTCACGTGTGGGGTTCGACGGAGCGGGTGGAGCTGCCGACGGGTGTTGCGGCGTTCCCCAAGGAGATCGCCCGCTCGCCGCGCAGCTGGTGCGAGACGACCTACAACATCACGCACTGGACCGACATGCCGCGTGGCGGGCACTTCGCCGCGTTCGAGCAGCCCGAGCTGTTCGTCGACGACGTCAGGGCGTTCTTCGCGACCGTCCGTTAGCGGTCCGGCAGCGCGTGTTCGACGATCGGCCGCCGCGAATGTGGTTCGCGCTCACCGCGTTTGGCGGCCAGGTACACCTGCGCGGTCTCGTCGGCCACGGTGTGCCAGTCGAAGTCGGCGGTGAGGCGCTCGCGCGCGGCGATGGCCCGCTGTTGGGCGGCGTCGGGGTCATCAAGCACGGTCCGCACCGCCGCCGCCAGACCGGCGACATCTCGTGGCGGGCATGAGATTCCGGTCTGCCCGTTGATCACCGCCTCGCCCAGGCCGCCGACGTTCGAGGTCACCAGCGGGGTGCCGGTGGCGGCGGCTTCCAGGGCGACGATGCCGAACGGCTCGTAATGGCTGGGCAATACCGCGGCGTCGGCTTGATGCAGCAGGCGCAACAGGCCGTCGTGGTCCAAGCGGCCGACGAATGTCGTGGCCTTGAGCACCTTGTGCTTTCGCGCCTGCTCCTCTAACCACTGCCGTTGAGTGCCCTCACCGGCGATGGTCAACGTGGTGCTCGGGTGGGTGCGTCGGATACGGGGCAGGGCGGCGATCGCGTCGTGGATGCCCTTCTCGTACTCCAGTCGCCCGACATACAACAGCTGGGGTGGGCCGTGACGGGGTTGGCGCTTGGCGAACGGCCACATCGCGGCGTCGATGCCGTTGCGGATGACCCGGGTTTCGGCCAGGGCGGGACCGAACAACTCGGTGATCTCGTCGCTCATCGACGCCGAACAAGTGATGAGCGAATCGGATTCGCGGACCAGCCAGGACTCCACGGCGTGCACCTGGCGGCTGATCGGGCCCGACACCCAGCCCGAGTGCCTGCCCGCCTCGGTGGCGTGGATAGTGGAAACCAGTGGGACATCGAAGAATTCGGCAAGGGCGATGGCCGGATGCGCGACCAGCCAGTCGTGGGCGTGCACGACGTCGGGCACCCACGGCTTTTCGCCGGTGCGTAGCGCCAGCCCGGCGCGCAGCATCGCGTGCCCCATCGCGAGGGTCCAGGCCATCATGTCGGTGGCGAAGTCGAATTCGTGGGGATCCTGCGCGGCGGCGACAACCCGTACGCCCTCGACGGTTTCGTCGGTCGACGGATGGGTGCTCGGGTCGGTGCCTGATTGGCGGCGGCTGAGCACCACGACATCGTGTCCCGCCGCGGCCAGCGCTGTCGCCAGGTGATGCACGTGGCGGCCCAGCCCGCCGACCACCACCGGCGGGTATTCCCACGACACCATGAGGACTTTCACTTGGGCAGCCTTCGCGCGTCCAGGGCGCCGAAGAGTCCGTCGGCGCGGTTCCAGCCCTCGGCCAGCCGCTGCGCGTGCTCGCGGCGGCCCGACGCCAGCGCACCGGCGATCTCGCGGGTGGCGTGGGCATGCAGATGCGCGCGGTAGCGCGCGTAGTCGGCGGCCGAATCCTTGCTGACCATGAACGGCCAGTCGCTGGACACCGTCAACAGTGTTTCGCGCAGAATCTGGTCGGCGACGAAATCCCTTGGCGTGGGCGAACCTACCGATGCGGCCTGCTCCAGCGCCTTGTCCACCGTCGACAGCGCGGTGTCGGTGACTTCACTGTTGAGCTGCACCAGGTCGGCGACCTTCTCGCCGGCCCACACCTGCCAGTCCTTGCCGGAACCCCATGAGCTGGGCGGCAATTCGACGGGCGGGCCGACGAATCCGTCGGCCACCGCGTCGGACAACGTGCCGACGCGCACGCCCGCGTCCGGCAGCGCCCGCAGCACCCGCTCCAGCCACACCGGGCCCTCGTACCACCAGTGCCCGAACAGTTCGGTGTCGAATGCGGCAATCACGTGGGAGGGCCGGCCGATACGTTCACTTTCGCCGATCAGGCGTTGCCGCACCACCTCGACGAAGTCGGCGACGTGGGCGTCGACGGCGCGGTCGGCGCGCTCGGGGTCATACGGCGCCTTGTCCTCCGAGGCGACGTTGCGACCGGTGACACGGGCCGGTTTGAGACCGGTGACGTGGTCGTAGGTGTGGAAGTCGCGGTAGGCGGCGTGGCCGGGGTAGCCGGACTTCGGTGACCACACTCGATAGCTGACCGACAGATCACGCCCGAACGCGACGACGTCTGATTCGGCAACCGGCCGCCCCAACGCGGTGTCGCCGTGCAGCGACGGCCCGTCGACCATGAAGTGGCCGACTCCGGCTGCGGCGTAACCGATTTCCATACCGGGCGCATACGCGCACTCGGGCGCCCAGATGCCCTTCGGGGTGTGGGCGAACCGCGCCCGCGCATCAGCCAGGCCTTCGCGCAGCGCGAATTCCCGCAGCCGCGGGTTGAGCAGCGGTTGGAACGGATGCGACAGCGGACCGCCGAGCAGCTCGATGGTGTCGGTGTCGATCAGTTCGCGCAGCAGCGGGCTGGCGCCGTGGCGCCACCGCGTCTGGAAGTCATCGATTGCCTGGGTTGCCTCGGCGTGCTCGCGAATGCCGAACTCGCGCAACGCGTCCCGGTCGCGCAACGTCGTCGCCTCCAACGCGCGCAGCTGCCAGTTCGCCAGCCAGTGGTGCATGCCGGCCAGGCAATACGGATCGTCGAGTTGCGCGGTGACCACCGGTGTCATCCCGAGGGTGAGCAGGTGGCTGCGGTTCTCGGCGGCCAATGTGCGCAGCACCCGCATCAGCGGCAGGTAGGCCGCCGCCCACGACTGGTAGAGCCATTCTTCGCCGACCGGCCAGCGGCCGTGATGGGCCAGCCACGGCAAGTGCGTGTGCAGGACCAGGGTGAACAGCCCGGGAGCCGGTTCAGTCACGGCGCACCGCGATTGCGACCAGGTCCAGGCTGTCGTCGATGTCGCGGTCCGCCACGAGATCGAAGTCATCGGTGGTCACCGAGGCCACGTCGGCCAGCAGATCATCCGGCCACGGCTCATCGGCGAGCGCACGGGCCACCTGGGCGTCGATGATCGAACCGCCGTGTCGCACATCCAATTCGGCCAACCGGCGGCCGTGATACACCCCCAGCATCGATTCCATCGCAAACCCGGCGTCGACAAGCAATTCGGTGAGCTCTGCGGCGTTGAGCTCGCGGGTGTGGAACGGGTTGATCGGGGTGTCGCGACCGGGGGAGAACGTGATGCGATTGGGCGTCGACATCATCAGCACCCCGCCCGGACGCAGCACGCGAAAGCACTCGGCGACGAATTGTGCTTGGTCCCAAAGATGCTCGATCACCTGGAAGTTGACGACGACATCGACGGCGCCGTCATCGATCGGCAGCTCGGCGAGATTGCCGTGCAGCATCTCCACTCGCGGATAGCGCGCGCGGACGTGGGCGACGGCCGTCGGGTCGTAGTCCAGTCCGATCACGCGGCGGGCCACGTCGGCGATCAGATCGGCGCCGTAGCCCTCACCGCAGCCGGCCTCGAGCACGTCGCGTCCGGCGCAGCGGTCGGCCAGCCGTTGGTAGACCACCTCGTGGCGGCGGAACCAGTAGTTCTCCTCCGCCAGGCCGGGCACCGTGCGTTCCCCGGTCAGCGGCAGCTGCGGGCCCGGCTCGACGGAACCGTCGGTAACAAATGCGCTCATTGGTAAGGCAGGCTATCCCGTGACAGGGCGTTCGCGAACAGTTCAAGACGTACGGGGAGCCAGAAGGCAAAGTTCGACCAGCTAGTTCGACCAGCTATGGTGTTCCTGCGAACCACCTAAAGTTACCCACGAGTAACATGGTGCTAGTTGCTTCAAACGTGGTATGGCAGGCCGGCCGCCCGGCCTCTTCGAGGAGGACGAACCCAACTCATGACGAACATCGTGGTCCTGATCAAACAGGTCCCAGACACCTGGTCGGAGCGCAAGCTGACCGAGGGCGATTTCACCCTCGACCGCGAGGCCGCCGACGCCGTGCTCGACGAGATCAACGAGCGCGCCGTCGAGGAGGCGCTGCTGATCAAGGAAAAAGAAGCCGCCAACGGCGTGGAGAGCACCGTGACCGTGCTCACCGCCGGCCCCGAGCGCGCCACCGAGGCGATCCGCAAGGCGCTGTCCATGGGCGCCGACAAGGCGGTGCACCTCAAGGACGACGGCATGCACGGCTCGGACGTGGTGCAGACCGCGTGGGCGCTGGCCCGCGCGCTGGGCACCATCGAGGGCACCGAGCTGGTCATCGCCGGTAACGAGTCCACCGACGGTGTCGGCGGCGCGGTGCCGGCCATCATCGCCGAGTACCTGGGCCTGCCGCAGCTCACGCACGTGCGCAAGGTTTCGGTCGAGGGCGGCAAGGTCACCGCGGAGCGCGAGACCGATGACGGCGTGTTCACCCTCGAGGCGCCGCTGCCCGCCGTGGTGAGCGTCAACGAGAAGATCAACGAGCCGCGCTTCCCGTCGTTCAAGGGCATCATGGCCGCCAAGAAGAAGGAAGTGACGACGCTCACGCTGGCCGAGATCGGCGTCGAGCCCGACGAGGTCGGTGTCGCCAACGCCGGTTCCAAGGTGCTCTCGTCGACGCCGAAGCCGCCGAAGACCGCGGGCGAGAAGATCACCGATGAGGGAGACGGCGGCACCAAGATCGCCGAGTACCTGGTGGCCCAAAAGATCATCTAGTCCCAAGACCGACTTCTGAGAAAGACAGACACAAACACATGGCTGAAGTACTTGTGCTCGTCGAGCACGCTGAAGGTGCGCTGAAGAAAATCACCGCCGAGCTGATCACCGCCGCGCGGGTGCTGGGTGAACCGTCCGCCGTCGTGGTGGGCAAGCCCGGCACCGCCGAGCCGCTGATCGAAGGGTTGAAGGCGGCCGGCGCCGCCAAGATCTACGTCGCGGAGTCCGAGGACGCCGAGAACTACCTCATCACGCCGTACGTCGACGTGCTGGCGTCGCTGACCGAGTCGGCCAGCCCGGCCGGTGTGCTGCTGGCCGCCACCGCCGACGGCAAGGAGATCGCCGGGCGGCTGGCCGCGCGGATCGGTTCCGGCCTGCTGGTCGACGTCGTCGAGGTCAAGGAGGGCGGCAAGGGCGTGCACAGCATCTTCGGTGGCGCGTTCACCGTCGAGGCTGAGGTGACCGGTGGAATCCCGGTGATCACCGTGCGTCCGGGCGCGATCGAGGCCGAGCCGGCCGACGGCGCCGGCGAGGTGGTCAACGTCGAGGTTCCGGCGCAGGCCGAGAATGCGACCAAGATCACATCCCGCCAGCCCGCGGTGGCCGGCGACCGGCCGGAGCTCACCGAGGCCAGCGTGGTCGTCGCGGGCGGCCGCGGCGTCGGCAGCGCCGAGAACTTCAGCGTCGTCGAGGAACTGGCGGACGCGCTGGGTGGCGCCGTCGGTGCTTCGCGTGCCGCGGTCGACTCCGGCTACTACCCGGGCCAGTTCCAGGTGGGCCAGACCGGTAAGACGGTGTCGCCGCAGCTGTACATCGCGCTGGGCATCTCCGGGGCGATCCAGCACCGCGCCGGCATGCAGACGTCCAAGACGATCATCGCGGTGAACAAGGACGAAGAGGCGCCGATCTTCGAGATCGCCGACCTCGGCATCGTCGGCGACCTGTTCAAGGTCGCCCCGCAGCTGACCGAGGCGGTCAAGGCCCGCAAGGGTTAATCCGCCGAACAGCCGCGAAACCCCCGATACCGCGCGTATTCGGGGGTTTTCGCGTCTTCGGCGCTGCGTCACACTCGGCACCCAGGCGATGGCGGCCCGCCGCCACAAGTGGTCACCCAGCGCTCACGGACACGTCACGCGGACGATGCCAACCGGAGATGCGGTTGGGCGACCGTGCTGGCTATGAGCACCGCTTCCGTACTCATTCCGGCAGATCAGACCGACTCTTCGTCGGCTCCCAAGTACACGCTGCTGCTGTCCGGCGACGCGGCCATGATCGAGGCCGCCCAACGGCTGCGCTATCAGGTGTTCTCCAGCGAGCCCGGCTTCACGCTCACCGCCACGACCGATGGCCGCGACGCCGACCGCTTCGACGAGTACTGCGACCACCTGCTGGTCCGCGACGACGACACCGGCGAACTGGTCGGCTGCTACCGGATGCTGCCCCCGCCGGGCGCGATCGCGGCCGGCGGTCCTTACACAGCGACCGAATTCGACATCTCGGCGCTGGATGCGCTGCGGCCTTCGCTGGTCGAGATGGGCCGCGCAGTGGTGCGCCCCGACCACCGCAACGGCGGCGTGGTGCTGCTCATGTGGGCGGGCATCCTGGCCTACCTGGACCGCTGCGGCTACGACTACGTCACCGGTTGCGTGTCGGTGCCGATCCACACGTCGGCCGACGAAGCGCCGGGCAGCCAGCTGCGCGGAGTCCGCGACGTCGTGCTGCGACGCCATCGCGCGCCCTACACCGTGCACCCGTACCGCCCGGTCGTCATCGACGGCAAGGGCCTCGACGACATCGAGCCCCCGGCCCGGGCGGCCGTTCCGCCGCTGATGCGGGGCTATCTGCGGCTCGGCGCGCAAGTGTGCGGCGAACCGGCTCACGATCCGGATTTCGGTGTCGGCGATTTCCTGGCGGTACTGGACAAACGCCGGGCCGACACCCGCTACCTGAAACGCCTGCGCTCGGTGTCGGCGGCCGCGGCGATGGCCGAGGGAATCGCGTCGTGACCGTCGAGCATCCCTGGCTGCCCCGAGCCTCCTGCGACGCCAGCTGCGTGCGCGCCGGGGCGGCGGCGTCCGGACGGCCGGCCATCGTCGCGCTGCGCACGATGCTGCGCGCCCTGGGTGCGGTGCTGCTGCTGCCCGCGTTGCCGCTGCTGGCGGTCCCGATGCCGGGGCGCTCGCATCTCCAGCGCGGCTACTGCCGGCTGGTGCTGCGCTGCCTCGGTGTGCGAATCACGGTGTCCGGCGGGCCGATTCGCAATCTGTCCGGCGTGCTGGTGGTCAGCGGTCACGTGTCGTGGGTGGACATCTTCGCGATCGGCGCGGTGCTGCCCGGATCGTTCGTGGCGCGCGCCGACCTGGTCGAGTGGCCCGCTGTCGGGAGGCTGGCGCGGATCATGAAGGTCATCCCGATCGACCGGGCCAGCCTGCGCCGGCTGCCCGATGTGGTCGGCGCCGTGGCGGACCGGCTGCGGGCGGGCCACACCGTCGTCGCGTTCCCCGAGGGCACCACCTGGTGCGGGCTGGCGTACGGACCGTTCCGGCCGGCGATGTTCCAGGCCGCCGTCGACGCGGGCCGACCGGTGCAGCCACTGCGGCTGACGTATCACCACCGCGACGGCAGGCCGTCGACGGTCGCGGCCTATATCGGCGATGACACGCTGTTCGCGTCGATCAGCCGCCTCATCACCGCCCGGCGCACCGTCGTGCACGTGCGGGTGGAGTCGCTGCAGTTGCCGGGCGACGACCGGCGGGATTTGGCCCTGCGCTGCGAGGCCGCGGTGCGGGGCGACTCTTTGCCGCGGGCGCACGCCCACGAACTGGTGGCCTGACCAGGCGATCCGGGTGCCTCGTGCGCGGCGGCTATCCTTGATTGGTTATGACCTCGCCTGAGCCGGTCTACCTCGATCACGCCGCCACCACCCCGATGCACCCCGCTGCCATCGAGGCGATGACGGCTGTGCTGAAGACCGTCGGCAACGCGTCGTCGTTGCACGGCACCGGGCGGGTGGCCCGCCGGCGGATGGAGGAAGCCCGCGAGACGCTGGCCAACCTGCTGGGCGCCCGCCCGTCGGAGGTGATCTTCACCGCGGGCGGCACCGAGAGCGACAACCTGGCCGTCAAGGGCATCTACTGGGCGCGCCGCGACGCCGAGCCGTGCCGCCGCCGCATCGTCACCACCCTCGTCGAACACCATGCGGTGCTCGACGCCGTCGAGTGGCTCGTCGAACACGAAGGCGCCGAGGTGACGTGGCTGCCGGTCGACGAATACGGGGCGGTGGCGCCCGCGGCGCTGCGGGACGTCCTTCAGGAGCACGACGACGTCGCACTGGTCACGATCATGTGGGCCAACAACGAGGTCGGGACCATCATGCCGATCGCCGAACTGGCCGCTATCGCAGCGGAATTCGACGTACCCATGCACAGCGACGCGATCCAGGCGGTCGGTCAGATATCGGTCGACTTTACCGCGAGTGGGTTGTCGGCGATGAGCGTCGCCGCGCACAAGTTCGGCGGACCCACCGGTGTCGGAGCATTGTTCCTGCGACGTGACACCGCCTGTGTGCCTTTACTGCACGGCGGTGGTCAGGAACGCGATGTACGTTCTGGCACACCGGATGTCGCTGGGGCGGTCGCGATGGCGACGGCGGCCCGAGTGGCCGTGGAGGGTATGGAGACCAACAGCCCGCGGGTGCAGGCGCTGCGCGACCGGCTCGTCGACGGCGTGCTGTCGAGTATCGACGATGCGTTCCTCAACGGCGCCCGCGGTGCCGACCGTCTACCGGGTAACGCGCACTTCACCTTCCGCGGCTGCGAAGGTGATTCGCTGCTGATGTTGCTGGACGCCAAGGGAATCGAGTGCTCGACCGGTTCGGCGTGCACGGCCGGGGTGGCACAGCCGTCGCATGTGCTGATCGCGATGGGCGTCGATCCGGCCAGCGCCCGCGGCTCGCTGCGGCTTTCGTTGGGCCACACCAGTACTGACGCCGACGTCGACTCGGCGCTGGCGGTGTTGCCCGCGGCGGTGCAGCGGGCACGACAGGCCGCGCTTGCGAGTGCCGGGGTGACGTCACAATGAGGGTGCTGGTCGCGATGAGCGGTGGCGTCGACTCGTCGGTCGCGGCCGCCCGGATGGTCGACGCTGGCCACGACGTTGTCGGCGTGCACCTGGCACTGTCGTCGGCGCCCGGAGCGCTGCGTACCGGATCGCGGGGCTGCTGCTCCAAGGAGGACGCCGGCGATGCCCGCCGGGTGGCCGACGTCCTCGACATCCCGTTCTACGTCTGGGATTTCGCCGAGAAGTTCAAAGAAGACGTGATCGACGACTTCGTCGAGTCGTATGCGCGCGGCGAGACGCCGAACCCGTGCGTGCGGTGCAACGAGCGGATCAAGTTCTCCGCATTGGCCGCTCGCGCCCTGGCGCTGGGATTCGACGCACTCGCGACCGGTCATTACGCCAGGCTGTCCGATGGCCGGCTGCGCCGCGCCGTCGACCGGGACAAGGATCAGTCGTATGTGCTGGGCGTGCTGACCGCCGAGCAGCTGCGCCACGCGGTGTTCCCGATCGGTGACACTCCCAAGCCGCAGATCCGCGAAGACGCCGCCCGGCGTGGGCTCGCTGTCGCGGAAAAGCCTGACAGCCATGACATCTGCTTCATCCCGACAGGTGACACCAGGGCATTCCTCGGCGCCCGCATCGGCGTGCGCCGCGGCGCTGTCGTCGACTCCGGCGGCACCGTGCTCGCCGAACACGACGGTGTACACGGCTTCACCATCGGTCAGCGCAAGGGCCTCGGCATCGCCGGGCCGGGACCCGACGGTCAACCGCGTTATGTCACCGGTATCGACGCCGAGACCGGCACCGTGCGGGTCGGCTCCGCGGCCGATCTGGAGGTCTGGACGCTGGCCGGCGACAAGCCCGTGTTCACGTCCGGCTCACCGTTCACCGGTCCGGTGGAATGCGCGGTGCAGGTGCGCGCGCACGGCGGCATCGCCGATGCGGTCGCCGACGTGCGCGACGGGCGCCTCGTCGTCGAGCTGCGCACGGCGCTGCGCGGGGTCGCACCGGGGCAGACGATGGTGCTGTACCGCCCGGACCCTGACGGCGACGAAGTCATCGCCAGCGCCACCATTGCTCGTTGAGTCTGCGCCCATGGCGCGGTCCACTCGAACAAATGAGCCATAGCCGCAGAGTGAACGGCTAATTCGGCACCTTGGCAAGGATGTTCGTCATCACGATGTCGGGCACCGAGCCCGCAAATGCGCAGTGCGTCACCTCGACGAGCACGACGAACTTCACCCGATAGTCGCGTCCGCAGCCGCCGGCGGGGCGGGTCCGCAACGCGTCGTCGCCGGCCGTCCAGTCGCCGACGAACATCCGCCCGTACGGCGTGGACCCGCACACGTCGACCAGCGTCACCAGACTCTCGAACGCGCGCCGCGCGGTGTCGTGGTCGCGATAGGCGGCCACCCCCTCCGAGATCAGCGCGCCGTCGGGCGGATTCTGGAACGTGGTCTTGTGGAACTCCTCGACATCGGGGCCGAAGGTCTGGGTCTCGGCGAAGATCCACTCGCATTGCGGTGGCGCCGTTTCGGCCAGGTGCTCGATGTCGACGGGGAACTTGCCGTCCATGCTCGGGATGATGGTGAGATCCTCACCGGCGCCGGTGATCGCCTGCATCTGCACCTGATCCAGCATCAGCGACTCGACGTCGACGGGGGAGCGGGAGACGTCGTCGATACCCGGCGCGGATCGCACGGCGGTGCCTCCGACCGTGTGCGTGCACGCTGTCGCCAGCATCGCCACAGCACACAACGCCAGCGACCTGACGAGTGCAGGCATGGTCCCGACCCTAGTGCGAATCGAATAGGTTGGCCGAGTGAATATATTCGCGGCGGCGACGGGCATCGGCTCCTGGCCAGGGACCGCACCGCGCGAGGCCGCCGAAGTGGTCGTCGGCGAGCTGCACACCTTGACGCATCTGGTGGAGCTGCCCGCCCGCGGGATCGGTGCCGACATGATCGGGCGAGCGGGCGCGCTGCTGGTGGACATCGGTATCGACACCACACCGCGGGGCTATCGGACCGTCAACGGCCGCAGTTCCGTCACGCGCCGGGCGGTCAGCCTGCTCGGTGAGGACATCGACGCGCTCGAAGAGGCGTGGGAGAAGGCTGGGCTCGCCGGCAGCGGGCGCACGGTCAAGGTGCAGGCGCCCGGGCCGATCACGCTGGCGGCGCAGCTGGAACTGTCCAGCGGGCATCGCGCCATCACCGACGCCGGGGCGCTGCGGGACCTGGCCGAGTCGCTGGCCGAAGGGGTGGCCGCCCACCGCGCCGAGGTGGCCCGCCGCCTGGACACCACCGTGGTGGTGCAGTTCGACGAACCGTCGCTGCCCGCCGCGCTCGACGGCCGGCTCACGGGCGTGACCAGCCTGACGCCGGTACATCCTGTCGACGAGCCGGTGGCGGTCTCGCTGCTCGATGCGTGCGTCGCAGGGGCTGACGTGATGCTGCACAGCTGTGCCGCCGGGTTGCCATGGAAGCTGTTGCAGCGCAGCAGTATCCACGCAGTGTCGATTGACGTGTCGACGTTGTCCGCCGCCGATTTGGATGGCGTCGGCGAATTCCTCGAATCGGGGCGAACGGTCATGCTGGGTGTGGTGCCGTCGACAGCGCCCGACAGTCGGCCGTCGGCGGAGGAGGTGGCCAAGTCGGTGGTGGCGGTCACCGACCGGCTGGGCTACCCGCGCGCGGTGCTGCGCGAACGGATCGGTGTCACCCCGGCGTGCGGTCTGGCGGGGGCGACGCAGGAGTGGGCGCGCGCCGCGATCGAACTGGCGCAGAAGGCGGCCGACGGACTGGCCGACGATCCCGAGGCGATCTGATACGCAACTTTGGGGTTGCGCTTTGGTGTGACGCTGGACTACCGTGACAGGCAACCAGGAGGTTGCATATATGAGTACGGATCGAATTGAAAAGGAAGTTCTGCTGCGGGCTCCGCTGGACCGGATCTGGCGGGCGATCAGCGAGGCCGAGGAGTTCGGCCGGTGGTTCGGGGTCCGCTTCGACGGGCCGTTCGTCGCCGGCACCACGGTGACCGGGGCGATGACCCCGACCGCGGTCGACGACACCGTCGCCAAGGCGCAAGAGTCGTATGCCGGCCAGGCCGATGCCTGGCAAATTGTCGCGGTGGAGCCGCTGCGGCGCTTGGCATTTCGTTGGCACCCGTACGCCGTCGAACCAGGCGCCGACTATTCGCAGGAGCCCACCACGCTTGTCGAGTTCACGCTGACCGAGACCGACGACGGTGTGCTGTTGCGCATCGTCGAATCCGGCTTCGACGCGATCCCCGCGGAGCGGCGGGCATCGGCATTCGAGGCCAACAAACAGGGCTGGGCCGCGCAGACCGACCTGGTGCGCAAGTACCTCGCGCTGGACGAAAAAGTGTGAGCACCGCCGTCGACGCGAAGGCGCCGCTGTTCGATGCGCTGGGCGACCCCAACCGCCTGCGCATCATCACGCGGCTGTGCGACGGCGGACCCTGCTCGACATCACAAGTGACACAGGTGATTCCGGTGACTCGGCAGGCGGCGACCAAGCATCTGCAAATGCTCGAGGCGGTGGGGTTGGTGAGCAGTCATCGGCAGGGCCGCGAACGCATCTGGCGGGTGTGCCCGGAGCCGCTGGCGGAGGCCAGCGACTATCTCACCGCACTGTCACAGCGGTGGGACCGTGCGATCGACCGGTTGCGCGCGTACATCGAGGATGACTGAGGCGCCGATCCGCGCTGCTAACGGGTTGATCACTCGCACCAGGCGCGAGTGATCAACCCGTTAGTGCCCTTCATGGTCGTTCATCGAGTTGTTTGATCAGCTTGCGCGGTGCGATCATTCGGAACGACGCGTCGACGAGCTCGCGCACTTCGTCCCAATCCACCTTCGCGGCGGTGAAATCCAGGCCGAGCCAGCCCGACGGTCCCATGTAGGCCGGGTAGAAGAAGCGTGGATCGCCTTCGAGGGCACGCCGATCGCTCTCGTTGACCTTGACCAGCATCGAATAGGGGAACGGCACCATCTCGCCCGGCTTGTCGCCCTTGGCGTTGCCGCCGTACATGACGAAGATCTTCGGTGCGCAGAAGACCGGCCGGCCCCAGGAGACCTTCTCGAAGGCCTCCGGGAAGTCCAGCGCGATCGTGCGTAGTTCGGCGAGCCCGAAGTCGTCGTCGGTGAACATGATCGGATGCGGCATGTGCCCAGGCTAGCGGGGGTACGGGCGCTGTGTCGGCAGGCTCGGCTAGCCTGCCAGAGTGAGCTCGAAGGCAAGCAAAGACGCCGAGACCGCGCTGGCCCAAGAAGCATCAGCGGCGCCAAATTTGCGTCGGCGCTGGCAAGAACTCGCCGACCAGGTGCGCGAGCACCAGTTCCGTTACTACGTCAAAGACGCGCCGATCATCTCCGACGCGGAGTTCGACCAACTGCTGCGTGAGCTCACCCAGCTGGAGGAGCAGCATCCCGAACTGCGCACGCCCGATTCGCCCACCCAGATCGTCGGCGGTGCCGGATTCGCCACTGAGTTCGCCCCGGCCGAGCATCTCGAGCGGATGCTGAGCCTGGACAACGTGTTCACCCCTGAGGAACTCGCGGCCTGGGCCGCGCGCATCCGCAGCGAGGTCGGTGACGACGCCCATTACCTGTGCGAGCTCAAGATCGACGGTGTCGCTTTGTCATTGGTGTATCGCGACGGTCGGCTGGTGCGTGCGGCCACCCGCGGCGACGGGCGCACCGGCGAGGACGTCACCCTCAATGCCCGCACCCTCGACGATGTGCCCGAAAAGCTCAGCGAATCAAAGGAATTCCCGGTTCCGCAGGTGCTCGAGGTTCGCGGTGAGGTGTTCTTCCGGGTGGCCGACTTCGAAGAGCTCAATGCCGGCCTCGTCGCGGAGGGCAAGCCGCCGTTCGCCAATCCCCGCAACAGCGCGGCCGGTTCACTGCGGCAGAAGAACCCTGCCGTCACCGCCCGGCGCAAGCTGCGGATGATCTGCCACGGCCTCGGCCGCTCCGAGGGCTTCAGCCCCAAAACTCTGCACGACGCGTACCGGGCGCTGAAGGCATGGGGGCTACCGGTTTCCGAGCACACCAAGCGGGTGCAGGGTTTCGACGGCGTCAGTGAGCACATCGCGTACTGGGGCGAGCATCGTCACGACGTCGAGCACGAAATCGACGGTGTGGTGGTCAAAGTCGACGAAATATCGTTGCAGCGGCGGTTGGGTTCCACGTCGCGGGCGCCGCGCTGGGCGGTGGCCTACAAGTATCCGCCCGAGGAGGCTCAGACCAAGCTGCTCGATATTCGCGTCAATGTCGGGCGCACCGGCCGCGTCACCCCGTTCGCCTACATGGAGCCGGTCAAGGTCGCGGGCTCCACAGTCGGATTGGCCACGCTGCACAATGCGTCGGAGGTCAAGCGCAAGGGCGTGTTGATCGGCGACACCGTGGTGATCCGCAAGGCCGGAGACGTCATCCCCGAAGTGCTCGGCCCCGTCGTCGACCTGCGCGACGGCTCGGAACGCGAATTCGTCATGCCCACCGAATGTCCCGAGTGCGGCGCCAAACTCGCGCCGGCCAAGGAGGGCGACGCCGACATCCGGTGTCCGAACGCGCGTACGTGTCCGGCGCAGTTGCGGGAGCGGGTTTTCCATGTCGCGAGCCGCGGCGCGCTCGACATCGAGGGGCTGGGGTATGAGGCCGGCATCGCGCTACTGAAGTCCGGCGTCATCACCGACGAAGGTGACCTCTTCACGCTCACCGAGGACGACCTGCTGCGCACCGAGCTGTTCACCACCAAAAGCGGTCAGGTGTCGGCGAACGGCAAACGGCTGCTTGCCAATCTGGAGAAGGCCAAGACACAGCCGCTGTGGCGCGTGCTCGTCGCGTTGTCGATCCGGCACGTCGGCCCTACGGCCGCCCGCGCTTTGGCGACGGAGTTCGGCAGCCTCGACGCGATCATGGCCGCCTCCGAGGAGCAGTTGGCCGCCGTCGAGGGCGTCGGCCCGACCATCGCGGCCGCGGTCACCGAATGGTTCACGGTCGACTGGCACCGCGCGATCGTCGACAAGTGGCGCGCCGCGGGCGTGCGGATGGAAGACGAACGGGACACCAGCGTGGAGCGCACGCTGGAAGGGCTGTCGATCGTCGTCACCGGATCGCTGGCCGGGTTCTCCCGCGACGACGCCAAAGAGGCGATCGTCGCCCGCGGCGGCAAGGCCGCCAGTTCGGTATCGAAGAAGACGGCCTATGTGGTCGCCGGCGATTCGCCCGGGTCGAAGTACGACAAGGCCGTCGAACTCGGCGTGCCGATTCTCGACGAGGACGGTTTCCGTCGGCTGCTGGAGAACGGCCCCGACGGCGTCTGACCCATTGAGCGCGTGGCTTAAGGTGTCGCGCGTCGATTTCTGCGCCAGGGCTGTCAATCTCGCGGGTCAGCAGCCCTCCCCCAGAAATCGACGCCCGTGGGCGGACTAGGGCCCGGACGCGGTTCAGCGGTAGCCGAGGCGCATGTCCTCGACGACGCGGGGATGGTCTAATGTCGAGGGCTCGAGATCCCGTGGCCCGACGTCGTCCGCGAACACGGTTGCGGCGTCGAGCACCCGCTGATCGAGGAAGCGCAGCGGCGGTGCATTCGCGGGCACAACGGGTTTCGGAGGAGTGGTGCCGCGCCGCGCCAACGCGAAACCCCAGTCGCCGAACGTGGGCACGTGCACGTGGTAGGGAGTGACCGCAAAACCAGCCGACTCAATGGTGGAAATGTTGCGCCAGTATGCATTCGGCATCGAGTACGGACTACCGGCCTGTACCGTCAGCAAGCCCCCGGGCGCCAGCACACGGCCGATCAGCCCGTAGAACTCGGTGGAATACAGTCGGCCCAACACGGGCGTATCAGGATCCGGTAGGTCCACGATCACCGCATCGAAAGCGCCGCTGTCTGACCGGCGCAGCCAGGACATCGCATCGTCGATCACGACCTCCACCCGCGGATCATGAAGCGAGTCAACGTTGACCTCACGCAGTGTGGTGCGGGCCAATTCCACGACCGCCTGGTCGAGTTCGACCTGCACAATCTTCTCAACCCCTCGCTGGCGCAACAGCTCCCGCGCCGCCAGCCCGTCGCCTCCGCCCAGCACCAGCACCGAGCGCGCCCCCTCGCCGAGGGCCGGATAGACGAGACTTTCGGTGTAGCGGAACTCGTCGCGGGTGGAGAATTGCAACGCGCCGTCGAGGTACAGCCGCATATCGTTACCCCGACGCGTCACCACGATCTCCTGGTAGGCGGAGCGCTCGAACTCAACGATCGGATCGGCGTAAAGCCTTTGGCGAGTGGTGGTTTCGATGTCATGTGCGCGTATAAGCAGCGTGGTCAACAGTGCCAGCGCCGCCGTCAGCACGCAGAGCGCGGTCACCAGCTCTCGCCGGCTGACGATATGGCGCAACAAGAAAATGGAGACGATGGCCGCCGCGACGAGGTTGATCATGCCGGTCGCCGCGGCTCCACGAATCATGCCGAGTTGCGGCAGTAGGATGAACGGCCACAGCAGGCCACCGATGAGCGCGCCGAGGTAATCAGCGGCGTTGAGGTTGGCCAGCACCCGGCCGGTGTCGGCCGCCGCGGACATCCGGCCCCGCTGCAGCAGCGTCATCAGCAGCGGAACCTCCGCGCCGACAAGGCATCCGATGAGAACGGTGCCCACCACCAGCACCCACACCGAAGCGCCGACGAACGCAAACGCGACATAGAGCGCCACCGCGGACAGCCCGCCGATGATCCCGAGCAGCGTCTCGACGGCGATGAACGTGACCGCCGCCCGCCCCAGCAGCGGCTTGACCAGAAGCGCCCCGGCGCCCAGCGCGGCGACATACCCCGCCACGATCAGCGACGTGGCGACGATGCCACCACCGTGGATGCTGGCCGACAGCGTGAGCAGCGCGAGTTCGTAGACGATGCCGCAGGCCGCGCACGCCGCCACCGCGGCCAACAGCAGAGCCCGCCAGCGTGTCGTCGACCCCGGTGGTGCTGTGTCGGCCTCGATGGTCATGACAGCGCCGCGGCGTTCACCCCTCCCACGGCCAGTAGGGCCACGGCCGTGGCGATCGCCGCCGGATGCAAGCGATCGGCGGAGATCAGGTCGCGGAACCGGCCCGGCACCACCACTTCGAGGACGACGAGCGCCGCGCCTTGCAGTGCGATCCCGATGATGCCGTATACCGCCGCATCGATCAGCCCCTGTCCGAGGGCGTCCGAGCTGGCTCGGATCGCGGTGATGACGACGACGGCTAGGGCCGCATACATCGCCGAGGCGACCGCGACGGCATTCGGGCGGTGCTCCACGAACACCATCCGGCGCAGGTTTCCCGGTGTGAGCACGTCGACCATCACGAAGCCGGCTGCCAGCACCGCCGCCCCGACCAGGAAGTAGAGGACCGACGCGACCACGTTCTGGACGAGCGCTTCTCCGCTGATGCTGCCGAATTCGACGGCGGCCACAAACATGAGGATCTCCTTCGGGTTGGTACCGCTCTAGGTCATTTCGCGTCGTCGGGGCCGCCCGGGCTGCCGCCGGCACCACCGGCCGGCGACCCTGGCGTGAAACCCGGGCCCAGATAGATGAATCCGCCATGGCTGTACCGCTCGTTAATGTCCTCGACCTGCACCGTGCAGGAGCGGCCGGCGTCGGGACCGACGACCACGATGTCGTTGTCGTAGCGCAGATATTCGCTGCCGCGGTCGACGGCACGCGCTTCGGGCTCCTTGTACGCGGAGAGCTTGTCGGCGATCTCCTGCGGCGCTCCGTCGCATTCGTAGCGACCATCGGAATACATGCGGTAGTTGTCGGCCACGTACCCGCGAATGTCGCGCAGCATTGAGATGCCGAGGATCAGACAACCGACACCCGCGATGAGCAGGACAGCAGCCGTCACGAACAGGCCGGTGCGGCTCACGGGCGCCACCGACTTGTCGTGTAGACCACGGTTCCGCCGGTGGGTTCCGGGTAGAGATGCCATGTGCGCCACCGCCAACCGGCCCCGTCCGGGCGGGCGGTCAACGCGGTCAGCGCCGCGTCGTCCCGGGGAAACCTGCCCCCGAGCCACTCGGCGTTATCCCCGCAGCACCGCCGCAGCCACTTCGCGAGAGCGCGGAACGTCGTCTCGTCGTGGGTGCTCGTTGCCGATTCGAGGCGATACCCGGGAGCTTCGGCGCGCCGGGGAAGGGCACCACCATGTGTGTGCGCGGTGCAGGAAACCTCTTCGGAGAAACGGGCTTTCGCACGTTCCACAGTGACCACATGGGATGCGCCCAACACGCCGAGCCACAACGCGCCGCCATCGGGGTGGACCAGCCGATTGCTCGCGAGCGCTCGAGGCGCGGGCGCGTTGAGTGCGAGCCCCAACCTCGCCCCGGTCACATCGGCTGGGGCCACGGCGAGCTTGTGGAGCGCCACGAGCCTGTCCTACGCGGGGCTCGGCGGCGGAGCGGGATAGACCGTGAGCTCGCCCGGCACGACTTTCTTGCCGACGGAAACCTCCCACGGCATGTTCGGCGCCCACCGCTCGAATCCGAGGAACGCGGTCTCGTCGGAATTTGCGTAGTCGACGAAGTCCATCTCACCGCCGGCGGGCAGACCGGTGGTGCCCTCGGTGGTGTACGACGCGCTGCCGCGCTCCGTCTCGTGAAACGACTCGCCGTCGACCGTGTGCGCGCCGCCGGGCTGCAGCTGCAGGTCGTTGCGGCGCACCCACATCACCAACTCCAGGCGACCCTCGTCTTCTTCGACGCTGAACCATATCGGCTCCGCGCCGCCTTCCAGGAGATGCTCATGCCAGACGAAGGGCCCCTGACGCAGCGTCACGGATCCGCGTACCACATGGTCGATACCGCCGTGGCTGACGATCGCACCGGGTCCCAGCTGTTGCGGACCAAACGTGGTGGTCGCGGCGAACCTGAGTGGATCTTGGCGTGCCGCAGGCGGTTTCGATTCCCGGGAGCGCCGTAACGCCACGACGAAGACGATGACGGCCGCGACGATCAGGACAATCGCGAGCACAATCAGGAACGTTCCCACGTCATCCCTTCCGTTGGGTTACGCGTCAACGCTAACAGCGCATCACCGCAGGATCGTCGTCACGATGCCGGCCAAATAGCCCAGTCGTGCCACCTCCGACGGCCGAAACTGCGGTCCGCCCGGGCGGCCGAGCACCACCGCGGTGTGGGGATCGCCCAACGGTGCGGCGGCCAGCGTGGTGTCCATATCGCGCCACACCTGAGGCACCCAATCGGCGGTGGCGTCCAACGCCTCGGCGTGGTCCATCGGCAGCCAGGGCGCGGAGTCGGCGTGGGTCTCGGGCGCGCCGTGGCTGCCGACGATGCGCTCCAGCCCGGATTCCTCCAACCGCACGACGGTGCACCATCCCACCCGCAGTACCCGCGGCGCCTCCTCGGCGAGCACCTGCAGCTTCTTGTGTTTGCCGTCGGCCGCGGCGATGTGGTCGATCAGCTCGAGCTCCCGGTGGGCCTCCAGCAGTCCGGTGTGCGGGCGGATGGCGTCGACGCGCACGCCGTTGAGGTTTTCAGCGGCGGTGATGAGCATGTCGGGCATCGCCCCGGGCGGCAGGTCGACGACCAGATCGTCGATCGCGTAGCCCGCGCCCCGTTCCACCACATCTAGGGACAAGATGTCGGCGCCCACCGAGCCGAGCGCCACGGCCAGTGAGCCCAGGCTGCCCGGACGGTCCGCGAGCTGGACGCGCAGGAGATACGAAGGCACGCGCAACACTGTCGCACAGGCGCCGCCCCAGGGCATTCCGGGTGGATGCCGGCACCCGACTAGCGCAATGGTCAGACTCCTCATCGCAGCTTGCGCTGCTTGATCGTCGTCCGACTAGGCTCCATGGTCGTGTCCCAGATCTCCCGCGATGAGGTTGCCCATCTGGCGCGCCTGGCCCGGCTCGCCCTGACCGACGACGAGTTGGACAGCTTCGCCGGTCAGCTCGACGCCATCCTGGGCCACGTCAGCCAGATTCAGGCCGTCGACGTCACCGGCGTAGAACCGACCGGCAATCCGCTCAAGGACGTCAACGTGTTCCGCCCGGACACCGTCGAACCATCCCTGACCCAGGAGCAGGCGCTGGCTGAGGCGCCCAAGGCCGTCGACGGCCGCTTCGGTGTGCCGCGGATTTTGGGGGAGCCCGAATGAGCGACGATCTGATCCGGCTCGACGCGGCGACGCTGGGCGCCAAGATCGCGGCCAAAGAGGTGTCGTCGACGGAGGCGACGCAGGCCTGCCTCGACCAGATCGCGGCGACGGATGAGCGCTATCACGCGTTTCTGCACGTCGCCGAGGCGGAGGCGCTGGCGGCGGCGGCGACGGTCGACGCGGCGGTGGCCGCGGGGGAGCAGTTGCCGTCACCGCTGGCCGGTGTGCCGCTCGCGCTCAAAGACGTGTTCACCACCACCGACATGCCGACCACCTGCGGGTCGAAGATCCTCGAGGGGTGGCGCTCGCCGTACGACGCGACGGTGACGGTGCGGCTGCGCGCGGCCGGCATCCCGATCCTCGGCAAGACCAATATGGACGAGTTCGCGATGGGGTCGTCGACCGAGAACTCCGCCTACGGCCCCACCCGCAACCCGTGGAACGTCGACCGGGTGGCCGGCGGCTCCGGCGGTGGCAGCGCCGCGGCGCTCGCCGCGTTCCAGGCGCCGCTGGCGATCGGCTCGGATACCGGCGGATCGATCCGCCAACCCGCCGCGCTGACGTCGACCGTCGGCGTCAAACCCACCTACGGCACGGTGTCGCGCTACGGGCTGATCGCCTGCGCGTCGTCGCTGGATCAGGGCGGGCCGTGCGCGCGCACGGTGCTCGACACCGCGCTGCTGCATCAGGTGATCGCGGGCCATGACCCGAAGGACTCGACGTCGGTGGACGCCGCGGTGCCCGACGTGGTCGCGGCCGCCCGCGAGGGTGCCGGTGGCGACCTTCGCGGCGTCAAGGTGGGTGTGGTCAAGCAGTTGCGCGGCGACGGCTACCAGGCCGGGGTGCTGTCGACGTTCAATGCCGCGGTCGAGGTGTTGACGTCCTTGGGCGCCGAGGTGAGCGAGGTGGACTGCCCGCACTTCGACTACTCGCTGGCGGCCTACTACCTGATCCTGCCCTCGGAGGTGTCGTCGAACCTCGCACGGTTCGACGCGATGCGCTACGGGCTGCGGGTCGGCGACGACGGCACGCACAGCGCCGAAGAGGTGATGGCGTTGACGCGGGCGGCCGGCTTCGGTCCAGAAGTCAAGCGCCGCATCATGATCGGCACCTATGCACTGTCGGCCGGGTACTACGACGCCTATTACAACCAGGCGCAGAAGGTGCGCACGCTCATCGCCCGCGACTTGGACGAGGCGTACCGCAACGTCGACGTGCTGGTGTCGCCGGCCACGCCGACCACGGCGTTCCCGCTCGGGGAGAAGGTCGACGATCCGCTGGCGATGTACCTGTTCGACCTGTGCACGCTGCCGCTGAACCTGGCCGGGCACTGCGGGATGTCGGTGCCCGCAGGACTGTCGCCCGACGACACCTTGCCCGTCGGCCTGCAGATCATGGCGCCCGCCCTGGCCGACGACCGGCTCTACCGCGTCGGCGCGGCCTACGAGGTGGCCCGCGGTTCGTTGCCGACGGCAGTCTGAAGTCAGCTGCTTGACGGTTGGATTAAACAATCAGGTCGCGAATGCGCTGAGCGTATGCATTTTCGATTCCAGCGACCCCGGCCGCCATCCGTTCGATGCGCTGCTGATGGATGAGCGCCTGCTCCGCGCGGGCGATCCTCTCGGCGGCGAGCTGAACCCTGACATCCGCATCGCCGCTTTCCTCCAACGTCGGCCAGTCTGCGGTGTCGGTGACGGCGAGGTTGTCGGCGACGGCGTAACCCTCGGATTCGACCCGAGCGACGAACCTCAGAAACGGTTGACGGCGTTCTTCGACGGCATCCGCACCCTCCTGCGTCAAGTCGGCCATCGTCCTCAATGTCGTGGAAATCAACATCAGGGTGTCTGCGAGGTCGCCGAAGTGCCGGTTGATGAGGTCGAGAGTCATCGCCGCGTCGACGGGCACGGCATCGGCAATCACCCGCGTGCGGCGAATCAGCTCATCGAACACCTCACACGCGGCGGCACCGATGGGCCGATGCCCAATCGTGCGTTCGAGCCGTCGCCGCTCCGCTACCAGCCAGCGCAGCATCGCGTGGGGACTTTGCATTGCAGCACCGCTGTGATTAGCCACGAATGCAGTACACCAAAGACGTGGCCAACGCGGGCAGGAGAAGGACGTACCTGTTAGCTCCACCCATCCACCAGTTGTGGGCGGCGTCGCGAAACGGTTGATACGCTGCGCTCATTGTCTGTGGTAAGGGGCAGATGGTGAGCGATCGTCTTGATGCTGATCTTGGCGGTTTGCGGTCGGGCGCGGCCAACAGCGAGTCCGTTGCTGCGGCGCTGGCGGACGCCGCGGCAGGCGGCGGAGCGGGAAGCGAACCCAGTCAAGTCGGCGCGGCGGCCATCCTCGCCGCCGCCCAGGCGGTTCGTCAGGTCCAATCCGGTCGCGTGGCTGGGCAGGCGGACGCCTTGACCAGTGCAGCCAGCGCCTACGAGAGCACCGATCAACGCGGTGCCGGCGATCTGGAGAGGTCGATGTGAGTCCGGCTGCCGCCCCGGCGGTGTTGCCGACCAAGTCGCGCATACAGAACTGGCCGTCGGCACACCTGGAGAGCACCGCGGCCCAGCTGCTGGCTTGGGCCGATGGCTCTGAGCGGCTCTTCGAGCAACACGTGCAGAATGTTGCCGCTCCGGGTGGCACCAACTGGGCAGGCTCGGCGAAGGACGCAGCGTATGCACGTGTCACTGCCGATATGGAGGTAGTGCGTCGGCAGAGTCAGGTTCAGCGGGATGGCGCTGATATCGCTTCGAACGGTGCTGACGACATTCAGGCCGCGCAGCGAAAAGCCTTGGAAGCGATCGCTGAGGCTGAAGCGGACGGATTCAGCGTCGGCGAAGATCTGTCGGTGACCGAGGCGCGCTACGCCTCGCCGCTGCTGAGGGCGCCAGCTGGCCGCCAGGAGGCCGCCCTGGAGCACGCCGAAAACATCCGCTGGCACGCCGAGCAACTCCTCGCCACCGACAGGCTGGTCGGTGATCGGCTCGAAGCCAAAGCCGCTGAGCTGCAAGGAATCACGTTCGAGCAGAGCGGAAACGACGGCACGACCCAAATGCTCGACGACAAGCGCGGTGAAGACGACCGCCACGAAACTCCGGTCGCGGGAGCACCACCCGATGGTCCGATGTCCGATGCCCAGATCAAAGACACCATCGACGACTTGCTGGCCGGCCAGGATCTCAACCCGGCCGAGGCGCAACGGCTCTCAGAAATCCTGCGCAACGAACTGCACCAAGCATCCGCCAACGGGCTGAGCGCAGACGACGCCTACAACAGCGCTGAGAATGCCGCCGTCGCCTATATGGCCGAGCTGCATCGAGCCTACGTGCGCAAGCACATTCGGTTGGGGATTTTTGAAGGCACACTACGAACGCCCGACGGCGATCTCCTCTCAGACGTTAGCGGTGATGTCATCCCGGCAGCCCGCGACGCCGACGGCGATCTGATCTGGGTCGACAAACTGACCGGGGCAAGAGTGGCCGAAGGCACGCCAGATTCGATGACAGTCCCGGAGCGGGGTCACTACCACCTTGGACACCAGTACGGTTACGAGAATTGGCGGGTGCTTCACCAGGCCGCCGAGGAGGGCTGGACACAACAGGAGTTCAACGACTTCATGAACCAGCACGGCCACTACAGGCTGGAGACACCGAGCGAGAACCTCAGCCACGCCCACGAGGATCACAGCCCATACATTCCGAATCCCGCGTGGACACCCGACCGTCTAGCCGAGGCTACGGCAGCGGGAGCTGGTACCGGTGGCGGAACTGCGCCGATCATCGCGCCACCGCCCAATATGCCTGGGGTACTGGATCATCCGCCGGTAGCGGTGCCTCCCGCGCAAGGTAGTCACCCGCCGACTCCAACTATTCCGCCCCTCGCGCCAACGCCGGCACTGCCGCCGTGGCTCACCGATCCGGGTGCCGGCCACGCCCCTGGCGCCAATCCGCTGCTCGGCCCCTACGACGTGTCCATCGATAGTGCGCCCACACCCGCGACGTCACCAACTACGGCGTGGACACCGCCGGACCTATCTATTGAACTCCCCGATGTGCACTTGACACCGGAGGATGCGAAGACCGGCGGCTTCCTCGCCGGCGTCGGGGCCGCAATCGCGATTCTCGGCAAAGTCGGCAGCTCACTGGCCCACCCCTTCGGATGATGACCCAGTCAAACGGTGGAAATTCAGTTGACCAGCGCCGCTTAACCTCGACGCTGTCGATCATCGACATGGTGGCCCGTCACGTCACCGATCTCACACTTATTGCCGCGCAAGACACACCAGAATGGCTACCGACGTTGAGCATCCCACTCGGGTGGCAGATCGCCCATCTCGACAGTAACTCGCCGCAGCCATTGCGGATCGCCGTGTGCGGTGAGCGAAGTGGGGGTGGCTGGGACGGCTGCGAAACCCTCAGCCTCTTTCGCTTCACCGGCATGCCGCCCGATGGTTTGGTCGCGGAAAACAACGACTGCAGCCTGCGCGGCCTCAACGCAGATGGCATCACCACGCATGCCCTCGCGACGCCCGCCGTGCCTCGCGTCTGCGCCGTTCGCAGCAGCGGCTACTTCACCGCGGGTACTCGCCGGATGTGGGCGCAGTACAGCACTTACGTTGCGCCTAGTGAAACATCCGGGGAAGGCCGACTCATCGCGCATGCTGTATTTTCCGGCTCGGATGCCCGCGTCAGGTTGCGCGATGACATCACCGACCTCTGCGACTCCGTGCATGCGGCGTTTCTCGACATGATCCCTACGGTGGGCGAAGATGACGCCACCACCCCGTTACCTGTGATGGAGGTACACCGGAATGGCACGTAGCGGCCGGCCGCCGAAGATCGATCCACTCAAGCCGATTCACCGAGCGGTCATGGATAATGATGTTTCGACATTCAGCGTTGAACTGGCCGCCGGAAGCGACATCAATGCCCCTGGCCCCGAAGGCATGACACCGCTGCACATCGCCGCGGACCGGGGCAATGTCGAATTTGCCAAGGCGCTCTTGGATGCTGGCGTCGAAGTCGACCCGATCAACGTGTGGGGGAACACACCTCTGTGGGTGGCAATAATGAAGCAAAGCCGAACATGCCCAGACGGATCGATGATCCGACTGTTGCTGGACCGCGGCGCGAACCCGAACAGAACCGAAGGTAAGAACTCACCACTAGTGATGATTCACAGGATCGCTGGATTTCCTTCGGAGCTGATCGAACTCATCGAAGAAAAGGCGAAGCAATTGAGGCCATGATGGGCAGACTCAGTCTGACTCTCATCGCCTAGGACGCGCCGAAATGACTGCGTCTGTTTGGAATCACACCCGTTGGCAGATCGCCCGTCTTTGCTGCAAAGGTGTCGTAGACGTTGCACAGCCTATTATGCGGTGAGCGAGCTGAGGCGGAAGGGACATAAGCTTAGCGACGGCGTACATTCGGCCCACCTCGCGACATTCGATGCGGTGATAACGAGCCAGCAACCTCGTTGCCTGCTAGGGAGGTACATCAAGATGGCGCCTAGCGGCAGGCCGCCCAAGATCGATCCGCTCAAACCGATTCACCGGGCGGTAATGGACAACGATGTATCAACATTCAGCGTAGAGCTTGCCGCTGGCAATGACATCAACGCGCCGGGCCCAGAAGGCATGACGCCCCTGCACATCGCGGCCCACCGAGGGAACGTCGAGTTCGCCAAAGAGCTGTTGGATCGCGGCGTAGACATCGACCCCGTGAACGTCTGGGGGAACACCCCACTGTGGGTAGCTGTCATGGAGCANGCTGTTGGATCGCGGCGTAGACATCGACCCCGTGAACGTCTGGGGGAACACCCCACTGTGGGTAGCTGTCATGGAGCAACATTTAACGAGTCCGGATGGATCGATGATCCGCCTCCTGCTCGACCACGGTGCGGACCCGAATAGGGGTGAGGGAAACAACACGCCGCTAGAACTGGCTCGAATGATTGCGGATTTCCCAGAGGACCTGATTAAGAAGCTAGAACAAACGGCGAATGACAGGTAGATCGTGGCGCGCAGCGGCAGGCCGCCTAAGATTGATCCGCTCAAGCCGATTCATCGGGCGGTCATGGACAACGATGTATCAACATTCAGCGGAGAGCTTGCCGCTGGCAATGACATCAACGCGCCCGGCCCAGAAGGCATGACGCCCCTGCACATCGCCGCGGACCTGGGCAATGTCGAATTTGCCAAGGCGCTCTTGGATGCTGGCGTCGAAGTCGATCCGATCAACGTCTGGGGCAATACGCCACTATGGGTCGCCACCATGGAACGGCGGCGGTCCTGCCCGGATGGATCGATGATCCGCCTCCTCCTCGATCGCGGTGCAGATCCGACCAGGGGGGAGGGAAACAACACGCCGCTAGAACTGGCCCGAATGATTGCGGGTTTCCCCGAAGACCTGGTTCAGGAGCTAGAACAGAAGGCTTGAACATCCAACCGCCGATCAGGCCGATGCCTTCAAGGCCTCGTAGGTGATCGGAACGAGTTCCCCCATGAGCTTCTGGGATAGCTCGGAGTTATTGAGTATCTGCGCGCCCAGATCGGTATGCGACTCCATAGCTCCGATCACCGCGCCTTTGAACTCGCTATGCAGGTCCGGGCTAGCGGAAAACTGTGTGAGCGAGTTGTTCTGAGCCTGCTGCTGCAGGGTCTCACTCTCTTGCAGCCGGTCCTTGATATGCGTGACCACGTTGCGCACGCTTGTCCGTGGCCAACGCTGGAGTCGGGATGCTCGCCGGAGAACAGGTCGTTGATCTGAGCGATGACCTCGTCCAGTGCCACTAGCTCAGGGTCCCGGGCAGTGCCGGTTCCTGGTTCTTTCGCCGGCTGTAGCGGTTCGGTTGATTGACACAAACGTCGAGCACAAGGAATGAACCGTACGCTCGGCGAGGGGCAGGCCCAGCGGGCAAGATGGAGCTATGCGCATCGGAATCCTCACCGGCGGTGGCGACTGTCCAGGGTTGAACGCGGTGATCCGGGCGATAGTCCGCACCTGCGATGTGCGGTACGGCTCGTCGGTCGTCGGCTTCCAGGACGGCTGGCGCGGACTGCTGGAGAACCGCCGCATCCAGCTGAAGAACGACGACCGTAACGATCGGCTGCTGGCCAAGGGCGGCACCATGCTGGGCACCGCGCGCGTGCATCCGGAGAAGCTGCGGGCCGGCCTCGACCAGATCAAGCAGACCCTCGACGACAACGGCATCGACGTGCTGATCCCGATCGGCGGCGAGGGCACGCTGACCGCCGCGCACTGGCTCTCCGAAGAGAACGTGCCGGTGGTCGGGGTGCCCAAAACCATCGACAACGACATCGACTGCACCGACGTGACATTCGGCCACGACACCGCGCTGACCGTGGCCACCGAGGCGATCGACCGGTTGCACAGCACCGCCGAGTCGCATCAACGGGTGATGCTCGTCGAGGTGATGGGCCGTCACGCGGGCTGGATCGCCTTGAACGCCGGCCTCGCCTCCGGCGCGCATATGACGTTGATCCCGGAGTTCCCGTTCGACGTCGAAGAGGTGTGCCGACTGGTCAAGGGCCGCTTCGTACGCGGCGATTCGCATTTCATCTGCGTGGTGGCCGAAGGCGCCAAACCCGCCGAGGGCACCATGCAATTGCGTCAGGGCGGCATCGAC
Source organism: Mycobacterium hubeiense (assembly GCF_002838065.1). Taxonomy (GTDB): domain Bacteria; phylum Actinomycetota; class Actinomycetes; order Mycobacteriales; family Mycobacteriaceae; genus Mycobacterium; species Mycobacterium hubeiense. Next base: position 105,080 of record NZ_PIZU01000011.1, on the reverse strand, counting down.
GAGTTCGGTCACGAACGCTTCACCGGCGTCGCCCAGCAGCTCGCGGTCGAAGTGGAAAAGCGCATCAACAAAGACGTTCGGGTCACCGTGCTCGGGCACGTCCAACGCGGCGGCACACCGACGGCGTATGACCGAGTGCTGGCCACGCGCTTCGGGGTGAACGCCGCCGACGCCGCCCACGCAGCCGAATTCGGCATGATGGTCTCGCTTCGCGGGCAAGACATCGGACGGGTGTCGTTGGCGGATGCGACGCGTCAGCTCAAGTTGGTGCCCCAGAGCCGCTACGAGGACGCCGCAGAGTTCTTCGGCTAGTTGTCCGCTCGCGCTGATCTGGTGGCTGCCCGCCGAACGACGTGATCGAATTGGCGGTCCGGCAGGATTCGGCGCAGGATCAGCATCCGTCTGGCGCCCGCTCCGGTGGGATATCGGATCCGTGGCTTGTCGCTGGTGAGCGCGTGCAACACTGATTTAGCGACAACATCTGGCGAAGATCCCTGTGCTGCATGTGAACTGATGGAATCTGCGAGCGCCATCAGTTGCGGCCCGTACCGTGACGCCGCGGTGGGGGGCAGCGATCGGATGGTGTCCTCGGTGTCACGCTCAAGCTTGTGGCGCATCTCGGTTGAGACGAAACCGGGTTCAACGATGGCGACGTGCATACCGAGATCGGAAAGTTCCAGGCGCAGTACGTCGCTGAGGCCTTCCAGGCCGTGTTTGGCTGCGACATAGGGTGCCATCATCGGCACTGCGGCCCTGCCGGCGACCGATGTGACGTTCGCGATGCGTCCGCGCCCACGAAGCAGCAGCGGGAGCAGCGCCTGCGTGACGGCCAGCGGTCCAACCAGATTCACCTCCAGTTGATGGCGGAACGTGTCGAGCGGCAAGCATTCCACCGGGCAGGGCAGTGTGGTCCCGGCGTTGTTCACCAGTCCGGCGAGCCCTGCGTCGCCGACTTCGCGTGCCACCTGCTCAGCCATCGCATGGATCGATTCGCTGTCGGTGACGTCGATATTGACCGGTGTCAGCGCCTCCGACGCCGCGGCCCGTAGCGACTCGCCGTCCACGCCTTTCCGGACGCCGGCGAAGACGCGAAATCCATTGCGGTCCAACATGAGCGCGCAGGCCCGCCCGATGCCCGACGATGTTCCAGTGACGACGACTGACTTCATCATGTCCTCCGGTGGCGCGTTGAGGTGGTCTCCACCGCGCGGCAGAACGCCGTCGTCATCGTGTCGATGACGGTTTGCCGGTCGGGCACAGGTTGCCCGGCCGCGGCGAGTCGCTGCCGGGCGATCAGGTGGACGCTGATCGGTGCGATGAGCAAGGGCACCAGCATGGAAAGTGGCAGGTCGATGCAGTGCCCCGCCCGGATCTGTTCTTGCAGCCAGGTACCGACCGTCGCAGCGATCCGAGGCGCTATCTGCTCACGGACGAATGCCATTCCGATGCCGTTGGGACTCCCGAGGGCCTCGGCGACCATTGCCTCGAGTACGCCCGTGTCGTCGGCAACGGCGTCGAACACCACGGTGTAGATGGTGCGGACTCCGGTTTCGAAGTCGCTGAACCGTTTCGGATCGGCCTGTATGAGTTGTTCGACGATGGGTAACGGCGCGTGGCGTTCGAACACCGCGGCAAGTAGGCCCGCGCGCCCACCGAAGGTGGTGTGGACGGAACTCACCGCGCAGCCGACGCGGCGGGCGACACCCTCGACGGTCAGCGCAGCGACCCCGTCGGCAAGGATGATCTCGGTCGCCGCCGCGACCGCGCGCTCGCGCACCCCGACCCGGCTACCCGGATCGGCGCCGGCCTTGCGCACGGCTTCATTCAGCGCCTCCCGGCTGCGGACCCGGCGATAGATCGTCGACCGTGACACCCCGGCGCGCCGGGCGATGCGGTCGAGCGACAGTTCGGCGACCGGCGTTGCGGTCTGCTCGGCCTCCTCGATCGCGGCACGCACAATTGCGGCATCCATGTCTTGATACTAGGGACTAGTTACCCTAGTGTCTAGTATCAAGAAGCCTGAGAGGAGTCGTCATGTTGAGAGGGGACGAGACCGGCGCGGAGCTGCGCCGGCGCATCGTGCGGATCCATGCCCGCATCATGTTCGTCATCACCGTGGTTGCGACGGCGGTCGCCACGGTGGGCTGGCAGGACCGAGGGCCGTACCGGGTGCTCGCGGACCAGCCCTTGGGCTACATGGGGCTGTACCAGGCGTATGTCCTGATGTTTCTCATCGCGGTGGTGGCATTCATCGGCGCCGGCCGCTGGCCCAGTCGGCTGTGGAATGCAAGCATGCTGTGTGCGCATCTGGCGCCGCTGTCTGCCATCCTGATCGGCCGCGAGGTAATCGCCGCGACCGATTCCGAACGGATCCTCTACGTCAGCCTCGCCATCCACATCCCGCTGATCTGCCTGGAAACCTTTGCGCTGCTGTGGAAGCTGCCGGTCTTCCGGCTCAGTCGATGAAGGCTCTCACCATTCGGCTTCGGAAATCAGGCGCTCTTGAAGGCTTCGCGGCGGATCACCTGCCACATCGTCGGGGTGTTCTCGGTGGTGGAGATGATCACCGTCTTGCCGATCGCCGAACGTTCGTCGACGAGCTTGGCCATGTAGTCGGCCAAGTCGATGCGGGCAGTGAATCCGCCTACCGGATCCACCTCCCCGGCAATGTAATTCGTCGGTTCGGGCAGATCGAACAGTCCTGACGGCCTGATGACGGTCCAGTCCAGCCCGCTGACTCGAATGATCTCCTCCATCCGGCGCAGGTCGTCGTAGGTCGTCTTGCCGATGGTGCGCGAGATGACGAGTTCGAAAAACCTTGATGCCAGCGATGATTGGCGCCGGTTCGGATAGTGGTAGACGGCCGACGAACTCACCGCCACCAATCGCCGGACACGGGTCGCCTGCATCGCCGTGACGATGTTGCCTATTCCGACCGAGTACGTGTCGATGGCACGGCGGCTGAAGGGTACCCCCAGGGTGGACAACACCGCGTCGGCTCCCTCGATGGCGTTCTTCACCGCAGCCCCGTCGCGCACGTCGGCACGGGCCACCGTCAGTCGCGCATCGGCGAACGGGAAGGTGTCGGGTCGCCGCGTGACGGCCACCGCGGTGTCACCGGCGTCAAGCACCGTCCGGGTGAGCAGCCTGCCTGTGTGCCCGTTGGCCCCGAATATGACGATCCGCATCGCTCCTCCTAAGTAGTCACTACATATGATTATCACTTTAATGGATCATCACTAGAAGTGCTAATGTGGCAGGGTGATCGAGCCTCAGATGGGCATCACCGACCTGAATGAACGGATCCCGTTTCTCCTGTCACAGCTCGGCTTCTACGTCGCCGAGGAGTTCGGGCGCCGCTTGGAGCCCTTCGGCGTCGGGCCACGCACATACGCGGTGTTGATGGCGCTGAACGCCGACGACGGGCAGTCTCAGCGACAGCTGTCGGCCCGGCTGCGGTTGCACCGCAACGTCATGGTGACGCTCGTCGACGATCTGGAACGGCAAGGCCTGGTCAAACGGATGCCACATCCCGGGGACCGGCGGGCCTTCGCGGTGACCCTCACCGACAAGGCCCGCGACCTGCTGCCCGAACTCGACGCGCAGGGGCGCGCGCTACAGGACGAGATCACCGCGTCGCTGACGGCCGCCGAGCGCCGCACCGCGCTGCGCCTGCTGCAACGCATGTCCGCCGAAGCCGGCCTCATCCCCGGTGTGCACCCGAAGCTGGGCTAGGGAGCGCAACTAAGATCGGCGCCATGACTGTTACCGCAGCCGAACTGCTCGACTACGACGAGGTGGTGGCGCGCTACGAACCCGTGCTCGGGCTCGAGGTGCACGTCGAGCTGTCCACCGCGACCAAGATGTTCTGCGGCTGCGCCAACGAATTCGGCGCCGAACCCAACACCCAGGTGTGCCCGGTCTGCCTGGGCCTGCCCGGTTCGCTGCCGGTGCTCAACCAGACGGCGGTGGAGTCGGCGATCCGCATCGGATTGGCGCTCAACTGCGAAATCGTGCCGTGGTGCCGGTTCGCCCGGAAGAACTACTTCTATCCGGACATGCCGAAGAACTACCAGATCAGCCAGTACGACGAGCCGATCGCGATCAACGGCTACCTCGACGTGCCGCTCGACGACGGCTCCACCTGGCGGGTGGAGATCGAGCGCGCACACATGGAGGAGGACACCGGGAAGCTCACGCACCTGGGCAGCGACACCGGCCGCATCGAGGGTGCGACGACGTCGCTGATCGACTACAACCGCTCCGGTGTGCCGCTGATCGAGATCGTCACCAAGCCGATCGAAGGCACCGGTGAGCGGGCACCCGAAATCGCCCGCGCCTACGTGACCGCGCTGCGAGATATGTTGCGCGGCTTGGGTGTTTCCGATGTGCGGATGGATCAGGGATCGATGCGCTGCGACGCGAACGTGTCACTCAAGCCCATCGGACAGCAAGAGTTCGGCATCCGCACCGAAACCAAGAACGTCAACTCGCTCAAAAGCGTCGAGGTGGCGGTGCGGTACGAAATGCGTCGTCAGGCAGCGGTTTTGGCTGCAGGTGGTCGAGTTCACCAGGAAACCAGGCACTTCCACGAGGACGGCTACACCTCGCCGGGCCGCAGCAAGGAAACCGCCCAGGACTACCGCTATTTCCCCGAACCGGACCTGGAACCCGTTGCCCCCAGCGCCGAGTTGGTGGAGCAACTCCGCCAGACCATCCCGGAGTATCCATGGTCGCGCCGCAAGAGGATTCAACAGGAGTGGGGCGTCTCCGACGAGGTGATGCGCGATCTCGTCAACGCCGGCGCGGTGGAACTGGTGGCTGCGACCGTCGAGCAGGGCGCGTCCAGCGAATCTGCCCGCGCCTGGTGGGGAAACTTCTTGGTGCAGAAGGCCAATGAAGCAGGCGTCGAGCTCGACGCGCTGCCCATCACGCCGGCACAGGTAGCCGCCGTGGTAAAGCTGGTCGACGAGGGCAAGCTGTCCAACAAGCTGGCCCGCCAGGTCGTCGAGGGTGTGCTCGCCGGTGAGGGCGAGCCCGAACAGGTGATGGCCGACCGCGGACTGGAAGTGGTGCGCGACGATTCGGCCCTGCAGGCCGCAGTGGACGAGGCGCTGGCCGCCAATCCTGATGTGGTGGAAAAGATCCGCGGTGGCAAAGTCCAGGCGGCCGGCGCCATCGTCGGCGCCGTGATGAAGGCCACCAAGGGCCAGGCCGACGCCGCCCGGGTGCGCGAGCTGGTGCTGGCTGCCTGCAGCTAGCGGCTCAGGATCGCGAGACTGTAGTTAGCGAGAGGTTTTTCGAGGCGGATTCATACGGTCAGTGCAACATCCGGTGATTTAGGAGGTTGCTGTGCCGAGTGGGATTCCGGTTTCTAGGGCGGTTAAGCGGGAGTTCTTCGATCTGGTCTGTGGGGGTATGGCTACGACAGCGGCGTCGGTGAAGGTCGGCGTGTCGCACCGGACCGGCTGGTTTTGGTGGCGCGACGCTGGAGCGATGAAGCTACGCAACGGATATGGCGGCAAGGGCGGGTTAGCACCTGCCCAGGACCTAGACAGACCGGGCGGGCCGGGGCATCGAGTCAGTTTCTCAGAGCGCGTGGAGATCATGCGCGGCCGTGATGCCGGCCTGAGCTTCGCCGAAATCGCTCGGCATATCGGCCGCGACCGCTCGGTGGTCTGGCGGGAATATCAGCGCAATTGTCTACCCGATGGGGATTATCACGCCCTGATGGCCCATGCCATGGCGGCACGAAAAGCGCGTCGCCCGAAAGCGTTCAAGCTTCGCAACCATCCGCTGTGTCGGTCCATCGAGGACTGGATGGACGATGGGTGGAGCCCCAAGCTGATCGCCGATGTGTTGGCCCGCGATCACCCCGGTGACAAGCTGATGACAGTGAGTCACGAAACCCTCTACCAGTGCCTGTATGTGCAGACCCGTGGCAGTCTGCGCGCCGATCTGTACAAGTGTCTGTCGACGAAGCGATCAGCGCGCAAACCGCGCGGCTCCAAACGCACCGGTGTGTACGGCGACGAGATATTCACCATCAGCGACCGGCCACCCGAGGCCGCCGACCGCGCCGTGCCCGGGCACTGGGAAGGTGATCTGATCATGGGCGCCGGCAACACCTCAGCGATCGGAACCCTGGTCGAACGCAGTACCCGGTTCACCATCTTGTTGCACCTGCCCGGCGATCACACCGCCGAAACCGTCGCTGCGTCGATGATCGAGGCCATGAGCGAGTTGCCTGAACATCTGCGTCGATCGATCACCTGGGACCGCGGAAGCGAAATGGCCGATTGGGAAAACATCAAGCTGCAGCTCGCTGCCCCGGTGTTCTTCTGCAACCCGCACTCACCATGGCAGCGCGGCACAAACGAAAACACCAACCGGCTATTGCGGTTTTGGTTCGAGAAAGGCACCGACCTATCGGCGTATTCCAAGGCCGACCTCAAACGCGTCCAGGACAAGCTCAACAGCCGCCCTCGACCCACCCTGGACCTCGACACACCCGCAAAGCGCCTCGCCGCCCTGATTAGCCAAGCCGCCTAAATGTTGCACTCACCACTTGACTTTGCCCGAGTAAGGACCTCGATAACTACAGCCTCGCGGGCGGCCTAGGTGTTGTCGGCGTTGGTGCGCGGGAAGCCGCCGCCCTGCGGGAAGAGCGGGAAGACGACGTCGTCGAAGTTCTCGGCGTCCCCCGACGTCTTGTTGACCGTCGCGCCCCACACGTTGCCGTCGGGGGATAGCGCCAGCGCCCAGGCATGCCCCCGCACGTCCTGCCGGATGACCTCCGGTTCGCCGGTGACCGCGCCGGTGTCGGGCGCCAGCCGCACCGCGACCGTCTGCTTCGTGTTCACCAGATTGACCAGCACCGTGCCGTCCAGCGCGGCGCAGCCCGCGACGCCAGGGCGGTCCGGCCAGGTCCACACCGTCGACACCTTCGAATCCTTGGTCATGCGCTGCAGCCGGTCGGCGGTCGGCGTGCGGTCGGTGATGTAGAGCGAGTCATCCGACGGGTCGATGCACATACCGCCGGCCGAGCCCATCCCCGTCAACGCCGTGGTGTGCGGGGCCTGGTTGATGGTGGTGGGCTGCTCGATGCGGATCACCTTGCCGGCCAGCGAACCCGGGTCGGCGGCCATCGCGGGGTTGCCGGCGTCGCCCGTCTGGATCACCAGCGTGGTGGGGCTGGTGAAGATCAACGATCCGGTGTTGCCGGTGGCGCCCTTGGGGATGCCGGTCAGGATCGGCTTGGGGATGTCGCCGTCGGCGACGCGCACGACGCGGTTGTCGGTCGGCGTGCTGATGTAGGCGTACATCAACCGGTCTTGGGAGTACGTCGGCGACAAGACGATGTCCATCAGCCCGCCGTCGCCAGCCGGATCAACCGGAATCGTCGTCTTGACCTTCGGTTCCGCCCGGACGGACACCTCTTTGACGGCACCGGTGAGACGCTCGGCCACCAGGGCCGACTGGCTGTCGGGCAGCATGATCAGCCCGCTGGTGCTCTCCAGGCAGCCCTGCATCACGCCCTGCGCCGGGCACGCCTTGGGGAACGGCTTCGGCGGCAGCGGCGGAGGCGGCGGGGGCGTCGACGTCGGGCCGGGCCGCAGCTCCGGTTCGGTGGTGAACGGCTGCGATTGGGCGCTGTCGAAGCGGGCACATCCGGATACGGCCAGCAACGCTGCACACAACAGGGCGAAGGCACCCTGCATCGGCCGGCGCGGTCTCATGCACGCCAGGTTACGGATTGTCGGACCCGATGCGCCACGCAGACGTTTCCCAAAGCTGTCGATACTGCAATAGAAGCGCCGTCCCAAATCCTCGATTCGCGGGTGGCTAGCACTTACCCTGAGCAGCGTGACCAGTTCCTCTCAGGACCCACACGCTTGGCAGCGGCCCGACGAGGCGGGCCGGCCCGCGTCGGCGAGCCTGGTCGACCCCGAAGACGACCTTCCTACCAGCAACTATGCGGGTGATTTCGAAACCACCGCGATACCGAGATACGACTCGGACAAACAGTCGACCGACCAGCCGCCCGGTTTCGGGCTGATCGGCGACCCCGAGCCGCTGCCGTACGTGCAGCCCGGCGGCGGCCGGCACGCCCTGGCGCCGTATGCCGCCGAACCCACCGAAGTCGGCCCCGACGACGACCGGATCAAGGCCGCCGGGCGGCGTGGCACCCAGGATCTCGGGTTGATGCTGTTGCGCTGGGCGGTCGGCGCGTTGCTGATCTCCCACGGGCTGCAGAAGGCCTTCGGCTGGTGGGGTGGTCCCGGCATGGACGGCTTCGAGTCGACGCTGTCGGATTTCGGGTACCAGCACGCCGACCTGCTGACCTATATCGCCACGTTCGGTCAGATCGCCGCCGGGGTGCTGCTGGTGCTGGGTCTTTTCACGCCGCTGGCCGCGGCCGGCGCACTGGCCTACCTGATCAACGGTGTGCTCGCGGAGGCCACCGTGGCGCACCAGGAGGCCCGGCTCTCGGAGTTCCTCACCGACGGGCACGAGTACAAGGTCATCCTGCTCTGCGCGGTCGCCGCGATCATCCTGATCGGGCCGGGCCGCTACGGGTTCGACGCCGGGCGCGGCTGGGCCCGTCGGCCGTTCATCGGGTCGTTCGCGGCCCTGCTGCTGGGCATTGGCGGCGGCATCGCGATCTGGGTCCTGCTCAACGGCGCCAACCCGTTGGCGTGAGCCTCACTTCTCGTACGGGTTGGGCACGCGGCCACTGCTGACCTCGGTCAGCAACGGAAGGGTGGAGAACGTCACACCCGGCAGCGTCAGTTCGCTGCCGTCTCTTCGCTGCGCGATGCCCCATAGACGCCTGCCGAACCGCAGTCCCTGAATGTCCTCCCAGCGCACGGACTGACTGCCGAACAACGTGCGCACCGTCACGGATTCGGAGTCCGCGACAGTCCGGCGGCGAATAATCAATGCCGACAAGAGGACCGGGATGACGAGCAACGGCGCGAACCACGCGTTCGCCGCGACCAGCGTCAGCAGACCGAGCGCGAAGAATCCGACCGCGAAATGCGCCATCGGGGAGATGCGCAAGACGACCGGGGAACTCACTCCGCCATCCTCGCACTGCGCCTGTCGGCCCGGCGGCGCGGGCAGCCTACCCCTAATTTGACCTTTGACCTGTGCGGAGGCTACCGTCAATTGTTATGCAGACCCCGGGATTGCTCGTAGTAATTGGGTTGCGCGTTGATGCCGCGCTAGCCCCAAGCCGGGCATAGTCACACGCATCAGCGCGCAACCCTCGTACAGCAGCTTCCGCTGACGGGGGTTTTTTCTTGCCCCAACGCCGATTTGACGAGATAGATCGAGATAGAAGAGGACACCGTGAGCGCACCGACCACGCGACCGCCGGAACGGTCCGCGACACCGCCGAACGGCGGAGCTCCCGCAACCCCCGCCGCCAAGGCGCCGGATACACCGAAACGCATTGCGCCGCAGCAACTCACCGGTGCGCAAGCGGTGATCCGGTCGCTGGAGGAGCTCGACGTCGAGGTCATCTTCGGTATCCCGGGTGGCGCGGTGCTGCCGGTTTACGACCCGCTGTTCGACTCGCAGAAGCTACGCCACGTGCTGGTCCGTCACGAGCAGGGCGCCGGCCACGCCGCCAGCGGGTACGCGCACGCCACCGGCAGGGTGGGCGTGTGCATGGCGACGTCGGGACCGGGTGCCACCAACCTGGTGACGCCACTGGCCGATGCTCATATGGACTCGATCCCGGTGGTCGCGATCACCGGCCAGGTGGGTCGCGCGCTGATCGGCACCGACGCGTTCCAGGAAGCCGACATCTCCGGGATCACCATGCCGATCACCAAGCACAACTTCCTGGTCCGCGACGGCAACGACATCCCGCAGGTCCTGGCCGAGGCATTCCACATCGCGTCGTCCGGACGACCCGGTCCGGTGCTTGTCGATATCCCCAAGGACATCCTGCAGGGCCAGTGCACGTTCAGCTGGCCACCGCGCATCGACCTGCCCGGCTACAAGCCGAACACCAAACCGCACAACCGGCAGATCCGCGAGGCCGCCAAGCTCATCGCGGCCGCGCGCAAGCCGGTGCTCTACGTCGGCGGCGGAGTGATCCGCGGTGAGGCCACCGAACAGCTGCGAGAGCTGGCCGAACTGACGGGCATCCCGGTGGTCACCACGCTGATGGCGCGTGGCGCGTTCCCGGACAGCCATCCCCAGCACATGGGCATGCCGGGTATGCACGGCACGGTCGCGGCGGTGGCGGCGCTGCAGCGTAGCGATCTGCTGATCGCGCTGGGCACCCGCTTCGACGACCGGGTGACGGGCAAGCTGGATTCCTTTGCGCCGGAAGCCAAAGTCATCCACGCCGATATCGATCCCGCCGAGATCGGTAAGAACCGCAACGCCGACGTCCCGATCGTCGGCGATGTCAAGGCGGTCATCACCGATCTGATCCAGGCGCTGCGCCGCGAGGGCACGCCGGAGAAGATCAAGATCGACGACTGGTGGGAGTACCTGCGCGGGGTGCAGTCCACGTACCCGCTCAGCTACGGACCGCAGAGTGACGGCAGCCTGTCGCCGGAGTATGTGATCGAAACGCTCGGCAAAATGGCCGGGCCCGACGCCATCTACGTCGCCGGGGTGGGCCAGCACCAGATGTGGGCGGCCCAGTTCATCAAATACGAGAAGCCCAAGACGTGGCTGAACTCGGGCGGTCTGGGCACCATGGGCTTCGCGGTGCCCGCGGCGATGGGCGCCAAATTCGGCCGTCCCGACGCCGAGGTGTGGGCCATCGACGGCGACGGCTGCTTCCAGATGACCAACCAGGAGTTGGCCACGTGCGCCGTCGAGGGCGCGCCGATCAAGGTCGCGATCATCAATAACGGCAACCTGGGTATGGTGCGGCAGTGGCAGACGCTGTTCTACGAAGAGCGGTACAGCCAAACGGATTTGGCCACACATTCGCATCGCATTCCCGATTTCGTCATGCTGGCCGAGGCGCTGGGCTGCGTCGGATTGCGTTGTGAGCGCGCCGAAGACGTCGAAGACGTGATCCGCAAGGCGCGTGAGATCAACGACCGGCCAGTGGTGATCGACTTCATCGTGGGCGCCGATGCCCAGGTGTGGCCGATGGTGGCCGCCGGCACCAGCAATGACGAGATCCAGGCGGCACGGGGTATTCGTCCGCTGTTCGACGACCCGGAAGAGGGACACGCATGACCGTCTCCACGCATACGCTCTCCGTGCTCGTCGAAGACAAACCCGGCGTGCTCGCCCGGGTGGCGTCACTGTTTTCCCGGCGTGGCTTCAACATTCAGTCGCTCGCCGTCGGCGCCACCGAGCAGAAGGACATGTCCCGGATGACCATCGTGGTCAGCGTCGAGGACTCGCCGCTGGAGCAGATCACCAAGCAGCTCAACAAGCTGGTCAACGTGATCAAGATCGTCGAGCAGGACGAGGACAATTCGGTGGCCCGCGAACTCGCGCTGATCAAGGTGCGTGCCGACGCGACCACACGTAGCCAGGTCATCGAGGCGGTGAATCTGTTCCGCGCCAAAGTGGTTGACGTTTCAAACGAATCGCTGACCATCGAAGCAACTGGCACGCCGGGAAAGATCGAGGCACTACTGCGGGTGCTGGAGCCATACGGAATCCGTGAGCTTGTGCAGTCCGGTGTGGTGTCGCTGGCCCGTGGCCCTCGCGGTATCGGTACGACGAAGTAAGACCCCAAATCAGTTAGAAGAGAAGGAAGATTCAGTGGCAGTAGAGATGTTCTATGACGACGACGCCGATCTGTCGATCATTCAAGGCCGCAAGGTCGGTGTCATCGGCTATGGCAGCCAGGGCCATGCGCACTCGCTATCCCTGCGCGATTCCGGTGTGCAGGTGAAGGTCGGCCTCAAGGAGGGCTCGAAGTCCCGCGAGAAGGTGACCGAGCAGGGCCTCGAGGTGGACACTCCCGCCGAGGTTGCCAAGTGGGCCGACGTCATCATGCTGCTCGCGCCGGACACCGCGCAGGCCGACATCTTCCGCAACGACATCGAGCCACATCTGAACGATGGCGATGCGTTGTTCTTCGGCCACGGGCTCAACATTCACTTCAAGCTGATCCAACCGCCGGCCAACGTGACCGTCGGCATGGTGGCGCCTAAAGGCCCGGGGCACTTGGTGCGCCGCCAGTTCGTCGACGGCAAGGGCGTGCCGTGTCTGATCGCGGTCGACCAGGATCCGAAGGGCGAGGGCGAGGCGCTTGCGCTGTCCTACGCCAAGGGCATCGGCGGCACCCGCGCCGGCGTCATCAAGACCACGTTCAAGGATGAGACCGAAACCGACCTGTTCGGTGAGCAGGCCGTGTTGTGCGGTGGCACAGAGGAACTCGTCAAGACCGGGTTCGACGTGATGGTCGAGGCGGGGTACGCGCCGGAGCTCGCATACTTCGAGGTGCTGCACGAGCTCAAGCTGATCGTCGACCTGATGTATGAGGGCGGCATCGCGCGGATGAACTACTCGGTGTCCGACACCGCGGAGTTCGGTGGATATCTGTCCGGGCCGCGGGTGATCGACGCGGGCACCAAGGAGCGGATGAAGCAGATCCTGGCCGAGATTCAGGACGGCACCTTCGTCAAGAGGCTCGTCGCCAACGTCGAGGGCGGTAACAAGGAGCTCGAGGAGCTGCGCAAGCGCAATGCCGAGCACCCGATCGAGGTGACCGGCAAGAAGCTGCGCAGTCTGATGAGTTGGGTCGACCGTCCCTTGACGGACACCGCGTAGGTCGGCGATCAGGGGGAGAGCTTCGGCAATTCTTTGATGCCGAACTCGCGGCGCAGCACAGTGCGGGCGGCGTAATAGCCGGCCATGCCGTGCACGCCGCCACCCGGCGGCGTGGCCGACGAGCACAGGTACACCCCGTCGATCGGCGTACTCCACGGGTTCCATCGCAGCGTCGGCCCGGCCAGCGCATGCCACATGGTGTTGCCGCCGACGCCGATGTCGCCGCCGACGTAATTGGCGTTGTGGTCGCTCATCTGCGCGGCGGGAATCGAGCGCGCCGCCACCACGACGTCGCGGAAGCCGGGCGCAAAGCGTTCGAAAACCTTTGTGACGGTTTCTGTTTGGTCGACGGTCGAACCCGATGGCACGTGTGCATAGGTCCACAGCGGTCGGCGGCCCTGCGCGTCGATGCGCCCGGGATCGGCCAGATGCGGCAGCGCCGCCAACACCATCGGCCACTCGGGGTGCCGGCCGGCTGCGACGTCACGTTCGGCCGACGCCATGTGCTCACGAGTGCCGCCGAGGTGCAGCGTGGGCGCATTGGCCAGCCGCGAGTCGGTCCACGGGATCTCGTCGGACAGCACGAAATCGACCTTTGCGACGCCGGGGCCGAACGTATAGCGCCGCAACGCCTTTGCGTACCGCGACGGGATCCGGTCGCGGTAGATCGACTGCAGCGCGGTGGGCGCGGTGTCGAAGATCACCACGCCATCAGGTGGCGACGCGACCGGTTCGCCCGCGATCAGCGTGCCGCCGTGCGCACGCAGGTCGGCGATCAACGCGTCGGGGATCGCCTGGCTACCGCCGACCGGGATCGGCCAGCCGACGGTGTGCGCCAGCATCGCCAACATCAGCCCTGCCCCCGCCGACACCAGCGACGGCATTTGCGAAATAGTATGCGCGGCAACGCCACTGAACAACGCGCGGGCGTCCTCACCCGACAATGCCCGCCAGGCCGGGGTGCCTTGTTCGAGCAGGCGCACCCCGAAGCGGGCCGCCGCGACCACATCACCCGGAATGGAGCGTTTGTCGCCCAGCACGAGCTTGAGCACGGCATCGTCGCGCTCGACCAGCGGGGCCAGCAGCCGGCGCCACGACGCGCCGTCGTCCAATTCGTCGCAGGTGCGTTCCAGGTCGTGATAGCCGATCGCGGCGGGCCGTCCCGGCAGCGGGTTGCCGTAGGCGACCTCCGGCACGGCCAGCGTCACTCCGCGCGCCCGCAGGTCGAACTCGGCCAGAAACGGCGACGCCAGCGCCAGCGGATGCACCGCCGAACAGATGTCGTGCGAAACACCCGCAAACTCCTGGTCAGCGGCCGTCCTCGCACCGCCGCCGAACGTCGGCTGGGCTTCGAACACCTGCACCGACAGGCCAGCCCTGGCGCAGATGACTGCGGCGGCCAAGCCATTGGGTCCGCTGCCGACCACAGTGACGTCCACGCTCTCAGTTCTCCCGCCCACCATCCCGTCATTCAAGCCCATTACGCTGGCCGGGTGAGTCTCCCCGTTGTACTGATCGCCGACAAACTCGCCGAATCGACCGTCGCCGCCCTCGGTGACCAGGTAGAAGTCCGCTGGGTCGACGGCCCGGACCGGGAAAAGCTGCTGGCCGCGGTGCCCGAGGCCGACGCGCTGCTGGTGCGCTCGGCGACCACCGTCGACGCCGAGGTGCTGGCCGCCGCGCCCAAGCTCAAGATCGTCGCCCGCGCCGGAGTGGGCCTGGACAACGTCGACGTCGAAGCGGCCACCGCCCGCGGCGTGCTGGTGGTCAATGCGCCGACGTCGAACATCCACAGCGCCGCCGAACACGCGGTCGCGCTGCTGCTGGCGGCTGCCCGCCAGATCCCCGCCGCCGATGCCTCACTGCGCGAGCACACCTGGAAGCGCTCGGCGTTCTCCGGCACCGAGCTGTACGGCAAGACCGTCGGTGTGGTCGGACTGGGCCGCATCGGACAGCTCGTGGCCCAGCGGCTGGCCGCGTTCGGCACCCACGTGGTGGCCTATGACCCGTACGTGTCACCGGCGCGCGCCGCCCAGCTCGGCATCGAGCTGCTCTCCCTCGACGACCTGCTGGCCCGCGCGGACTTCATCTCCGTGCACCTGCCCAAAACACCCGAAACCGCCGGCCTGATCGGCAAAGAGGCGCTGGCGAAGACGAAACCCGGCGTGGTGATCGTCAACGCCGCCCGCGGCGGACTGGTCGACGAGGACGCGCTTGCCGAGGCCATTCGCAGCGGACACGTGCGCGCCGCGGGGATCGACGTGTTCGCCAAGGAACCGGCCACCGACAGCCCGCTGTTCGATCTGCCCCAAGTCGTCGTCACCCCGCACCTCGGCGCATCGACCGCCGAGGCGCAGGACCGGGCCGGCACCGACGTGGCCCATAGCGTCAAGCTCGCGCTCAGAGGCGAATTCGTGCCCGACGCGGTCAACGTCGGCGCCGGCGTCGTCAGCGAAGAAGTGGCGCCATGGCTGGACCTGGTGCGCAAGCTCGGTCTGCTCGTCGGCCGGTTGGCGCCGGAGCTGCCCGTGTCGCTGTCGGTGCAGGTGCGCGGCGAGCTGGCATCCGAAGACGTTGAGGTGTTGCGTCTTTCGGCGTTACGCGGATTGTTCTCCGCGGTGATCGAGGATCCGGTGACGTTCGTCAACGCGCCGGCGATCGCCGCCGAACGGGGCGTTGCCGCCGACATCAGCACCGCCACCGAAAGTCCCAACCATCGCAGCATGGTCGACGTGCGCGGCGTGTTCTCCGACGGGTCGACGATCAACGTCGCCGGCACACTGTCCGGACCGCAGCTGGTGCAGAAGATCGTCCAAATCAACGGCCGCAACTTCGATCTGCGCGCCGAGGGCATCAACCTGATCATCCATTACATCGACAAGCCCGGCACACTGGGCAAGATCGGCACACTGCTCGGCGGGGCCGACATCAACATCCACGCGGCGCAACTCAGTGAGGACGCCGAGGGTCCCGGCGCGACGATCCTGCTGCGGCTGGACCGCGATGTGCCCGAGGATCTGCGTGCGGCGATCTCCGAGGCCGTCGGCGCGATGAAGCTGGAAGTCGTGGACCTGTCATGAGACGCGCCGCCGACGATGCAGAGCGAAGCGATGAGGAGGAGCGGCGCCGATGAGATTGGCGATCATTCCCGGTGACGGCATCGGACCCGAGGTGATCGGGGAGGCCGTCAAGGTGATCGACGCGCTGCTGCCGGGCGTCGAGAAGACCAGCTACGACCTCGGCGCGCGGCGGTACCACGCGACCGGGGAAGTGCTACCGGAGTCGGTGCTCGACGAGCTCAAGGCGCACGACGTGATCCTGCTCGGCGCGATCGGCGACCCGTCGGTGCCCAGCGGTGTGCTCGAACGTGGTCTGCTGCTGCGTATTCGGTTCGCGCTCGACCACCACATCAATCTGCGGCCGGCCCGCCTGTATCCCGGCGTCAGCAGCCCGCTGGCCGGCAATCCCGACATCGACTTCGTCGTCGTCCGCGAAGGCACCGAAGGCCCGTACACCGGAACAGGCGGCGCGATCCGCGTCGGCACACCGCACGAAATCGCCACCGAGGTCAGCGTCAACACCGCATACGGGGTGCGCCGCGTGGTGCTGGACGCCTTTCAGCGCGCCGCACAACGGCGTAAACACCTGACACTCGTGCACAAGAACAACGTGTTGACCTTCGCCGGCGGATTGTGGTGGCGCACCGTGCAAGAGGTGGCCGCCGAGTATCCCGACATCGAGGTGGCGTATCAACACGTAGACGCCGCCACCATCCACATGGTCACCGATCCGGGCCGGTTCGACGTCATTGTCACCGACAACCTGTTCGGCGACATCGTCACCGATCTGGCCGCCGCGGTGTGCGGCGGCATCGGCCTGGCCGCCAGCGGCAATATCGATGCGACACGGGCCAATCCGTCGATGTTCGAACCCGTGCACGGCAGCGCGCCTGACATTGCGGGGCAGGGCATCGCCGACCCGACGGCGGCCATCATGTCGGTCGGGATGCTGTTGGCCCATGTCGGTGAGGACAACGCAGCCGCCCGTGTCGACAAGGCCGTCGAACACCATCTGGCCACGCGAGGCGACCAGAAATTCACCACCACACAGATCGGCGACCGAATCGTCGCCGCGCTCTAGGCATTCACTCTGCGGCTACGGCGCAAGGGGTCGAGAAGAATGCGCCATATTCGCAAAGTCAACGGCGTGACAAGGCCGGCTCGCTCGGCACCAGTGGCACCGCCACCAACGGCAGCAACGCGCACACGGCGAACGCGGCGGGATAGCCCGCGATCCCGATCAGACCGCCGAACACCGGCGCCGCGACCGCGGACGCCAAGTGCTGACTGGTGTTCTGGGTGCCCAGGGCGCGGCCGCTCCAGAACGGCCCGGCCTGTTCGGCAATCGAGGTGAACGCTAAACCGTTGTCCGACACCGTGATCACCGATGCGATGACCATCAACGGGACACTGATCGAAGCGTCCAGCACGTCCGTCAACGCCAGCAGACCCATCGCGGCGGCCGCCGCGAGGGCGATCCAGCGGATGGGCCGCAGCCGCGAACCGACCACATCAGACCAGCGCCCCGCGGCGATGCGCCCGAGGCCGCCGAGCACCTGGGCGACGGTGACCATCACACCCGCCGAGGCGGCCGACCACCCGCGCTCGGCCATCAGCCACACCAGGGTGAACGTCCACAGCACCGCCTGCGGAATGACCAGCAGCACCGAGACGGCATGGATGCGCCACAAAAACGCCGACGCCCGATAGGGATTGGCCAGCTGCTCCTGTGGCGCCTCGGCGCGCGGTGGCCGCGGTGGGTCGATGACGGCGGCGGCGCAGACCACCGCCGACACCGCACACACCGCGGCGGGAAACAGCAGCGCGACCGAGACGCTGTACCCCTCGGCGAGTCGCGGAATGACCAAGGCGCCCAACCCGACTCCCAGCGGCACCGAGGCCTGCCGGATGCCCATCACCATTCCTCGCTGATCCGGGGGGAACCAGCCGACCACCAGCCGTCCGCTGGCCGAATTGCTGCTGGCCGCGGCCATCCCGCCGAGGAACAGAAACACGCCGACGGCGATCAGCGAGTCCACCGACGCCGCCGCGAACGCCGCCGCGGCCGTCAACGCCGAGCCCGCCGCGAGCACGATCCGCTCGCCGAGGACGTCGACCAGATACCCCCAGGCGATCAGCGTGGTGACCATGCCGAAGCTGGGCATCGACGACAGCAGGCCGGCTTGCGCGAGCTCGAGTCCACGTTCGGTGTGCAGGGTGGGGATGAGAAACGCCGCGCCGTTGATGAACACGTTGGCGCACAACGTCGAGGCCAGCGCAATGACCAACATCGACCAGCGTCGTGCCGAACTGATCATGCTGCGATCGTCGCATGCACATCTGAAGGCTGTGGCGATGAAGCCCCAGTCCGCATCGCGTGGGTGGTCGGGGTGCAGCTGATCGGCACTGATTACGCCGGTCTGGGCACGCCGGGCCTGATGAGCTACCTCAACAGCCTGTCCACCGCACACGCAGTCGTCGACTCGGTGGTCGCCGCACATCAGATGGACCTGCCGTTGTCACCGAAGTGGGCGATCGTCGGGCAGTCCCAGGGCGGGGGAGCGGCCGTCAACAGCGCTCGGTGGGCGACCGAGTTCAGCGCGCACGCGGGGCTGGACTATCGCGGTGTCGTCGCGACCGGGACGCCCGCCAACATCGAGCGCATTGTCGAGCTCGGAGCTCCCGATATGGTGCTGCCGCTGGGTCCGGCCGCCAACAGTTACACCGCGTACATACTCGCCGGCTTCCGCGAAGCGCGTCCCGATATCGATGTCAACAGCATTTTCACGCCGGCCGGCCTCGATGCGGTCGCGAAGGCGGAGACGGTGTGCACGCCCGAACTCGACCAACAACTGACCGGCATGACACCGACGCAGTTCTTCCGGGTGCCGATGAAGTCGCTAACGGGTGTCTCACAAGCGCTCGATCAATACATGGGCACGCCGGTCAGCGGCTATGACCGGCCGATCTTCCTGGGTGCGGGCCTGCTGGACCGTGACGTCCGGCCAGATCGTCGCTGATGCTCTACGACCAGTTGGTGGCCAACAACCAGAACGTCGAGCTGAAGATCTATCCCGAAGAGGACCACAGTGGCACGGTGCTGGCATCCCTGCCGGACTCGACACCGTTCCTGCGGCGCATGTTCAGCCAGCCCTCGACCTAGCTGCTTACGTTCCGTTACTAGGCTGGCCCAATGCGTCTCGGCCGAATCGCCAGCCCCGACGGTGTTGCCTTCGTCAGTATCGAGGGCCCGCCCGACGACCCCAGCGCCATCGCACGCGATATCGCCGAGCACCCGTTCGGCACGCCGACCTTTACCGGGCGGCAATGGCCGCTGGCCGACGTGCGGCTGCTTGCGCCGATCCTGGCCAGCAAGGTGGTGTGCATGGGCAAGAACTACGCCGCCCACATCGAGGAGATGGGCGGCGGCGACTTCCCGCATCCGATCATCTTCCTCAAACCCAACACCGCGATCATCGGGCCCAACGTCCCGATCCAGCTGCCCGCGAACGCCAATCCGGTTCACTTCGAGGGTGAGCTGGCCGTGGTGATCGGCCGGCCGTGCAAGGACGTGCCGGCCGCGCGCGCCGCGGAGAACATCCTCGGCTACACCATCGCCAACGACGTGTCCGCCCGCGATCAGCAGCAGCAGGACGGTCAATGGGTGCGGGCCAAAGGCCACGACACGTTCTGTCCGGTGGGGCCGTGGATCGAAACCGACGTCGACCCGTCCGACTTGGAACTGTGTACCGAGCTCAACGGCGAGGTGCGCCAGCGCAGTCGGACGTCGCTGATGATGCACGACATCGGCGCGATCGTGGAGTGGATTTCCGCGGTGATGACGCTGCTGCCCGGTGATCTGATCCTGACCGGCACACCGGAGGGCGTCGGCCCGCTGGAGCACGGCGACACTGTCAGCATTACCATCGAAGGTATCGGGACACTGACCAATCCCGTTGTGCGCAAAGGAAAGTCATGACGGTACGAGTTCGGTTCTGTCCATCGCCAACCGGCACCCCGCACGTCGGCCTGATCCGCACCGCGTTGTTCAACTGGGCCTACGCCCGGCGCACCGGCGGGGCATTCGTGTTCCGGTTGGAGGACACCGACGCCGAACGCGACAGCGAGGAAAGCTATCTGGCGCTGCTGGACGCGTTGCACTGGCTCGGCCTGGACTACGACGAGGGACCCGACATCGGCGGGCCCTACGCTCCCTACCGGCAGTCCGAGCGTCGGGACATTTACCGTGACGTCGTTGCGCGCCTGCTGGCCGCCGGAGAAGCCTACGAGGCGTTCTCCACCGCAGAGGAAGTCGAGGCCCGCCATCTGGCCGCGGGCCGTAATCCCAAACTGGGCTACGACAATTACGACCGTGATCTGACCGAGGAGCAGCGCGCGGCGTATCTGGCTGAGGGGCGAAAGCCGGTGGTGCGGCTGCGAATGCCCGACGAGGACCTCAGCTGGACCGACCTGGTCCGCGGCGAGACGACGTTCGCCGCCGGCACGGTGCCCGACTTCGCGCTCACCCGCGCAAGCGGAGACCCGTTGTACACCTTGGTCAATCCGGTCGACGACGCGCTGATGAAGATCACGCACGTGCTGCGCGGCGAGGACCTGCTGCCGTCCACACCGCGCCAGATCGCGCTGTATCAGGCGCTGATGCGCGTCGGCGTCGCTGAACGCATCCCCGAATTCGCACACCTGCCAAGCGTTCTCGGTGATGGCAACAAGAAGCTGTCGAAGCGCGACCCACAGTCCAACCTGTTTTTGCACCGCGAGCGCGGATTCATCCCGGAAGGGCTGCTGAATTATCTCGCTCTGCTGGGCTGGGGTATCGCTGAGGACCGCGACGTGTTCAGCCTTGACGAGATGGTGGCGGCATTCGACGTCGTCGACGTCAACTCCAATCCCGCACGGTTCGACCAGAAGAAGGCCGACGCGCTCAATGCCGAACACATCCGGCTGCTGACCGCCGAGGACTTCACCGCGCGTCTGCGCGCATATTTCGACGCCCACGGCCACGACACCGGGCTCGACGAGCGCCATTTCGCCGAGGCGGCCGCCCTGGTGCAGACGCGCATCGGCGTGCTCGGCGATGCCTGGGACCTGCTGAAGTTCCTCAACGACAGCGAGTTCGCGCTCGACAAGAAATCCGCGGCGAAGGAACTGCGGGCCGAGGCGGTCCCGGTGCTCGACGCCGCGTTGGCCGCGCTCGAACCGATTGGCGAGTGGACCACCCCCCACATCGAAGCGGCGCTCAAGGAGGCGCTGTTGGACAAGCTCGAGCTGAAGCCGCGCGAGGCGTTCGGGCCCATCCGGGTGGCCGCCACCGGGTCATCGATCAGCCCGCCGCTGTTCGAGTCGCTGGCACTGCTCGGTCGCGACCGCAGCTTGCGCCGGCTGCGTGCCGGACGAGACCACGCGGCCGCCGTCACCCCCGGCGCGTGAGAAGGCTCTGCCGAATCTTTGGTAGTCTGCCTGTCGGCCGGTATGCGGCGGGCGGCATTGCGTCCTCTCCGCTAGCCAGGTCCGAAAACAGCCTATGACCTGCGGTTATGGGCAGCCAATGGGGTATGGTGTAATTGGCAACACAGCTGATTCTGGTTCAGCCATTCTAGGTTCGAGTCCTGGTACCCCAGCTGCAGCACAATTAGGTCGGCATACCCGTGTGGGTTATGCTGGCAATCCGGTTCTGGCCCCGTCGTCTAGCGGCCTAGGACGCCGCCCTCTCACGGCGGTAGCGTGGGTTCGAATCCCATCGGGGCTACAACTACAGCTGTGAACCACATTTGGTTCACAGCTTTTTCTTTTGCGCTGCGTGGTATGCGCCGATTTCTGCGCCTGGGCTGTGCCGGCGCATCACGACCTGACGCAGAACTCGACGAGTTCGAGTGTCTACAGCCTGCGAGTCAGCGCTTCGGCGGCGGCCAATAGGTCAGCGGCCCAGCGGGCGCCGGGCCGACGGCCCATCCGGTCGATCGGTCCCGATACCGACACCGCCGCGATCACTGCACCGCGACCATC
This sequence comes from Mycobacterium hubeiense, assembly GCF_002838065.1. Taxonomy (GTDB): domain Bacteria; phylum Actinomycetota; class Actinomycetes; order Mycobacteriales; family Mycobacteriaceae; genus Mycobacterium; species Mycobacterium hubeiense. Next base: position 83,229 of record NZ_PIZU01000011.1, on the reverse strand, counting down.
ACGAACAGGGGCTGAGACGCTGGCCACACCGGGTTCGCGCTCGGCAGCGCTTTGCGCCCAGCCGCGCTTGCGCACCTCGGCCAATGTGCGTTCGGTGAACTTCGCGGCGGGGAGCACCGCCTGTTGGGTGGCGGGATCGGCATAGGCCAGCAGCACTTTGGCGCCTGAGCCGGCGGTCATCGGCAGCCGCGCGCCGACGGGCACGGTATCCCGCAGCCCCGCGGGCGGTTCCAACGCCGCCACGCAGATACGCGCGGTGCCTTCCCGACGGTAGAGCTGCACGCTCTCGCCGGTGATCTCGCGCAGGCGGGGCAGCACGACCGCACCGGCGGCCAGCAGCGGATCGTTGACCTGTCCGGCCAATTCGGTCAGGGCGGGTCCGAGCCGCCAGCGACCGTCGCCGTCGCGGGCCAGCAGACGGTGGGTTTCCAGCCCGGCGGCCAACCGGTGCGCGGTGGCCCTGGGCAGGCCGGTCCGTTCGCACAGTTCGGCGAGCCCACAGGGCGACTCGGCCACCGTGTGCAGCACACCCACCGCTTTGTCCAACACGCCGATGCCGCTATCCTGTCTCACAAGGAGATACTAGCTTCCCAGATTGTGAGATCGTCAAGTATGGCCACCAAGCCGCGGACAATGGCAGAAAAGGTGTGGGCGGATCATGTCGTCGCGTCGGGCGACGGCGAGCCCGATTTGATCTACATCGACCTACATCTCGTGCACGAGGTCACCAGCCCGCAGGCCTTCGACGGGCTACGGCTGGCCGGGCGCAGGGTGCGTCGGCCCGATCTCACCATCGCGACCGAAGACCACAACGTGCCGACGATCGACATCGACAAACCGATCGCGGACCCGATTTCGCGCACCCAGGTCGAAACCCTGCGCCGCAACTGTGAGGAGTTCGGCATCCGGCTGCACCCGATGGGCGACGCCGAACAAGGCATCGTGCACATCATCGGACCGCAACTGGGTCTCACCCAGCCCGGGATGACGGTGGTGTGCGGCGACAGCCACACCTCGACCCACGGCGCCTTCGGCGCGCTCGCGATGGGCATCGGCACCTCTGAGGTCGAACATGTGTTGGCCACCCAGACGTTGCCGCTGCGGCCGTTCAAGACGATGGCGGTCAACGTCGACGGCGTGCTGCCGCCCGGGGTGAGCGCCAAGGACATCATCCTGGCCGTCATCGCCAAGATCGGCACCGGCGGCGGGCAGGGCCACGTCATCGAATACCGCGGCAGTGCCATCGAATCGCTGTCGATGGAGGGCCGGATGACGATCTGCAACATGAGCATCGAAGCCGGCGCCCGGGCCGGGATGGTGGCCCCGGACGAGACCACATTCGAGTTTTTGCGCGGCCGCCCACACGCTCCGAAGGGCGCGCAGTGGGATGCCGCGGTGGCCGCGTGGACCCAACTGCGTACCGATGAGGGCGCCGAATTCGACACCGAGGTCTACCTCGACGCGTCGTCGCTCAGCCCGTTCGTCACCTGGGGCACCAATCCCGGACAGGGCGTGCCACTGTCCGCATCGGTGCCGGACCCCGAACTGATGCACGACGACGCCGAACGGCAGGCAGCCGAAAAAGCGTTGGCGTACATGGATCTTCGGCCCGGAACGGCGATGCGCGACATCGCGGTCGACACCGTTTTCGTCGGCTCGTGCACCAACGGCCGCATCGAAGATCTGCGCGTGGTCGCCGACGTGCTGCGCGGGCGCAAGGTCGCCGACGGCGTCCGGATGCTCATCGTGCCCGGGTCGATGCGCGTGCGCGCGCAAGCCGAATCCGAAGGGCTGGGCGAGATCTTCACCGCCGCGGGCGCCGAATGGCGCCAAGCCGGCTGCTCGATGTGTCTGGGCATGAACCCCGACCAGCTGTCGCCCGGCCAACGCTGTGCGTCCACATCCAACCGCAATTTCGAGGGACGGCAGGGCAAGGGCGGCCGCACGCATTTGGTCTCGCCCGCCGTCGCGGCCGCCACCGCCGTGCGCGGCACGCTGTCCTCGCCCGCCGATTTGATCAACTAGAGGAGCTAGGTGATGGAAGCTTTTCGCACCCACACCGGAATCGGCGTGCCATTGCGCCGGTCCAATGTCGACACCGACCAGATCATTCCGGCGGAGTACCTGAAGCGGGTCACCCGAACGGGTTTCGAGGACGGATTGTTCGCGGCCTGGCGCGCAGATCCCTCGTTCGTTTTGAATCTGTCGCCGTTCAACAAAGGCTCGGTATTGGTCGCAGGGCCCGATTTCGGCACCGGATCGTCGCGCGAACACGCCGTCTGGGCGCTGATGGACTACGGCTTCCGGGTGGTTATCTCGTCCCGATTCGCCGACATTTTCCGGGGCAATGCCGGCAAGGCGGGTCTTCTGGCCGCCGAAGTTGCCCAAGACGATGTGGAACTGCTCTGGAAGCTGATCGAGCAGAATCCGGGGCTGGAAATCACTGTGAATCTTCAAGATCGGAATATCACCGCGGGAACGGTCATGGTGCCGTTCACGATTGACGATTACACCGCCTGGCGGCTGCTTGAAGGACTCGACGATATAGGCCTTACGCTGCGGAAACTCGACGAAATCGAGTCGTACGAGGCCCGTCGACCGGCCTGGAAGCCACGGACTCTGCCGGCCTGATTTCGGGCCACACGACAGCTCCGGCGGCCCGAAATCAAGGCCTGCCAACCCGGTTCTCGACACCCGTCTCAGGACGCCAAGCGCGGCAAGCGGATTGCCAAAAAGTTCGCCAGCTATACCTGAAATTGCGCGTGGCTCTTGGAAATCAGTGGTCACAGGGTTTACCGTGTCCTCTAGTCGGTCCAAAGTGGACCACTGGTTTCGGAGGTTTTGCATGAACAAAGCAGAGCTCATCGACGTACTCACGCAGAAGATGGGCACCGATCGTCGGCAGGCCACCGCCGCCGTCGAGAACGTTGTCGACACCATCGTGCGCGCGGTGCACAAGGGTGACAGCGTGACCATCACCGGCTTTGGCGTTTTCGAACAGCGCCGTCGTGCCGCTCGGGTGGCGCGCAATCCGCGCACCGGTGAAACGGTGAAGGTCAAGCCCACGTCCGTGCCGGCATTTCGCCCCGGCGCTCAATTCAAAGCGGTTGTCTCTGGGGCACAGCGACTCCCAGCGGAAGGACCAGCAGTGAAGCGAGGCGTAACTGCAGGACGGCCGGCGGCCAAGAAGGCCGTTAAGAAGGCAGCGGCCAAGAAGGCCGTGCGCAAGGCTGCGGTCAAGAAGGCCGTCAAGAAGGCAGCGGCCAAGAAGGCCGTGCGCAAGGCTGCGGTCAAGAAGGCCGTCAAGAAGGCAGCGGCCAAGAAGGCCGTGCGCAAGGCTGCAGTCAAGAAGGCCGCCAAGAAGACGGCGGCCAAGAAGACCGTGCGCAAGGCTGCGGTCAAGAAGGCTGCCAAGAAGGCTCCGGCTCGCAAGGTCGCCAAGAAGACGGCCAAGAAGGCACCGGCGCGCAAGGCGCCAGCCAAACGCGGCCGCAAGTAGATTCGCCGACGGCACGCCGCGGGTCCAGTCGACCCGCGGCGTGCCTACCTGCGGTCGCTACCTCTTACTGGCCAACGGGCTGCCCATGTGATCGGCCGCGACCAGGTGTCCGTCCGCGAGCGACATCACCCACGTACTTCCCTTGCGATTGCCCTTGGACTGCGGGCGCACTCCGTCCCGCTCGCACCACCACGAGATGAGGTCGGGAATCACCTTGCCCTGCGTGCAGATCACCGGGGTACCGCCCGCCTCGGCGATCTCGAGCACCCGACGCCGGGCGGCATTGCGATCGTCGGCGTACGCTTCCTCGGTCAACCCGGGTTCGTTGTGAATGCTGACTCCGAGTTCTTCGGCCAACGGCTCGAGCGTCTGGTGGCAGCGCACGCGGGCGGCGGCGTAGAGCTCTGAGGCACCGAAGGCCAGCAGTTGACCCACAAGCGATTCAGCCTGAGCTCGACCGTGCTTGTCCAGTGGGCGCTTTCGGTCGTCGCCTTTGTAGCGGGACTTGCTGCCCGCGGTGCCGTGTCGGACGATCAGCACCGTCTGCGTGTCGACGGGGCGTCTGGCGAAGCGCCGCAACACCTTCCGGTCATGCGGGTAGACCACGTGTTTCATGGCCTCGTCGACGGGTAGCCAAAGAAGCTTGTCGACTTCGGCATTGGGCACGAATTCGCCGTCGACCAGGCGCGCCGCCCAGTACCAAACCTTCTTCAGCCCCTGCTCGACTGGATAGCTCACCGCGCCCAACCGCCGGCCCAGATGGGCGTGGTAGCCGGTCTCCTCGCGCACCTCGCGCACGGCGGTGACGGGTTCGGTCTCGCCAGGGTCGACCTTGCCTTTGGGCAGTGACCAATCGTCGTAACGCGGACGGTGGATGACTGCCACCTCCGGGGCGGCGGAGTCACCGTTCGAGCGCCACAGCACCGCGCCGGCGGCGTGGACGGCCTTGGCCGGGACGGGGTCTGGCGAAATCTCTAGCACCTCAACTCCTGCAGGTCGTTCGGGGCGCTGCGCCCACCTTCAGCCGGCCGGTTCAGGGATGCCGGTGCCGTTCCATCAACGACACCTGATGGTCTCGAACGGTCGCCCCCTCCTGCGGCGAGGCCGTCCAATGCCCGTCGGAACCCAATTCCCAGCACCGGGTGGCGGGATCCAAGGCCGACTCGAACACGTCGTTCAGTTGTGCGGTCAGGCGGGGATCCTTCACTTGAGCCATCACCTCGACCCGCCGGTCGAGATTACGATGCATCATGTCGGCACTGCCGATCCAGAACTCGTCGATGGCGCGGAAGTGAATAATCCGCGAGTGTTCCAGGAACCGGCCGAGAATCGAGCGCACGGCGATGTTCTCCGAGTACCCCGCAACACCGGGCCGCAGCGCGCAGATGCCGCGCACCACCACCTCGATGGGCACCCCGGCCTGTGACGCACGGTAGAGCGCGTCGATCACCTGCTCGTCCACCAAGGCGTTGGCCTTGAGCCGGATACCGGTCTCGGCGCCGGAATGGGCTGCCGCGATTTCCCGATCGATGCGTTCGATGATGCCCTTGCGCACCCCGTGCGGCGCCACCAGCAGATTGCGGTAGGAATCCTTGCGCGAGTAGCCCGTCAGCGAGTTGAACAGGTCGGTCAGGTCGGCGCCGATGTCGGGTGCGGCGGTCAGCAGGCCGACATCCTCATACAGTCGCGCGGTTTTCGGGTTGTAGTTGCCGGTCCCGATGTGGCAGTAGCGCCGAATCGCCGAGCCCTCACGGCGCACCACCAACGCCGTCTTGCAGTGGGTCTTGAGCCCGATCAGGCCGTACACCACGTGCACGCCCGCATCTTCCAGTGCCCGTGCCCATTTGATGTTGGCCTGCTCGTCGAAGCGCGCCTTGATCTCCACGAGCGCCACCACCTGCTTACCGGCCTGGGCGGCGTCGATCAGCGCGTTGGCGATCGGCGAGTCACCCGACGTGCGGTACAGCGTCTGCTTGATGGCCAGCACATTGGGGTCGGCGGCCGCCTGTTCGATGAAGCGCTGCACGCTGGTGGAGAACGAGTCGTACGGATGGTGCACCAGCACGTCGCCGTCGCGCAGGGTGGCGAAAATGCTCTTGGGCGTTTCGCGTTCGCCGAAGGCCGGGTGGGTGGCCGGAACGAACGGCGGGTCTTTCAGATCCGGACGGTCCACGCCGTAGATGTCCCACAGTGATGACAGGTCGAGGAAGCCGGGCACCTGGATCACATCGCCGGGATGCACGTCGAGTTCGCGCAACAGCAACTCGAGCATGTTCTCGGTCATGTCGTCGGCGACCTCGAGGCGCACCGGTGAACCGAAGCGGCGCTTGGCCAGTTCACGCTCGAGTGCCTGCAGCAGGTCCTCGTCGCGGTCCTCTTCGACTTCCATGTCCGCATTGCGGGTGATCCGAAATGCGTGGTGCTCCACGATTTCCATGCCGGGGAACAACACCGGAAGGAACGCGGCGATCAGCTCTTCCATCGGCAGGAACCGCACGACGGAATCGCCTTCGCGGTTGGGCAGTTGCACGAAGCGGTCGACGTTGTCGGGAACCTTGATTCTGGCGAAGTGCTGGCCACCGTTCTCGGGCTGCTTCACGGTGATCGCAAGGTTCAGGCTCAGCCCGCTGACGAACGGGAACGGATGCGCCGGGTCCACGGCCAGCGGGGTGAGCACCGGGAACACCTGCTCGTGGAAGTACATCGACAGTTGGTCACGTTCCGCATCGTCGAGGTCGGACCAGGCGACGATGACGATGCCCTCGTCGGCCAGCGCGGGGCGCACCGAGTCGAGGAACACGTGGGCGTGCCGGTTGGCGATCTGCTGGGTGCGTTCGCTGATCCGGCGAAGCTGTTCACGAGGCGACAGACCGTCGGCTGAGCGCACCGACAAGCCCATCTCGTCGCGGCGTTTGAGGCCTGCGACGCGCACCATGTAGAACTCGTCGAGGTTGGAGGCGAAAATCGCCAGAAACTTCGCTCGCTCCAGCAGCGGCAGCGACGGGTCGGCGGCAAGGGCCAGCACTCGGGAGTTGAAGTCCAGCCAGCTCAGTTCGCGGTTGAGGTAGCGGTCCTCGGGCAGGGGCTCGGGCAACGCGGAGTCGACGGCGGGCGTCGTCGCCGCAGGTGGAGCCTCCGGTGCCGCGTCGGTGGACACCCATTCGGCGTCCTCGGTGCGGATCTGGGCCTCGGCTTCGGTCACGCCTCTGATCTTCCCTTATCGGGTCGTGGTCTTGCCACCGCGAGACCGACCTGGGACAAGGCCGTCACCGTTGCCGGGCGATGGCTTGAGCCGTCGCCGCGCCGACACCGAGGCGCCGCGCCACCATGAGGTCGTCGGGTGTGTCGATATCGCAGCGCAGACCCGGCCACGCCCCGGTCAATTCGATGGCTCCCGAATGCCGATGACGCTGAGCGGAGTCGGGTCCGAAGTGGGGGTCGAGCGGGACGCCGAACGCGAACAGCGCCGAGGTGCCCGTGCCGTGCCGGTCGCCGACGAAGCTGCGCTGGTAACCGCGTGCGGCGGCGATCGCCTCCGCGAGCTCTTGTGGTTGCATCGCAGGCAAATCGCCTTGCAGCACAACGATATTCGGGGTCGATTCGCGCAGCGCCGCCTCGGCGGTGGTGATGGCGTTGTTCAGCGGGTTGCGGTGTCCCGGGGGAGTGGGATCGGCCAGCACCGCAGCGCCCAACTGGCGCGCCGCGTCCGCCGCCACGTCGTCGGGCGTGACGACGGTGACGGCGGCGACGGCCGACGCGGCGGTGATGGTGTCGACGAGCATGGCCAGCACCACCGCTTCGCGGGTCGACGCCGAGAAGATCGGCGCCAGCCGGGTCTTGGCGGCGGCGAGCCGCTTCATCGCGATCACCAACGCGACATCATCAGGCGCCGCCGAGGCGGGTCCGGTGCCGTGTGTGCCGCTCATGAGCGCCATCCTGCCAGGGGCCGGTGCCGCGTTAGGGTGAAGCCGTGGTGCAGGCGGCGGTCATGGGAGCTGGTGCGTGGGGAACGGCACTGGCCAAGGTCCTCGCGGACGCGGGCAACGACGTCACCCTGTGGGCACGTCGTCCCGAGTTGGCCGATGAGATCAACGACACGCACCGCAACACCGGCTATCTCGGTGATGCCGAGCTGCCCAAGTCGATCCGCGCCACCAGCGACGCCACCGAGGCGTTGTCCGATGCCTGCACCGTGCTGCTCGCGGTGCCGTCGCAGACCCTGCGCACCAACCTCGAACAGTGGGCCGGCCTGATCGGCGACGACACCACGCTGGTCAGCCTGGCCAAAGGCATCGAATTGGACACGCTGATGCGGATGAGCCAGGTCATCGTGCAGGTCACCGGTGCCGATCCGGCCCGTGTCGCGGTGGTCACCGGCCCGAACCTGGCCAGCGAGATCGTCGACGAGCAGCCCGCCGCCACCGTCGTCGCCTGCAGCGATTCCGGCCGTGCGGTGACGCTGCAGCGGGCGTTGTCGACCGGGTACTTCCGTCCGTACACCAACGCCGACGTCATCGGCGCCGAAGTGGGCGGCGCATGCAAGAACGTCATCGCGCTGGCGTGCGGCATGGCCGCGGGTGTCGGGCTGGGGGAGAACACGCTGGCCGCGATCATCACCCGCGGACTCGCCGAGATCATGCGACTCGGAATCGCCTTGGGCGCCAAGCCCGCCACCCTGGCCGGGTTGGCCGGCGTCGGTGACCTGGTCGCCACGTGCACCTCGCCGCATTCCCGAAATCGGTCGTTCGGTGTGCGTCTCGGCAAGGGCGGCACGATGGAATCCGCGTTGCGCGACGCGGGCGGCCACGTCGCCGAGGGGGTGGCGTCCTGCGAATCGGTGCTGGCGCTGGCCTCGAGTTACGATGTCGAGATGCCGCTCACCGATGCCGTGCATCGGGTGTGCCACAAGGGATTATCTGTCGACGAAGCGGTCGCCCTGCTGTTGGGGCGCAGCATCAAGCCGGAGTAGCAGCGATGGACGGCACGTACGGCGACTCGACCCGTAGCGTGAAAGCCGTTGGCTCGGAGGCAGTCCCGGGCGAGCCCGTCGCCCCGATGCCGGTTCCGGCGTCGACGTATCACCTGTCGCCCGACGAGACGGAACCGTTGGACAGCTACGGGCGCAGCTCGAATCCGACGTGGCGCCAACTCGAGTCGGCACTTGCCGAACTAGAAGGCGCCTCGGCGGCGCTGACCTTCGGGTCAGGCATGGCCGCTATCACCTCGGCGCTGCGGGTTCTCGCCAAGCCGGGGACCAAGCTCGTCGTCCCCGCCGACGGGTACTACCAGGTTCGCCGCTATGCCACGGAATATCTTGCACCGCAAGGCGTTACGGTGGTCGAAGCCAGTGCCGCCGGAATGTGCGAAGCCGCGTCGGAAGCCGATGTGGTGCTCGCCGAGACGCCGGTCAATCCGGGGTTGGACGTCGTCGATCTGCACAGGCTCGCCATGACCTGCCGGGCCCGCGGCGCAACCCTCATCGTCGACAACACCACTGCGACTCCGCTCGGCCAGCAGCCGTTGTCACTGGGGGCCGACCTCGTGGTGGCCAGCGCCACCAAGGCATTGTCAGGGCACAGCGACCTCGTCGCGGGGTACGTCGCGGGCAGCCACCCTGAGTTGATGGCCGCACTGGAACGGGAACGGCTGCTGGCCGGCCCGATCCTGGGGGCATTCGAGGCATGGCTGGTGCTGCGCAGCCTGGGCAGCGCGGGGCTGCGCTTCGAGCGCCAGTGCGCCAATGCCCAGGCGCTTGCGGTGATGCTGCGCGCACATCCGGCCGTGCGCTCGGTGCGTTACCCCGGGCTGCCCGACGATCCATCGCACGCGATCGCCACACTGCAGATGAAGCGGTTCGGCGGGCTGGTGGCGGTGGAATTGGCCGACGCGGATGCGGTGCACGCGCTGGTGGAGCGCAGCGCGCTGTTGATCGCCTCGACCAGTTTCGGCGGTATTCACAGCTCCGTCGACCGACGGGCGCGGTGGGGTGATGCCGTCACCGGCGGGTTCGCCCGGATTTCGCTCGGCATCGAGGACACCGATGACCTGCTCGCCGACATCGAACAGGCCTTGGGCGCAGCCACTGGTCGGTGGGCGTGATCCCGGGCCGATCCGGCCGGGGCGGTAGCCTCTCTAGGTTGTGACTGCCCGAATCCGTGTCGCCGTCGTCTACGGCGGCCGTAGTTCCGAACACGCCATCTCGTGTGTTTCGGCCGGCAGCATCCTGCGCAACCTCGATCCGCAGCGGTTTGAGGTGGTCGCGGTCGGGATCACCCCGGAGGGCTCGTGGGTGCTCACCGATGCGCGACCGGAAGCCTTGGCGATCACCGACGGCCGACTGCCCGAGGTCAGCGCATCGTCGGGCACCGAGCTGGCGTTGCCGGCCGATCCGGGGCGCAGCGGCCAGCTGTTATCCCTCGGCAACGGGCCGGGCGAGCTGTTGGCGGCCGTCGACGTGGTTTTCCCGGTGTTACACGGGCCGTACGGCGAGGACGGCACCATCCAGGGCCTGTTCGAACTCGCCGGCGTGCCGTATGTGGGTTCGGGTGTGTTGGCCAGCGCGGCCGGGATGGACAAGGAATTCACCAAGAAGCTGCTGGCGGCCGAGGGGCTGCCGATCGGCGACCATGTCGTGCTGCGGCCGCGGGACGCCACCGTCGAACTCGAAGACCGCGAGCGGCTCGGCTTGCCGGTGTTCGTCAAGCCCGCCCGCGGCGGCTCGTCCATCGGCGTCAGCCGCGTCAGCGCGTGGGACCAGCTGCCCACGGCGATCGCCGACGCTCGCAGGCATGACCCCAAGGTGATCGTCGAGGCCGCCGTGCCCGGCCGCGAACTGGAGTGCGGCGTGCTCGAATTCCCTGACGGCAGAATCGAAGCCAGTACGGTGGGCGAGATCCGGGTCGCGGGTGTGCGCGGTCGCGAGGACGGGTTCTACGATTTCGCCACCAAGTATCTGGAGGACGCCGCGGAGCTCGATGTGCCCGCAAAAATCGACGACCACGTCGCCGATGCGGTGCGCCAGTTGGCAATTCGGGCATTTCACGCGATCGACGGTCAGGGCCTGGCGCGGGTGGACTTCTTCCTCACCGACAACGGGCCGGTGATCAACGAGATCAACACCATGCCCGGCTTCACCACGATTTCGATGTACCCGCGGATGTGGGCGGCCAGCGGGGTGGACTATCCGACGCTGTTGGCCACCATGGTGGAGACCGCCTTGGCGCGCGGCACCGGCCTGCGCTGAGCCGCCCGTCGGCGCTGCGCGTACGGCGGGGTTCAGCGCGGCGGGGCCGGGTCGATCGGCTCGGCCGGCATCGTCGTGGTGATCACATCGGAGATCTGCTGAATCGGCGTCGGCCCCGAACCCTGCGGCAGGGTCAGCGCGACGTACACCGGGCGATCCACCGCGAACCAGGTGCTGCGCCCGCCGGTCGGATCCTTGGCCTCGAACCACTGCACCGCGTCGACCAGCTGAAGAGGCACACCGACCACGAAATCCGCGGGCCGATCCAGTCCGCAGCGCAGGATGATCGCCTCGCCGCCGGCGTCGGCCTGCCACGCCGCGGTGCCCGCCGGTGTGGGATCGGCTGTGGCCGCGCGACGGTACTCACCGAGCTGTTCGGGGACCGCGCTCAGCAGTGCTTGACATTGCGGGCTGTTGGCCTGCGGCGCAGGCACCGCCGCGATCGCGACGGGTTCCTGTTCGGGTTTTCCCTGGCGCATCGTCGCGATGGCGAGTACGCCGATCACCGCCGCGGCGGCCACCACGATCGCCGCGATCAGAAGCGCCCGCGGCGGGCCGTCATCGCTCTCTATGGTTGTGCTCCACTGGCGATCGGACAGGTCAGCGTGCGGGTGATCCCGGCCACCTGCTGCACGCTGGGCACCACGTCGGCCTGTAGTTCGGCGAGCGTATCGGCGCCGATGCGCACCACGACGTCGTAGGGGCCGGTGACGTACTCCGAGGAGAGCACACCGGGAAGTTCGGCGAGCTGTTTGGCGACGACCTCGGCGCGGCCCACCTCGGTCTGGATCAGCATGAAAGCCTCGACCACCCGCTCTCGCCTCCGTCTCCCTACATAGACTCCTCGCCGCAGGGACCAAACGTACCGCAGCCCAGGTCCGTCGGCAGGAGGCGATATGGCGAGCGACGAGGCAACCCTGGCGGGGGTGGGCGAGTTCGCGGTCATCGATCGGCTGGTCGCGGGGCGAGAGCAGCCGGCGGCGGTCGCGCTGGGGCCCGGTGACGACTCCGCAGTGGTCGTCTTCGGCGACGGCCGGACGGTGGTGAGCACCGATATGTTGGTGGCCGGACGGCACTTTCGACTGGACTGGTCAAGCCCACACGACGTCGGCCGCAAGGCCATTGCCCAAAACGCCGCCGACATCGAGGCGATGGGCGCGCGGGCGAGCGCCTTCGTGGTGGCGTTCGGCGCCCCCGGCGACACCCCGACCGCGCAGGCGCTCGAACTCGCCGACGGCATGTGGGACGAGGCGGGCCGGTTGGGCGCCGGGATCGTCGGCGGTGACCTGGTGAGCGCCCCGCAATGGGTGATCTCGGTGACGGCGCTCGGCGACCTCGACGGCCGCGCACCGGTGCGCCGAAGTGGGGCCCGGCCGGGCGACACGGTGGCGGTGGTGGGCGCGCTCGGTCGATCTGCGGCGGGATATGCCCTGTGGCACAACAATATTCAGCAAGATGAACAGCTGCGTCGACGGCATCTGGTACCCGAGCCGCCGTACGGTCAGGGATGGGTGGCCGCCGACGCCGGCGCCACGTCCATGACCGATGTCTCCGACGGTCTACTCGCCGACCTCGGGCACATCGCGGAGGCGTCGAACGTCGGCATCGACCTCTCGACGGCGGCGTTGGCCGGGGACCGTGACGCCGTGTCCGGCGCCGCGGCGGCGGTCGGTGCCGACCCGTGGGGCTGGGTGCTCGGCGGCGGCGAGGACCACGCGCTGGTCGCGACGTTTCCCGGTGCACCGCCGGCCGGGTGGCGGGGCATCGGGAGGGTGCTCGACGGGCCGCCGCGGGTGCTGGTGGACGGCGACACGTGGCAGGGAAAGCCGGGCTGGGAGTCGTTCGAGTAGTTAGGGTGACGACTCGTGACCGCACGTCCACTGCACGAGCTTGTCGAAGAAGGCTGGGCGCGCGCGTTGGAGCCCGTCGGCCCGCAGGTGGCGCAGATAGGGGAGTTTCTGCGCGCCGAGCTCGCCGCCGGCCATCGGTATCTGCCTGCTGGTCCGAATGTGTTGCGCGCCTTCACATTTCCGTTCGATCAGGTTCGGGTGCTCATCGTCGGCCAAGATCCATATCCGACGCCGGGTCACGCGGTCGGCCTGAGTTTCTCAGTGGCGCCCGAGGTGCGACCGCTACCGCGCAGCCTGGAGAACATCTTCACCGAATACACCAAGGACCTGGGCTACCCGCCGCCGGCGACGGGTGATTTGACGACGTGGGCGCAGCGCGGCGTGATGCTGCTCAACAGGGTGCTCACCGTGCGGCCGGGCAACCCCGCGTCGCATCGCGGCAAGGGCTGGGAAGCGGTGACCGAATGCGCGATACGGGCGCTGGTCGCTCGCGAACAGCCGATGGTGGCCGTGCTGTGGGGCCGCGACGCGTCCACCCTGAAGCCGATGCTCGACGGCACCGACTGCGTGGCGATCGAGTCGCCGCACCCGTCGCCGCTCTCGGCGTCACGCGGATTTTTCGGTTCGCGCCCGTTCAGCCGCGCCAACGAGCTGCTGGAGAAGATGGGCGCCGAGCCGATCGACTGGCGCCTGCCGTAAGCCTCACCGCCGAACAGACAGAGAATCGCATTACCGGGCCGCGGATCGTGCGACTCTGCGACTGCTCGCGGGGATCAGGGCACCGGGATCGGCGGCGGCGCCGGGATCGGCGGTGGCGCGGGAATGGCCGGCGGCGCGGGAATTGCGGGTGGCGACGGGATGGCCGGCGGCGACGGGATCTCGATCGTCGCGTCACCACCGTCTTCGCCTTCGCCCGCAGGGGGCGGCACGACCGGCGACGGAGACGGCGACACCGTCGTCACCACGGTGGTGGTCGTCGTGGTTTCGGTGGTGGTTTCGTCGGCGGCGTCATCACCGCCACACGCGGTCACCAGCACTCCCGCCGCGACGGCGGCACCGACGGCGGACAGGACGGACGTGGATCGGTCACGTGAGGTCATGCAGGCGGGACTAGCCCGGCTGCGCGACCGCTAAACAAACGGCAGCTAGCCGCGGCTGACCTTGCCTGCCTTGATGCAGGAGGTGCACACGTTGATGCGCTGCTTGTTGCCGCCCGGCCGGGCGGCGCGCACGGTCTGGATGTTCGGGTCCCACCGACGGCTGGTCCGGCGATGCGAATGCGACACCGACTTGCCGAAGCCGGGCGCCTTCCCGCAGATATCGCATACGGCAGCCATGTGTAGAACTCCTCGAATCAGTACGTGGGGGTCTGGGCATTGTCGCCGCGACCGGGCGCGGCGCGACCAAACAACCTGACCAGGATACCGGCCCGTCCATGGTTAGCCAAAACGCTATCCACCGGCGGCAATGTTGTGAGCGGCGATGTCTGGTGATGTCGCCGACACTGATTAGGCTGACAGCCCACGGTGGCTACGCGGAGGTGAAGGTCCGATGTCGGCTCGGCGGCTCGATGCTTCCGCCCTGCGGGACTGGTCGCACACCGCGGTCGGGGACCTCATCACCCATACCGACGAGATCAACCGGCTCAACGTGTTCCCCGTCGCCGACGCCGACACCGGGACAAACATGCTGTTCACGATGCGTGCGGCCTGGGCTGCGGCCGACGCGCAGCAGACCAGCGGCGACGTGGCGCAGGTGGCCGCAGCCCTGGCCGGTGGCGCGCTGCAGGGGGCGCGTGGCAACTCGGGCGTGATCCTGTCGCAGATCCTGCGCGGCCTGGCCGATGTCACCGCCGCCGCCGCTGAAGACCGGGGCGGCGAGCTGGCCGATATCGACGGCACCCTGTTCGGCGCCGCGCTGCGGCATGCGGTCGGGCTGGCCGTCACGTCGATGGGCGAAACCGTGCCGGGCACCATCGTGTCGGTGCTGCAGGCGGCCGCGGGCGCAGCCGAACATGCGGCCGCCGACGGCGCGGAGCTGTCCGAGGTGGTCGGCGCGGCGGCCGACGCCGCCGTGGTCGCGCTGGACAAGACCCCGCAGCAGCTCGACGTGCTGGCCCAGGCGGGTGTGGTGGATGCGGGCGGACGCGGGCTGCTGGTGCTGCTCGACGCGATGACCGTCACGCTCACCGGCCATACCCCCGAGCGCCGCGAATACCTTCCGTCGCCGACGACCGAGACCGCCACCCGCACGTCGGCGCCGCCCCAGTTCGAAGTGATGTATCTGCTCAGCGGTTGTGAACCCGGCCAGATCGAGGCGCTTCGCGAGCGCCTCGAGGAGCTGGGGGAGTCGGTGGCGATCGCTACGTCGGGTGCCGGCCAGTATTCGGTCCACGTGCATGCCGACGACGCCGGTGGCGCCGTGGAGGCCGCGTTGTCCATCGGCATGCCGAGCCGGATCCAGATCACCGCGTTGACGGGTGCGTCCAGTGCGCGTCCACCGGGCGGCTGGAGCCGTGAACGCGCGGTGCTCGCCGTCGTCGACGGTGACGGCGCGGCGGAGTTGTTCGCCGGCGAAGGGGCACACGTACTGCGGCCCGACGCCGACGCACCGGTCAGCGCCAAGCAACTGCTGCGCGCTCTGGTCGACGTCGGCGCGGCGCAGATCATGGTGTTGCCCAACGGTTATGTGGCCGCCGAGGAGCTCGTCGCGGGCTGCACCGCCGCGATCGGGTGGGGAATCGACGTGGTGCCGGTGCCCACCGGTTCGATGGTGCAGGGACTGGCCGCGTTGGCGGTACACGACGCCGGCCGACAGGCCGTCGACGACGGCTACACCATGGCGCGCGCCGCGGCGGCAGCCCGGCACGGCTCCGTGCGGGTGGCCACGGAGGAGGCATTGACGTGGGCCGGCACGTGCAAGCCCGGCGACGGGTTGGGCATCGCCGGGGACGAGGTGTTGATCGTCGCGCCTGACATCACCAGCGCCGGTGCAGGTTTGATCGATCTGCTGCTGGTCGCCGGCGGTGAACTCGTCACGGTGTTGACCGGAGCCGGGGTGGACGGCAGCGTCGGCGACGCGTTGCAGGAACATGTGCACCGCCAGCACCTCGGCGCGGAGTTGGTGACGTATCACACCGGCCACGACGGCGACGCGTTGTTGATCGGGGTGGAGTAGCGATGGCGGTGCTGGGCGATCGCTTGGATTACGTCGTCGGCCGATCGTCGGCGAAAAAGCTGGAGGAGAACTTCGGCATCCGCACGGTCAATGATCTTCTGCGGCATTACCCGCGCAAGTACGTCGAGGGCATGACGGTGCGCGGTGAGGGCGACGAACTCGATCTTCAAGAGGGCGAACACGTGACGTTCGTCGACGTCATCACCGACGCCGAACTCGGCAAGATGAAGCCGCAGATCGACAAGCGAACCGGCAAGATGCGGTACCCGAAGTTTCTGCGCATCACCCTCGGCGACCATCGCCCCAGGGTGACGGCAACCTTCTTCAACGCCGCCTGGATGAAGGACAAGCTTCCCGTCGGCACCCGCATCATGCTCTCCGGTGAGGTCGGATACTTCAAGGGCACAATGCAGTTGAGCCATCCCGACTTCCTCGTTCTCTCTTCGTCCTCAGGCAAGACGGTGGGGAGCCAGGCGATGGCGGCCATCGCCAAGACGTCTGGGGCGACCGGCGATGACCTGTTGTCGGAGTTCGAGCGCGACTTCTTCCCAATCTATCCCGCGTGCGCCAAGGTGCAGAGCTGGGAGATCTACAAGTGTGTGCGCCAAGTGCTCGACATGCTCGACCCCGTCGACGACCCGCTGCCGGAATCATTTGTGCGGCAGCGCGATCTGATGTCCGAGGATCAGGCGTTACGGGCTATTCATCTCGCCGAGAATGCCGTGGAGCGGGACCGCGCCGCCGACCGGCTGACCTACGACGAGGCGGTCGGGCTGCAGTGGGCGCTGGTGGCGCGGCGATACGGTGAACTGAGTGAGTCAGGTCCGCCGGCGCCGCGACGAGACGACGGATTGGCCGCCGCGCTGCTGCGGCAATTGCCCTTTGATCTCACCAACGGGCAGCGCGAGGTGCTTGATGTGCTGGCAACCGAACTCGCCGCCACCCGACCGATGAACCGCATGCTGCAGGGCGAGGTCGGCTCCGGTAAAACCATCGTCGCGGTGCTGGCGATGCTGCAGATGATCGACGCCGGCTACCAGTGCGCGATGCTGGCGCCGACGGAAGTGCTTGCCGCACAACATGCCCGGTCGGTCTGCGACGTGTTGGGGCCCCTGGCTATGGCGGGTCAGCTCGGCGGCGCCGACGGTGCGACACGGGTGGCGCTGCTGACCGGATCGATGTCTGCGCAACAGAAACGGCAGGTCCGCGACGAGGTCGCATCGGGCGAAGCCGGTATCGTGATCGGCACCCACGCGCTGCTGCAGGACGCCGTCGAGTTCCACAACCTCGGCTTGGTCGTCGTCGACGAGCAACACCGGTTCGGTGTGGAGCAACGAGATCGCTTGCGCGCCAAGGCCCCCGAGGGCCTTACACCGCACCTGCTGGTGATGACGGCGACGCCGATCCCGCGCACGGTCGCGCTCACCGTCTACGGCGACCTGGAGACATCGACGCTGCGCGAACTGCCCCGCGGGCGTCAACCCATCACCACCAACACGATTTTCACCCGCGAGAAACCGAAGTGGCTCGAGCGGGCGTGGGCGCGCATCGTCGAAGAGGTACGCGCCGGCCGGCAGGCCTACGTCGTCGCGTCGCGCATCGACGAAAATGACAAGAGCGGCAACGGCGAAGGCGGTCCGCCCCCCACCACGGTGGTCAAGCTGTACGACGATCTGCGCAACGGGGCGCTGTCGGGCCTGCGGCTCGGCTTGATGCACGGTCAGCTGCCCAGCGACGAGAAGGACGCCGTGATGGCGGCGTTCCGCGCCGGCCAGATCGATGTGTTGGTGTGCACCACCGTCATCGAGGTCGGGGTCGACGTGCCCAACGCCACGGTGATGTTGGTGATGGACGCCGATCGGTTCGGCATCAGCCAATTGCACCAGTTGCGGGGCCGCATCGGCCGCGGGCAGCATCCCAGCCTGTGCCTGTTGGCCACCAAGCTGCCGGAGGGATCCAAGGCGGGGCAGCGGCTCAAAGCCGTGGCAAGCACGCTGGACGGCTTCAAGCTCGCCGATTTGGACCTCAAGGAACGCCGTGAGGGAGATGTGCTGGGGCTCAGTCAATCCGGGCGTCCCATCACGCTGCGGTTCTTGTCGCTGTCCGAGCATCTCGACGTCATCCTGGCCGCCCGCGAATTGTGTGAGTCGCGCTACGAACAAGATCCGAATGATCCCGGAATGGCGGTGCTGGCAGCGCAATTCGTCGACACGGATCGCGTCGAGTATCTGGACAAGGCATGAGCCGCAACAGGTTGGGGTGGCTCGTCGCGGCGGTGCTGCTGGCGGTGGTGGTCGCCGTCCAGGTGACAACGCGCGACGCCGCCCGGTTCGTCGCGCAGGCCGACATCCCCACGGTCGCAGCGGGTGTCGATGTTCTCGCGGGTGTGGCGGTGGTCCCGCTGCGGATCCGCGGCTACGACTATCGCCGGGATGCGTTCGGCGACACCTGGACCGACGACACCACTGCTCCCGGCGGTCACAACGGCTGTGACACCCGCAACGACGTCTTGGACCGCGATCTGGTCGAGAAGACCTACGTCGCGATCAAGCGGTGTCCGCGCGCCGTGGCCACCGGCACGCTGCGCGACCCGTACACCAACGCCGTCGTCGCGTTCGTGCGCGGCAACCAGATCGGCGCGTCGGTGCAGATCGACCACATCGTGCCGTTGGCGTTGGCCTGGGATCTGGGCGCGCGGCACTGGACCGACGAGATGCGGGTGCGGTTCGCCAACGATCCCGCGAACCTGCTCGCGGTTTCCGGCGCAGCCAATCAGGACAAAGGCGATCAGGAGCCCGCGGACTGGATGCCGCCCAACCGGGCGTTCTGGTGTCAGTACGCGGTGGCGTTCATCGCGGTGCTGCGAGGCTACGCGCTGCCCGTCGATGCCCCGTCGGCGACGGTGCTGCGCGACGCGGCGGCCACCTGCCCCCACGCCTGAATGCCGAAACGGCTAAGTGCCCGTGTAGGTCTCGGGGTCGGGCCGGAAGCGGGTGCCGTCGTCGAGGGCGTTGAGCGCGGCCATCTCATCGTCGGTCAACTCGAAATCGAAGACGTCGAGATTCGACGCGATGCGTTCCGGATTGGCAGAACGCGGAATGACGACGTTGCCCAACTGGATGCTCCACCGAATCAACACCTGCGCCGCTGACTTATCGTGGGCTGCAGCGATATTCGCGATCGTCGGGTTGTCCAGCAGCTTGCCGACGCCCAGCGGTCCGTACGCCTCGGTGACGATGTTGTGTTCGGCGTTGACCGCCCGCAGCTCGGCCTGGTTCAGCAGCGGGTGCAATTCGATCTGGTTGACCGCCGGGGTGAAGAACGACAGCTCGATGATGTTCGACAGGTGCTCGGCGTGGAAGTTCGATACCCCGATGGAGCGGACGACGCCGTCCTCGCGCACCTTCATCAACCCGCCCCAGCTGTCGATGTAGCGGCCCTGCTCCTCGGCCGGCCAGTGGATGAGGTAGAGGTCGATGTAGTCGAGGCCGAGTCGCTCCGCGCTGGCGCGGGCGGCGTCCTGTGAGGACTGGAAGCCCTGATCGCTGGTGGCCAGCTTGGTGGTGACGAACAACTCGTCGCGCGGAACGCCCGACGCGGCGACAGCGCGCCCGACGGCGGCCTCGTTGCCGTACGCCGACGCCGTGTCGATCAGGCGGTAGCCGGCCTCCAGGGCCGCCGACACCGCCCGCTCGGTCTCGGCATCCGAGAGTTCGCCGACTCCGAGACCGATGATCGGAATGCTGTTGTCGTCGTTGAGTGTGACGGTGGGAATTGCGGCCGCCGCCCCGTGTGATGGGGTCATGTCACCTACCCTGTGAAGTTGAAGGTTCGTGGATCGGGACCCAATCGCGTTCCGTCCTCGAGCGAAGAAATGGACGCCATGTCCTTCTCGCTCAACTCGAAATCGAACACGTCGAAGTTGCTCACAATCCGCTCAGGGTTCACCGACTTGGGGATGACGATATTACCGAGTTGTATATGCCACCTAATCAGTACCTGGGCGGCGGTCTTCCCGTGCGCGTCAGCAACCGCGGTGACGGTCGGATTGGTCAATAGCGAGCCCTGACCGAGCGGACTCCACGCCTCGGTGGCGATGCCCAATTGTGCGTGCACTTCCCGCAATTCGCGCTGCGGCAGCAGCGGGTGCAGTTCGATCTGGTTGACAGCCGGCACGATTCCGGTCGCGTCGATCAGAATCCGCAAATGTTCGGGTTCGAAGTTGCTGACGCCGATCGAGCGGATCCGGCCTTGGTCCCGCAGCTGCGAGAACGCCTTGAAGGTCTCGACGAACAGGTTCTTCGCGGGCACCGGCCAATGGATGAGGTACAGATCCAGATATTCCAGTCCGAGACGCTGCATGCTGGCGTCGAACGCCGCCAGCGTGCTGTCGTAGCCCTGATCGGCGTTCCACAGCTTGGTGACGACGAACACCTCGTCGCGGGCGATACCGGATCCGGCGATGGCGCGGCCGACCTCGCGTTCGTTGAAGTAGCCCGCGGCCGTGTCGATATGCCGGTATCCCGCATCCAGGGCTGCGCTCACCGCGCGCTCGGTATCTTCGGGTGGCGTCTGCCAGACGCCCAATCCAACCTGGGGAATCGAATATCCGTCGTTAAGCGTGATCAGGGGAGCCGACATGACCCAAAGTCTGCCAGGGACGCTCAGGACGAGCCGCGTCAAGGACGCCGTTCTCGACGTCGCGACGAAGGCGACGCTGAACCTGCTGCCCCGTACGCCCGACCGCGTCAAGCGGCTGCTGCTGGGTGGGCGGTCGATCACGGTCGACGGCAACACGCTGGACACCACGATGCAGTTGATGCTCGCCGGGCAGCGGGCCGCGGGCATGCGCGGGCTGTTCGTCAGCGACGATGTGGCGGTCTCTCGGGCAGAACTGGACAAGACGGTGGCGATGTTGACCGTCGATCTGCCGGTCGACGTGACCGATCTCTCGCTGCCCGGTCCGGCCGGCGACCTCCCGGCCCGTCACTACCGCGCGACCGAACGCGACGCCCCGCTGCTGGTCTTTTTCCACGGCGGGGCCTTCGTCCTGGGCGGCCTCGATTCCCACGACAGCCTCTGCCGGCTGATCTGCCGCGACGGCCAGCTCAACGTGTTGGCCGTCGACTACCGGTTGGCGCCCGAACACAAGGCGCCCGCCGCCGCCGACGACGCCTACGCCGCGTATCGATGGGCGGCCGACCACGCCGCGGAACTCGGCGCCGACCCGGCACGCATCGCGGTGGGCGGCGACAGCGCGGGCGGCAACCTCGCCGCGGTGGTGTCGCAACGGTCGCGCAACGACGATGTGCCGTTGCCGACGCTGCAACTGCTCATCTATCCGGTCACCGACCTGTGCAGCGCCACCCGGTCCAAGACGTTGTTCGCGGAGGGCTATTTCTTGACCAACCGGGATATGGAACTGGCCAGGATCCACTACACGGACGGCGCCGCGGTGGAGCCCACCGATCCGGTGGTGGCGCCGCTGCTGGCCGAGGACCTGTCCGGGCTGCCGCCGGCGATGGTGCTGACCGCCGGCTTCGATCCGCTCCGCGACGAGGGCCACCAGTACGCCGAGGCGATGCGTGCGGCGGGCGTCCCCGTCGACCACCGCCAGTACGGCTCGTTGATCCACGGCTTCGCGAGCTTCTTCTCCCTCGGCGGCGGCAGCGCCCACGCGACTGCGGAGATGATCTCGGCGCTGCGAGCGCATCTCAGCCGCCGCTGACCGGCCGGTACGCTTACCCCGTGGCCACGAAACCGAAGAAGAACGCCAAATACGACCTGAAGGCCGCCGATCGCAAGCGCAATCTGCTCATCCAGATCGGCCTGACCGCTGTCGTCGTGGTGTTCGCCGTCGCACTGGTGCTCTACATCGTGATGTCGGCCGAGGACAAGCCGGCCTCCGGCGACGCGAAGTCCGTCCGGGTGACGTCGAGCAAGTTGATCACCAAGGAGGGCACCAGCGAGCCCAAGGTGGTGCTGTCGCTCTACGAGGACTTCCTGTGCCCGGCGTGCGGCAACTTCGAGCGCCAGTTCGGACCCACCATCAGCAAGGCCATCGACACCGGCGCCATCGCGGCCGACTACTACATGGTCGGCATTCTCGACCGCGTCGGCGACGGCTACTCGTCGCGCGCGGGCGCCGCGGCGTACTGCGTCGCCGATGAGTCGATCGACGCGTTCCGGCGGTTCCACTCCGCGCTGTTCACCAAGGGCATCCAGCCCGAAGAGGGCAGCGGCGTCTACCCGGACAACGCCCGCCTCATCGAGCTGGCCCGCCAGGCCGGCGCTGCGGGCAGCGTCCCGGAATGCATCAACAAGGGCCGCTACGTCGAAATGGTGGAGGGCTTGGCCGCCGCCACCGGCGTCCGCTCGACCCCGACGGTGAAGATCAACGGCGAGGAGTACGACCCGTCCACGCCGGACGCGCTGGTGGCCAAGATCGAGGAGATCGTCGGCGACATTCCGGAGCTGCAAGCGGTGACGCCGCAACCCGAGCCTGCACCGGCGAGGCCATGACGCCATGACCGTCGCCGCGCCGCGCACGACCGGAGCAGCCGAGACCCCGGCTGCACCGCCGTCCGGCGCGACGGTGCGCACTCCGAGCGCAATCTTTGTGCTGATTGCGGGACTTGTCGGGCTGGCCGCATCGCTCACCCTGACCGTGGAGCGGGTGCGGCTGCTGGAGAACCCCGACTACGTGCCGTCGTGCAGCCTGAACCCGGTGCTGTCATGCGGCTCGGTGATGGTGACCCCGCAGGCCGAGGCGTTCGGCTTCCCGAACCCACTGATCGGCATCGTCGCGTTCACGCTGGTCGTGGTGACCGGTGTGCTGGCTGTTGCGAAGGTCGCGCTGCCGCGGTGGTACTGGGGCGGGCTGGCCGTCGGCACCCTTCTCGGCACGGCATTCGTGCACTGGCTGATCTTCCAGAGCCTCTATCGCATCGACGCGTTGTGCCCGTACTGCATGGTGGTGTGGGCGGTGACGATTCCGCTGCTCGTCGTGGTGTCGTCGATCGCGTTGCAGCCATTGGCGACGAATTCCGCGGCGCGGTTCGCCTACCAATGGCGGTGGTCGCTGACGGCGCTGTGGTTCACCGCGCTGATTCTGCTGATCCTGGCGCGGTTCTGGGACTACTGGTCGACCCTTCTCTAGGCCCTCACACCAGCGGCGGGATAAGGTAGCGCGTGATCTCTAAAGTCCTGGTAGCCAACCGCGGGGAAATCGCGATCCGCGCGTTCCGCGCTGCCTACGAAATGGGCATCGCCACCGTCGCGGTGTACCCGTACGAGGACCGCAATTCGCTGCACCGGCTCAAGGCCGACGAGTCGTATCAGATCGGGGAGAAGGGCCATCCGGTCCGCGCATATCTGTCGGTCGACCAGATCGTCGCGACCGCGCGGCGGTCCGGGGCCGACGCCATCTATCCCGGCTACGGCTTCCTGTCGGAAAACCCCGAACTCGCCGCGGCCTGCGCGGCCGCCGGCATCACCTTCGTCGGACCGGGAGCGGAGATCCTGGAGCTGGCAGGCAACAAGTCGCGGGCCATCGCGGCGGCGCGGGAGGCCGGACTGCCGGTGCTCAACTCCTCGGCGCCGTCGTCCTCGGTCGACGAACTGATGGCCGCCGCCGAGACGATGCAGTTCCCGTTGTTCGTCAAAGCGGTGTCCGGCGGTGGGGGACGCGGCATGCGCCGCGTCGCAAGCATGGACGCGCTGCAGGAGGCGATCGAAGCCGCGTCGCGCGAGGCCGAGTCGGCGTTCGGCGACCCGACCGTCTACCTCGAGCAGGCGGTGGTGAACCCACGCCACATCGAGGTGCAGATCCTGGCCGACACCCACGGCAACGTCATGCACCTGTTCGAGCGTGACTGCAGCGTGCAGCGCCGCCACCAGAAGGTCATCGAACTGGCGCCCGCGCCGAACCTGGATCCGCAACTGCGCGAACGGATCTGCGCCGACGCGGTGGCGTTCGCCCGCCAGATCAACTACAGCTACGCGGGCACCGTGGAATTCCTGCTCGACGAGCGCGGCAACTACGTGTTCATCGAGATGAACCCGCGCATCCAGGTCGAGCACACCGTCACCGAAGAGATCACCGACGTCGACCTGGTGGCCAGCCAGATGCGCATCGCCGACGGGGAGACGCTCGAAGACCTTGGCCTAAGCCAGGATTCGCTGCAGATCCGCGGTGCGGCGATGCAGTGCCGGATCACCACCGAGGACCCCGCCAACGGGTTCCGGCCCGACACCGGCCGCATCACCGGCTACCGCTCACCGGGCGGCGCGGGCATCCGCCTCGACGGCGCAGCACATCTGGGCGCCGAGATCGGCGCGCACTTCGACTCGATGCTGGTGAAATTGACCTGCCGCGGACGGGATTTCAACGCCGCGGTCGCACGTTCGCGTCGTGCGCTGGCCGAGTTCCGGGTCCGTGGCGTGTCGACGAATATCCCGTTCCTGCTCGCCGTGGTGACCGACTCGGACTTCCGGGCAGGCCGGATCAATACCTCGTTCATCGACGACCGCCCGTACCTGCTGACCGCCCGGACGCCGGCCGACCGTGGCACCAAGATCCTCAACTACCTCGCCGACGTCACGGTCAACCAGCCGCACGGACCGCGTCCGTCGACGGTGTATCCGCACGACAAACTGCCGAAGATCGATCTGGAAGCGGTGCCGCCGCGGGGCAGCAAGCACCTGCTCACCGAGATCGGGCCGGAGGCGTTCGCGCGGTGGCTGCGCGAGACGAAGTCCGTCGGTGTCACCGAGACGACGTTCCGCGACGCGCACCAGTCGCTGCTGGCCACCCGCGTGCGCACCAACGGGCTGTTGATGGTGGCGCCCTACATCGCGCGGATGACACCGCAACTGCTGTCCATCGAGTGCTGGGGCGGCGCGACTTACGATGTGGCGCTGCGGTTTTTGAAGGAAGACCCGTGGGAGCGGTTGGCCGCTATCCGTGAGGCGGTGCCCAACATCTGCCTCCAGATGCTCCTGCGCGGCCGCAACACCGTCGGCTACACCCCGTATCCGGAGACCGTCACCAAGGCGTTCATCGAGGAGGCGACGGCCACCGGCATCGACATCTACCGCATTTTCGACGCACTCAACAACGTCGAGTCGATGCGGCCCGCGATCGACGCCGTACGCGAAACCGGAACGGCGATAGCCGAAGTCGCGATGAGCTACACCGGCGATCTGTCCGATCCCGGCGAAAAGCTCTACACCCTGGACTATTACCTCAAGCTGGCCGAGCAGATCGTCGACGCCGGCGCGCACATCCTGGCGATCAAGGACATGGCCGGGCTGCTGCGGCCCCAAGCCGCAACGGCGTTGATCAGCGCGCTGCGCAGCCGATTCGACCTTCCGGTACACGTGCACACCCATGACACCCCGGGCGGGCAGCTGGCCACCCTGATGGCGGCGTGGCAGGCCGGGGCCAACGCCGTCGACGGGGCCGCCGCGCCGCTGGCCGGCACCACCAGCCAGCCTGCGCTCTCGTCGATTGTGGCGGCGGCCGCGCACACCGAATACGACACGGGGTTGTCGCTTTCGGCGGTGACCGATCTCGAGCCGTACTGGGAGGCGCTGCGAAAGGTCTACGCGCCCTTCGAGTCTGGGCTGCCCGCACCGACGGGCCGGGTCTACCATCACGAGATCCCTGGCGGCCAGCTGTCGAACCTGCGCCAGCAGGCGATCGCATTGGGCCTGGGCGACCGCTTCGAAGCGATCGAGGACAACTACGCCGCCGCTGACCGGATCCTGGGCCGGCTGGTCAAGGTGACACCGTCATCGAAGGTGGTGGGCGATCTGGCGCTGGCGCTGGTGGGTGCGGGGATCACCGCCGACGAATTCGCCGCCGACCCGTCGCGTTTCGACATTCCCGACTCGGTGATCGGTTTCTTGCGGGGTGAGCTGGGTGATCCGCCCGGCGGCTGGCCGGAACCGTTGCGCTCCAAGGCGCTTGCGGGCCGTCCACCGGCCAGACCGCAGCAAGAGCTGACCCCCGAAGACGAAGAGGTTCTCGCACAGCCGGGGCCGAAGCGGCAGGCCGCGTTGAACCGCCTGCTGTTCCCCGGCCCCACAAAGGAATTCGAGGCGCACCGCGAGCTGTACGGCGATACGTCGAGCCTGTCGGCGAACCAGTTCTTCTACGGCCTGCGCCACGGCGAAGAGCACAAGGTAAAGCTCGAGCGCGGTGTCGAGCTGTTGATCGGGCTGGAAGCGATTTCCGATCCCGACGAGCGCGGTATGCGCACGGTGATGTGCATCTTCAACGGCCAACTGCGGCCGGTGCTGGTGCGCGATCGCAGCATCGCCAGTGAAGTGCCCGCCGCCGAAAAGGCCGACCGCGCCAACCCCGATCACGTCGCGGCGCCGTTCGCGGGCGTCGTCACCGTGGGCGTCGCTGTCGGTGACGAGGTGAGTGCGGGACAAACCATCGCCACCATCGAGGCGATGAAGATGGAGGCCGCCATCACCGCGCCGAAGGCGGGCAAGGTGCAACGCGTCGCCGTCTCGGCCACCGCGCAGGTCGAAGGCGGCGACTTGCTGGTGGTGGTCAGCTGACCCGCATCGTCGCCGGGAAGTTCGGCGGACGCCGGATTGCGGTGCCGCGCACCGGGACCCGGCCGACCACCGATCGGGTGCGCGAATCGCTGTTCAACGTGTTGACGGCCCGCCTGGATTTCTCCGGCTTGGCTGTACTCGATCTCTATGCCGGTTCGGGAGCTCTTGGGCTGGAAGCTCTTTCCCGTGGAGCGGCCTCGGTGGTGTTCGTCGAATCGGATCAGCGGGCGGCGGGCGTGATTTCGCAGAACATCGGTGCGCTCGATGTTTCCGGCGCGACGGTGCGCCGCGGGCCCGTCGCGAAGGTGCTGGCGGCAGGGCCAGATCGGCCGGTGGATTTGGTGTTGGCCGACCCGCCGTACGACATCGGTTCGGGCGAAATCGAGGCGGTAGTCGCGGCGTTGGCCAGTCATGGTTGGACGACGGCGGGCACGGTGGTGGTCATCGAGCGGCCGGGCACAGCTGAACCGTTGAAATGGCCGGACGGCTGGACGGAGTGGCCGCCGCGCCGTTACGGCGATACCCGCATCGAGATGGCGCAGGCGTGAAGCCGCCCTGCTAGCGTCGTCACCCATGAGCGGCGCGGTATGCCCAGGATCCTTCGATCCGGTGACCCTCGGCCACATCGACGTTTTCGAGCGTGCGTCGGCGCAATTCGATGAGGTCGTCGTCGCGATCCTGATCAATCCCAACAAGAAGGGGATGTTCAGCCTCGAGGAACGCATCGCGATGATCGAGGAGTCGACGACGCACCTGCCGAATCTGCGGGTCGAGTCGGGCGAGGGTCTGGTGGTCGACTTTGTGAAGTCGCGCGGGCTGACGGCGATCGTCAAGGGGCTGCGCACCGGCACCGACTTCGAGTACGAGCTGCAGATGGCGCAGATGAACAAGCACATCGCCGGCGTCGACACGTTCTTCGTCGCCACCAGGCCGACCTATTCGTTCGTGTCGTCGTCGCTGGCGAAAGAAGTGGCGTCACTGGGCGGCGACGTCTCCGAACTTTTGCCCGAGCCGGTGAACCGGCGGCTGCAGGAAAAGCTGCGCGGCGGGTAGCTTTGGGGCGTTTTGGGCACCAGTCCGACAGCTGACGCGTTAGGGCGGTTGGTTACTGTCGCTCGCCCTGCTGTGTCAGACCCACACCCGATACTCGGCTCATGAGCATCATCTCCGATTTGCCGCACATGGTGGCGGGACCTCTTGTCAGTTTCCTGATCGCCTCGGGCCCGGCGTGGATCGCGGCAAAAGCTAAATTGCGCAACAACACCTCCGTCCACAATCACCGGCTGCGGCAGAGGTAGCCATTCGGTCACACAGCGCCTGATATCGCCAAGCGAGCCCGTGTCGGCAATGAAATCAGTAGGTGACTGAAACTGGAAAAGCGGGTGAGAGAAACCGCTTGGTAGTTATTCACCCATCGCGGTAATGACGACGATGGGTGCGTTCTCGGCGAGGAACACCTTTGCCTTCACCTGGTTTGAGGTGAACGCCATATCCAAGGCGTCGCTAGCCCGAAACTGGCCCTGGGGCAGCGCGTCCGCAAGAGTTGTCCAGACATCGGGTTGGACGGATGTGGGTGCAGGTGAAAACTTCTCGGCAAGCTGACGCGCGGTCTCTGGTGTGAGCTCCACGATGGCGTCGATCCAGTACAACGACGGGCCTGGCACATCGGGATCGCCCATATTGCCGCTCACCCATGACGCCGAAACGGGGCTGCCCAATGCAGGGAAGCGCTTGGTCAGCGGCTCGAGGTCGTGGCGTACAGGGTTCGCGTCACGCTTCTGCGCCGATGTTTGCACAGTCTGTTCTCCGTCGCGTTCGGCTACTGGCTGACCATTACAAGCGGCCGCCAACAGCATGACCAGCACAGCTACGATGCCCGGAAGCCATTTGCGATCACGGCAGGCCGACTCGTCCCGTCCCACGGTTGTTTGACGGCCAGTCTGGGAATGAGCCCGCGCTGCCTCTGCCATCTACACGATCCTCCCGTCCAGGGTTGAACTGAGGCCCTCCGGCTTCGCCGGACGGAGCGCTGCCCAGTTCCCACGTGATTGTCCGAGTCACCGAGCCAGACGAATCGAAAGGCTTGGCCCACCCAACTTCTGCGAACCGACCATTGACCTCGTCCGGTGTTCCCGTCCCGATGTCCGTCTCGCCGCGGTTGAAGTTGTAGTGGTCCTCGGCGTGCACGGTGACTTCCATGGTGACCTTGTTGCCGTCGACTCGGACATCCGCACTACTCCATTGCTGATATCCGCCGATGGCCTTCTGCCAGTTCTCGGTAACGGGATATTCCTTCGTCGCCGACGCGTTGCCGGTCATCGAAAACGACGTGTTGCCCGCGCGAACAAGGTCCTCGGCAGCGCGTTGTGCACGCGCGATTTCGGCGTTCACGTTCGCGCGCACACCAGTGTCCTCGCGGTACGCCTCCTCGTAGTCGAACACGATCGGCTTGCCATCGTTGTCCCAGTAGTGCTCGTACATCGCGGTGGCGTCATCTAGATCAGGTCGTAGTAGCCGCCCGCCGGCCAACTTTGCTTGCCACTCGGCGCGGTCACGCCAGTCCTTCAATGTGGGACTTTGAGATCCGTACTCAAAGTCTTCATCCCACTCCAGCTTCGGTTTGGTCGGTGGGCCGATGACGAACCCCTCTGACTCGCTCGGCAACGGGCCAGCTGGATCCGAGTCGGTCTGCGGATCCGATGATTCGGCACCGTCTTCATCGCGTTCGATCTGATTGTCGACGGCCTGTATGTGGGGTTCGCCCGTCTTGTCGGTACCAGCGTTGTTCCAATGTTGCGGAAGCATGGCGTCTAATGCGATGGCACCAGCTGAGAGCTTCGCGCCGACTTGGGCGTCTTCTGCCGCAAGCGCTTTGGCCCAGGTCATGATGGCGTCCTGGTGCTCCTTGGCGATGGCTTCCCGCGCCAAGCAGAGGTTCAGCTCACGCGTGGTGTAGCTGTGTTTGTCGGTGACCGTGAGGTCTTCGCCCACCTCGAACTCGTCGTCTTCGGCCTGGCTGATCGCTTCGAGAGCGCGATTACGTAATTGGAAGAGGTTTTGCGCACCGAGATCGGCGACCTTGGCCATCTCGCGCTTGTGGTCGGCGGCCCGGTACACCACGCCGCGGTCACCGTAGGCACGTTCCTGGGCTGTATCGGCGGCTTCACCCTCCCATTCGGTGCCGCCAGGTGCAGACAACTGCTGCGCGTGGGCGTCGGCGGCCGCCTCAGCCTTCTCGGCCTGCGATCGCAACCACGAGGCGGTACTCGACAGATGGTCGATATCAGAAATCCAGCCGTCGATCTGCGACCGAGAGGGAACACCCGGGCCTGACGTCGCCGGCGCCGGCGCTGAGACAAGCCCAGCAGGTATCGAGCTCACAACGACACCGCCGAGATGCCACCCGCTGCCTCGCCGTCGGTTGTGATGTAGCTATCGGCCGCCGTCTGCGCGGACTGCCCGTGGTGTAACAAACGTGCGCTGTAGGCCTCCATGAATGAGGAAACCGACGCGACAAGCGCGGCCGCGCCCGCGCCAGATGGTTTACTGCCACCAGATGCGCCGCTGGTTTCACCAAGTCGGCCCGCATGTTCGCTCAGCGTCGCGGACGCCGCGAGCAGCCCTTCCGGGTTAACCGAGAGACGGCGATCTGGCACTTGAATACAACCCCCGTGATCGGCGACGACGTCCCAAAGTGTATTAGCTGTCGCACGTTGGGACCGCGCTGTCCAAAACGCGCTGATGTGTGCGCGGCGATTAACCCGTGGCCGCGGCGGGTACAGGCGGGTAGCCGGTCCCACAACAGCTGCGGAGGTAACCGCCGTGACACAGACATTCGTTCAGTCCGCCGATGACGTCGTCGCCTTCCTCACGGCGCAGCACAACCTGATCAAGGACATGTTCGACGACGTGCTGTCGGCGTCGAGCACCAAAGCGCGCGAGAAGGCGTTCGTCGACCTTCGCCAGTTGTTGGCGGTGCACGAGACCGCCGAAGAGATGGTGGTTCATCCGCGTGTGCGGCACGAAGTTCGCGGCGGCGACGAGATCGTCGACGCCCGCCTCCACGAGGAACACGCGGCCAAAGAACAGCTGTCGAAGCTCGAGAGCATGGACGTCGATTCGAAGGAGTTCATCGACGCGCTCACGAAGTTCCGCGACGCCGTCGCCGACCATGCCGATCACGAGGAGAACGAGGAGTTCAACAAGCTTCAGCGCAACCTGGCGGCCGACGACCTCAAGCGGATGGAGAAGGCGGTCCAGGCCGCCGAGGCCCTCGCGCCGACGCGCCCGCACCCCGGAGTCGAGTCCGCCAAGATGAACTTTGCTGTGGGCCCGTTCGCGTCGATGCTGGATCGTGCACGTGACGCGATCGGTGCCGCGCTGAGGTGACCGGCCAGGACGCCTCGTCGTACCTGCAGGTTTCGGCGGCCGACGGCGTCGTGCATATTGGGCATGTGCCCGGTGGCGACACACCGACCGTGCTGCACTGTCACAGGCGTAACACCAGGCACACTAGTAACAAATAACTTCGCCTGGAGGATGTTGCCGTGTACCGAGTATTTGAAGCGCTCGACGAGCTGGGCGCCATTGTCGAAGAAGCACGCGGCGTGCCGATGACCGCCGGCTGCGTGGTGCCCCGCGGCGATGTCCTCGAGCTAATCGACGACATCAAGGACGCCATCCCCGGTGAACTCGACGACGCCCAGGATGTGCTCGACGCCCGGGATTCGCTCCTGCGTGAGGCCAAGGAGCACTCGGACTCGATGGTGTCGACGGCCAGCGCGGAGGCCGATTCGATGCTCAACCACGCCCGCGCCGAGGCGGACCGGCTGCTCGCCGACGCCAAGGCACAGGCCGACCGCATGGTCGCCGAGGCCCGTCAGCACAGCGAACGCATGGTCGCCGAAGCGCGTGAGGAGGCGGCCCGCGTCGCCGCCACGGCAAAGCGTGAGTACGAGGCCGCCACCGGCCGAGCCAAGGCCGAAGCCGACCGGCTCATCGAAAGCGGCAACCTGGCCTACGAGAAAGCCGTGCAAGAGGGCATCAAGGAACAGCAGCGACTGGTGTCGCAAACCGAGATCGTTTCGACCGCGAACGCTGAGGCCACCCGGTTGATCGACGCCGCCCACGCCGAAGCGGACCGGTTGCGCGGCGAATGCGACATCTATGTCGACAGCAAACTCGCCGAGTTCGAGGACTTCCTCAACGGGACCCTGCGCTCGGTGGGGCGCGGCCGTCACCAGCTACGCACCGCGGCCGGCACGCACGACTACGCGGCACGCTGACCGGTCGGCGGCTGTTGCCGCCGTAGGATTGGCGTCATGGCGAGACAAGCGAACGCGAAGGCGCACCGCGCGTCCCGATCGCCGCTCGTGTTGAACGTTTCGCGGCTGGGCCGGCGGCCCGGGTCGATGCTGAGTATCCACGAAACCGTGGTCAGCCCGTCGCGCATCGGCGTGGCCCTGGTGGCGATCGAGGCGGGCGCGCCGCTGGAACTCGATCTGCGGATGGAATCCGTTTCGGAGGGCGTACTGGTCACCGGCACCGTGTCGGGGCCGACCGTCGGCGAATGCGCGCGCTGCCTGAGCCCGACGGCCGGACAGGTGGAGATCGAACTGACGGAGCTGTTCGCCTATCCCGACAGCGCCACCGACGAAACCACCGAATCCGACGAAATCGGGCGCGTGGTGGACGAAACCGTCGATTTGGAGCAGCCGATCGTCGATGCCGTCGGGCTGGCCCTGCCGTTCTCCCCGTTGTGCGGTCCGGACTGCATCGGCCTGTGCCCGGACTGCGGCATCCCGCTGGCCACCGCCGAACCCGGCCACCACCACGACAAGCTCGACCCCCGATGGGCCAAACTGGCCGCGCTGCGCGACCAGATCGGAGACGAGTCGTGACGGTCGACCGCGCGCCGCTGCTCGAGGCGCTGGGCGTCGATCTGCCCGACGAACTGCTCACCATTGCCCTGACCCATCGCAGCTACTCCTACGAGAACGGCGGGCTGCCCACCAACGAGCGCCTGGAGTTCCTCGGCGACGCCGTGCTCGGGCTGACCGTCACCGAAGAGCTCTACCACCGCCATCCCGACAAGTCCGAAGGCGATCTGGCCAAGCTGCGCGCCAGCGTCGTCAACACCCAGGCGCTGGCCGATGTGGGCCGCCAACTCAGCGACAAGGGCCTGGGCGCGTTCCTTTTGCTCGGAAAGGGCGAGGAGAACTCCGGCGGCGCCGACAAGTCCAGCATTCTCGCTGATGGCGTCGAATCCCTTTTAGGCGCAATCTATTTGGAACACGGCGCCGAGGTGACTCGCGAAGTGATCCTGCGACTGTTCGGTGAGCTGCTCGATACGGCGCCGACCCTGGGCGCGGGACTGGACTGGAAGAGCAGCCTGCAAGAGCTGACCGCCGCCCGCAATCTGGGCGCCCCGTCCTACGTCGTGACGGCGACGGGCCCCGATCACGACAAGGAATTCACCGCGACCGTCGTCATCGCCGACACGGAATACGGCACGGGCGTCGGCCGGACGAAGAAAGAGGCGGAGCTCAAGGCCGCCGCGGCGGCATGGACTGCGCTGGATAGTGCCTGAACTTCCCGAAGTAGAGGTCGTCCGTCGCGGTCTGGACGCGCACGTCGTCGACAAGGCCATCACCGCGGTGCGGGTGCACCATCCCCGGGCGGTGCGCCGGCACGAGGCGGGTCCCGCCGACCTGACCGCGCGGCTGCTGGGGGCGCGCATCGTCGGAACCGGTCGGCGCGGAAAGTACCTGTGGCTCACGCTTGATGACGGTTCGGCATTGGTGGTGCACCTCGGCATGAGCGGGCAGATGCTGCTGGGCGATGTGCCGAACGAGAACCATCTGCGCATCGCGGCGTTGCTCGACGACGGCACCGCGCTGAGCTTCGTCGACCAGCGCACGTTCGGCGGCTGGATGCTTGCCGACATTGTCACCGTCGACGGCAGCGACGTACCGGCGCCCGTCGCGCATCTGGCGCGTGATCCGCTGGACCCGCAATTCAACCGCGACAGTGTCGTCACGGTGTTGCGCCGCAAGCATTCTGAGATCAAGCGCCAGTTGCTCGACCAGACAGTCGTCTCCGGTATCGGCAACATCTACGCCGACGAGGCGCTGTGGCGGGCGCGATTGCACGGCGGCCGGCTCGCGTCGTCGTTGAGCCGTCGCCAGCTCGGCGAGCTGCTCGACGCGTCGGCGACGGTGATGAGCGAGGCGCTGGGCCAGGGCGGCACATCGTTCGATTCGCTCTATGTCAACGTCAACGGCGAATCCGGCTACTTCGAGCGCTCGCTGGACGCCTACGGCCGCGAAGGTGAGCCGTGCCGGCGCTGCGGCGCGGTCATGCGGCGGGAGAAGTTCATGAACCGCTCGTCGTACTACTGCCCGAAATGCCAACCGCGCCCGCGGGTGCGGCGCTGATCACCGGATCGGCGGCATCCCCGGCATGTCGCTCATGCAGATCTTCCACTCGCCACTTTCCTTGCGGAAGTACATCTTTGATGTCCCGGCCTTGTTCTCGACCCGCGCCGTGGCCTTGTCACCGTTGACCTCGATGTCGCTGATGGTGGACGACGGGTCCGGTTCCTGCGGGGCAATCTCGTTTGCGTCGAGGCCCATGTCGTCAATCTTCTCGAGCAACTTCTGATCTGCCTCGCAGAAGTACGGCATCGCATCGGAGATGTCGCTGCTGCTGTCCAGCGACGGTGCTGCGAGTAACGCCCGGATCGCCTCCTCGTCTGGGGACTCCGAGCCCGCAGCGGTCGGGGAGCCGGAACTGTCCGAGGTGGCGACCACGGCGACGATTCCGGCCACCGCGAGGAGTACGACGACGGCCACGGCACCGAAGATCAGCAGCGAGCGATTCCCGCCGGGCGTCGGCGGCGGGTATTGACCCTGCGGCGGCATGCCGTAGCCGTAGGGCTGAGGTGGGGATCCCGGCGGGATGGGGGGATAGGTCATCGTCGTCCAGTTCGTTGATCGTGTCGGCGCCCGCAAGCCTAACGTCGTCGGCCCTGATTGCGCCGAAATGGAATTCCGGGCGGCGAAGTCACGCTGTTGGCGACCGGGAATTCCATTTCGGCGAAGATGGGGACCATGACGGAACTGTGGGTCGAGCGCACCGGTGTGCGCAGCTACACCGGACGCAGCAGCCGCGGCGCGCAGGTGCTCGTCGGCAACGAGGATGTCGACGGCGTGTTCACGCCGGGCGAGCTGATGAAGATCGCCCTCGCGGCCTGCAGCGGCATGGCCAGCGACCAGCCGCTGAGACGCCGCCTCGGCGACGACTACGGGGCGACGATCAAGGTGTCCGGCCCGCCCGACCGTGAGCAGGAGCGCTACCCGCTGCTCGAAGAGCGCATGGAACTCGATCTGTCCGGATTGTCCGACGCCGAACGGGCGCGCGTGATCACCGTCGTCGAACGCGCCATCGACCAGGTCTGCACCGTCGGCCGCACCCTCAAGTCCGGGACCAAAGTGACATTTGAGGTGAAAGATGTCGGCCGAGCCTGAGGTTCGCCTCACCGCCTGGGTGCACGGCTACGTCCAGGGCGTCGGGTTTCGGTGGTGGACACGCGCACGGGCGCTCGAACTCGGGCTGAGGGGGTTTGCCTCCAACCGGCCCGACGGGCGCGTGCAGGTCGTCGCGCAGGGGCCCCGCGACAAATGTCAACGCTTGCTTGAGCTCCTGCAAAGTGGGAAAACGCCGGGATCGGTCGACAAGGTCATCGCCGATTGGTCAGAACCCGGCGACCCGATGCCGGGCTTCAGCGAGCGATAGCCCTTGCGGCGGTAGTCTGGCCAGTCGTGCACCTCAAGAGTCTGACGCTGAAGGGCTTCAAGTCCTTTGCTTCGCCGACGACTCTGCGCTTCGAGCCGGGCATCACCTGCGTCGTCGGCCCCAACGGCTCGGGCAAGAGCAACGTCGTCGACGCGCTGACGTGGGTGATGGGCGAACAGGGCGCCAAGACGCTGCGCGGCGGCAAGATGGAAGACGTCATCTTCGCCGGCACCTCGTCGCGTGCGCCGCTCGGTCGCGCCGAGGTCACCGTCACCATCGACAACTCCGACAACTCGCTGCCGATCGAATACTCCGAGGTGTCGATCACCCGTCGGATGTTCCGTGACGGCGGCAGTGAATACGAAATCAACGGCAGCAGTTGCCGTTTGATGGATGTGCAGGAACTGCTGTCTGATTCCGGTATTGGCCGCGAAATGCACGTCATCGTCGGGCAGGGCAAGCTCTCGGAGATCCTGGAGTCGCGCCCCGAGGACCGCCGGGCGTTCATCGAGGAAGCCGCCGGCGTGCTCAAGCACCGCAAGCGCAAGGAAAAAGCGGTCCGCAAACTCGACGCGATGTCGGCCAACCTGGCCCGGCTGACCGACCTGACCACCGAACTGCGTCGCCAGCTCAAACCACTGGGCCGCCAGGCCGAGATGGCCCGTCGCGCCCAGACCATCCAGGCCGACCTGCGCGACGCCCGGCTGCGGCTGGCCGCCGACGACCTGGTCACCCGCCGCGCCGAGTTCGAGAACACCAACGCGGCGGAGACGACGCTGCGGCGCGAACACGACGAGATCGCCACCCGGCTCGACGCCGCGACCGCGGCATTGGAGGGCCACGAAGCAGCCGTCTCCGGTCTGTCTGAACGCGCCGAAGAAGCGCAGCAGACCTGGTTCCGGTTGTCCGCCTTGGCCGAACGCGTCAGCGCGACGGTGCGCATCGCCAGCGAGCGCGCCCAGCTGCTCGACGCCGAACCCGAACCGTCCACCGGCGCCGACCCCGACGCGCTGGAGGCCGAGGCCGACGAGATGGCGGCGCGCGAACAGCAGCTGCTCGCCGAGCTCACCGAATCGCGGACGCGCCTGGAAGCCGCCCGTGCCGAGCTGACCGAGCGTGAGCGGGTCGCGGCCGAGGCGGAACGGGCGCATCTGGCCGCCGCGCGCGCCGAAGCGGACCGCCGCGAGGGGTTGGCCCGGCTGGCCGGTCAGGTGGACACCATGCGCACCCGTGTCGAATCCATCGACGAAACCGTCGCGCGGCTGTCGGCGGGCATCGAGGAGGCGGCCGCCAAGGCGCAGCAGGCGCAAGCCGAGTTCGAAACCGTGCAGGGCCGCGTCGGCGAGCTCGACGCGGGTGAGGTCGGCCTCGACGAACACCACGACCGCACCGTCGCCGCGCTGCGGCTGGCCGACGAACGTGTCGCCGAACTTCAGGCGGCCGAGCGTGCTGCCGAACGCCAGGTGGCTTCGCTGCGGGCCCGCATCGACGCGCTGTCGGTGGGGCTGGACCGCAAGGACGGCGCGGCGTGGCTGCAGCGAAACCACAACGGCGCAGGGCTTTTCGGGTCGATCGCGCAGCTGCTCAAGGTGCGGCCCGGCTACGAGGCAGCGGTGGCGGCGGTGCTCGGCGCAGCTGCCGATGCCGTCGCCGCCGAGGATTTCGGTGCCGCCCGCTCGGCGGTGGCCGCGCTGAAAGCATCCGACGGCGGACGCGCCGCGATCGTGCTCGGCGACTGGCCGCATGATGGGGCACCCGTCGCGGACCCGCTGCCCGACGGCGCCGTGTGGGCGATCGACCTGGTCGAGACGCCGCCGCGGCTGCACGGCGCCATCACCGCGATGCTCTCCGGTGTGGCGGTGGTGCGCGACCTCTCCGCGGCACTGGACCTGGTCGCGTCTCGCCCGCAGCTCAAGGCGGTGACCGCCGACGGTGACCTGGTTGGAGCGGGCTGGGTCAGCGGCGGCTCGGACCGCAAACCGAGCACGCTGGAGATCACCTCCGAAATCGACAAGGCCCGCGCCGAATTGGAGGCGGCCGAGAAGCAGACTCGCGAGCTGTCGGCGGCGTTGTCCGGTGCGCTGGCCGAGCAGTCGGCGCGGCAGGATGCGGCCGAGCAGGCGCTGGCGGCGCTCAACGAATCCGACGCGGCGATTTCGGCGATCTACGAGCAGCTGGGCCGGCTGGGGCAGGAGGCCCGCGCCGCCGACGACGAGTGGCAGCGGCTGATCAAACAGCGCGACGAGCTCGAGGCCGGCCGGGCCCGCACCGTCGAGGAGCTCGCGGAGCTCGAGTCGCGACTGCACAACGCCGAGCAGGCGCCGACGTTTGACGCCGAACCGGTCGACCGCCAGGCGTCGATGGCCGCCGCCGAGACGGCCCGTGCCGCCGAGGTGGAGGCTCGGCTGGCCGTGCGCACCGCCGAAGAACGTGCGAATGCCGTTCGCGGACGGGCGGATTCATTGCGACGGGCCGCGGCCGCCGAGCGCGAGGCGAGGCTGCGCGCGCAGCGCGCCCGCGAGGCGCGTGAGCACGCCGCCGCGGTGGCCGCCGCGGTCGCCGAATCGGGACGCCTGGTGGCCCAGCGGTTGAGCGCGGTGGTGTCGGTGGCCTCCCGCACGCGCGACCAGCTGGCGGCCGAACGCCAGCGCCGGGCCGCCGCGTTGGCCAAGGCCCGCGAGGAGGTCACCGAGCTGGGCGCCAAGCTGGCCTCGCTCACCGATGCGCTGCACCGCGACGAAGTCGCCAAAGCCCAAGCGACACTGCGCATCGAGCAGTTGGAGGCTCAGGTGCTCGAGCAGTTCGGCATGGCGCCGGCCGACCTGATCGCGGAGTACGGCCCCGACGTGCCGCTGCCGCCGTCGGAGTTGGAGATGGCCGAGTACGAGCAGGCACGCGAGCGTGGCGAGCAGGTGACCGCGCCGGCCCCGATGCCGTTCGACCGGCCCACGCAGGAGCGGCGGGCCAAACGCGCCGAGCGGGAACTGGCCGAACTCGGCCGGGTCAACCCGCTGGCGCTGGAGGAGTTCGCCGCGTTGGAGGAGCGTTACAACTTTTTGTCCACGCAACTCGAGGACGTGAAAGCCGCCCGCAAGGATCTGCTCGACGTCATCGCAGACGTCGACGATCGCATCCTGCAGGTGTTCGCCGAGGCCTACGCCGACGTGGAACGCGAGTTCCGCGAAGTGTTTTCGGCGTTGTTCCCCGGCGGTGAGGGCCGGCTGCTGCTCACCAACCCCGACGACATGCTGACCACCGGCATCGAGGTCGAGGCCCGCCCGCCGGGCAAGAAGATCAAGCGGCTGTCGCTGCTGTCCGGTGGCGAGAAGTCGCTGACCGCGGTGGCGATGCTGGTCGCGATCTTCCGCGCCAGGCCGTCGCCGTTCTATGTCATGGACGAGGTGGAGGCCGCGCTCGACGACGTCAACCTGCGCCGGCTGCTCGGGCTTTTCGAGCAACTGCGGGCGCAGTCGCAGCTGATCGTCATCACCCATCAGAAGCCGACGATGGAAGTCGCCGACGCGCTGTACGGCGTAACGATGCGCGACGACGGCATCACCGCGGTGATCAGCCAGCGCATGCGCGGCCAGGAACTGGTCGGCGCCGGGTAACGTGCGATTTCGGCGCGCGCAGTCGCGGTGAGCGCGACCGAGCGCGCCGAAATCGCTCTGAGACAATGGCGGCGTGATCGAAAGTGTTGGGCTAGGCCTCTGGATCGCGATCGCGGTCATCGCTGTATTGCTGATCGCTGCTCTGGTCGTCGGGTTGGCGCTCTATCGCCGCCGTCGGATCCGACTGTCGCGGCCCGACACGGCCACGCCGATCGACCGCTCCGGCGGCTACACCGCGTCCTCGGGCATCACATTCGCTCAGTCAGCTCCCGCTGAGGAGCGCCTCGACACCACCGGCCTGCCCGCCGTCGGCGATGACGCCACCATTCCCCGCGATGCCCCCAAACGCCCCATCGCCGACGTGCAACTGCCCGAGCCACCGCAAATCGACACCATCGCCCCGCCTGAAGGGCGGTTGGACCGGCTGCGCGGACGGCTCGCCAAGTCGCAGAACGCGCTGGGTCGCAGCATGCTCGGCCTGCTCGGCGGCGGCGACCTCGACGAGGACTCGTGGCAGGAGGTCGAGGACACCCTGCTGATCGCCGACCTCGGCCCCGTCGTCACCGATTCCGTGGTCACCGCGCTGCGGTCGCGGATGGCCAGCAGCAACGTGCGCACCGAGACCGACGCCAGGGCGGTGCTGCGCGAGGTGCTGATCTCCGAGCTGCGACCCGACATGGATCGCTCCATCAAGGCCTTGCCGCACGACGACAAACCCTCGGTGCTGCTGGTCGTCGGCGTGAACGGCACCGGCAAGACCACCACCGTCGGCAAGCTGGCCCGCGTGCTGGTCGCCGACGGTCGTCGGGTGGTGCTCGGCGCGGCCGACACGTTCCGGGCCGCGGCCACCCATCAGTTGCAGAGCTGGGCATCGCGGGTTGGGGCACACGTGGTCACGGGGCCCGAAGGATCTGATCCCGCGTCGGTGGCGTTCGACGCCGTCGACGCCGGCATCAAGGACGGCGCCGACGTCGTGGTCATCGACACCGCTGGCCGGCTGCACACCAAGACCGGTCTGATGGACGAGCTCGGCAAGGTCAAGCGGGTGGTCGACAAGCGCGCCAGGGTCGACGAGGTGCTGCTGGTGCTCGACGCGACCATCGGGCAAAACGGCTTGCCGCAGGCCCGGGTGTTCGCCGAAGTCGTGGACATCACCGGGGTGGTGCTGACCAAACTCGACGGCACCGCCAAGGGCGGCATCGTGTTCAGGGTGCAGCAGGAACTGGGTGTGCCGGTGAAGCTGGTCGGCCTCGGTGAAGGACCCGACGACCTTGCGCCGTTCGAGCCCGCCGCGTTCGTCGACGCCCTGCTCGGCTAGCGGCACGGCGCCGAAAACACCTGATGTAACACCGGCGAAACGTCGGTCCCGCATCCGTTCACACGAGCGAAACACCCCTGCGTCTTAGCCGAAACAACCACTGCGCATTGTCTTGGACCAGGTCAATGGTCGTAAATCCTTGCGGCCGTGGCGTGTCGAAGGAGGAATCTGCGAGTGGACCAATTCCCGACGATGGGTATACCGGACACCGGTGACACAGCGTGGATGTTGATAAGCGCTGCACTGGTGCTCCTGATGACGCCTGGTCTGGCGTTCTTCTACGGCGGCATGGTTCGCGCCAAGAGTGTGCTCAACATGATCATGATGAGCATCAGCTCCATGGGTGTGGTGACTGTCCTGTGGGTGCTCTACGGCTACTCGCTGGCCTTCGGCAATGACGTCGGCAACCTGTTCGGCGACCCCACGCAGTTCTGGGGACTCAAGGGCCTGATCGGTGGCAATGCCAGCGCGGAGGTCATCGCGGATCCGGCCGCGGGCGTCGAGGCGGCCGAAGCGGTCACCATCCCGCTGGTGGGCACGATGCCGGCCACCGTGTTCGTCGCCTTCCAATTGATGTTCGCCATCCTCACCGTCGCGCTGATCTCCGGCGCGGTGGCCGACCGGATGAAGTTCGGCGGCTGGCTGCTGTTCGCCGGCCTGTGGGCGACGTTCGTCTATTTCCCTGTCGCACACTGGGTCTTCTCGTTCGACGGCGTCACCGCCGAAACCGGTGGCTGGATCGCCAACAAGCTTGCGGCCATCGACTTCGCCGGTGGCACAGCGGTTCACATCAACGCCGGCACCGCGGGCCTAGTGCTCGCGATCATTCTGGGCAAGCGCAAAGGGTGGCCCACCACGCCGATGCGTCCGCACAACCTGCCGTTTGTGATGCTGGGCGCCGGGCTGCTGTGGTTCGGCTGGTACGGCTTCAACGCCGGATCCGCCACTGCCTCAGGAGGTTTGGCCGGCTCGACGTTCGTCACGACGACGGTGGCCACCGCGGCGGCCATGCTGGCATGGCTGTTGACCGAACGCATCCGCGACGGCAAGGGCACGTCACTGGGTGCGGCGTCGGGCATCGTCGCGGGTCTGGTCGCGATCACGCCCTCCTGCTCTTCGGTGAACGTGCTCGGCGCGTTGGTGATCGGCGCCTGCGCGGGTGTGTTGTGCGCGCTCGCGGTTGGGCTGAAGTACAAACTGGGATACGACGACTCACTCGACGTGGTGGGTGTGCACCTTGTCGGTGGTCTGGTCGGCACGCTGCTCGTCGGCCTGGTCGCCGCGCCGGAGACGGGTGCCGGTGTGGCCGGCCTGTTCTACGGCGGCGGATTCGACCAACTTTGGCGCCAGGCGGTTGGCGCAGGGGCGGTTCTGATCTATTGCGCCATCGCTACGGCTATCTTGGCTTTCGTAGTGAAGTTCACTGTGGGGCTGCGTCTTGCCGAGGAAGATGAAGCAGCCGGCGCCGACGAAGCCGAACATGCGGAAAGCAGTTACGACTTCGCGGCAGTCGGTGGTAGCTCGGTTCTTGGTCGTCACGGCGCGGAGGAATGAGGGAAATGAAGCTGATCACTGCGATTGTCAAGCCGTTCACGCTCGAAGATGTCAAGACCGGCCTGGAACAGACCGGGATCCTCGGGATGACCGTCAGTGAGGTGCAGGGCTACGGGCGCCAGAAGGGCCACACCGAGGTGTATCGCGGTGCCGAGTACTCGGTGGACTTCGTGCCCAAGGTGCGTGTGGAGGTCGTCGTCGATGACTCCGCGGTCGACAAGGTGGTGGACGTCATCGTGCAGGCCGCACGCACCGGAAAGATCGGCGACGGCAAGGTGTGGGTCAGCCCCGTCGACACGGTGGTCCGAGTCCGCACCGGTGAGCGGGGGTCTGACGCACTCTAAGTGGTAGGAGATGTCGTCTCCCGGCCGTGTACCGAGTGAGCGTTAATGGGCAAGGGCCGGGGGAGGGCTGAAATGATAAGAAACACACCAGATCCCGCCTCCGGGGCTTCTCGATGGGAAGCCCCGGAGGCGGCATCGTCACGACCTGCCACCGACCTCGCCGCCGCCGCCGAACAACTGCTGTCCGGCGGTACCCGCCAGCTGGACGCCGCTGCGCTTCGTGAAGCCCTGCTGGATCTGCACGAGTTCTGGCTCACCACAAAGGCCGCCGAGATCGGCATCACCCCAACCAGTGGATTCGCGATCGTCGCCACCGGTGGGCTCGGCCGCGGCGAACTGATGCCGTACTCCGACCTGGATCTGATGCTGTTGCATGACAACATGCCCGTCGAGGTCGTCAGCCAAGTCGCCGAGATGCTGTGGTATCCGTTGTGGGACGCCAACATTCGGATCGATCACAGCGTGCGCACGGTGCCGCAAGCGCTGAAGGTCGCCGGCGAGGACATCTCCGCCGGCCTGGCGATGCTCGACGTCCGCCACATCGCCGGCGATTCCGACCTGTCGTCGCTGCTGATCGGCGGGGCGCGCAGCCAGTGGCGCACCGGCATCGCTTCGCGCTTCGACGAACTCGTCGAGCACACCCAATCGCGTTGGCAGCGCAGCGGTGAAATCGCCCACCGCGCCGAACCCGACCTCAAGAGCGGTCGCGGCGGGCTGCGCGACGTGCAGTTGCTCAACGCGTTGGCGATGGCGCAATTGGCGGACGTCTATCCCAGTCGATCGCTGGCCTCACCGACCGGCTCTCT
Organism: Mycobacterium hubeiense; assembly: GCF_002838065.1. Taxonomy (GTDB): domain Bacteria; phylum Actinomycetota; class Actinomycetes; order Mycobacteriales; family Mycobacteriaceae; genus Mycobacterium; species Mycobacterium hubeiense. Next base: position 40,456 of record NZ_PIZU01000011.1, on the reverse strand, counting down.
GGGCGATGCGCACCTCGCCCTGCTCAACGTCCGCACCGAACTGCACCGCGTATCCGGCCGTGGCCGTGAACAACTTCTCGCCCAGCATGCCGACGAGATCGGCGCCGCTTTGCGCATCGGCGACCGCTTCGACCTCGCCCGCATGCTCAGCGATGCAGCGCGCACGGTGAGCTACTACGTCGACGCCGGGCTGCGCACCGCCGCCAACGCGCTGCCGCGGCGGGGGTTCGCCGCGCTGCGCCGCCCCGTGCGTCGTCCGCTCGATGAAGGCGTCATCGAGTTCGCCGGCGAAGTGATCCTGGCCCGCGACGCGCGTCCGGAACGGGATCCGGGCCTGATCTTGCGGGTGGCCGCGGCCTCGGCGACCGCCGGGTTGCCGATGTCGGCGTCCACGCTGAGCCGGCTTGCCGAACACGCGCCCGAACTACGCACACCCTGGCCTCGCCAGGCGCTCAAGGATCTGCTCGTCATGCTGGCGGCCGGCCCCGCCACCGTCGCCACAATCGAGGCGCTGGACCGAACCGGCTTGTGGGGCAGGCTTTTTCCTGAATGGGGCACGGTGCGCGACTTGCCTCCGCGAGACGTCGTCCACATCTGGACGGTCGACCGTCATCTCGTCGAAACCGTCTGGCGAGCAAGCGCGTTCACCACACGGGTGTCGCGGCCGGACCTGCTGGTGCTGGGCGCGCTTTTGCACGACATCGGCAAGGGCCGCGGCGGCGACCACAGCGTCATCGGCGCCGAATTGGCCACCCAGATCGGCACCCGTCTCGGCATGTGGCCGTCGGACATCGACGTGCTGGCCAAGATGGTGCGCTACCACCTGCTGCTGCCCGACACCGCAACCCGCCGTGACCTGCAGGACCCCAAGACCATCGACACCGTCGTCGACGCACTCGGCGGCGACCCGGTGTTGTTGGAGCTCTTGCATGCGCTCGCCGAGGCGGATTCATTGGCCACCGGCCCAGGGGTGTGGGGCGACTGGAAGGCCTCGCTGATCGGCGACCTGGTCCGGCGCTGCCGGCTGGTGATGGCCGGCGAGCCGCTGCCGCAGCCCGATCCCATTGAACCCCGGTATCTTTCGCTCGCCGCCGAGGTGGGCGTGCACGTCGAACTGACACCGGCCGACAGCCCGCACATCTACAACGTGACGATGATTGCCCCCGACCGGCGCGGCCTGCTGAGCAAGGCGGCGGGTGTGCTGGCGTTGAACAAGCTGCGGGTGCACTCGGCGTCGGTGAACAGCCACGAAGGCTCGGCCATCAATACCTTCGTCGTATCACCGCATTTCGGCTCCCCGCCCGCCGCGGAGCTGCTGCGCCAGCAGTTCATCCTCGCCCTGGGCGATGAGCTCGACGTGACCGGCTCGCTCGAACAACGTGAGCGCGAGGCGGCCCAGCACGGCACCCGTCGCGCCGGCGAGATACCCGCCGCGGTCCCGGGCAACCACGTGCACGCACCACCGCGCGTGCTGTGGTTCGACGGGCACACGCCGGGGGAGTTGGTGGTACAGGTGCGGGCCACCGACCGGGCGGGACTGTTGGCGAAGCTGACGGCCGTTTTCGAGCGCGACGGCGTGGACATCGCCTGGGCCAAGGTCACCACGATGGGCTCGTCCGTCGTCGACGCGTTCTGCATCAGCCTCGGCAGCGGCCCAGCGTCAGCCGATGAGTCGGCCGTTCGCGCCGAGCTCGAACGCGACCTGTACGCGGTGCTGCCCGCGCCCGCGCCCGCAAAGGCTGCTGAGCAAGCCAGCTAAGTCCGGTGGGCAAGCGAGCGTAGCGAGCCGGGGTAAGTACGCTGGACCGCGTGTTTGAATCGCTGTCCGACCGCTTGACCGGTGCCCTGCAGGGACTGCGCGGCAAGGGCCGGCTGACCGACGCCGACATCGACGCCACTGCCCGCGAGATCCGCCTGGCGCTGCTGGAGGCCGACGTCTCGCTGCCGGTGGTGCGCTCCTTCGTCGGGCGCATCAAGGACCGCGCCAAGGGCGCCGAGGTCTCCGCCGCGCTCAACCCCGCTCAGCAGGTCGTCAAGATCGTCAACGAGGAGCTGATCGGGATCCTCGGCGGGGAGACCCGTCAACTGGCGTTCGCCAAGACCCCGCCGACGGTGATCATGCTGGCCGGCCTGCAAGGCTCCGGTAAGACGACGTTGGCCGGCAAGCTTGCGAAATGGCTTGCGGGCCAAGGACATACGCCGCTGCTGGTGGCGTGTGACCTGCAGCGTCCCGGCGCAGTCAACCAGCTGCAGATCGTCGGCGAACGCGCCGGGGTCCAGGTCTACGCGCCGCACCCGGGGGTGTCGGCGGAGGGATCCGAACAAGCCGGCCACGGCGATCCCGTCGCGGTGGCCGAAGGTGGGCTGGCCGAAGCCAAGGCCAAACACTTCGACGTGGTCATCGTCGACACCGCGGGCCGGCTCGGCATCGATGACGAGCTGATGAGCCAGGCCGCGGCGATCCGCCATGTGCTCGACCCCGACGAAGTGCTGTTCGTGCTCGACGCGATGATCGGCCAGGACGCAGTCACCACCGCCGAGGCGTTCCGCGAGGGCGTCGGCTTCACCGGTGTGGTGCTGACCAAGCTCGACGGCGATGCTCGCGGCGGTGCGGCGCTGTCGGTGCGCGAGATCACCGGCGTGCCGATCCTGTTCGCGTCCACCGGCGAAAAGCTCTACGACTTCGACGTATTCCACCCCGACCGGATGGCCAGCCGCATCCTCGGCATGGGCGATGTGCTGAGCCTCATCGAGGCCGCCGAGCAGCATTTCGACGCCGAGCAGGCGGAGGCCGCGGCGGCCAAGATCGGCACCGGTGAGCTGACGCTGGAGGATTTCCTCGAGCAGATGCTGGCCATCCGCAAGATGGGCCCGATCGGCAACCTGCTGGGCATGCTGCCCGGCGCCGGCCAGATGAAGGACGCGCTGGCCGCCGTCGACGACAAGCAGCTCGACCGGGTGCAGGCCATCATCCGCGGCATGACGCCCGAGGAGCGGGCCGACCCGAAGATCATCAACGCCTCACGCCGGCTGCGCATCGCCAACGGCTCGGGCGTCACGGTGTCGGAGGTCAACCAGCTGGTCGACCGATTCTTCGAGGCCCGCAAGATGATGTCGCAGATGGCCGGCCAGATGGGCATGCCGTTCGGCCGCAAATCGTCGACCCGCAAGAAGGGCAAGGGCAAGAAGGGCAAGAAAGCCGGGCGGGGCCCGACGCCGCCGAAGGTGCGTAATCCGCTGGGCGCGGGCATGGCCGGCATGCCACCTGGCTTCCCGGACCTGTCGAACATGCCCAAGGGCCTCGATGAATTGCCACCGGGCCTGGCCGATATCGATCTGTCGAAGCTGAAGTTCCCCAACAACTGATGCGGCTGCACGTCAAAGGGCTCAGCCTGCCCGACCAGCAGCCGGTCGAGTGGTGGATCGTCGACGGTGTGCTGAGTGCCGAACCGGTCAGCGGCGCGGAGACCGTCTTCGACGGCGGCTGGATTGTGCCCGGGTTGGTCGATGCGCACTGTCACGTCGGGCTCGGCGAGCACGGCCCAGTCGACGTCGACGAGGCGATCGTCCAGGCGCAGACCGAACGCGACGCCGGGGCGCTGCTTTTGCGCGACTGCGGTTCGCCCGTCGACACCCGCAGCCTCGACGACCACGACGACCTGCCCCGCATCATCCGCGCGGGCCGGCATCTGGCCCGTCCGAAGCGCTATGCGCCGGGCTTGGCTCTCGAGTTGGAGGACGAGTCGCAGCTGCCCGACGCGGTCGCCGAGCAGGCCCGCTGGGGCGACGGCTGGGTCAAGCTGGTCGGCGACTGGATCGACCGGCAGGTCGGCGACCTGGCGCCGCTGTGGTCCGACGACGTGCTCAAGGCGGCGATCGACGCGGCGCACGCCGAAGGGGCGCGGGTCACCGCGCACGTGTTCAGTGAGGACGCGCTGCCCGGTCTGATCAACGCCGGCATCGACTGCATCGAGCACGGCACCGGCCTGACCGACGACACGATCGAGCTGATGGTCGAGCACGGCACCGCGCTGGTGCCCACGTTGATCAACATCGAGAACTTCCCGGGCATTGCCGAAGCCGCGGTGAGGTACCCGTCGTACGCGGCGCACATGCGCGACCTGTACGCGCGGTGTCACGCGCGGGTGGCCGCGGCCCACGACGCGGGGGTGCCGATATTCGCCGGCACGGATGCGGGCAGCATGGTCGCGCACGGCCGCATCGCCGACGAGATCGACGCGCTCAAACGGGTCGGCATGAGCCCGACCGACGCGCTGGGGGCGGCGAGCTGGAATGCCCGTGAATGGCTCGGCCGGCCCGCGCTGGAGCACGGCGCGCCGGCGGATCTGGTGTGCTACGCCGACGACCCGCGGCAGGGCGCAGCCGTCGTCAACAATCCAGCGCTGGTGATCCTGCGCGGCCGGGTTTTCGCGTAGTCGCGAAATTGCATTCCGGCAGGCCTCTACTCGCACTTTCGCTGCCGGAACGCAATTTCGCGCGCTACGGGTATTGCGCGCTACGGGTATTGGGCTACGGGTATTGGGAGAAGCCCCAGTCGAACAAGCCGATCGCCTGGCCGTAGAGGTCGCCGGTGCCGTACATCTGCGCGACCACGAGGCGTCGGTTCCCGCGCTGGGCGGCGGCGACGAACGTATTGCGGGCCAGGTTGGTGAAGCCGGTCTTGCCCGCGATGGTGCCGGGATAGCGCGTCAGCAGTTCGTTCTGGTTGGTGATGGTCTTGCCGGGCAGCTGTGCGGACTGCTGTCGCATGATCTGGGCGATCAGCGGATAGCGCAGCGCCGCACGCAAAATCACCGCGAGGTCATGCGGCGTGGTGGTCGATTCCCAGCCGGGCCCGTCGAGGCCGGACGGCGAGGACGCCTTGGTGCCGCGGGCGCCCACCGCGGCGGCCTTGCGGTTCATCGCCGCGACCGCGACACGCTGGCCGCCGAGCATGTCGGCGAGCATGTTGGCCGCGTCGTTGCCCGACACCATCAGCAGCCCCTCCAGCAGTTGGCGCGTGGTGTAGGCCTGGCCGGGTTTCAATCCGACGCATGAGCACTCGACCTCGGTGTGAGATTCGTTGGCGCGCGCGAAGTTATCGGGGCGCAGATGGTCGAGCACCACCATCGCGAGCAACGGTTTGATGGTGCTGGCGGGAGCGTGCTGCGCGTACGGGTCCTTGGAGGCCAGGATGCGGCCGCTGTCGAGGTCAGCGACCAGCCAGGCGGGTGCGGGGCCATCGGGCAGCGCGACGGCGCCGGCTGGCTCGGCTGAGGCGACCGGAGCGCCGGCGACGATCATCAGCGCGGTTACCAACGCCGCCAACACTTTTCGCACGGGCGCTGAGCGTAACCTGTGAAAACACTGGATTTAGCCGCGCACGGGTATCGGATCGGTTGCGAATGCGCAACTTTCGGCTACAGCATCCCGATGCTGGCGTTGCGATCGAGCGCAAAACCCCAGTCCAGCAGGCTCGCGGCCTGGTCCCAGTAGGTCGGGCCACCGGGCTTGTCCATCCCGTACATCAGCGCGATCACCAGTCGGCGGCCGTTGCGCTCGGCAGCGCCGACGAAAGTCTTGCGCGCCCGGTCGGTGAAACCGGTTTTGCCGCCGAGGGTTCCGGGATAACGCTTGAGCAGCTCGTCCTGGTTGACCAAGACCTTCTCGCCGGTCTTGGTAGGGAACACCGCAGTGGGCTGGGCGGTGATCTGCGCGAACACCGGATTGGCCATGGCCGCGCGGAAGATCACCGCCAGATCGTGCGGCGACGACCACATGTCGATACCGGGTCCGTCCAGGCCGGACGGCGACCCGACATTGGTGCCGTACGCACCCAGCAGTGCAGCCTTGCCGTTCATCTTCATCACCGCCGCGTCGTGACCGCCGAGCATGGTGGCCAGCGTGTTGGCCGCGTCGTTGCCCGACACCAGCAGCGCCGCGTCGAGCAGCTGCCGGGCGGTGTAGGTGTGGCCGGGCGCCACGCCTGCGCAGTTGCATTCGACGCGGGTGTCGGCCTCGTTGGCAACGACGGTCGCATTGAGCGGCAGCTCGTCGAGCACGGTCAGCGCCAGCAGCACCTTGATGGTGCTGGCCGGGGCGTACGAGCCGTACTCATCGCGGGCGGCGAGCACTTGGCCGGTGTCCATATCAGCGACGATCCACGCCTGAGCGGGACCCTCGGGCACAGGTACCGAGCCGGCCGGCTGGCTGATGCCGGGCACCGGCGCGGCGTGCGCTGTAACGGTTCCCCCGACGACCAGGCACAACGCGGCAAGAATAGATAAAAAGAGCCTCCCCACGGGCGCTGAGCCTAAACCCGCGGCGCGATCGTGTTCAATCGATCTCCATGCTGAGCCTGGCGGAGATATCGGATCGGTTCGAGATCCAGCAGCTGCTGATCGACTACTCGACGGCCATCGACCAGAAGCGCTTCGACGACCTGGACAAGGTGTTCACGCCCGACGCCTACATCGACTACCGCGTGACGGGCGGAATCGACGGGCAGTATCCGCGAGTCAAGGCATGGCTGGCCGAGGTGCTGCCCAACTTCCCCGCGTACTACCACATGCTCGGCAATGTCGATCTCCGCATTGACGGTGACCGTGCGACGTCGCGCGCCATCTGCTTCAACCCCATGGCGATGGGCGGCGAGCACAAGCAGATCTACTTCGTCGGGATCTGGTACGTCGACGAGTTCATCCGCACGCCCGACGGATGGCGCATGAGCCGTCGCGTCGAGGAGAAGTGCTTCGACAAACTCGTCTAAGCGGGCCGCTGTCGACGCGCCGCCTTGGCGATCAGTCTCTTGATGCGGTCCGAAACATACACGGAGACAAAGATATTGAAGACGTCTTCGCGCAAGCGGGTCAGCTTTGAGCTGGTGAATCGCCACTGCCCGTCAACCTTTTCGTAGGTTTCGGTGTAGTGCCCGTACCCCCGCAGGTTCACGCCCGGAGCCAGCCGCACGACGTCCTCGAGCGCCCACACGCCGCGGGCCGTGGTCGCCGAGGTCACCTCGATCTCGGGCGCATGGACCTGGTGCACGGTGGCTTGATCGCGAAGACTTTTGCGGGTGAAGGCGACGAAGTCGTCGGCGCCGTGGATCACCGTGCCGCCCGCCTCCGACGTGTCGCTGAGGAAGTCGTCGGCGAAGAGGCGCCGCCACGCCTGCCAGTCTTTGGTGTCCAGATAACGGCAGTAGCGGGCCTTCAACTGCTTGAGCGCCTCGATGTCCAGCAGCGCAGCGGCGTCATCCATCTCCAGAGCGTGACACTTAGCAACGATGTTGTAAAGCATGGTGAGCGGCCGGCTCGCCGCGATTTCCACTGTTCACGGCTGTTCTGGCACAATGAGCGGCTGTCTGCCGCACGACCACGGCTGTGCGGCGGTCACACACGTAAGGCAAAACCGGATCCCGGCATCCCGCCAGCGATCGCTGAATTGCAGCGTGGCAACCACAGGAGAAGTCGCTTAACCATGGCTGTCAAGATCAAGCTCACTCGGCTTGGCAAGATCCGCAATCCCCAGTACCGCATCGCCGTCGCCGACGCGCGCACCCGCCGCGACGGCCGCGCCATCGAGGTCATCGGCCGGTACCACCCCAAAGAAGACCCCAGCCTCATCGAGATCGACTCGGAGCGGGCTCAGTACTGGCTCAGCGTCGGTGCCCAGCCCACCGAACCCGTGCTGGCGCTGCTGAAGATCACCGGCGACTGGCAGAAGTTCAAGGGTCTGCCTGGCGCCGAGGGCACGCTGAAGGTCAAGGAGCCCAAGCCCAGTAAGCTCGAACTGTTCAACGCGGCGCTGGCCGAAGCCGAGGGCGGGCCGAGCACCGAGGCCGCACAGCCCAAGAAGAAGAAGGCGCCCGCCAAGAAGGCGGCCGAGAAGGCCGACAAGGCTGAGAAGGCTGAGAAGGTCGAGGCCGAAACGGCTCCTGTGAAGGACGAGTCCGAGCCCGCCGCCGAAGGCGCCGACGCGACCGCGGCCGGGGCCGCCGAACAGGCCGAGTCGACCGAGTCGACCGAGAGCTGAGCGCGACCGTGAGCTCAGTGGTCGTTGACGCCGTCGAGCACCTGGTCCGCGGAATCGTCGACAATCCCGACGATGTCCGGGTTGACATGGTGACAAATCGCCGAGGTCGCACCGTGGAGGTGCACGTGCATCCCGACGATCTCGGCAAGGTCATCGGCCGGGGCGGTCGCACCGCGACGGCGTTGCGTACGTTGGTCGCCGGCATCGGCGGCCGGGGCATCCGCGTCGACGTAGTGGACACCGACCAGTAGGCGTCATGGACCTGGTCGTCGGGCGGGTCGTCAGAGCGCACGGCATCACCGGCGAGGTCGTCGTCGACATTCACACCGACGACCCGGCTGACCGGTTCGCGCCCGGCACCGCGCTGCGCGGCAGGCCCGCCAAAGGCGGAACCGAAGGCCGTTTCGTCATCGACTCCGTCCGCGAGCACGGCCCCCGGTTGCTGATCCGATTGGCCGGTGTCGCCGACCGCAATGCCGCCGAGGCGTTGCGCGGCACCGTCTTTGTCGTCGAGTCCGCTGACCTGCCGCCCATCGAGGACCCTGACGAGTTCTACGATCACCAGCTCGAAGGGCTGCAGGTGCGGACGGTCCACGGCGCGCCGGTCGGAACCGTCGCCGAGGTATTGCACACCGCGGCGGGCGAGCTGCTCGCGGTACGCGCCGAGGGAGGCGAAGTGCTGGTGCCCTTCGTCAGCGCCATCGTCACCTCGGTCTCGCTGGCCGAGCAGATCATCGAGATCGATCCGCCTGACGGTCTGCTGGAGTTGGGCTGACATGCGCATCGATGTGGTGACGATCTTCCCCGCCTACCTCGATCCGCTTCGACAATCGTTGCCGGGCAAAGCGATTGACGCCGGCATCGTCGAGCTTGAAGTACACGATCTGCGACGGTGGACCCACGACGTGCACCGCTCCGTCGACGACGCGCCCTACGGGGGCGGCCCCGGCATGGTGATGAAGGCTCCAGTGTGGGGTGAGGCGCTCGACGAAATCTGTTCGACGGAAACACTTCTCGTCGTACCCACACCCGCGGGCCGACTGTTCACCCAGGCCGATGCTCAAAGATGGAGTAACGAAAAGCATTTGGTATTCGCCTGCGGTCGCTACGAAGGCATCGACCAACGCGTCATCGACGACGCCGGCCGACGGATGCGCGTCGAAGAAGTGTCCATCGGCGACTACGTGCTGCCCGGCGGTGAGTCCGCGGCGCTGGTCATGATTGAGGCGGTCGTCCGGCTGCTGCCCGACGTGCTGGGGAATCCGGCGTCGCACCAAGAAGATTCGCATTCTGTGCAAAACGGGGGCTTGCTGGAAGGCCCGAGCTACACCAGGCCGCCGAGCTGGCGCGGTCTCGACGTGCCCGAGATGCTGCTGTCCGGTGACCACGCGAAGATCGCGGCGTGGCGCCGGGAGCAGGCGGTGAAGCGCACCCGTGAGCGCCGCCCGGATCTCTTGGACGAGAGCTAGATCCGCCCGCCCGGGAACATCGTCTTGACCACCTGGGTGATGGTGTTGCGCGCGGCGGCGGGGTCGGTGGGCTGTAACGAACTGATCGCCATCACATAGCGGCGCTCCGGGCCGATCACGCCGGTGGACACGTGCAACTGGTTGGCGCCGTTCCAGCAGCAGAACCAACCCTGTTTGACCGCAACCGGTTCGGCGTACAGCCCGTCGGGGATGCCGAACCGCTGCGGGTAGACACCGCCAGGCTGGGTGCCGTCGATCGCCATCGGCGTGGACAGCGCGAGGTTCGACAGGATGATCTCGGCCTTGTCCCGGGGCAGGCCGCCGCTGCCGTCCAGCAGCATGTCGTAGTAGCGGACCAGATCGCTTGCGGTACTGAGTGTGACGTCCCAGTGCCCGTCGTAGGGCGCCGAGGTGCCTGTCAACTTGTATCGCGCCACGATGCGGCCGATGACGGCGCTTCCACCGAGTTGGTTCCAGAAGATCTCGGCGGCGCTGTCGTCCGACGATCGCAGCATGACGTCGAGCGACCTGCGGTCGACGGGGGACAGCGGCTCGTCGCGCATCAGCAGGTCGTCGGCGATGAACAGCTTCACCACGGACGCGATCGGGAAAGGCTGGTCACCGCTGGAGACGATTTGGCCGGTGTTGCGATCCAGCACGACCGCTGAGATCTTGGCGCCGGCCTTGGCGGCGTCGGCGGTGGCCTGTCGCGCGCGGTCCGCCAACCCGTCGAAGGTGGCCGCGGGTTCGTCGGGCGGAGCTTGCGGCAGGGGAGCCAACTCGCCCTGCGGGGCGACGCCCGTCACCGGCGGCGCTTTTGGTGGTGCCGGCGTAGTGCCGTACACCTTGGCTTCGCAACCCGCCGCGACCAGCGCCACCGCCAACGCGGCTGCGGCGCCCATGACCAGCCTCGACGGCCGCCGTCGCATGGGCCCTCCCTCGCGTGATCCAGAACTGGAACCAGGCTTGCCCCGTCGCTCCAGCCAGCCCGTATGTTCAGCCTAACCGTTGGCTGCCCACCGCGCGTACTTAGGCGCCCTCAGTGTCTGGTGTCGGGAGAGGCGGCGATTTCACTGCATCGATGCTCATCTGGCACAATTGAGCAGTTGTCCGCGTGGGCCGACTGATTTTTGCCCGCTGCGAGATACGCCCCCAACGCCCGAACTACATCGGCTCGGCGGCCCGCGTCGCATCGCGAAGCCCCGTCCGAGGCCGCCAACAGCAAGGAAGTGTCACCGATGAACACGCTGGACTTCGTCGATCAAGCGTCGCTGCGCGACGACATCCCGGACTTCGGCCCCGGCGACACGGTCAACGTGCACGTGAAGGTCATCGAGGGGTCCAAGGAGCGTATCCAGGTCTTCAAGGGCGTCGTGCTGCGCCGCCAGGGCGGCGGGATCCGCGAGACCTTCACGGTGCGCAAGGAGAGCTACGGCGTCGGCGTCGAGCGGACCTTCCCCGTGCACTCGCCGAACATCGACCACATCGACGTCGTCACCCGTGGCGATGTACGCCGCGCGAAGCTGTACTACCTGCGTGAGCTGCGCGGCAAGAAGGCCAAGATCAAGGAAAAGCGCTGACCGAATCGACAGGCTCCGGCGGCAATCTCCACTTCGCTGGCTACTGTTGACGCCGTGACCGGATCCACGGACTCCGCCGACTCTCTCGATAGCACCGACGCCGACGTCGTCGACGACGGTGCGACCCAGGACAAAGCCGAAGAACCCAAGCGCAAGCACGGTGCGCTGCGCGAAGCGGCGATCCTGGTGACCATCGCGTTGGTGCTCTATTACGTCATGCTCACCTTCGTCGCCCGGCCGTATCTCATCCCGTCGGAGTCGATGGAACCCACTCTGCACGGCTGCCACGGATGCACCGGCGACCGGATCATGGTGGACAAGCTGACCTACCGGTTCTCCGAACCCGAGCCGGGCGACGTCATCGTGTTCAAGGGCCCGCCGGCGTGGAACATCGGCTACAAGTCGATCCGGTCCGACAACACGGCGGTGCGCTGGTTGCAGAACGCGCTGTCTTTCGTCGGCTTCGTGCCGCCCGACGAGAACGACTTGGTGAAGCGGATCATCGCCGTGGGCGGGCAGACCGTCGCATGTCGTGCCAACACCGGTCTGACCGTTGATGGCAAGCCGCTCAACGAGCCCTACCTCGACCCGAGCACGATGATGGCCGACCCGAAGATCTACCCGTGCCTCGGCAACGAATTCGGACCCGTCACGGTGCCCGAAGGCCGGCTGTGGGTGATGGGTGACAACCGCACACACTCCGCGGATTCGCGCGCACACTGCACCAACGTGCCCGCAGACGCCCAGCGCGGATTGTTGTGTACGGGCGATCCCACATCGGCCACGGTGCCGGTAGACAATGTCATTGGAAAGGCACGGTTCATCGCGTGGCCACCGTCGCGATGGGGCGGAGTGGGCAGCGTGAACCCGCAGGTGAATTCGCAAAACAGCCAGTAGGAGCTGCAGTTGCCGGCGACATGGCCGCCCCGAACGGTGATCCGGAAGTCATCTGGCCTGCGCACCCTGGAGTCCGCGCTGTACCGCAGCGGCCTGGGCCCGGTGGCAGGGGTCGACGAGGTTGGTCGCGGGGCGTGCGCGGGACCTTTGGTGGTCGCGGCGTGCGTGCTCGGGCCCAATCGCTTGGAGAGCCTGGCCGCTCTCGACGACTCCAAGAAGCTCAACGAAAAGGAACGTGAGCGCCTGTTCCCGCTCATCCGTCGCTACGCGCTGGCCTATCACGTGGTGTTCATCCCGTCGACGGAGGTGGACCGGCGCGGGGTGCACGTGGCCAACATCGAGGGCATGCGACGGGCGGTGGCCGGTCTGTCGGTGCGGCCGGGATATGTGCTGTCCGACGGGTTTCGGGTGCCCGGGCTGCCGATGCCGTCGCTGCCGGTGGTGAGCGGCGACGCCGCGGCGGCCTGCATCGCCGCGGCCAGCGTGCTGGCCAAGGTCAGCCGGGACCGGTTGATGGTCAAGATGGATTCGGAGCATCCCGGCTACGGCTTTGCCGAACACAAGGGCTACAGCACGCCCGCGCACACCGCCGCGCTGGCCGAGTTGGGTCCGTGCGCCCAGCACCGGTACTCGTTCATCAACGTGCGCCGGGTCGCCACGCCGACCGGCGTCAGGATGGTGACGGAGCTGATCGACGATCCGGACGAGCCGGATCGGTGCGGCGAAGTCGGGTAAGGGAGAATGAAGCCAGCCCTAGACGAAGGACAGCGAAGCAGATGAGTGCCGAGGATCTCGAGAAGTACGAAACCGAGATGGAGCTCTCGCTGTACCGCGAATACAAGGACATCGTCGGTCAGTTCAGCTACGTCGTCGAAACCGAGCGGCGGTTCTACCTGGCCAACAGCGTGGAGCTGGTGCCCCGCAATTCCGACGGTGAGGTGTACTTCGAGCTGCGGCTGGCCGACGCGTGGGTGTGGGACATGTACCGGCCCGCCCGCTTCGTCAAGCAGGTTCGGGTGATCACCTTCAAAGACGTCAACATCGAAGAAGTGGAAAAGCCCGAGCTGCGGCTGCCCGACTAGTTGCCGACTCGGGTGCGACGGTCGCTTACGAAGACTCCGACCGCAGGGGAGCTGCTCGAGGCGATTGCCGAGCTGCCGACGGTGGACGACGTCGCCGGGGCGAGTTGATCGGTGCCAACGATCTCTGGATCGGTTGCACGAGTTTGCGTTTGGGCATCCCGATCGTCACCGCGAATCCGGAACACTTCCGACGCATCAATGGGCTCGGCATTGTGCAGTATCGCTGATGTCAGTCGACGGCGAGCTCCAGACGGCGGTGCCGGCGCACGAAGATGCTCGGCAACCATTCGGCGTCGGCCAATCTGAACCAGGTCGTGTGATCGAGCAGGGTTTGTAACGCGATTCTCGCCTCGGTGCGGGCCAAGGCCGCGCCGACGCAAAAGTGCAACCCCTTGCCGAACGCCAGATGCCCGCGGAGATTGGCACGATCCAGCCGCGGCAGGTCGGGGTCGTCGAAGGCCTCGGGGTCGCGGTTCGCCGAACCCCACATCAGCAGCAGATGGCCGCCCCGCGGCAAATCCACTCCCGCGAGCGCGGTGTCGGTGGTGACGTGGCGATGGTGCGCGCGGAACGGCGATTCCAGCCGCAGCGTCTCCTCCAGCAAGGGCGCCAGCAGGGCCGCGTCGGCCCTGACAACCGCTTGCAGGTCATGATGCGTCGCAAGTAACCGGGCGGCGTTGCCGATCAGTCCGGCGGTCGATTCGCCACCCGCCCCGACAAGCTGAATCAGCATCAACACGGCGACCTCCCGGTCGACGTCGCCGGCATCCACCGCTCGGGCCAGGTCGCCGAGCAGATCGTCGTGTGGGTGGCGCATCGCATCGTCGAAGGCGGTGTGCAGGTACCCGCCGAGTTGGACCGCCGCGTTGACGACGACGGGGAGGCGGTCCTGCGCCACCACGCCGCCCAGCAGTTCGGTGCTGCCATAGCCCCAGTCGACGAGTTGCGGCACGTCCGCGTCGGGCAGACCAATCAGTTTGGCCACCAACGTCATTGGTAGTCGATCGCCCATCGCCGACATCCATTCAATGGTGTTCTCGGATGCGGCGGCCTCCCATAGCCGCTCAGCGATGTGCTCGATCTCGGGCTCCAGCGCGCGGATACGCTTGGCCACCAGTCCGGGTAGCACCAGCTTGCGCTCGAGGGCGTGGTGCGGGTCATCAGCGGTGGCAAGCACGTGTCGCGCCTCGCCAGCGCCGTCCATATCGAACACCGCCGCGCGGTCACCGTGTTGCACCAGTGTTGCGGTGAGGTTCGACGAAAAGTCGTCGGTGCGGGCCGTCGCCTCACGGACCGCTTCGGCCGTCGACACCAGATAGAAGCCGGTGTCGCCCACCCGGTGCACCGGCGCCGTGCCGCGCAGCCTTTCGTAGAACGGATACGGATCGTCGATCACCGCGGCGTCGAACAGGTCTGAGACAACTTGCACGCCTTGAGCTTTCGTTGTCCGAACAACGCTTGTCAAGGCAGTTTGAAGATTGCGAAACAGCCATTGACCTGGGTGAATGGACGTTGTCTCAAGCGCGTCGATGACCAGCATGGATGCGAGATGCAACGTCAAATGTGTCTCAGAGTGAGACGAAAAGGCCGGACCGATTTCACGGGTGCGCGCTACCATCGAAAAATGCCTGAGCTGGCAGCGCGTTCGCGGTTGAGCTCGTGGGCCTACGCGCTGCGCACCACCAACCCGCCGCCAGACGCGTCCGTCGACTTCGTCACCCGCTGGATCGTCGTCACCCGCGCGGCGGTGCTGCCGATGACGCTGGTGTCCGGTTTGGTCGCCGCGCTGCTGGCGGTCGGCCAACCCGGTCTGGATTGGCGCTGGCTCGTCCTGGCCATCGTCGGCATCACCCTGGCGCACATCGCGAACAACCTGATGAACGACCTGTTCGACACGCAAGTCGGCACCGACAGCGCCGGCTACCCACGCGCGCTGTACGCGCCACACCCGGTGCTATCGGGGTTGGTGAGCCGGCGCACGCTCATCACCGCGATCCTCGGGGTGAACCTGCTCGGCCTCGTCATCCTCGTCGTCCTCACGATGGCGCGGGGATGGCCGGTACTGGCCTTCGGGTTGGCGGGGTTCGTCTTGAGCGTCGCCTATACGGCGCCGCCGCTGCGGCTCAAGAAGCGTGGCCTCGGCGAGCCCGACGTGTTTGTCGTCTGGGGTCCGTTGATGGTGTGCGGCACGTACTACTCGGCGGTCGGCACGGTCGGCTGGGACATCGCGCTGGCGTCACTGCCGTACGGGTTGTTGTGCACCACGGTGTTGATGGGCAAGCACATCGACAAGATTCCGTACGACGAACCACTAGGTGTGCGAACGCTTCCCGTCATCCTGGGTGCGGTCCGTGCGCGCGCGGTCACGCTGGCGATGATGGTCGGTTTTTATGTACTGACCGCGGTGGCGGTCGTGGTGGGAGCGATGCCGTGGCCCACGCTGATCGTGATTCTGGCGGTGCCGCGGCTGGTGAAGATCTGGCCGTATTTCCGTCGGCCGCCCCCCGACGAACCGCCCGCCGATTTTCCGGTGTGGCCGCTGTGGTACGCCGCGCTGGCGTGGCTTCATGTGCGACGGGCGGGTGCGTTGCTGGTCGTCGGCCTCGCCATCGGCGCTGTGCTGCAAGCGATTTGAGTCTGCTCAGTCGCTCTGGCCGCGCAGGTGCTCACCAAAGAACGCAAAGACGCGCGACCAGGCGTCCTCGGTGGCGGCCTCGTTGTAGCCAAACCCGGCGATCCGCAGCAGCGGCTGGCCGGGGAGCTTGTTGGCGAAGCTGTGCCCGGCGTCGGGGTAGACCTTGATATCGGCCGGAATGCCCTTCTCGTCGACCACTTTCTGCAGCTTTGCGGCCGCCCCGATACCGGCCGGGTCGCGCCGGCCGAAGCTGGCAACGATGGGGCATGCGCCGTCCAGTGTTTCGCTGAGATTTCGCGGTAGCGGCGTGCCGTAGAACGGCGCCGACGCACCAAATCCTTTGGGCGACATGACGAGCGCGAATTGGCCGCCCATGCAGAAGCCTGCGATGCCGATCGCTCCGTTGCACTCGGGCATGGCACGCAGGTGATCTCGCGCCGCGAGGACGTCGTCGAGGGCGCGGCCGCGTTTGGCCATCAGCTCGCGGAACACCCGGGTGACGCAGCGCGCCCGGCCGCCGCGGGCGTACAGATTCGGCGTGATCGCGATGTATCCCGCCGCGCCGATACGCCGTGAGATGGCCTCGTTGTCCGGTCCGTAGCCGATCGCGTCATGAATGACGACGACGCCCGGCCACGGGCCCTGTCCTTCGGGGACGCTGCACAGCGCGTCGATCGGGCCGTCGGGGGTACTGATCTCGATCGTCGTCACGCGTTGCAATCTAGCCGAGCGCGGCCTTCGCCTCGGCGAGATTGTCCGCGGCCAGCACGAGCCGGGTGTTGGTCGCCAAGTAGGCGGTGGTCAGGTTGACGTCCGCATCGCCGAGCTTGCGGGCGACTTCGCCGAGCGCACCCGGCCGGTCCTCGATGTCCATCACGATCACCTCCTGCTCGGAGGCGATCTTGATGCCGGCGTGCTCCAACGCCTCGAAGGCGGGGGTTGGATCCTGCACCAGGATGTGCACCTCTGCCTGGCCACCGCCGCTGGGCAGCGCGCACAGGCCGTCGATGTTGGCGCCTGCCTTTCCGAGCACATCGCCGACCCTGGCCAGCTCACCCGGTTGGTCGTCGAGATAGAGCGTCAAATCGGTCGCCATGCCGCGCTCCTTTCGGGCTGCTAACTCAAGTTTGCCGCGATTTCGTCGAAGGCGGCGATGGTCGGGAACAGTTTGGTGGCGTCCTGCGGCAACGGCCAGCTCGACAGTTTGGCGGCGACGACGTCCGCCGACCGGTTGACGTAGATCATCTGGCCGTGGATGCCCAGGCACAACAACACGTCGTCGCCGGGGTAGGGCAGCCAGCACTGGTTGCGGTACATGCCGCCTGGCATGCGGTTGTCGTCGGGGCTGGCGGCAAATGCCTCGCGCGAATCGGGTCCGCCCGAGAAGGTGTCCGCAATCCACGACGGCGCCACCACCTGCTGGCCGGTCAGCGATGTTCCGCCGGTGAGGAAGAGCATCCCGAACCGGACCAGGTCCCGTAGGCAGGCATTGATACCGCCGTCGAACATGCCCGTGCCCACTGAGTCGACGCCGATGGTCGCATCGTTCTGCGCACCGAGTTTGCTCCACAGCAGGTGGGACATGAGTTCGGGCATCCGCACTCCAGCGGCGGCTTCGCAGATCCACCCGAGCACGTCCGTCTCGCAGGACCGGTACTCGAACGGCCCGCCGTGCGGCGATTTCTGGCGCAGGGTGAGCAGGAAGTCGTACATGGTGCTGGGCAGGTTCGGCACGGTGCGCGGCGCCCACCCGATGGCCTGCTCCAGCAAGCGCACTTCGGCCATGGGGTCCAGGTAGTCCTCGGAAAACGCTATGCCCGAACGCATATCGAGCAGGTGGCGCACCGTCGCACCGGCATAGCCCGACTGCGCCAGCACGGGCACATACCTCGACAGTTGCGCGTCGGGGTCAAGTGCACCGCTGGTGATCAAGGCGCCGGCGACCATGCCGACCAATGACTTGCTCACCGACATCAGCAGATGGGAGGTGCCCGGCAGCATGCCGCCGTGGTACTGCTCGGCGAGCACCTTGCCGTGCTGGACGACGATCCAGCCGTCGGTTGCGGTGCTTGCCATCACGTCGCCGACGGTGGTGCGTCGGTCGTTGGTGTGGTCGTGAAGCGGGATGTCCGACAGCGCGGTCGGAGTAGACGTCAACTCGGCGATGGGTCCGTGGCCGCGGGAGATCACCGCCGTGGGAAGGAAGTCGGCGACGTGCTGGAACGCCCAGTGCAGGTGGGCGGCCGACTGCCAGTTGTCCAGCGTGACCTCGGACGGCTTGCGCCCGGTATCACCGCCGATCGTCATGGTGTACGACATTAACCCAGACACGGCTTGAGACGGATTCCGGACGAATGTCTCAAGACGAGGCATTTGGGCAGTAGAGTCTCGATGATGGACTGGCTGGCCGGCGGCGACCGCCGGGATCTGGCGATCGAACGGATCTACGACGCCGCCGCGGAGGTGATCGCCGCGCGCGGGCTGGATCTGCTCAACATCGACGACCTCGCGAAACGGGCGGGCTGCTCGCGGGCCACCATCTACCGCCATGTCGGCGGCAAGAGCGCGATCCGCGATGCGGTACTCGCTCGATCGATCGCGCGCATCGGCGTGGATGTCCGGACCGCGGTTGCTGGGTTGCACGGGTCCGAGCGCGTCGTGAATGCGATCCTGACCTCGGTGCGGGCAGTGCGCGCCGACCCGGTGGCAGCCTCGCTGATCGCCGCACCACCGACCGCCGACAACGTCAATCGGACGCTGACCGACTCACCTCGGCTGGCCGCCGCGGCGGCAGAGCTGGCCGGCCTCGGGCCAGATGATCCGCTGGCTGCGGAATGGATTGTGCGCGTGGTGCTCTCGTTGTTGTACTGGCCGATGGGCACAGCCGCGGTCGAAGAGAGGGCCGTACGTCGCTTTGTGGTGCCGGCGTTTTCATAATGGGCTGCGGCGCCGCTTGAGACACTGGGCGGGTGCGCGGGACTGCGGAGTGCTGGCTGACCGATATGGATGGTGTGCTGGTGCGCGAAGAGGCCGCCCTCGCCGGAGCCGCCGAGTTTCTGCAGCGCCTCGTCGAAAAGAAGCGGCGTTTCCTCGTGTTGACCAACAATTCGATCTTCACGCCACGCGATCTTGCGGCGCGCTTGATGCGGTCGGGCCTCTCCGTACCCGAAGAGTCGATCTGGACGTCGGCGTTGGCGACCGCGGCGTTTCTCAACGACCAACTGCCGGGTGGCTCGGCGTACGTCATCGGCGAGGCCGGCCTGACCACCGCGCTACACGAGACCGGCTACACGCTGACCGACATCGACCCCGACTTCGTCGTGCTCGGGGAGACGCGGACGTACTCGTTCGAGGCCATCACCAAGGCCATTCGCCTCATTCTTCGCGGTGCCCGGTTCATCGCGACCAATCCCGACGTCACGGGGCCGTCGGCCGAGGGCCCGCTGCCCGCGACCGGGTCGGTGGCAGCGATGATCACCAAGGCCACCGGCCGCGAGCCGTACTTCGTCGGCAAGCCCAACCCGATGATGTTCCGCAGCGCGCTGAACCGGATCGAGGCGCACTCGGAAAGCACCGTCATGGTCGGCGACCGGATGGACACCGACGTGGTGGCGGGCATCGAGGCGGGATTGGAGACGATCCTGGTGCTCACCGGATCCACCACGGTGGAGGAGATCGAGCGGTACCCGTTCCGTCCCAGCCGCGTGCTGCAGTCGATCGCCGACGCCATCGAGTTGATCTGAGGCCATGGCCGAGCCCGTCGACGAGCACTTCACGGCGACGATCTCCGCGCTGCGCGAGGGCACGAGATCTGCCGCGCCGGATGCGCGGGAATGGTTGGCGCTCTTCGACGCTCAACTCGGCAGCCGTCATTTGGATTTGGCCGCGCGGTGGCTACGTGCACAGGGCAAGGGGTACTACACCATTGGCTCGTCGGGTCATGAGAGCAACGCCGCGGTCGCCGCCGCGCTCCGGCCCACCGATCCCGCTCTGCTGCACTACCGTTCGGGCGGGTTCTTCCTCGCCCGGGCCGCGCAGGTAAAGGGCAGCGACCCGCTGCGCGACGTGCTGCTGGGCGTGGTGGCCGCCACCGAGGAGCCGATTTCGGGTGGGCGGCACAAGGTTTTCGGCCGTTACGACCTCAATGTCATTCCGCAGACCTCGACCATCGCCTCGCACCTACCTCGGGCGGTCGGCGTGGCGTTCTCGATTGCCCGTGCCCGCAAGCTCGACGTGGCGTGCCCCTGGCCCGACGACGCGATCGCAGTGTGCAGCTTCGGTGACGCGTCGGTGAACCATTCGACGGCGGTGGGCGCCATCAATTCGGCGCTGCACTCCGCATACCAGGGTGTGCCGATGCCGCTGCTGTTCGTCTGCGAGGACAACGGGATCGGTATCAGCGTCAAGACGCCGCGCGACTGGATCGCGCGAACCTACGGGCACCGGAACGGTCTGCAGTACTTCTACGCCGACGGCTCCGACCTGCCGGCGACTCTCGATGCTGCAGCGGCCGCTGCCGACTGGGTGCGCACCCGCCGACGTCCGGCCTTTCTCCATTTGCGGACGGTCCGCTTGATGGGTCACGCCGGGTCCGACTACGAGCCGGGCTATCGCCGGCCGGCCGAGATCACCGCCGATTTCGAGCGTGATCCAGTGCTGTGCGCGGCGAAACTGCTTATCTCCCAAGGAATTCTGACGCCGTCCGAGGTGCTGGACCGCTACGAGGCCAAGCGTGCCGAGGTGCTGGGCATCGCTCGCGAGGTCGCCCAGCTGCCCCAGCTCGCCAGCGCAGCCGCGGTGACGGCGCCGCTGCGAGAGGCGCTCGACGAGGCGATGGCCGTCGTGCCCAGTGCCGCAACGGGTTCGGGTGAGCCGCTGACGCTCGCACAGGCGATCAACCGCGCGCTGGGAGATATTCTGGCGCGTCATCCGGAGGCGATGGTGTTCGGCGAGGATGTGGCCCGCAAAGGCGGTGTCTACGGCGTCACCCGCGGACTGCTCAACAAGGCCGGCCCGGCCCGGGTGTTCGACACCTTGCTCGATGAACAAGCCATCCTCGGATTAGCTTTGGGCGCAGGCGTTTCCGGGTTGCTGCCGATACCGGAGATTCAATACCTGGCCTACTTTCACAACGCCGCCGACCAGATCCGCGGTGAGGGTGCCACGCTGCAGTTCTTCTCAAACCGGCAGTACCGCAATCCGATGGTGGTGCGTGTCGCCGGCTACGGCTATCAGAAGGGGTTCGGCGGGCACTTCCACAACGACAATTCGATTGCGGCGATCCGCGATATCCCCGGGCTGGTGATCGCGTCTCCGTCGCGTCCGGACGACGCCGCGGGCATGCTGCACACCTGCGCCGCCGCGGCGAAGACGACCGGCGTCGCCTGCATATTCCTCGAACCGATCGCGCTCTACCACACCCGCGATCTGTACGCCGACGGCGACGAGGCATGGCTCGCGCCCTATCCCGCGGCCGGGGTGCCCATCGGCCGCGCCCGCAGCTACGGCGACGGCAGCGATTTGACGATCCTCACGTTCGCCAACGGGGTGTGGATGAGCCTGCGCGTCGCACGTCGACTCGCCGACATGGGCATAGGCGTTCGCGTCGTCGACCTGCGCTGGCTGGCGCCGCTTCCGGTCGACGACATGCTTTCCGCAGCGCGGGCGACCGGCAGGGTGCTGATTGTCGACGAAACCCGCAAAACCGGTGGTGTGGGGGAGGGCGTCCTCGCCGAGCTGCTGGCACATGGCTTTACCGGCCGGGTGGCGCGGGTGGCCAGCGAGGACAGCTTCATTCCGCTCGGCGATGCTGCACTGCAGGTTCTGCTATCCGAGGACACCATCGAAGCGGCGGCGTTGGGCCTCGTCGGTTGATAGCGACAGTGTGTCGCGCCGCGAGACTGTTGTTGTCGGGGCCGTTACCCGCACTTTTGCCCGATAACTACAGTTTCGCGGGGGTGAGCGGCTGCGGGGAGCCTCTGAGCCCGAACCTAAACTGGCCCGATGACCGGTATGCCCCTGGCCGACGTGCGAATTGTCGAGATCTCGAGCTTCGTCGCGGTGCCGCTGGCCGGAATGACACTCGCCCAACTCGGCGCCGACGTGGTCCGCGTCGACCCCATCGGCGGCGCCGCGGACTATCACCGCTGGCCGGTCACCGATTCCGGCGAGAGCATCTACTGGGCCGGGCTGAACAAAGGCAAGCAGTCGATGGCCGCCGACATGCGCTCGCCTGCGGGCCAGGAACTGGTGCAGCGGCTGATCGCCGAAAGCGGCGTGCTGGTCACCAATGTTGCTGGCCGCGAATGGCATTCGTACGACGCCCTGGCGAAACTGCGGCCCGACCTCATTCACGTCGAGGTGTCCGGCCGCGCCGACGGCGGAACCGGTGTCGACTACACCGTCAATGCAGGGCTCGGTTTCCCGCTCGTCACCGGCCCGGCCAACCTCTCCGAACCCGTCAATCACGTGCTGCCGGCGTGGGATGTGGCCTGCGGTATCTACGCGGCGCTGGCCGTCGTCACGGCGCTGCGCCACCGCGACGCCACGGGCGAAGGCGCGCGGATCAGCATTCCATTGGAGAATGTTGCGCTGGCGACAGCCGGCAACCTCAGCCTGCTCACCGAGGCGATGGTGAACGGCACCGCGCGCGAACGCATCGGCAACTCGGTGTACGGCACCTACGGGCAGAACTTCACCAGCAGCGACGGCGTCTCGTTCATGGTCGTCGCCCTCACCGGCCGGCACTTCCGCGACCTGACCGAACTCACCGGGACCACCAAAGCCGTTGCGGCGCTTGGCGACGCGCTCGGCGCTGACTTCACCGACGAGGGCGAGCGGTACCGGCATCGCGACGCGCTCACCGGCCTCTTCACGGTGTGGTTTACCGAACACACCGCCGACGAGGTCGCTGCGGCGCTGTCCTCGACATCGATTCTGTGGGAACGGTATCGCAGCTTCGCCGAGGTCGTGACCGACGAACGTGTCACCGCGAATGCGTTGTTTACGCCGCTGAACCAGCCCCGCATCGGTGAGTATCTGGCGCCGGGACTGCCGCTGGCATTCGACGGCGTCTATCCACCGCCGTCCGCCGCCCCGGCGCTCGGTGACGACACCGAGAAAGTTTTGGCCGACCGATTGGGCCTGAGCGCCGACGCCATTCGCGGCCTGATCGAATCGGGCATCGTGGCATGAGCACACTGCTCAAACTGCTCGACGTGCAGCCCGGCGACGGTGAGGACACATTCATCGGGTCTGCCAGCGGACCCGACGGAAAGCGTTCCTACGGCGGACAATTCGTCGCGCAGAGCCTCGCCGCAGCATGCTGCACGGTCGACGCCGACCGACTGCCCACCAATATGCATCTGCAGTTCTTGCGCGGCGGCGAGGCCGGCAACCCCGTCAACTACACCGTGACAAGGGTTTTCGACGGGCGGACCGCCGCCGCGCGCCGCGTCGACTCCTTTCAGGACGGACGCCTACTCACGACGGCCACCGTGTCGTTCGCTGTGGAACTGCCCGGCCCAAAGCACGGCCGGCGCTCGTCGATGCCGGCCGATCCCGACACGCTTGCGCCTACCGGGCCCGCTGGGCCGGCACCATCCATGCCGCTCGACGAGCTCGACATCCGGATTGTCGACGAGGGCACCGGCGTGGACTTCGTCCGCCGGCTGTGGTGGCGGACAACGGTCGAACTGCCCGACGATCCGTTGGTGCACACCCTGATAGCCGCCTATGTCACCGACGTGTACATGATCGACCCGGCCCTTCAGGTGCACGGACACTCGATGAAGGCCCGCACCCATCGCAGCGGCACCACCGACTCGTCGATCTGGTTTCACCGGCCGATCCGCGCCGGCCAGTGGAATCTGCTCGAAACCAGCTCACCGGCCGCCGCGCGCGGCCGGGGCGTCGTGACGGGGAGCCTGATCCGCGCCGACGGCGTCATCGCCGCCACGCTGGCGCAGGAAGGCCTTATCGCGGAACGGGATGCTCGTAGGGTCTAGCCCATGTCGACGTCGGCGGATCTGATCGTGCTCGGTGCCGGGCCGGCGGGGCTGATGGCCGCCTGGCGGGCCAGCCGGGCCGGCCGCTCCGTCGTGGTTCTGGAACGGGCCGACACGGTTGGCGGCATGGCCGCGAGCTTCTCGGTGGCCGGCGTCCGCGTCGACCACGGCAGCCATCGCCTGCATCCGAGCACCGCGCCGGAGATCATGGCCGATCTGCGCAGCCTGCTCGGCGATGACCTGCAGACCCGGCCGCGGCACGGCCGGCTGCGGGTGGACGACCGATGGGTCGGGTTTCCCCTGCGCCCCGCAGACCTCGCGCGGTCGCTGCCCCCCGCGACGATCGCGCGCATCGGCGCAGAAGCAGTCGCCGCGCCGATGCGGCGCCGGGGCACCCCCACCAGCTACGCGGACGCGTTACGCCGCGGCCTCGGCCCGACGTTGTACGACCGGCTGTACGGGCCGTACGCCGTCAAGCTGTGGGGCAGGCCGGGCGAGGAGATCGACCCCGAGCAAGCCCGCGTGCGGGTGCGCACCGATACGCCATGGAAGATCGCCGGGCGAATGCTGCGCCGCCCGTCCGACGGTGCCGGGCGAATGTTCCACTATCCGCGCCGCGGGTTCGGGCAGATCGTGGAGGCCGTCGCCGACGCGGCCGTCGACCGCGGCGTCAAGCTGCAGCTTGGCGCCGAGGTGACCGGGATCAGGCCGGGACGCGACGGGGTGGAAGTGCGCACCGCGGACGGCGCGGCGCTGACCGCGGGCCATCTGTTCACCACGGCGCCGCTGACCATGCTTGCCAAACTCGTAACACCAAGCGCCCCAACACATGCCGTCGCCGATGCCGCGAAGCTGACCTTCCGCGCGATGGTGCTCGTGTACCTCGTCCACTCGTCGCCTTCCCGCTGGACCGAGTTCGACGCCACCTACCTACCCGACGCCGACACGCCGATCAGTCGCATCTCCGAGCCGGCCAATTATCGCGTGTCCCAAGAGGATCCGACCGACCGCACTGTGCTGTGCTGCGAAATCCCTTGTGCGGCTGAGGACACCGACCCGATCTGGTCAGCGTCACCGGAACAACTCGCGGACCTCGTCGCCGATACGCTTGCCCGGCTCGGGTTGCCGCCGCTTCGGCTCGACGGGGTGTATGTGCGACGGCTGAGTCACGTCTACCCGGTGTATGAGCACGGCTACGCCGAACACCTGCGCGGACTTGACCAGTGGGCCATTTCGCTGCGGTCGGTGACGACATTCGGCCGGCTCGGGCTCTTCGCCCACGACAACACTCACCATGCGTTCGCGATGGCCTACGCCGCCGTCGACGCGTTGGGTCGCGGAGACTGGGACGCGCGACTATGGGCGGCCGCTCGGGAGCGGTTCCGCGACCACGTCGTCGAGGACTGAACGCGCGCGACGCGCCTGCCAGAACCCGGCGGCCAGCAGTGCGATGATCATCCCGGCCCACACGACATTGCTGGTCGTCGTGCCGTAGTAGGCGAGCAGCGGGTGTAGCGCGTGAAACACCGGAGCGTCGGCCTGCTGGAATCCGTTGACCCACGTCACTTCTCCGGTGTGGCCGTCCACCAGCAGGCAGCCGTAGGTGAACACTCCTGCGGCGCCCAGCACCGCGGCTGCGGCGCGCACGATGCGGCCGGCTCGGGCGAGCCAGCAGAGGATGATCAGTGCGGCGAGCGGCAGCACGACGACGACTTGGCGGCCCGGCCACCAGTAGCCGTGCATGGTGAGCGCAGGATAGGTGGCGACGAGCCAACCAGCTGCCAAAGGCAACGCGAGTGTCGTTCTGCCCCAGGGCATTCCGAGTCCTTTCGCTGCCAGCGCCCCGAGCGCCGGAACGAGCAGCAGCCAGCCGGGCTGCCATGCGGCCAGTCCGAAGGTGCGGTCGACCAGCAGGTCGATGAGCCGCCACGACCGGAACACGAAGTTGGGGTCTTCTCCCATCACCCCGAGCTGCCCGGTCTGCGCGAAATGGTCTCCGCTGGCGTAGACGGTGAGCCCGCCCCACACGGCCACGTGAATCAGCGCGTAGACCGCGGCGCCTGCGGCGAGGATGCCGACGAACCACGCCAATTCCCGCCGCGCACCGATGCGGAGCGCGCCGGCGACGGCAAGCGCCACCGCGACCGGCGCATACTTCACCGATAGCCACGGCAGCGCCAGCACCGTGCAGGCCAGCAGCGCCAGCGAGGCCGGTGAACGCCTACCGGTGATCGCCGACACGCCGAGCAGGCAGACCAGCGCCGCGGGCAATTCCGGGTAAATCTGCTGGCCGTACACCGCGAGCGGGGCAGACGCCGCAGCGATGCCGGTGCCGGTGGCGGCGAGCGCGGTCGGCACCGCGAACCGCCGAACCGCGACCCATAGCGTGAGCGCCGCGAGGGCCCCGGCGAGCACCGCCATCGTCAGCTTCGCGCCGACCCAACCCGCCAGGCCGACCGGCACCGCCAGCACGATCGGCAGCAGCGGGTCATGCGGGCTGATTTGGCGGCCGTCTGGCTGTGTCACCGTCTCGATCGGCGGCTCCACCGGCGTGAACTCCCGCCAGCTGCGCGCGGCGATCTGGTTGCTGATGTCCAAATCGCCGTCAGCCCAGAGCGATTGCGCCGTCATCAGGTACTGCGGCTCGTCGACTGCGACGGGTTCGTTCGGCGTCGCCGACACCCCGATGCCCAATGCTGCCGCGAGGAACGCGACCAGGGCGACGCCCGCCATCGCCCATCGCACGTTTATGCCCCCTCGCGTTCACCGGCACTCGTGACGTTGACGGGTTGATTACTCGCACCAGGTGCGAGTAATCAACCCGTCAAGCCCGCTCGTCACAGGTTATCCACAAGAACCGGCGCTGCTCGCTGGCTGCAACCCGTCGCTGGTGCGACTCTGACAGCCATGGCGCGGCGGGCATGGCATCTGGGGCATGTCGAGCACCTGGTCTGGGCGCAGGATGGCGTCGTCGCGCGTCGTCAGATCCTTGCCGCAGGCGGTACCGACCGCGATATCACTCGATTGCTGCGTCGGCGCGAATTGACTCAGGTCCATCGCGGCGTCTACGTGAACCACAGCGGCCGGCCGTCCTGGGCGCAGTGGCAATGGGCTGGGGTGCTGGCGTTGTGGCCCGCCGCGCTGGCCCACGTATCGGCACTGCCCGGCCCGCCGACCACGGTGCTGCATGTCGCGGTGGCGCCGGGACGCAACCTGCAATCGCTGCCGCGGATCGTTGTGCATCGGACCCCGGACTTCGAGCAGCGTGCCGAACTGGACCGCAGCCCGCCCGCGATCCGCCTCGAGCACGCACTAATCGACGTCATCGCCGACGACTTGCGTCGCGACGACGTAACGGCGGCGTTCGCCACACTGGCGCGGGTGTGCTCCACCCGTCGCACCAGCCCGGAGCGTGTCTTGCGGACGCTGGCGGAGCGTCGACGCGTGACGGGCCGCGCCACGTTGGAGGCGATGCTGGCCGATGTGCGCGATGGCGCCTGCTCGGTGCTGGAGCGGGGTTATCTGCACCGCGTCGAGCGGGCACACGGGCTGCCGGCGGGCGAGCGTCAAGCGCGCAGCACTGCGACCGGCCAGTCGACCTATCAGGACGTGAGGTACCGAGCGCAGGGTGTCGTCGTCGAGCTCGACGGCCAGGCGTTTCACGATTCGCCGGGTGACCGCGATCGCGATGCGCTGCGCGATCTCGCCGAGTTGAGCCGATCAGGGCTTGTGACAACGCGCGTGACCTACGGCCTCGTCTATGGCGATGCGTGCCGCACAGCGAGGCTGATCGCCGATCTGCTCCGGCAGCGCGGCTGGCGTGGCCGCCTGCGCCCATGCCCGAACTGTCCAGCGGGGCTTGCCTTGACGGGTTGATCACTCGCACCAGACGCGAGTGATCAACCCGTTAGGGTCGACTCTCGTGGGACGGCGCATACGGACGGTAGCCGGGCTCGTCATATTGGCGATTGCCGTCTGGTACCTCGCACGAGTGCTCGACCGCGAGGCCCTCGCCGCGCTGGGCCGGGTGCTGCGATCGCTGGTCGACGCACCGCTCGGGCTGACCCTGGCGCTCACCTGCTACGCCGCCGCGTTCGTCCTGCGGGCACTGGCCTGGCGGGCGACGCTTCCCGGTCTCAGCGCCGGCCAGTCATGGGCGGCGCTGCACGTCAGCCTGCTCGGCAATCACGTACTGCCGCTGCGGCTCGGCGAAGCACTGCGGGTGACCAGCGTGCTGCGTCGCACCGACCTCGAAGCGCGTCCGGTCATCGCGTCGGCCGTCACGATGCGCGCCGCCGACTTTCTCGCGGTCGCGGGGCTCGCCGTGATCGCCGTGCCGGGTCTGATGCCGCGCCTGGTGGGGCCGTGGTGGTGGGTGTTCGCCGCCGTCGCGGCGGTCGCGGTGGTGGCCGGTCTGGTCTGGTCGATGCGGCTGGCCGCAGGTGGGGCCCAGGTGCGCCTGCCTCCGCTGCCGGCCTGCGCCGCGGTGGTTGCGGCGTGGATCCTCGAATCGACGGTGGTATACGAAATCGCCCGCGCCGCAGGGCATCCCCTGACCCTGACCGAGGCCGTCGCGGTCACTGCGGTGACGATCGTCGCGCAGGCTTTTGCTGTCACGCCCGGCGGCATCGGCACCTACGAGGCCGCCGCCACCGCCGCGATGGTGGCGATCGGGGTGCCCGCCGGGCCTGCGTTCGCCATCGCGCTGACGACGCATGCCGTGAAGACGATCTACGCGCTCGCTGTCGGCGGCGTCGCGCTCGTCGTGCCTGCGCCGTCGTACTGGGGCCGGTGGCGGCTGCCGCGGGAGCTGCCGCAGGTGCCGCCTCCTATCCCCGTCGCGCCCGATGCGCCGGTCGTCGCCTTTCTGCCGGTGCACAACGAGGAAGCCACCGTCGGCGGCGTCGTGGCCGGCCTGTTCGCACAGGATCTCGGGCGACGGCTCGTGGTGCTCGTGATCGACGACGGCTCCACCGACTCGTCGGCCGCGCGGGCGCAGGCCGCGGGCGCCGTCGTCGTGGCGCAGCCGCGCAACCTCGGCCTGGGCGCGGCCGTGCGCCGCGGGCTCGCCGAGGCGATGGAGTACCGCCCCGCCGCCGTGCTCTACCTGGACGCCGACGGCGAATACGCGCCCTCCGACGCGGCGGCCGTGCTCGCACCCGTCCTCGCCGGCGAGGCCGACTATGTCGTCGGCTCGCGATTTTCAGGCGAGATCGGTCGGATGCTGCCGCACCGCCGGTTCGGCAACCAGGTTCTGACCCTGTGGGTGCGCTGGCTCACCCGGCGTCGCGACCTGACCGACGGGCAGAGCGGTTACCGCGCTTTCAGGCCCGCCGCGGCCGCCGCCGCCGAGATCGTGCACGACTACAACTACGCGCAGGTCCTCACACTCGACCTGTTGGCCAAGGGTTTTCGCTATGCCGAGGTGCCGATCACGTACTCATTCCGCGACAGCGGCACCTCGTTTGTCCGGCTCGGCCGCTACCTGAGCCACGTCATCCCCGCTGTGCATCGCGAGCTCAACTCACCGCAGGCCGACGTCGGTTAGGGTCACTTCATGCGCGTGGGGATCATTGGCATGGGCCATGTCGGTCACAACGTTGCGGATCGACTCCGGCGGGCCGGCGTTGAAACAGTGACCTATGACATCGCAGATGGACGTCCGTATCCCGAAAAGGCGCTGAGTACCTGTGCTTTCGTCGTCGTCGCGGTCGGAACACCGCCGGGTCTTGACGGTGCCGCGGACGTTTCGGATGTCGTCGAGGCCGTCAAGCGAATCCCGTGCGAGCGAGTTCTTCTGCGCTCGACCGTTCCCCCCGGGACGACGGACGAGCTCGTCGCCGCCACCAACAAGTCGATTTGCTTCAGCCCTGAATACGTGGGCGAGACAACGTTCGCGAGCAATTCGTGGGACCAGTGGGCTCACGATCAGTCGTTCCAGATCATCGGCGGCGAACCCGAGGACCGGCGCTGGTTCCTGGGCACCCTCACCGCGATCGAGGGCGCCGGCACACGGTTCTTTGAATGCTCGGCGGTGGAAGCAGAAATCATCAAGTACATGGAAAACTGCTATCTCGCAACCAAAGTCACGTTCGTCAACGAGTTCTACGACTTGTGTCAAAGGGTGGGCGCCAACTGGTTCGCCGTTCGAGAGGGCTGGCTGCTCGATCCGCGCGTCGAACGCGACCACACTGCCGTGTTTCCAGACGATCGCGGCTACTCGGGGCGTTGTCTGCCGAAAGATGTTGACGCGCTTCTCTCTTTTGCGCAGAGCCAAGGCCTGCCCATGCCGCTGATCTCAGCGGTGCGTGCGGCGAACGAGCACTACAAACGCGGCAGCTAGGGGAGTACGACTCCGCTGCCGACGACCTCGATGCGGACCTTGGCGTGGATCGGCGGCGGGTTGAGGCTGTGCTGGCGCAC
This sequence comes from Mycobacterium hubeiense, assembly GCF_002838065.1. Taxonomy (GTDB): domain Bacteria; phylum Actinomycetota; class Actinomycetes; order Mycobacteriales; family Mycobacteriaceae; genus Mycobacterium; species Mycobacterium hubeiense. The sequence goes on along the minus strand of NZ_PIZU01000011.1, from coordinate 10,330 downwards.
GACGATCGGCTCGGTCTCGCCGGCGGGCTCGATGGTCAACAGCACATCGTGGCCGAGGAACTCGACCGCCGACACCGTGCCGACGCCTTCGAGCTGACCGCTGTCCGAAACCACTGTGGCCACGAGCTGTTCGGGCCGCAGCAGCAGTGTCCCGGGGCCGTCGTCCCCCCGCACCGGTATGTGGCCGAGCGCGCATTCGGCAACTCCTGACGAGACGACGCACGGCAGTGTCACACAGTCGCCGAGGAACTCCGCGGTGAACCGGTCGCGGGGCTGCCGGTAGACGTGCTGCGGGGCGCCGACTTGCGTGAACCGCCCGTCGCGCATGACCGCCACCTGATCGGCGATCGACAGGGCTTCCTCCTGGTCGTGGGTGACCAGCAGCGTCGTCACCCCCGCGCCGGAGAGCAACTGCGCGACCGCTTTTCGGGTCGATGCCCGCAGGCCCGTGTCGAGCGCGCTGAACGGTTCGTCGAGTAGCATCAGCACCGGCTGGCGGGCCAGCGCCCGCGCCAAGGCGACGCGCTGCTGCTGACCGCCGGAGAGCTGATGCGGGCGACGCGCCGCGAAAGATGGGTCCAGCGAGACGGTTTTCAACAGCTCCGCGACGCGTGCGCGGGTGCGGCCGTTGCGAATTCCTCCGCGAAGCCCGTACGCGATGTTCTGCTCGACGGTCAGATGGGGGAACAGCGCACCGTCCTGGGCGACATAGCCGACCCCGCGGCGATGGGGCGCTACAGCTGATTCCGGGCTGGCCACCTGTCGGCCCGCGATGGTGACGGTGCCGGCGTCGGGCGTCTCGAAGCCGGCGATGAGGCGCAACAACGTGGTCTTGCCGCAGCCGGATGAGCCGACGACGGCCGTGGTGCTGCCGGGCTCCAGCTGCAGGGTGATGTCATCGAGAACGGTGTTGCCGTTGAAGGACTTTGCGAGTCCGCGGACGTCGAGTACCGGTGTGCTCACAGCGCGGCCACCTTCGTCGACTGGCGGAACAGCAACACCGTCACCGGGATGGCGATCAGCACGAGCATCAGTGCGTACGGCGCCGCCGCGGGGTAGTCGAGCTCGCTGCTGAACGACCAGAACAGCATCGACAAGGTCCGGGTGCCCGTCGGCGCCAGCAACAGTGTGGCCGTCAATTCGGTTGCCACCGCGACGAATACCAGCGAGGCGCCGGCAGCGGCGGCGGGTGCGGTGAGCCGCAGCGTCACCCGAAAGAAGGTCGCCGACGGGGAGCTGCCCAACGACCGCGACGCTTCTTCGAGGCTCGGTGGGACCTGGGCAAGGCCGGCGCGGACGTTGACCAATGCGCGCGGCATGAACAGTAGGACGTAGGCGAAGATGATCAGCGGCACGCTCTGATACAGCGGGCGGGCGACGTGGATGGCGACGGTGACGAGCGCGAGCGCGGTCACGATGCCGGGCAGTGAACTCGTGACGTAGTTGGCGCCCTCGACGACACGGGCGAGCACACCGCGCGACCGCACCGCCACCCACGCGACGGGAAATGCCAGCACCGTCGTCAGGATCGCGGCGACGGAGGCCAGCCCGAGGGTTTGGCCGAGCGCGGTTCCGATGGCGCCGAGTTCCCAGACGTCGGCACCGCCTATCCACAGCCAGCGCGCAAGCGTCAGGACCGGAACGCCGAGCGCCGCCACCACCAATGCCACGACCGCAGCCAACGCCGGTATTGTGCTGCGGCCCAACGGTATCGGAGGTGCTGCCCGCGGTGCGCCTGAGCCAATTCTGGCGTAACGGGCCGACCCGCGCGCCGAAGCTTCGGCAATCAGCAGCGCCAGGCACAGCAGCACGAGCACACCGGCGAGCATGCTGCCCGCCGCACCGTCGAAGGTGACCTGGAATTGCTGGAAGATCGCGACCGTGAAGGTGTTGAAGCGGATCATGGCGAATGCGCCGTATTCGGCGAGGAGATGGACACCGATCAGCAGGCCGCCGCCGAGGATCGCCAGCCGCAGTTGCGGCAACACCACCCGGAAGAACACGCCGGGTGTGTCGGATCCCAATGCGCGGGCGGACTCCTCGACGGTCGGGTCGAGTCGGCGCAGGGTCGCCGCCGCCGGCAGGTACATGAACGGAAAGTACGACAGCGTGGTGATCAGGACTCCCGCCCACAGCCCGTGCAACCCCGGGATCACCCCGACCCAGGCGTAGCTGTTGACGAACGCCGGAACGGCAAGCGGCGCAACGAACAACGGCCGCCAGAACGAGCGACCGGGTAGGTCAGTCCGCTCCACCAGCCAGGCCGCCCCGACGCCGATGACGACGCACAGCGGCACGGTCAGAGCAACCAGAGCGATGGTGTTGAACAGCAGTTCGCCCACCCCGGGGCGCACGACAAGCTCGTAGGCGCGTCGCCAGCCGACGGAGATCGCTCCCCACACCACGTATCCCAGCGGGATGAACGTCGCGGCAACCAGAACCGTCACCGTGGCAGCGACGAGCGGGCCGGGACGAGCGGTCTTGTCTGGCCGCGCGACCGGCGTGGCGGGAAGCGAAACCGTCGGAGCGACCACTTACAACAGGCCAGCCTGCGTCATCATGTCGGATACCTTCTCGGCGTTCAGATTTGAGGGATCGACCTTGGGCGCTTGCAGATCGGCGAGTGGGGGCAGAGCCGGGTTAGCCGATACTCCGCTGCCCACCGGGTATTCGAAGGAGGTGCCCTTCTGCAGCACTTCCTGTCCGGCCCGGCTGGTGATGAAACGGATGAATTGCTGCGCCTGGTCCTTCTTGTCGCTGGATGCGAGCACGCCGCCGCCGGACACGCTGATGAACGCGCCGGGGTCTTGGTTCTTGAAGTAGTGCAGCGCCGTATTTCCGCTGATCTCTTTGGTTTCCGCTTGGTCGCGGTACCAGTAGTAGTGGTAGATGATGCCGCCGTCGATCTCCCCGGCGTTGACAGCTTCGAGGGTGGAGACGTTGTTGTCCTCGAGCACGGCGTTCTGTTTCATGCCCGCGAGCCACTGAGCCGTCGCTGCCTCGCCTTCTAGTTGCAGCAGCGCCGAGACGATGGCCTGGAAGTCCGGCCGTGCCGGCGGTGCGGCCCAGCGGCCCTTCCACTCTGGCCGCTGCAGATCCATCATGGACTTGGGCAACTGGTCGGGCTGCAGCCGTTTGTTGTACACGAAGACGGTGGTGCGCGCCGCGACACCGGTCCATTTGCCGGTGGGCGGACGGTATTGCGGCGGAACCTGATTGAGTGTTTCGGAGTCGAGATCGGCGAACAGGCCGGCGCGTTCGACGGCCGCCATGGCGGGGGAGTTCTCGGTGAGGAATACGTCGGCGGGCGAGGCATCACCCTCGGCGATGAGCTGGTTGCCCATCTCGGTGTCACCGCCGTGGCGGTAGGTCACCTTGATGCCGGTCTCTTTGGTGAAGGCGTCGATCCACTCCTTGGTGAGCGATTCATGCTGGGCGTTGTAGATCAGGAGCTCGTCGCCGCTGCCAGAACCGCAGGCGGTGGCGCTGGCCGCGATCATGGCAACGGCGGACAGTACTGCGGCGACTCTCCAACGTGTCCGCATCAAGAAGGTCCTCCCGAAAGTGCGCCTGACGGTCCGCTCGTCGTTTAGCTGAGGGTTACCTAAATGACCATACCGCCCACCGTGCCCGGACTCGTTGGCTGCGGTAGATCGAACCTGATTGATCTTGACGGGGTTCGGGTACTTCGCTGTCGGGTGCGGGGATGTGACCCTTCGCTTGGGGAATGAGGAACAACCGATGACTATGTCTGCAGGTCTTGGCGGCGTGTTTGCCGCCGGTGTCCTGGGCGGCGTTGCCGCTGCCACGATTGCCTTGCCTCCGGCCAGCGCGGCGCCGCCCTGCAGTGCGGCCGCGTTCGCGACTACGGCCAGCGGTGTGCTCAGCGCGGCCGGGCAGTACCTCGAAACCCATCCCGGAGCCAACGATGTGCTGACCGCGGCGGGCACCAGGGGCCAAGGAGCCGAGCAGTCTGTCCGCGACTACTTCGTGGCGCATCCGCAGGAGTACGCGGAGCTGAGGGCCATCGCGCAGCCGCTGATCGACCAGCAGCGGGGCTGCAACGTCGCGGTGTCACCGACCCAGATCGCGGTGCTTTACGAGGCGATGGCGAACACACCCGCCGCCTGACACAAATGCCTCGGTTGTGGATGAAGTCGTAACTGGGGATAACTAGCGCCCGATCTGCCGGCCCTGTCGGTCGCGCACCGCATGGTGGCGACATGGAAGCGTGGACCCGCGCCGAGCTCGGCGCATTGGGCGAGCAGTTGGCGGTCGACTATCTGACGTTGCAGGGCCTGCGCGTGCTGGCTCGCAACTGGCGGTGCCGTTACGGCGAACTGGACATCATCGCCGCGGACGTTGCGAACCGCACCGCGGTATTCGTCGAAGTCAAGACACGCACCGGCGAGGGGTTCGGCGGTGTCGAGCAGGCGGTGACGCCGGACAAGGTGCGTCGGCTGCGGCGGTTGGCCGGGCTGTGGTTGGCCGGGCAGGACGAGCGGTGGCACGCGGTGCGCCTCGACGTCATCGGGGTGCGCATCGGCCGGCGCCCGACGCCGGAGATCACCCATCTGCAGGCGGTGGGTTGATGGCGCTGGGCAGAGCATTTTCAGTCGCGGTGCGGGGGCTCAGCGGCGTGCTCGTGGAGATCGAAGCCCACATCACGTCCGGGCTGCCGGGTGTGCATCTCGTCGGGCTGCCCGATGCGGCGCTGCAGGAGTCGCGAGACCGCGTCCGTGCCGCAATCACCAACTGCTGTAACAGCTGGCCGATGTCGCGGCTGACGCTGGCGCTCTCGCCGGCGACGTTGCCGAAGATGGGTTCGGTGTATGACCTGGCCATCGCTTCGGCGGTGTTGTCGGCGCAGAGAAAGTCGTCATGGGCCCGGCTGGAGAAGACGGTGCTGCTCGGTGAGCTGGCGCTCGACGGGCGGGTGCGTGCGGTCAAGGGCGTGCTGCCGGCCGTGTTGGCGGCCAAACGCGACGGTTGGCCCACGGTGGTGGTGCCCGCCGACAATCTGGCGGAGGCCAGCCTGGTCGAGGGCATCGACGTGCTCGGTGTGCACACGCTCGGCCAGCTCCGTTCATGGCTGTCCGGTAAGGCGCAGCTCGCCGAGCGCATATCCGCACCGCCGGCCACGCCTGAGGACACGCTCGACCTGGCCGATGTGATCGGTCAGTCACACGCCCGGTACGCCGTCGAGGTGGCCGCAGCCGGCGCGCATCACCTCATGCTCACCGGACCGCCCGGTGTGGGTAAAACGATGCTGGCGCAACGGCTTCCGGGTCTGCTGCCACCGCTGTCGCACGAAGAGGCGCTGGAGGTGACGGCGATCCACTCCGTCGCAGGCCTGCTGTCGGGTGACACGCCGTTGATCACCCGGCCGCCATTCGTTGCGCCCCACCCCACCTCGAGTGTGGCCGCGCTCGTCGGGGGTGGATCCGGGTTTGCCCGCCCCGGTGCGGTCAGCCGCGCGCACCGCGGTGTGCTGTTTCTCGACGAATGCGCCGAGATCGGCGTGAGCGCGCTGGAGGCGCTGCGAACACCGTTGGAGGACGGCGAGATTCGCCTCGCGCGACGCGACGGCGTGGCCCGGTACCCGGCACGGTTCCAGTTGGTGATGGCGGCCAACCCATGTCCGTGTGCGCCCGCGGACCCCCGCGACTGCATCTGTGGCGGGTCGGTGAAGCGCCGATACCTCGGCAAGTTGTCGGGCCCGCTGATGGACCGGGTGGACCTGCGCGTGGAGATGCACCCGGTCAAGGCCGGCGCGTTCGGTGTCGAGGCAGGGGAGTCCACCGGTCAAGTTCGCGAGCGGGTAGCCGCGGCGCGGGCGGCGGCCGAGGAACGCTGGCGTCCGCACGGGATTCGCACCAACGCCGAAGTAAGCGGTGCGCTGCTGCGGCGCGAGTTCCGGCTGAGCCCGTCGGCGATGGCGCCGGTGCGCACGGCGCTGGACCGCGGTCTGCTCAGCATCCGTGGCATGGATCGGACATTGCGCGTCGCGTGGACATTGAGCGATCTGGGCGGGCTCACCTCGCCGGGGCGTGACGAAGTCACTACGGCGCTGAGTTTCCGCCAAGGTGGAGGTGGGTGATGACCGACGATGTCCGGCTCGCGTGGGCCTATCTTTCCCGCGTTGCCGAACCACCGTGTGCCGAGCTTGCGGCGCTGGTGGCGCAGGTCGGTCCGGTCGAAGCTGCCGACATGGTCCGGTGCGGCGGGGTCGAGGAGCTGGCCCCGCATACCGGAGCTCGACGTCATATTGATTGCGCAGCAAGGGATTTAGAGGTTCTCGACCGGCTGGGCGGACGGCTGATCACCGCCGACGACGATGAGTGGCCAACACTGAGCTTCACTGCGTTCGGCGGTGAGCAGGTACTGCGCCGTCGGGAGGGGCGCTCGCCGCTGGTGCTGTGGGCGGTCGGGCCGGCGCAACTGGACGAGGTGGCCGAGCGCGCCGCTGCGATCGTCGGCACCAGGGCCGCCACTGCATATGGCGAGCACGTCACCGCCGATCTGGCCGTGGGGTTGGTGGAGCGCGACGTCGCCGTCGTCTCGGGTGGAGCGTTCGGCATCGACGGAGCGGCGCACCGCGCCACGCTGGCGAGCGACGGGGTGACCGTCGCCGTCCTCGCCGGGGGTCTGGCCCGGCCGTACCCGTCGGGCCATACGACCCTGCTGCGTCGCATCGCCGAGACCGGACTGGTGATCAGTGAGTATCCGCCGGGGGTGCATCCGGGCCGGTTGCGCTTCCTGACCCGCAATCGGCTGGTCGCCGTGCTCGCAGGCGCAACGGTCGTGGTAGAGGCCGGCCTGCGCAGCGGCGCGGCCAACACCGCGGCCTGGGCGCGGATGCTGGGCCGGGTGGTCTGTGCGGTGCCGGGGCCGGTCACATCGTCGGTCTCGGCGGGATGTCACAAGCTGCTGCGCGACGGCGCGCAGCTGGTCTCTCGGGCCGAAGACATCGCTGAGCTGGTGGGCCGCGTCGGCGAACTGGCGCCGGAGGAGCAGCACCCGACATCGCCGCTGGACGGTCTGGGTGAGGCCGAACAGCGGGTGTACGACGCGCTGCCGGCCCGCGGATTTCGCACCGCCGACGAGATCGCGGTGGCCTCGGGTATGCCCGCGCAGCGAATACTCGGGCCGCTGGCGATGTTAGAAGTGGCTGGTCTGGTGGTACAGCAGGACGGCCGCTGGAAGCTGAGCAAGCTGCCGTAGAGCACTTTCACGGCGGCGGCGCTCGTATAGTCGATGAGGCTGGCTAATAAATTTTGGAGGAGCAGTGGCGACACGCCCGATTCACACGTTCGAAGTGGCTCGCACCGAGCAGTTGACGCCGCATCTGATCCGCGTGGTGCTCGGCGACGCAGGTTCGGGGACCGGCTTCGACACGTTCACTCCGAACAGCTACACCGACGCCTACGTCAAGCTGGTCTTCGTCGCCGACGGTGTCGACGTCGCCGCCCTGCCGCAGCCGTTGACGCTCGACAGCTTCAAAACCCTGCCCGCCGAGCAGCAACCCGCGGTCCGCACCTACACCGTGCGCCGAGCCGACACCGAGCGCCGGGAGGTGACGATCGACTTCGTCGTGCACGGTGACCACGGCGTCGCCGGGCCGTGGGCCGTCGCGGCCACGCCGGGTCAGCCCGCCTACCTGATGGGGCCCAGTGGCGCCTATGCCCCCGATGCCGCGGCGGATTGGCACCTGTTCGCCGGCGACGAATCGGCGGTGCCGGCGATCGGCGCAGCGCTGGAAGCCTTGCCCGACAACGCGATTGGCAAAGCGTTCATCGAAGTCGGCGGACCGGAGGACGAAATCGAACTCACCGCGCCGCCCGGGGTGGAAGTGAACTGGATCTACCGCGGCGGCCGCGCCGATCTCGTGCCGGAAAGCCAGGCAGGCGACCAAGCCCCGCTCATCGCGGCGGTCAAGGAGACGCCGTGGCTGCCGGGCCAGGTGCAGGTGTTCATCCACGGTGAGGCGCAGGCCGTCATGCACAACCTGCGGCCCTACATCCGCAAGGAACGCGGCGTCGACGCGAAGTGGGCGTCGTCGATCTCCGGGTACTGGCGCCGCGGCCGCACCGAGGAGACGTTCCGGCAGTGGAAGGCCGAACTCGCCAAGGCGGAGGCTGGCGCCAGCGCGTAAGACCCGGCTGGCACGCTAGCCGTCATGGCATTCGGCGATTACCAACTTGAGATCTATCTGCAGGGGCTGTCCGGCATCGTGCCGACGATGCCGATGGCGTACGCGGACTGGGAGGCCAAGGCGGAGGCCGCAATGCCGCCGTCGGTGTACTCCTACGTCGCCGGCGGTGCGGGTGACGAACGCACCCAGCGGGTCAACCGCACGGCCTTTGACCAGTGGGGGCTCATGCCGCGCATGTTCGTCGGCGCGAAGGAGCGCGACCTCACCGTGGAGCTGTTCGGGCTGCGCCTGCCCTCGCCGGTGTTCATGGCGCCGATCGGCGTCATCGGCATCTGCGCACAAGACGGCCACGGCGACCTCGCCACCGCCAAGGCCGCCGCGCGCACCGGCGTGCCGATGGTGGTGTCCACCCTCACCGAAGACCCGTTGGAAGATGTCGCCGCCGAATTCGGCGACACCCCAGGGTTTTTCCAGCTCTACACACCCACCGACAAGGATCTCGCGGCCAGCCTCGTGCAGCGCGCCGAGGCGGCCGGCTACAAGGGCATCATCGTGACGCTGGACACCTGGATCCCCGGCTGGCGACCGCGTGATCTGTCGACGTCGAACTTCCCGCAGCTGCGCGGTCGCTGCCTGGCGAATTACTTCAGCGATCCGGTGTTTCGCGCCGGCCTGTCGCAGCCGCCCGAGGAGAATCTGCAAGGCGCCGTGCTGCATTGGGTGTCACTGTTCGGCAATCCCTTGACGTGGGACGACCTGCCGTGGCTGCGCTCACTGACCAAGCTGCCGTTGATCGTCAAAGGCATCTGCCATCCCGACGATGCCCGGCGCGCGAAAGACGGCGGCGTCGACGGCATCTACTGCTCCAACCACGGCGGCCGTCAGGCCAACGGCGGGATCCCCGCCATCGACTGCCTACCCGCGGTGGTCGAGGCCGCCGATGGGATGCCGGTGTTGTTCGACTCGGGCATTCGCAGCGGCGCGGACATCGTCAAGGCGCTGGCCCTGGGCGCCACCGCCGTGGGCATCGGCCGCCCGTACGCCTACGGGCTCGCGCTGGGCGGGGTGGACGGCGTCGTGCACGTGCTGCGCTCGCTGCTCGCCGAAGCCGATTTGATCATGGCCGTCGACGGTTATCCCACGCGCAAAGACCTCACACCCGAAGCGCTGCGGCGCGTCGAGTAGACACGCCGCCCGCATCTGCGACGGTAGGGGAGTGCAGGCCCACATCGAGTCGGTGCTCGACGAGTTCGACGAGTACCTCGCGCTCGAGCGCCTTCGTTCCGACCACACCCGCCGGGCTTACCGCGGCGATCTTCGGTCGCTGTTCGACTTCGTCGCCGAACGCGTTCCCGACGCGCAGATCACCAGCCTGACCCTGCCGCTGCTGCGATCGTGGTTGTCCACCCAGGCCTCCGCGGGCGCTGCCCGCACCACGCTGGCCCGGCGCACCTCGGCGGTCAAGACGTTCACCGGGTGGGCGTCGCGGCGCGGATTGCTGCCCACTGACCCGGCCACCCGGCTGCAGGTGCCCAAGGCCCGCCGCACGCTGCCCGCCGTGCTGCGCCAAGACCAGGCGCTAGACGCCATGGCCGCCGCCAAATCCGGTGCGCAGCAAGGAGATCCGTTGGCGCTGCGGGACCGGTTGATTGTGGAGCTGCTCTATGCGACCGGCATCCGGGTCAGTGAACTGTGCGGGCTGGACATCGATGACGTCGACACCTCCCGTCGACTATTGCGCGTACTGGGCAAGGGCAATAAACAACGCACCGTGCCGTTCGGCGAGCCGGCGCAGGCCGCGCTGACGGCGTGGCTGTCCGACGGTCGGCCCGCGCTGGCCAATGACCAATCCGGCCCCGCGTTGCTGCTGGGCGCTCGCGGTCGCCGGCTCGACCCACGTCAGGCCCGCACCGTCGTGCACCAGACCGTCGCGGCGGTCAACGGTGCGCCGGATATCGGGCCGCACGGCCTGCGGCACAGCGCCGCCACCCATCTGCTGGAGGGCGGGGCGGATCTGCGCATCGTGCAGGAATTGCTGGGTCACTCGACGCTGGCCACCACCCAGCTCTACACCCATGTCACTGTCGCCCGGCTGCGCGCGGTGCACGACCAAGCGCACCCCCGCGCCTAGCTTGCGATTTCGGCGCGCGCGGTCGCGCTGACGGGCTGTTGCGA
>NZ_PIZU01000109.1 GCF_002838065.1 Mycobacterium hubeiense | reverse complement strand
TGTGCAGCTTCGGCAGCAGCGGGCCGGCGTCGGTGACATAGCGGCGCACCGCCGAGTCCGTCCACCGCCCATCGCCGTAGCCGTGGAACCGCAGATGCAGGTAGACCAGCTGTGAGATGTCCTCGATCATCTGCTTGGAGTACTTGAGCGCGCGCAGCCGCTTGCGGGCCATCTTCGCGCCCACCACCTCGTGATGGTGGAAGCTCACCCCGCCGTCGGGTTCATGCCGACGGGTGGCGGGCTTGCCGATGTCGTGCAGCAGCGCCGCCCAGCGCAGCACCAAATCGGGGCCGTCGTCCTCCAAGTCGATCGCCTGACGCAGCACCGTCAGCGAATGCCAGTAGACGTCCTTGTGCTGATGGTGTTCATCGATGGCCATCCGCATCGCGCCCACCTCGGGCAGCACCACCTCGCCGAGCCCCGTCTGCACCATCAGGTCGATCCCCGCGACGGGATCCGAACCGAGCAACAGCTTGTCCAGTTCGGCGGCCACCCGCTCGGCGGTGATCCGGCCCAGCTGATCGGCCATCGCCTCCATTGCTGCGCGCACCCGCGGCGCGACCGTGAATCCCAACTGCGAAACGAACCGCGCCGCGCGCAACATCCGCAGCGGGTCATCGCCGAACGACGTCTCCGGCGCCGAAGGCGTGTCCAGCACGCCGGCCCGCAGTGCGCCCAAACCGCCTAGGGGATCATGGAATTCGCCCGGCCCGTCGCGCCCAATCCGCACCGCCATCGCGTTGACGGTGAAATCGCGGCGCACCAGATCGCCATCCAGACTGTCGCCGAACCGAACAGACGGATTGCGCGACACCTGATCGTAGGTATCGGCGCGAAACGTGGTGATCTCCATCCGATGCCCGGCCGCACCGACGCCGACGGTGCCGAATTCGATGCCGGTGTCCCACAGCGCCTCGGCCCACGGCCGCAGCATTTTCTGCATCTGCTCGGGCCGCGCGTCGGTGGTGAAATCCAGATCATTGCCGAGCCGGCCCAGCAGCGCGTCACGCACACTGCCCCCGACCAGATACAGCTCATGCCCCGCGTCAGCGAACACCGCGCCGAGCTCTCGCAACACATCGGCGTGCTGGTTCAGCGCCACCAGGGCACCGGCCAGCAGTTCGGCATCAGCAGCTGAATTGGGCACGTTCGGAAAGCCTAATGGTCACGGCTCGGCACCGACCGGCGAGTGTGGGCGGGGACGAAATCGCGTGGCAGCTACTATCGCTTGGGTGTCGGACGGCGAAAAGGCCAAACCACGACGGCGCCGGGGGCGGCGCCGCGGCCGACGCGCGGCGGGTCCGCCGCAAACCGCCGCCGATCACAACAACACCGCCGTCGCCCGGGAAGAGAAGAAGCCCGAAC
>NZ_PIZU01000108.1 GCF_002838065.1 Mycobacterium hubeiense | reverse complement strand
AGGGGGCGGGTGCCTCAACCCAGGTTGGCAGAGAGGGAGGTGAGACGCTGCTGTCCGTCCAGTAGTAGAAACTTCGCTTGGACACCCGCTGCCAGATCGACGCCTTCGATTGCGCGAGGCTTGAATCGCACTTGAGAATTGCCGGTTTTCAGGAGCATCACTGCGCCTAAGGGGTGTCCGCGCAGCACCGTGACCAGGAGTTGACGGATGCGTTCATCTTCCCACTTGTAGCCGCGCTGGAAGTCCGGCAATTGGATCTCGCCAGACCGAGTCCACGCCAGGTACTCACCCAACTCATGCATCGGCGTCAGGAATCCCACGTCAGTCCTCCTCGGTGAAGTCGAACGCACTCTGCGAGCTCGCCGCCGACGCGTCAGACCGTGCAACATCGACAATCTCCGGCCAGCTGGTGACGAGACTGTTGAAGCTCAGCGCGTCTTTGGTCCAGCCGCTTGCCTCCGCGACCCGGAACAGCAGGTGCGCAAGCTCCTTGACCAGATCAGCGTCGACGGCACCGTCGGGACGACGCATTGCTGATCGCAGGAACTCACCAGCGGGCGTAATGCCTTCGCCCTCCAGGATCCCGATCAGGTGGTGCATGGCCTCCCAGTTGCTGGTCTGTTGGTCGGTCAGAATGTTGTAGTCCGCGCTCAGATCTGACGGTTTGGTTAGTTGGACCTTTCCGGCCCGACTGGTCAGAATGCCGCCGCGGTCCATCGCGTCCACGGTGGTGTTGCGGGCGTTGGCGAGATTGTTGGCGTCACCGAACGTTCCTGTGTTGTAACCGTGTTGGCGATACCAGGCAATCGCGAACCGCGTCGTCGAGTCGAAGTCGCCTTCCTGCTCGTTCAGCACTTGATCGAGGATCTGGTTGATCCGAGCTAAGGCAGAACGCACCGACATCTTCGACCCGTCAGGCTCCAGCACCGTCGAATAGCGGGAGAACACAGCCATGCCCGGCCCAATGGCGGCTTGCGGTAGGTCAACCGGTGCGATCGCGCCGTGCTGAAGCTCCTTGAGCGCTTGCGGGAGTTCAGCTTTGAGGGCCTCTACGAACTCGCGTCGGTCGGTGCTCGGGGCTGAGAGTGGACGCGGCCGCAACGCTAAAACAATCGATGAAGCAAGGGCGTTGGTCCCGGAACCGATCATCCGGTTGCCTAGTTCACTACGCACGGGCCACGTGGCAGTGACCGCCCACCCCGACCGGATCATTCCTTCGAGGAGTGTTTCCCAGCCCGTAGATGATTCCCCGACAGCGGTGGCTTCTGATTGCTTAAAGGCGTAGTAGACGGTGATCGGCAGGTCGGTAAAGGCAGACTCGCGCGCTTTAAAAAAGACCTTGCGAAAGCCAGAGGTTGTCCCGGTC
>NZ_PIZU01000107.1 GCF_002838065.1 Mycobacterium hubeiense | reverse complement strand
GGGCTTGTCAAGATAACTGTGTAAGGTGTTGTGGCCGTTTATCTTTGGGTCATAGTGGGAGTCGGTCGGGGAATTGGATGGCGAAGCTGTTGAGCGCTTCGGTCCAGCGGTAGGTTCCTGGTCCTTGTGTTGATCCTCGTTTCTGGTTGATGTTGCGGATGGCCAGATACAGCAGCTTCATTGCCGCGGCGTCCGACGGGAAGGAGCCGCGGGCCTTGGTCACCTTGCGCAGCTGATAGTTCAGCGATTCGATGGCGTTCGTGGTGTAGATGATCCGGCGGATCTCGGGCGGGAACGCCAGAAACGGCACGAATTCGGGCCAGGCGCGGTCCCAGACCGCGACCGCACCCGGGGACTTGGTGCGCCATTCGGCCCGGAACTCCTCGAGGGCGAGGTTGGCGGCCTCTTCGGTGGCGGCCGTGTAGATCGGGCGCAGCGCGACCGCCATCTTCTTGCGGTCGGCGCAGGAGGCATAACGCATCGATGCGCGCAGCAGATGCACCACGCAGGTCTGGATTACCGCGGCCGGCCACACCGCCGCGATCGACTCAGCCAGCCCCGTCAGCCCGTCGCAGCACACGAACAGCGCGTCGCGACACCCGCGATTGCGCAGCTCAGTGAGCACCCCATGCCAGAACTTCGCCCCTTCGGTCTGCTGGATCCAGATCCCCAGGACCTGTTTGATGCCGTCGACGTCCACGCCGATCACCACGTGAGCAGCCTTGTTGGCGACCACGCCGCCATCGCGGATCTTGATGCGGATGGCGTCGATGTACAGGATCGGATACACCGGATCGACCGGCCGAGATTGCCAGGCCGCGATCTCGTCGGTGACCACGTCGGTGACCCGCGAGATCGTGGCCGCCGAGACCCGCGCGCCGTAGACCTCGGCCAGGTGCTCGGTGATGTCGCGGGTGGACATGCCGCGCGCGTACAGCGACAAGATCATGTCTTCGACCTGGCCCAGGCGCCGTTTGCGTTTGGGCACGATGACCGGGTCGAACGTGCCATTGCGATCACGCGGTACTTCCAGCTCAACCGGGCCCGCGGTGCTCAACACGGTCTTGCGGCCGTGTCCGTTGCGGGAGTTGCCCGATCCGTGTCCGGCCGGATCGCCATGCTCGTAGCCGAGGTGATCGGCGATCTCCACATCCAGGGCGCGCTCCAGCACCGCCTTGGTCATCTGCGCCAGCAGCCCGTCAGGGCCGTCGATCGCGGTGCCAGACGCTTCGGCGTCGGCCAACAGAGCATCCACCGCCGCCGGCGGCAACAACTCGGCCAGCTTGGCCGCAGCATCATCTCTGGACGAATCGGGTTGTGGCAATGGAATTCTCCTGTCCGGTGGTCAGCCAACCACCATTCAGGCCCAACCACTTACACAGTCAATGAGACACGCCCGCT
>NZ_PIZU01000106.1 GCF_002838065.1 Mycobacterium hubeiense | reverse complement strand
TCGAACAAGTAGTTAGCCATAACTGAGACGGACCACTAGCCCTGAACCGGCCACACCCGAACCGATACCCGTTGAACACCACAAACCTACCGCGCCAGCCACTCATCCGCGCGACCGACGGACTACGATCTTGCTTTCCCTTGGTGGTGCGATGGTCAGCCTAATCGGTGTGGCACTCGGGTCAGGCGTTACTTTCCTGAACACCACTGAGACAATTGCGGCCCAGCAGGAACAATCGGTCGAACAATACCGACGCGATCAGCGTATTGATATCTATTCCAATCTATTGAAGGAAATGACGAACCTTCAAAACGCATCCGAAAGCGCCCGCTCTCGGCTTACGATCCTCAGACTTTCGCTACCTACGCCTGTAGAGGGCCAACCGCGTCCGACCCCTGCGGTTGCGGCGCAACTCGAGAAGATAGTTAGCGATTGGGAAGCTGCCTATCAAAGGCTCGACGGAACAATTTCAGACGCAGAGCTGTTTACCCAGGAATACGTCATTGATTTAGCGATGGTGTTCCGCGATAGGTTGGTTATCGATTTCTATGATGCCTACGGAAACGCATTCGCCGCAGCACGTCAACCTATTTCTGACGCAGCCGGGGACGCCGCCAGCCAACTCCGTGTAACCGCTGCTGCTGCCGCAGACATGGCTGGCACACCGTCGCCGTACGACATGGCACTCCTTGAGACGGCCATCCCTGATCTGAGAAACATGTACATCGATGCTGCGAAACGCGACTTGGGTCTTAACGATTGACGATCGATTTACCAAGACGACGGCGGCTGCAACCCTAGCTACGAGGTAAGGCTGTTTCACGGATGTCCGGCGCCGAGCACTGCACAATGTCAGACTCTACCTGTCAACAAATGGCCCGCCGCGGCCTCGACCTCCTCCGCAGCATGCGCCGCCAAGACACCATCGCCACCGGTGGCTCCATCGATGCCAATGGCTTGCAAATCGTAGTCAGCTGTCACGGCTAACAGGTCTCTCGGAGGAAGGCTGCAACTCAGGCTGCGCATTGAGAACCGATGCCGCGACTCAATCTGCATCGACTGAACTGATCGCCTGGAGCCACGGCCCCGGCAAAGCGCTCGGCCGCTTCGAAGTTCGCACCCCGCCCAAGACCCTCGACGAGATGTATGCCTGCGCCGCAAATGAATCCGAGCGACGCGCCATCCACGAGACACTGTTCGGCTCGGCGATGGACCTGACTTCGGACATTTGGCCTAGTACCCCGGTTTGATGCCGAGGTCGGTGAGAATCTTGCGTTGAGCATCGGGAATGGCTGGCGGGAATGTCTGGGTCGATCCGTTGATGTTGATGGTCGCGCTGCGTAGCGGCCGGAGTTGCTTGACGACCTTGGCGATTGACAGTCCGGTGCGCGACTGGATGGCGTGGGCCACGGCCAAAGCGGTGAACACGATCGTCAGGTGTGCCTCGATCGCCGCGCGGGTGTGGTGGAACATCGGCCGGCCACGAAGGTCGCTCTTGGACTGTTCGGAGGCATTCAGGGTGACCACGTGGGGGTAG
>NZ_PIZU01000105.1 GCF_002838065.1 Mycobacterium hubeiense | reverse complement strand
GAAAGGAAGTGCGCACAAAACCCGGGACGGTTCACGCATCTTCGGGACAACGACGTGGGCCTCGACGGCGTGGTCACCGTGCCGGGGCCCAGCGGGTCCGCGGTGATCATGGTCGACGCCGCCGCCGAGAACACGATCGTGGTGGCGCCCGGCGCCAACGCCCACCTCACGGTGAATTCCCCGGACGTCCGCGCGGTCATCACCGACAGCGAGGTGGTGCTGCTCCAACTGGAGATCCCGATCTCCACCGCCGTCGCGGCCGCCGGCGTCGCCCGCGCGGCGGGCGCAGTGGTGATCGTCAACGCGTCTCCGGCCGGTGCCGCCGCCCACGAGCTGCTGGCGCTGTCGGAGTTGGCCGATGTCGTCGTCGTCAACGAAACCGAGGCGCGCGACTGGCATTGGCCCGTCCCGCATCTCGTCATCACCCGCGGCGCGCGGGGCGCCAGTTACCTCGGCAACGACGAGCGGTTCGACGTCCCGGCGCCGCGGGTGAAGCCGGTCGACACCACCGGCGCGGGCGACGTGTTCGCCGGGGTGCTGGCCGCCGGCTGGCGGTCGGGTCACGAGGACGCGCTGCGGCGGGCCTGCGCGGCGGGCGCGTTGTCGACGCTGGTACCCGGCGCGGGTGACTGCGCGCCGTATGCGGAGGCCATCGACGACGCCATCGGCGTGCACTGACGCCTCATACTGAATTCGTTACCGTTGTCGTTATAGTCGGCTGCCATGACACCGCGACCGCCCGAAGGCGACTGGCTGGGCACCCCGTTTCTGCGTTTTGACCGTGAGGGCCCGTTCGGGGTCTGCACGCTGGACCGCCCGGAAGCGCGCAATGCGATGACGGCGGCGATGTACTTCGGCATCAAGTACGCGGTCAACCACGTCGGCTCCGATCCCGATCTGGCGGGCCTGCTGATCACCGGAACGGGCGACGTGTTCGCCCCCGGCGGCGATATGGGTGGCGGCGGGACGGACAACTGGATGACGTTCGGCTCGGCGCTGGGCATGGACGCGCTGCCGTTCGAAACCCTGCGCCAATCCGCCAAGCCGGTGGTGGCGGCGGTTAACGGGTTATGCCAGGGCGGCGGGCTGCAGATCGCGTTGTGCGCCGACATGGCGGTGGTCAGCGACCGCGCGACATTCCGCGTGCCGGAGCTGTACCGCGGCATCGCCGACACCTACTACAGCCAGATGCTCGCGCGGCTGATCGGGCCGGTGCGCACCCGCGACCTGATGTTCACCGGCCGCACGCTGACCGCCGAAGAGGCGCTGGACTGGGGCATGGTGGCGCGCGTCGTGCCGTATGACGACCTCGCCGACGCGGCCCGCGAGGTGCTCGCCCAGTGCTGCCGGACCGCGCCAGGCGCGCGGGCCGTGATCAAGTCCAGCCTGGACAACTACCTCGGGCTCTACGACCGCATCGGCATGCAGTCGAGCCTGGGCAAGGCCGAGGCGGTCGAGGGGTTCATGGCGTTCAAGGAGCGGCGTTCGCCGTCGTGGGTGCACCCCGACCTGCGGATCGACGGCCGCCTCTGAGTGATTTGGGCGTAGCTGGTCGCGCTCAGCGGGCTGTTGCGAAATGTGGGGCTTGA
>NZ_PIZU01000104.1 GCF_002838065.1 Mycobacterium hubeiense | reverse complement strand
AACAGCCCGCTCAGCGCGACTGCGCGCGCCGAAATCGCCGAGGCTAGTACACCAGCGGGGCGAGATGCTTACGGGCGTAGGCCCGCACGGCGTCGTCGTCGGTGACGTCGAGCACCGGGGTCCGCAGCTGCGCCAGCGAGGTGGCCAGCCGAATATGGATCTCGGCGACGGCGTGTAAATCCTTGTCGGGCATCGTCGCCCCGGCCGCCCGCAATGCCTTGGCCATCCCGGCCGACGCGAGGTTCAAAAACGCTTCGGCCTCTTCGTACATGCCCTCGACGACGATGTTGCCGTCGAGTTGGAGGAACTTGCGCATCACCGGTTCGGTGGTCAACAGCCGCAGGCCCTCGCAGAACGCCGCCACGGCAGCGTCTTTGGGTCCGGAATCCATTGCGACCGTGCTCAATCGCTGCATCGCGAACTCGAACGTGCGTCGACCCAGCTCGGTGATCAACGCGTCACGACTGGGGAACCGGCGATAGAGCGTGCTGCGGCTGACTCCGGCCTGGCGGGCGATGACGTCGAGGCTGGCCCGGGCCAGGCCGACGAGGGCGACCTCCTCGGCGGCCGCCTTCAGAATCGCCGCCTCCTGCTCGCCGGGGCTTGCGGTGTTTCGTTGCTGTCGCATCCGCCTCAGTGTCTCATCCGACGTCTTATCCGACCGGGCACCCGGCGGCCGGGGCGAACGAGTCCAGCGCCACCGAGCGGTGCAGACGGACCAGCTTCTCGTACTGCAAACGGTTGTAGGCCAGCGGGATCAGCAGCAACCGGTCCGGCAGCACCCGCCAGGCCACCTGCAGCAGCTTTGTGTAGAGCTCGAACTCGCGCTGATGCGCAGGGGTCCAACGGAAGCCGGTCAGCTCGCGCACGCCAGGGTGCATGATGCCGAACGAGCACACCTTCACCACGCGTCCGGCCGCCGGCCGCAGCGCGAGCCACAACGGCGTGATCCCGACCCGCAGCGGCGCCGGCAGCAGCAGCGTCGGCAGCGGCAGCTTCGTCAGCCCGTCGGTCACCCGCTCGAGGAACGGGTTGGCTTGCAGTCGGGTTTCGACGACGTCGTCGTAGTACTTGACCGCATCGGCATATGTTGCCGGCAGTTTCGCGGACTTGCCCGGCAGCTCCAAGGCCCGGAATGCGTGCAGCAGTTGGCGGTAGGCCTCTTCCAGTTCGGCCGGATTCAGCTCGATGCCCGTCACGGGTGTGAACGAATTCAGCACCACGAAGATCCCGCTGACCGCGATCCAGTTCCACAGTTGGGGATCCAGTGCGCTGTAACGGATCTCGGCGAATTCGCCTTTGCCGCGGCCTCGGACTTCGCGGTGCAGCCGTTTGAGCCGCTCGCCTTCGGCCGCACGGTCCTCGGCGTCGCCCCAGATCGCGAGCAACGCCGAGAACCCACTGCGGACCCCTCGGTCGGCGAAGTTGCGCTCGAATCGTCCGGTCTTGTCGACGGCGGCTGCCACCGGCACGAGCGCCACTTCGTCGAATGCCGCAGCGCCGAACACTCCTCCGAACACGCTGCCCGAATGCTTACGAAACTCCTTCATCACATGCGGGCGGACCGCTTCGGTGGGGGCGATCGTCTCTGCAACGGCAGTCATTGGTAGTCAGGGGCGCGGTGTCGGCAAGGCA
>NZ_PIZU01000103.1 GCF_002838065.1 Mycobacterium hubeiense | reverse complement strand
TTCGCGCCGCCCACTCACCCTGGGTATTTTCCGGTCAGTGATGGGGGTTGGTTGCGGTGGTCAAGTTCTCTGTGAAATTGCGTGGATGGTCGCGACGGGGGCTCGTCGCGGCGATTGCGGCGGCCCTGCTGCCGGGGCTGGTCGGTGCCGTCGGCGGGACGGCGACCGCGGGGGCGTGGTCACGGCCCGGTCTGCCCGTCGAAACGCTGATGGTCCCGTCGCCGTCGATGGGCCGGGACATCAAGGTGCAGTTCCAGGGCGGCGGGCCGCACGCGGTCTATTTGCTCGACGGGCTGCGTGCTCGCGAGGACTTCAACGGCTGGGACATCGAGACCCAGGCGTTCGAGTGGTTCTACGAGTCGGGCCTGTCGGTGGTGATGCCGGTGGGCGGCCAGTCGAGCTTCTACAGCGACTGGCAGCGTCCGGCCTGCGGGAGCGGCGGCTGCCGGACCTATATGTGGGAGACGTTCCTGACCCAGGAGCTGCCCCAGTGGCTGGCCGCCAACAAGGGGATTTCGACCACCGGCAACGCGGTCGTCGGGCTGTCGATGGCCGGGAATTCGGCGCTGATCCTCGCGGCGTATCACCCCGCCCAGTTCATCTACGCAGGGTCGCTGTCGGCCTTCCCGAACCCGTCAGCCGGCGAATGGCCGTTCCTGATCGGCTTGGCGATGGGTGATGCGGGCGGTTATCGGGCGGAGGACATGTGGGGCCCGCCAGGCAGCCCGGCGTGGGTTCGCAATGACCCGACGGTGCAGATCCCGCGGCTGATCGCCAACAACACGCGGATCTGGTTCTACAGCGGCAGCGGTGTCCCCGGCGAGTTCGGTGGCGCCGACCTGCCGGCGACGTTCCTGGAAGGCAATTTCGCGTTGCGGGCCAACCAGGCGTGGCGGGACGCATACATCGCCCAGGGCGGCAATAACGCCGTCTTCAACTTCCCGCCGACGGGCACACACAGCTGGGGCTATTGGGGCTCACAGCTTCAGCAGATGAAGCCCGACATCCAGCGGACGCTGGGCGCCTGAGCCGTTGTGCCTAGGATTCGAGCCACGACGTGGCACGAATCCTAGGCATAAGCCGCGCGGGCTTCGCGATTGAGCGTTAGGTGGAGAGCGCCCGCTTGGTGTCCATCAGGCTGTTACCTCAAGTCGACGACGAGCTGTGACGCGGCGATGGCAGTTGGCACAGCGAACCTCGCATTTGTCGATCTCGGCTCGTATGGCATCCAGATTCCAGCCTGCGCGAGCCATCGATCCGACGTCACGGAGTTTGATCCCTGTCACGTGATCGAACTCAAGGACTACTGGGTCATCTTCGCCGCAGTCGACGCATGGGTGGGTCTGCAAGTACTGCTGGACGTATGTCTTGGCTGCCGCGATGGCTCTCCGCTTGCCTGCGCGACGTTGAATGTTCTTCTCTGGCGTTCGCCGGTAGTACGCCTTGTTGTATTCGCGGCGGCAATCAGGGCAGTAGGTGCCCGCGAACGCGGGGCGCTGCTGACTACAGCGCGGGCAGCGTTTGGTGAGCATTACCGGCACCGTAACGCCAGGGCCCGACATGGTGCCCCCCGTAGGACTCGAACCTACGACCTATGGATTAAAAGTCCACAGCTCTACCAACTGAGCTAGAGGGGCGGAGCATGTCCCGAGTCTCGTGGAACTTGGGTGACGGTC
>NZ_PIZU01000102.1 GCF_002838065.1 Mycobacterium hubeiense | reverse complement strand
CCGCCACCTCAAATTCCACGAAGACCGGGACAACCTCCCAGAAAAAGGGCGATGAGCTCCTGCGTATTGTCGACTGCACGATCGACGACGTCTTGATACAACATCGCCGCGTCGACCGAGAGTTGAACTGCTGGGCTGGCGACCCCCATGCGATCCTTCGTAGTCGCCACAGGCGCGGCAACCACCACGCTGGCTCCCACCATGGCGATGGCCGATGTGAGATAGGGCCGATTGACGGTGTGCATGGCGGTCACCTTGCGTTCGGGCATTAACTGACACCCTCGACAATTACTCCGGTACGTCGACGTTTCTCAGGGATTGGGCAAATTGAGCGGATTCGGCGCGCTCAGCAGCCGGTGCTTGCGCGCAGCGTCCGGCAGACCTGCTGAAGGCGGGCGGTCGACAGCCTGGTGATCCGACGTCGAAATACGTTGCGCGGCAGTGTGTGGATGTTGTCGAAGTTGACGACGCAATCCGTCGGAAGATGGTCTTCGGCCGCCGTCAGTTCTAATTCGGACACGAGCCCTCGACGGGTCCGGGTCAGCGCGGCGACCACGACCGAGCCGATCCGATCGGCGACCGGATCCCTGGTGAGGATGAGCACCGGCCGGTCACCGCCAGGAGTGCCGGCGAACCACAGTTCACCGCGCCGCATCGGCCCAGTCCGCCCAATCCTCCGCCGGCCCCCAGTCAGCGATCTGCGCGAGCGCCGTCTCATCGTCGGTCAACGGGTGTTCGGCGTACCCCTGCACCTCCTGGTCCGCAGCGAGTGCGGCCAAGCGGTGGCGCAGCGCATCTCGAAGCAGCTCCGACCGATCGATGTGCAGCCGCCGCGCCCATGCATCGGCCTGTCGAATGTCTTCGTCGTCAGCGCGGAAACTCACCATCGTCATACGCGCATTTTAGTTTGTATTACGCAGCTGCGCGATTGCGCCGGTTTCACAGCTCGTTCGCCGCGTCAGCGGACCCGTCGCCGTCGCTGTCGGACAGCTTGACGTCCCAGCGACCATCGCCGTCGGTGTCGACGTAGGCCACCTCGCCGGCCAACACCCGGTCGGCCAGTCCGTTGCCGTCGACATCGAGCACCCGGTCCTCGGCGCCGTCACCATCGACATCGACGGGTCCGCTGTGCTCGACCCCGTCGAGCCCGAACCATCGCACATTGCCGGCCCGGTCCACGCTCACCGCCCAGGTGCCGGTGCCGTCATCGGTGAAATAGCGCTCGCCGTCGAGCACCGCATGCTCGGCGAGACCATCGCCGTCGAGGTCGGCCATCGCGTCGTCGACCAGTCCGTCGCCGTCGAAATCCAGCCCGACGGCGTCCACCTCGCCGTCGCCGTCCACATCCACATTCGGCGCCGCCGACCATATGCTCGCCGACCCGTCACCGTCGCCCAGGCAGTACTCCATATGAGTTGAGACGCTGAGTCAGCCGCGCGCGTTCCACCACTTCAACAATTCGGCCACCGCCTCGTCATGCGACAGCGGCCCCCGATCCAGTCGCAGCTCCTTCAAATACCGCCACGCCTCCCCCACCGTAGGGCCGGCGGGGATGCCGAGGATCTCCATGATCTCGTTGCCGTCGAGGTCCGGGCGCACTCGCGCCAGATCCTCCTTCGCGGCCAACTCCGCGATGCGCCGCTCCAGATCGTCATACGCGGCCTGAAGCCGGGCCGCGCGCCGCTTGTTACGCGTGGTGCAGTCGGCGCGCACCAGCTTGTGCAGCTTCGGCAGCAGCGGGCCGGCGTCGGTGACAT
>NZ_PIZU01000101.1 GCF_002838065.1 Mycobacterium hubeiense | reverse complement strand
ACCGCGCAACGGTGCCTCATTCAGGTTGACAGGTTCCGGTAGGGCTCGCTGTTCCGATGGCAGCAGTCGCAGGTTCAGTCTCTCGGTGCGTTGTCGCGTCTCGGTCCCGCTTCTACGCTTCTCCACCTTGACTCTCCTACTGCATAGCCTGCATTAGCTATTCGGATAGTACTACTAGTAGGGCAAACGGTCGGGGCCATAACTTTGCGGGGGCGGTGTCGTGTCGAGCCCGGTACCGATGGCACCATCGGCGTGCCGTACGAGGTGAAACAGCTAGGAATTACCGGCGCACCGCGCCGCACCATTTCTGCAGGGCCCTGCATCGCAGAACGTAGCCCTTGCCGAGTGGCGTCTAGGTATTGGTTCGTCCTACCGAATGCCCTCGAGGAGGTCGGCTGCCGAGACGCCGAGCGCCTTGGCGATGTCGAAGAGCCGTTCATGCAGGATGCCTCGGCGGCCGTGCTCCACATCCATCAACACGTTGCGCGACACCCCCGACTGCTGCGCCAACTGCTCCTGTGTGAGGCCGCGGTCAATACGTAATGCCTGAATCCGCGTCCCCACTTGCCGTCTTCGCCGTTCCCAAGCGACCACACGCTTGGGGTCGTTTTGGCTGGGGCGCGTCGGCACGCCATCCAGTACTCCCGCCGGAGGGCTAGAAGTCAGCCCTACTAGTAGGGCATTCTCAGATCGTGGCTCCGCGATTGCGAGCGCGACGGCGCACGACAGCTCTAACGCTGTCCGGTGTGACCTGGCCTCGGAGACTATGACAGCGGCATTCCGGGGACGAGAACTGCTGCCGAGTCGGATTGCGATCGCTGCGGATGAGGCGCTTGATTGCTATCTGGAGCGGCTCGCCGTCGCGAACGATCTACCGTCGGCGCAAATGATGCGTCTCCTGACGAGGCCAGAAGAACGACGAGCGCCATCGTCGGCGTTCTTGATGGTCAAACCAGATCCTGCGATCACGGACAGAATCGCCAGCTTGGGCGGAATGCCGATACCGTCGCTTGAGGGTGCCACGCTGATGCGGTTTGGCGATGGCCTTCCTCTACGGCTGGACGGTCTCGATCCACGCCGGCGCCACAGCTTCCGACAAGTCGTGACACAGGGCTGGTTTCCTCAGTTCGGTTCTCAAGCCTGCCCGCTGTGCCTGGCCGTCGACAAGATCTGGCGCGTGGAATGGCGATTGCCCATCGTCGCGGTGTGCGTTAAGCACGAAGTCTTTCTGACTACCGGGTGTACCGGCTGTGGGATGCGGTTTCGTGCTCACCGCCATTCCCCTCTGCGGCCGCAGCTCGGCCAGGAGCAGCCGTGTGGAAACCCGGTCGGCCTTCGAAACCCATGCAAGCATCCGGTTACAGCCCACTCAGTTGAACCAGCACCGGAGGCGGTTGTTGACGCAGCTCGTGTGGCCAAACGAGCACTAACGAGGCAACCGGTCAGAATGCTGGGCAGGCAATCGGATCCACAGACCTATCTCGCCGAATTGCGGCACCTTGCAACGCTGTTGCTTCATCTGCTGTCTCGGCAAGAAGCGACGTCCTTTGTAGATTGGGCCGGCGACATTCACGTTGAGGCAGTCAAGCGAACGACGCAACGCCGTGGACCGCGCTGGGGTATTAGTCCTCCACAGAGCGCGCGCCTGCGCGGACACGTGCTGTCGGAAGCCCACGGAATCCTCAGCCAGACAGGCTTCGACGAAGCAGCAACTCGCCTGTCGCCTGTTGACCGGCACTCAGGATGAGCATGATGGCGGCGTT
>NZ_PIZU01000100.1 GCF_002838065.1 Mycobacterium hubeiense | reverse complement strand
GGGGGCGGGTGCCTCAACCCAGGTTGGCAGAGAGGGTTGCCGTAATGGCGCATGTGTTGCCTGGTGGCCAGAGCCCTGTCGGTGGGCGGCTGGATGCTCCACAAATGGTAGGGCAGATCGGAACTCGATTCGCCTATCGGCTTACCCGAGTGGGGTACAGCCCGCTTGAAACCCGGATAAACGTTGTTGGCATCGAAGGCCATGTCGCCGACCCGATGCGACTCCAGGTAGGCCCGTAACGGTACGGCCGGCCCCGATAGCAGGTCGATGCCGGGTTCCGCGGTCCATCGAAACCTAAAGCCGTCTAACGTTGCTGGCCAATTCGCAAACGGTGGTCCAGTCGGCGCCGCGTCGTCACCTCCCCGACAGCCCGTCATCACCATCAGCAACAGCAGGGCAGTGCACAGACGTACGAACGACATGGCGGTCACGCGGTATTGCCCGGCCAGCCCGGCACCGGAGGCTCGGCTGTTGGTGGAGTGTCGAACTGACTGGTGTAGAAGGCCTGCCGTTGGGCGGCATCATGCGGCATTCGATCTAGACACCGCTGTCTGAGTTCCTGGTACCTAGGATCGGGTCCGGGTCCGTTCGTCGGTCCCCACGATGTATTGGGACTGGCGCCGGTGATGTGCCATGGGCCGAACACGTCACCCAGAGGCGCCGGATTAGGCCCCTTTTGGGGGGCGGTCACCATCGGCGGCGCATCTGGGTCCGATTGTGTCGGGCGATCGGTGAACTCGACTCGCCACACGTCAATTGCAGCATTATCGAGATCGGGATTGGGATACTTCTCGGTCGGGGCCAAGAGGGGCACGTAGCTGCCGGGCTTTTCGGCCTCGTGGAAGATCCGATAGAGGCCATCGCACACATATGCGCGGTACCCGCTGTCGATAGGGGTCAGTTCGAGGATGTGGAAGTACTCGTTGCCGTAGAACGGCATTGGCCGCTCGAAGACCAGCGCAGAGTCGGTGGCCGGCTGGATGGACCACAACTCGAATGGCAGATCCGACGTCGATTTGTCGATAGGCTTACCCACGTCCGGCACGGCGCGTTTGAACCCCGGATACACATTGTCCGCGTCGAAGGTCATGTCCCCGATCCGATGAGACTCGAGATAGCCGCGCAACGGCACGGCCGGGCCCGACAGCAGGTCGATACCGGGTTCGGCCGACCACCGAAACCGGAGCCCGTCAAGCGGCTTCGGCCAGTTTGCAAACGCTGGTTCGGGTTGTGTGGGCGGTCCGTCGGCACCGTGACATCCCGCCACCCCGAGCGTTAGCAACAGCGCAACACACCATCGCCCAACGGATTTGATGATCATTTGCCAGGCTCGGCGGGTGGTTTGGGCAACGCGTCGCGGTAGCGGTCCTCGTAGTCTTCGATCCCGAACTTGACCGACGGGTCGATGCCCTCGAAATAGTTGGTGAAGGCGCTACTGAAGTGGGTTGAGTTGACTTCGGGCGCATCGAGAGGCTTGAGTTGCCCTGTCGCAGGGTCGATTAACCCATACTTTTCGAATGCGCTCGCGTCACCAATGTGGTTGTTGAGAAGCTCCTGGGCGATGGAGTGCTGCAAGGCATCAGATGTGCCCATCGTGACGGGGGTAGGGGCGTTCGGTTTTGGCGCGTCGCCGACAAACATGTCTTGGAGGGCATCGTCGGAAACGCCATCGAGAATCTGCTGCACCCCCGGCACGTTGGCGCCAAGGGATTCTGCAAGCTGAAACCACTGCTTCCTATTCTCAAAGGCATTCTGCGCGGCCGCGTTGGCATCGCCGATGGCGTCGTTGGCGGCGACGTTGGCGGCCGCTTCGATAACACCGCGTTGGGTGCCTGCCGACTCCAAGTCGCCTGTATCGACCAGGCCGCCGTCGATGATGGACTGCTCGAAATTGTGTTGGTATTGCAGGCTATTCAGGTAGGCCTGACTGTTGAGAGTGGCGGCGGCGTCTGAGATATTGTCAAGACCTGTGGATCGGGGTTTTCAGGCG
>NZ_PIZU01000010.1 GCF_002838065.1 Mycobacterium hubeiense | reverse complement strand
CATGATCTGGGCGTTCGGCTACAACGTCGCCGCAATTCCGATGGCTGCCGCGGGTCTGTTGAACCCGATGATCGCCGTCGCCGCGATGGCGTTCTCGTCGTTGTTGGTAGTGTCGAACAGCCTGCGGCTGCGCAACTTCGTTCTGACTCAACGAGACTTGGAGAGCTGCCGCAGCATCGCCTCGTAGTGATGTGCCCGTTGCGTGATCAGCAGGCCACCATGAGCATCACCGGCAATCCGCCTGCTGACCACGACGACCGCGCCGGCGCTGGCCGCTGCGAGCCTGCGGGACGCGCTGCGTGACGTGATTGATCCGGCCCTCGGCATCGGAGGTGGCGGGGATGACAACGGAGACAAGTGCGCCGAGGCACACCGCGCTCGCCAGCGTGGCCGTGAAGTAGCCCGACGATTAAGAGCTCATGGTGGGATCGGAGTCTACGAACGCTCGTCGTAGCAGCCTCTAGGCGGCCGAATCGTGGCTGCCTCGGGGGTGACGACGCAGGGCCTCTAGGAGGTCTCCGGATGCGCCCGTCCCCGGCGAGGGGCGCTGGGGACGGTGGGTGCGCCAGACGAGCAGCGCCAGCAATGTAGCCGCTGCGACCGGTAGGTGGCTGACGACCCGAAGGGTGGTCACCTGCCCGGCCAGCAGGTCGGCGACTACGTAGTACGACAGAAGCGCCGCATAGGCCACCAGTACGCAACTCAGGCCCAGTGCCACGGGCGGGCGGATCGCGGCGGCTATCGCCGCAACACCGAGCGCCGCCGACCACGCACTCGATTCGTTGAGAAGGTGGGCTCCCGTCGTAGTTCCGTGATGGGCAGCCACCATGCCGAAGTCCACGCCCGCGGCCTGAGCCACGGCAAGGCCGAGCTGAATCATGCCGACGACGCCCAACGCGCAGCGCAGCACGCGGTGCGGGGCCGCACTGGCACTGGTGTCCGGAGCCTCGATGGGCACGCTGTGGACGCGGCTGGCGGCGGCCATGCGGCGCAACTGCAGCGCTTGCTGCTCGGCCTTGGCGTACCAGGAGGCGCACAACGGGCAGGAGTCAAGATGCTCGTCGACGCGCGCCGACGGCACCGGCTCGCGTTCGCCGTCGATGCGGGCCGAGAGCGCTTCTCGTGCCACCTCGCAGTCCACGCGTCCATCGTTGCACTAGCCGCTGCTGCGCCACCCGGCGACGCCGACCGCGATCATCCGCAGTTGCTTGACGGCGATGCGCCTGATCTCCTCGATCGCCGCGGGATCATGGGCATCCTCGAGCGCCTCGGCGATCGAGATCATCGCGTTGACGAACAGCGTCGCCAGGATGTTGAGGTCCTCGCTGCTCCAGGTTTTCAGACCGGGGAAGCGGGCCAGGTCGATCGCGAGTTCGGAAGTGATCAAGCGGATTTCGGTGCGGATCGCATAGCGCAGCACGGTCACCCCGCTGGAGCGCTCACGGGCGATGAAGCGCCAGTGCTCGCGGCGCTCGTTGACACTGTTGATGAGGATCTCCGCCGAGGATTCGATGACCCGGTTCGGATCGAGCTTCCCGGCGCGCGCACCGCGCAGCATGTCGCGCAGCGACCGGAAGGACTCGTCGATGAGCACCAGGCCCAGCGCGTCCATCGACTCGAAGTGCCGGTAGAACGCCGCCGGCACGATGCCCGCTTCCCGGGCGACCTCACGCAGGCTCAGCGCGGAAAAGCTGCGCTCCTCCAGCAGCTTGAGCGCGCCGGCAATGATGGCGCGGCGGGTGGCGTCTTTGCGCTCCTCACGGGTGAGCACGTCTCGGGAACGCGACTGCCTGGGACGTTGTGTTCGTGAAGTGGGCGTACGTTTGTTCACTGCTGTGAAGCCTACCACAACCTGCGTATATGCCATTGACAGCGCCATGGAGTGGCCTGCACAGTGTACGTATGTTCACTCAAGCATTGACGCAGGGCATCCGGGACAGGGTGCTCGGCTCGCCCCTGGTGAATCTGCTCACCGGGCCGCATGGCGTCGACCGCTACACCGAGCTGGTCGAGCCGACCTGGACGCTGGGCGACGCCCGCGCCAAGGTGGTCGCCGTGCGTCGGCAGACGCCACGCAGCGTCACCCTGACTTTGGAGCCCAATCGGGCCTTCGCCGGCTTCAAGGCCGGCCAGCACATCAACCTCTGCGTCGAGATCAACGGCCGGCGCCGCACCCGGTGCTATTCGCCGGCCAGCGCCGAGGGCAGCCGCTACGTCGAGCTCACGATCGGCCGCCACGACGGCGGGTTGGTCTCGAACTACCTGTGCGACCACGCCTATCCGGGCATGGTGCTGGGGCTGGACTCGGTCGGCGGCGATTTCGTCATGCCCGATGTGCGGCCCCGGCGCATCCTGTTTGTCTCCGGTGGCAGCGGTATCACCCCGGTGATGTCGATGCTGCGGACGTTGCAGGTCGAGGGCTTCGACGGCGAGGCGGCGTTCATCCACTACGCGCGTCGCGCCGAGGAAGCCTGCTACCGCGACGAGCTGGACGCGATGCCGGGCGTGCGTGTGCTACACGGCTACACGCGTACGACGGACGCTGCCGATCTGGACGGGCACTTCGGCCCGGAGCATCTCGCAGCGGCTCTTGCCGACTGGCGCGCGGAGCCTGATGCGGTCTACGTGTGCGGGCCGCCGGCGCTTGTCGACGCGGTTCGCGAGCACTGCCCGAATGCGCAGTGGGAGAGCTTCGTCCCGCCGACCTTCACCGCGCCGGCCGAAACCTCCGGCGGCACCGTGAGTTTCACTGCCAGCGGTGTCGAGGTGACCGATGACGGCCAGCCGCTGCTGCTGCAGGCCGAGGCCGCCGGCCTGACCCCGGAGAGCGGATGCCGGATGGGCATCTGCCACAGCTGCACCCGATTCAAGACACGCGGTGCGGTGCGCAACCTGATCACCGGCGCGGTGTCGGGCGCCGACGCCGAAGACATCCAGATCTGCATCACCGCGCCCGTCGGTGATGTCGACATCGACCTCTAATTGGAAGGACACGTCATGTCCAACACCACAATCACTCTCACCCCCGAGCAGGCCGACGCGTTCGGCCGTGAACTCGACGCGCTCAAGGAGCGCGTGATCGCCGACCTCGGCGAGCGCGACGCCACCTACATCCGCAAGATCATCAAGGCACAGCGTGCGCTGGAGGTCGGCGGTCGAGCCCTGGTGTGGTTTCCGCTGACCTGGCTCCCCGGAACCGCCATGCTGGCGATCTCGAAGATCCTGGACAACATGGAGATCGGCCACAACGTGATGCACGGCCAGTACGACTGGATGGGCGATCCGGCCATCTCCAGCAAGGCCTTCGAATGGGATACGGCCTGCCCGGCCGACCAGTGGCGACACTCACACAATTACATGCACCACACCTACACCAACATCGTCGACATGGACCGCGACATCGGTTATGGCATCCTGCGGATGAGCGAAGACCAGAAGTGGAGCCCGTACTACCTGGGCAACCCGGTCTACGCGTTCCTGCTGATGGTGCTGTTCCAGTACGGCGTCGCGTTGCACGAACTGGAGACCGAGCGCATCCGGGCCGGCGAGATTTCCATCGCCGACAAACGGGAAGTGCTGGAGGGTATCTGGCGAAAGACCAAGGCTCAGACGCTCAAGGATTACGTGGCGTTCCCGCTGCTGGCGGGTCCGTTCGCGCCGTTCGTCTTGGCCGGGAACCTGACGGCCAACCTGGCGCGCAATGTCTGGGCGTTCATGATCATCTTCTGCGGGCACTTTCCGGAGGGCACGCAGGAGTTCTCCATCGAGGAGACCAAGAGCGAATCCCGCGGCCAGTGGTACTTCCGCCAGCTGCTCGGTTCGGCAAACCTGACCGGTGGCAAGCTCTTTCACATCCTCAGCGGCAACCTGTCGTTCCAGATCGAGCACCACCTGTTCCCGGACATCCCGGCGCACCGGCACGCGGAGATCTCGGTCGAGGTGCGCGAGATCTGCGAACGCTACGGGGTGCCCTACAACACCGGCCCGCTGTACCGGCAGTTCGGCACCGTGGTGCGCAAGATCATCAGGCTGGCGTTGCCGTGGGGCAGCAAGCCCAAGGCCGAGCCGGCGGTGGCGGCCGAGCCGGAACGCGAACTCGCGCAGGTGAACTGATCGCTGCGACGCGCACCACGTCGGCGATGAAGAACCTCATTGCCGGCTCGCGTCAGCGCTGACAGGACGGGCACCAGAACCTGACCCGCTCGCCGCTGTTGTCGGTCTCGATCGGCGTGCCGCAGCGGCGGCAGGGCTGCCTGGCGCGGCCGTACACCCACAGCTCGCGGCCGCGGCGGGTATCGCCGGTGGTGCATCGGTTCCAGCGGGTGCGGTTGAGCCACAACATGTCCCGCGCCCGCTGCACCAGGCGCAGGGGATCGGCCACCGCCTTGACGGGGGCGTCCGGCAGATAGCCGGTGACGAAGCAGAGTTCGTTGGCATAGACGTTGCCGACGCCTGCCATCACCCGCTGATCGAGCAGCGCCTCAGCCACTGGGCGTTCTGGGTCGGCGGTCAGGTTGGCCGCCGCTGTGCGCGGATCCCAGTTGTCGCCGAGCAGATCGGGTCCGAGGTGCGCGACGACGTCGACGTCGCTCTCGCGATCGAGGATCTCGAGCACGCCGAGGTCGATCCCGAGCACTCGAACGTCGGCTGCTTCCAGGATGATCCGGACGCGGTGATCGGCGCGCGCTCGCGTCACCTTCCAACTGCCGTCCATCTTCAGATGCGAATGGATGCTCGCCGGCCCGACCCGGATGAACAGGTGCTTGCCGCGGCTGAGCACCTCGTCGACAGTGTGTCCGGTCAGGTCCACGGTGGCGTAGCGCGGCACCCGGATATCGCAGCGGGTCAACGTCTTTCCCACCAGCGCAGTCCGTAGCGACGCGGCGGTGTGGAAGACGGTGTCGCCTTCGGGCATGGGCACACCTCAAAGCGCGGGCGGTTCGATGCGTTCGGCGGTGGCAATCCGGTCGATTGCCCGATCGAACGACGCCACCCGGCGTACCCCTGTCGATTCCGCACACGCGACCAGATATGCCTCAGCGAAATCAAGCCTATCGATCTCGTACACCTCCGGTGCTCTCAACAACAGCGCCGGATCAATGCATGCGATGGAATCGAACGCCACGAGCGACCGCACCGCCTGGGCGACTTCAGCTCGAGGCGCCTCGTAGTACGACTCGAGGACGTAGACCGTCTCGGCGGCAACCAAATCGGTCAGCAACAGTTGGGGCTCGCGGCCGAGGTACGCCGTCGCTCGCTTGGCCAACTCGGGTGGGTCGCCGCGACGTCCATCAGCATTTCCGTACCCAGAGACTGTTGTAAGGATATCAGCGCAGCCGTAGACCCCGTGGGGTACGGGCGAAGCCGGCACCCGTCAGGGCATCCTGCACCGCGGCTCGCTCACCATCGGCACCCGGTTCGAGCACCGGCACGCCGTTGACCTTCTCGACAAGGAACGAGCCCACCCGTCCCGAACTCACCAGATCGGCCAGCGCCGCTGCGGCGGCAACGTGGGCTTCGCCGTCGCTAGAAAAGCTGAGCAGCGAGCGTCCGCCCCGCTCGAGGAACCACACCAGCTTGCCGTCGACCAGTGCCACCAACGCGCCGGCCTTGCGGCCGGGACGGTGCGCGGCGTCGTCCTCGCTCGTGCGGGTCGGCCACGGCAGCGCCGCACCGAACGGATTGGCGGGATCGGCGGCCGCCAGAACCACAGCGTGATACGCGGGCCGCTCCGGGTCGACACTGTCCAGGTAGGACCGCAACCGGTCCACCGTCGACGCCACCGCGAACTGTGCCCCGCCAAGCGATTCGACGAAGTAGCCACGCTGGCAGCGGCCGGCGTCCTCCATCGCGGTGAGCACCTTGTAGAGCATCGCGAAACCGCCCGGCACCCCTTCCGCAGCGGCTGCACCCTTCGTCAGAACACCGTGCCGATTCAGCAAGAGCTCGGCCTGAAAGTGCGCCCGCACCGTCGAATCCGGCTCTGCGGCGGGAAGTGCCGACCACCGCCCAGCCACGGTCGGATCGACCTGACGGGCCGCGGCGTGCGCCACGCTGTAACTGCTCAGCCGCGGTGGTCGGCGGCGCTGACGATGTGCCGGCGCGGATCGGCGCCGCGTCCCCACCAGCATCGCCCGCACCGGCGCGAAGGTGTCGCCGGTCACCCTGCCCGCCCAAATCAGTTCCCAAAGCGCTTGTTTGAACTGTTCGCTGTCGCCGTCGGCCAGCTGGCGGAAGAAGTACGCGCCGCCTCCCGAGAGGACGTCCATGATGGCGCGGTGCGTCTCGGTGAACTCCAGCTCGGCCGGAGGGGCGAGTGTCAGCGGCGCGGCGTCGGCCGCGTGGAACGCGATCCAGCCGTCCCCACCACCGATTTGGCCGGCACCCGACCACGTCACCTCCCCGGCGGCCAGCAATTCGTCGAGCATCGCGGGCTGATAGTCGCGGATGCGCTGCGAGAACACCAGCGGCTCGACCGCCGACGCCGGTATCGGCACCCCGGCCAACTGATCGATCACCGTTGCCAGCCCGTCGATGCCCGCATTGTGCGTCGAGCCCACCTGCTGCCAGGCGGGCAGGAACCGGCCGTAGGCGGCCGTGCTGACCGGCTCCACCTGCGCCCGCAGCGCGGCCAGCGAGCGCCGGCGCAGGATCTTCAACACGTCGGCGTCGCACCACTGTTCGCCCTCGACGTCGGTGAACTCGCCCCGCACCAGCCGGCCGTCCACGGCCATGCGGCCCAGCACGTCAGCCGCCACGCGCAAGCCCAGCCCGAAGCGGGCCGCGGCGTCCTGCGTGGTGAACGGGCCGCGGGTGCGGGCGTAGCGACCGAGCAGCTCGGTCAGCGGGTCGGCGACCGATTCGGTGAACGCCGCGGGCACGCCGACCGGCACGGCCACCCCGACGCCGTCGCGCAGCAGGCCGAGGTCTTCGACGGCGACCCACCACGTCTGGTCGGCGAACGACACCGTCAGCGCACGCTTGGCCGCGCGCAATCCGTCCAGCCAGCCGCCGACGTCGTCGGCGATCGCGCGCTCGGCGATCTCGTGTTCGGTCAGCGGACCCAGTAGCCGCAGCAGGTCGGCGACGCCTTCGGCGTCCCGGGCCGCGCGGTCGGGGTGCAGATGCTGTAGCTGCTGGGTGGTGGTGGCGATGACCTGCGGGTCGAGCAGCTCGCGCAGCTCGACGCGCCCGAGCAGTTCGGCGAGTAGCACACTGTCCAAAGACAGAGCCGCGGCGCGTCTTTCGGCCAGCGGGCTGTCGCCTTCGTACATGAACGCGCCGACGTAGCCGAACAGTAGCGACGCCGCGAACGGTGACGGCGTCGCCGTCTCCACCTCGACCAGCCGCAGCCGTCGCTGTGCCACCCGGTGCATCAACTCGGTGAGCGCGGGCACGTCGTAGACGTCCTGCAGGCATTCCCGCACCGCCTCCAGCACGATCGGGAAGTCCGGGTACTTGCGGGCGACGTCGAGCAGTTGCGCGGCCCGCTGCCGCTGATGCCACAGCGGCGAGCGTTTGCCGGGATGGCGTCGGGGCAGAAGCAAAGCACGGGCGGCACATTCACGGAAGCGGGAGGCGAACAGCGCCGAACCGCCCACCTCGGCGGTGACGATGGGCTCGATCTCGTCGGCGTCGAACACGAACAGCTCGGCACCGGGGGCCGCGTCTTCGGTATCGGGCAGCCGCACAATGATGCCGTCATCAGACGCTGTCGGTTTCTCATCGATGCCGTAGCGTTCCCGCAGCCTGCGCGACACAGCGAGCGCCAACGGACCGTGCACCCGAAGCCCGTAGGGAGAGTGCAGGATCACCCGCCAGTCGCCCAGCTCGTCGCGGAAGCGTTCCACCACGAAGGTGGTGTCACTGGGCACTGCGCCGGTGGCCTGGCGTTGATCGTCGAGCAGCTGCCACAGGTTGTCGGTGGCGTAGTCGTCGAAACCCATTGTGCGGCAACGCTGGACGAACTCGTCCTTTTCCAGCCGGGCCAGCTCACCGGTGAACTTGCCGACTGCGGCGCCCAATTCAGCGGGACGACCCACGCCGTCGCCGCGCCAGAACGGCAGCCGGGCCGGATGACCCGGCGCCGGGACGACGAGTACGCGGTCGTGGGTGATCTCGGTGATCCGCCAGCTGGTGGCACCCAGCGAGATCACGTCGCCGGGCCGCGACTCGTAGACCATTTCCTCGTCGAGTTCGCCCACCCGCGAGGGCTTTTCGGAGTCCGTCGCCAGGTAGACGGTGAACAAGCCGCGGTCGGGAATCGCGCCGCCGGATGTCACGGCGAGCCGTTGCGCGCCCGGCCGCGCGGTCAGGGTGCCGGTGTCGCGGTCGTACACCAGCCGGGGCCGCAGCTCGGCGAATT
Organism: Mycobacterium hubeiense; assembly: GCF_002838065.1. Taxonomy (GTDB): domain Bacteria; phylum Actinomycetota; class Actinomycetes; order Mycobacteriales; family Mycobacteriaceae; genus Mycobacterium; species Mycobacterium hubeiense. Next base: position 137,153 of record NZ_PIZU01000010.1, on the reverse strand, counting down.
CGGTGGACGGGTATTTGCCGGAGAGCAGGTCCAGCGTCGCCTCGAACGCGCTGCGCGGCAGCGTCGCGAACGGGGCGCTGCGCCGAACGGCGTCGAACCAGCGGTCCGCATCCAGCGGTTCCAGCGCCGCGGCCGCCACCGTGTGCTGGGCCAGTACGTCGAGCGGATTCGTCGGGACCCTCATCGTTTCGATCTCGCCGGAGAGCATCCGCTTGACGGTGACCGCACAGCCGATCAGATCGGTGCGGTGCTTGGGAAAGAGCACGCCCGCAGAGATCTCGCCGACCTGATGGCCGGCCCGGCCGATGCGCTGCAGCCCGCTGGCCACCGACGGCGGTGCCTCAACCTGGATCACGAGGTCGACCGCGCCCATGTCGATGCCAAGCTCGAGACTCGACGTCGCGACGACGGCCTTGAGGCGTCCGCTCTTGAGGTCTTCCTCGACGAGGGCGCGCTGTTCCTTGCTCACCGACCCGTGGTGCGCCCGGGCGAGCAGCGGCTCGGCGCCGAAGGCCTGCCCGCTGCCCATGATGTGCGCCGGGGCGCCGCCGCCGACTTGGGGATTGCGGGGCGACGGCAGGTCGATGCCCGCCCGTTCGGCGTGAATCTCGTTGAGGCGCGAAGTGAGTCGCTCGGCCAGGCGTCGGGAGTTGGCGAAAACGATCGAGCTGCGATGCGCCTCGATCAGATCGACGATGCGCTCCTCGACGTCGGGCCAGATGGTGTTGTTCTCCAGATTCGCCATATCCGGCACCGGCACCTGCACCGACAGGTCGAACGTCTTGGCCGCGGGCGGGGCGACGATCGTCGTCGGCGCCTGCCCGGACAGGAACCGGGCGACCTCCTCGGGCGGGCGGACGGTCGCGGACAGCCCGATGCGCTGGGCGGGCTTGTCGAGGAGCCGGTCGAGCCGCTCCAGCGACAGGGCCAGATGTGCGCCGCGTTTGGTGGCCGCGACCGCGTGCACCTCGTCGACGATGACGGTCTGCACCTCGGCCAGGCTGTCGCGGGCGGCCGACGTCAGCATCAGAAACAGCGACTCGGGCGTGGTGATGAGGATGTCGGGTGGTTTGGTGACGAGCTCGCGGCGCCGGTTGGGCGGGGTGTCGCCGGAGCGGACGCCGACACTGATCGCCGGTGCGGGTACGCCGAGCCGGTCGGCGATGCGGCCGATGCCGGTCAGCGGCGTGCGCAGGTTGCGCTCGACGTCAACCGCGAGCGCCTTGAGCGGCGACACGTACAGCACGCGGGTGCCGGCGTGGACCGGTCGGGGCTCCGATGAGGCCAGCTGGTCGATGGCCCACAGGAATGCGGCCAGCGTCTTGCCGGAGCCTGTGGGGGCGATGACCAGCGTGTTGTCACCGTCGGCGATGGCCGACCATGCCTGCGCCTGCGCCGCCGTGGGCTCGGCGAACGTGCCCGCGAACCACTCCCGCGTCAGCGTGCTGAAGCGGGCGAGCGGGTCGGCTTTACGGGCCACACCGCCATCGTGCCAACCCCCACCGACAAGTCTGCGATTTCGGCGGTTACGGGCGGGCGGCGGCGAGGGCCTCGACCAGGTCGGCGGGGATTCCCGGGACGCGGCCGATCGCATCGAGCAGGGCGTGCGCGCAGGCGTCGGCGACGAATCCGGCGTCGATCGACGGGTCGATCAGCCGCCGACGGCACATCTCGAAGGTGAATGCGAGCCAGCCGTACACGGTGATCCGCAGATCGCGTTCCACCTTGGAGTCCAGGTCGCCGACGGCATCGGTGATGCGGGCCATGATCCGGTTGGCCTGACGCTCGTTGTTGGCATCTTCGATGGTGCGCAGCAGCGGGTCGGCGCCGCCCATGCCGACATAGGCCGCCCAGGCGCCGTGCGGGTGCTCCTCGTCGTAGCGCAGATACGCCAGCACACCGTCGCGGAGCTGTTCAAACAGGGTTTTGTCAGGGTCGGGCGGCGCGTTGGTGGCTTCGAAAAGGCGTTCACCCTCGGCGCGCACCACCTCGGCGAAGAACGCCCGCTTGTCGGGGAAGTAGTGATACATCAGCGCGCGCGACACCCCGGCGAGTTCGGCGATCTCGTCGATGCGCACCTCGTCGTACGGGCGCTGGCCGAATATCTCGGCGCCGAGCGCCAACAGTTCGCTGCGCCGGTCGTCGGGGGAGAGGCGACGGCGCGGTTCGGACATGCCGCCGATTCTAGTGAACACCTGTCCAACTAACTGCCCAGCGACCGCTGGTAGCGCTGCATCCCGGCGATCCAGCGGTCGTGATCCGACGCCTTCTGCGCGAACATCGTGGCGACCTTCGGATGGGGCAGCACCAGGAATCGGCCGTTCCGGACCGCGTCGACGGTCATCTCGGCCACCTGCTGCGGCTCAATGACCACACCCGACTTGGTGATTGAATCGCCGGCGAGCGACGAAGACTCGCGGGCCGCATCCAGCAGCGGTGTCTCGACACCCATCGGACAGACGCAGGTGACGCCGATGCCGTTATCGCCGTAGGTGATCGCCAGCCATTCGGCGAAGCCGACGGCGGCGTGCTTGGTGACCGCATAGCCGGCCGCACCGAGCTGGGTGAGCAGACCGGCCGCCGACGCGATGCTGACGAAATGACCGCTTTTGCGCTCCAGCCATTGCGGCACCAGCAGCGTGGCCGCCCGGATGTGTGCGCGCAGGTTCACGTCGATGATGCGATCCCAGTCCGACTCGGCGCCCAGGTCGGGGGCGCCGATGATGCCGGCGTTGGCGATGTAGACGTCGACATGGCCAAAGGTGTTGTGGGCGAGGTCAATCAGCGCCTGGATATCAGCGATGGCGCTGGCGTCGGCGCGCTGTGCCACGGCGTGGCCGCCACTAGCGCGAACACGCTCCGCCGTCTCCGCGGCGCCGTCGGCGTTTACGTCACCGATGACAACGTGCGAGCCGGCGGCGGCGAATGCCACCGCCAGCGCCCGGCCGATGCCTGAGCCACCGCCGGTGACGACGGCCGTCGTGTCCTCTAGATGCATGAGGGTTAACCGAAGTGCACGCCCTGTGCCAATGGCAAATCGGAGGAGTAGTTGATGGTGTTGGTGGCGCGGCGCATGTAGGCCTTCCACGCGTCCGAACCCGACTCGCGGCCGCCGCCGGTGTGCTTTTCGCCGCCGAACGCCCCGCCGATCTCCGCGCCCGACGTGCCAATGTTGACGTTGGCGATGCCGCAATCCGAGCCGTCGGCCGCCATGAAGCGCTCCGCCTCGCGGATGTCGGTAGTGAAGATCGCCGATGAAAGCCCCTGTGGCACAGTGTTGTTCAGCGCAATCGCCTCATCGAGGTCGTCGTAGGTCATGACGTAGAGGATGGGGGCGAACGTTTCGGTGTGCACCAGCTCCGTCTGCGCCGGCATGCGTACCACCGCCGGTGCGACGTAGAAGGCGCTCTCGTCACCGAGGTCGTGGCGTTCACCGCCGAACACCTCACCACCGTCGGCGCGGGCCTGCTCCAGCGCCCCGACCATCTCGCGATACGCGGTTTCGTGAATGAGCGGTCCCACCAGGGTGCCCTCCGCGGACGGGTCGCCGATCGGCAACGACCGATAGGCCGCCACAATTCGGGAGACCAGCTCGTCGGCCACCGAGGAGTGCACGATCAGCCGCCGCAACGTGGTGCAGCGCTGGCCCGCCGTGCCCGCGGCGGAGAACACGATGGCGCGCACCGCCAGATCGAGGTCCGCCGACGGCGTCACGATCGCGGCATTGTTGCCGCCCAGTTCGAGCAGCACCTTGCCGAACCGCGCCATCACCCGCGGACCGACCTGCTGGCCCATGCGGACCGACCCGGTCGCCGAAACCAGCGCCACCCGTGGGTCATCCACGAGCAGCTCACCGACTTCGCGGTCACCCTGGATCACCCTGCTGACACCCCGCGGCGCTCCGACGTCGTCGGCCGCCCGTTCGATCAGCGCCTGGCATGCCAAGGCGGTCAACGGCGTGAGTTCCGACGGCTTCCAGACCACGGTGTCACCGCACACCAACGCGATCGCGGTGTTCCACGACCACACCGCCACCGGGAAGTTGAAGGCGGTGATGACGCCGACAACGCCGAGCGGGTGCCAGGTCTCCATCAGCCGATGGCCTGGGCGCTCAGACGCGATGGTCTTGCCGTAGAGCTGACGTGACAGGCCCACCGCGAACTGGCAGATGTCGATCATCTCCTGCACCTCGCCGAGGGCTTCGGAGGTGATCTTCCCGGCCTCGATGGTGACCAGGGTGGCGAGATCGGCCTTGTGCTCGACGAGCAGTTCGCCCAGCCGGGCCACCAGCGCTCCGCGCACCGGTGCCGGTGTGGTACGCCACGTCGTAAACGCCTGTGCCGCTTCGGCTATCGCCGCGTCGGCCTGTTCCGGTGTCGTCGCGGCCATGGTGAACAGCACCTCACCGGTGATTGGGGTGCTGGCGGGCAAGCCGTACTCGCCGGGGCCCGCCAGCTCGGCCGTCGAGCCGACGGCGCGCAGGGCGTCGCGCACCCGCGCCCGCACGTCGTCGGTGGTGGGCAATGTGGTGGTGTGCATCGTGGTCATGGCGCCACCTTCTCGTAGTGCTGGTAAGGATCGCGATAGTCTCCGGCAATGGTGGGCGAGCAGCTCGACGAGATCGACCGGATTCTGGTGCGCGAGCTGGTCGCCGACGGCCGCGCGACGCTGGCCCATCTCGCCGCCGTCGCCGGCTTGTCGGTGTCGGCGGTGCAGTCACGGGTGCGTCGGCTGGAGGCTCGCGGTGTGGTGACGGGGTACACCGCGCGCATCAACCCCGAAGCGGTCGGGCATGCGCTGTCGGCGTTCGTCGCCATCACCCCTCTCGATCCCTCTCAACCCGATGATGCGCCCGCGCGGCTGGAACACATCGAGGCCATCGAGTCGTGTCACTCGGTGGCCGGCGAGGAGAGCTACATCCTGCTGGTGCGTGTTCCATCGGCGCGGGCATTGGAAGACCTGCTGCAACGGATCCGCACGGCGGCGAACGTGCGGACGCGAAGCACGATCATTCTACAGACTTTTTACAGTGGTAGGGAGTATATACCGGAATAGTTCCTGTGTAGCGATGGGTACACCGTAAATACTGCGCTAAGATGGCGTTATGACCGCTGTGCTGACACCCTCCGGCGCGCTCACCCCCGACCGCGTGCACGACGTGCTGGCCCGCAGCATGCTGGCCGACGGGCTGGACCTGGTGCTCGACCTGGACCGCTCGGCGGGTTCGTATCTGGTCGACGCCCGCACCGGCGAGCGCTACCTCGACATGTTCACCTTCTTCGCCTCGTCCGCGTTGGGGATGAACCACCCGGCGCTGGCCGATGACGAGGCCTTCCGCAGCGAACTCGCGCAAGCCGCGGTGAACAAGCCGAGCAACTCCGACGTCTACAGCGTGCCGATGGCCCGCTTCGTCGACACCTTCGTGCGCGTGCTGGGCGACCCGGCGCTGCCGCACCTGTTCTTCGTCGACGGCGGCGCGCTGGCGGTCGAGAATGCGCTGAAGGTGGCCTTCGACTGGAAGAGCCGCCGCAACGAGGCGCACGGCATCGACCCGGCGCTGGGCACTCGCGTGCTGCATCTGCGTGGGGCGTTCCACGGCCGCAGCGGCTACACGATGTCGCTGACCAACACTGACCCCAATAAGGTGGCCCGGTTCCCGAAGTTCGACTGGCCGCGCATCGACGCGCCGTATATCCGTCCGAGTGCGAATATGGCTGCGCTGGAAGCAGAATCGTTGAGCCAAGCCCGCGCGGCGTTCGAGGCCCATTCGCACGACATCGCCTGCTTCATCGCCGAGCCCATCCAGGGCGAGGGCGGTGACCGGCATTTCCGGCCGCAGTTCTTCGCCGAAATGCGCAAGCTGTGCGACGAATTCGATGCGCTGCTGATCTTCGACGAGGTGCAGACCGGCTGCGGACTGACCGGAACGGCTTGGGCCTACCAGCAATTGGGAGTTGTGCCCGATGTGGTGGCGTTCGGCAAGAAGACACAGGTATGCGGAATCATGGCCGGCCGACGGGTTGACGAGGTGCACGACAACGTGTTCGCGGTCAGCTCGCGGATCAACTCCACGTGGGGCGGCAACCTGGTGGACATGGTGCGATCGCGGCGCATCCTCGAGGTGATCGAGTCCGACGGGTTGTTCGTGCGCGCGGCGAAGGCGGGCCGCTATCTGCTGGACCGGTTGCATTCGCTGGCACGGGAATTCCCGGAGCTGGTGCTCGACGTGCGCGGCCGTGGACTGATGTGCGCATTCAGTTTGCCGACGACCGCGGCGCGCGACGAGCTGATCCGTCGGCTCTGGGACCGCCGGGTGATCATGCTGGCCAGCGGCGCCGATTCTGTGCGGTTCCGGCCGGCGCTGACGGTGTCGCGCAACGAGATCGACGAGGCCGTCACCGCAATCCGGGACGTGCTCACGCGGTCAGCCTTCTGATCGTCGAACGCAGCAGGGGTAGCTCTTCGCGGCCGACCAGCTCGCAGCCGTGAAGTTCGGCGAGTTTGCGTGCCGCAGACGTGAATTCGTGATTGGTGACGACCATCGTCTTGGTGCAGTCCTGCATCGGCGCGCCGGCCACCACCTCCTGTACAGCGGCTGTGCCCACGGGGCGTGAGACCCGCTTGCATTGAATGGCAAGGCGATTGGGCCGACGCCCGACAATCAGGTCGACGCCCCAGTCGCCGGTCACTGACGTCATGATCACCGGCACACCGCAGGACCGCGCGATGCGGGCGACATAGTCCTCGAACTCCAGGCCCGACATCGCGGCGGCGGGATCGGGCGCTGTGCGGGCGCCGGCGATCACGCCGAGCAGGAAGCGGGGCGCCGCGATGAGTAACGCCGGGGCGACGGTGCCGACGGCCACGCTCCACGGCGCGCCGGCACCCAGCACGTAGGCGGCCAGGCCCGCCGCGAGGCCGGCCACCAGATACACCTTGACCCGCAACACGCTGCGAATCGTAGGGCGAACAGCCGACATCGCACCCGTGGGAGCCCTGCAGGACTGCAATGTCGCGCCCGGCACAGCTTGGCAGGCTAATGTTCAACGCATGTCCGATGGTGTGGTCGAATCCACCGGTCAGACGATGGTGGAGCACGCCCTCGCCGGTGGTGAGCCGCAACGGGTCGGATGGTTTCGATTCTACTTCGCTGATGAGCGGTGGGAGTGGTCGCCGCAGGTCGAGCGCATGCACGGCTACGAGCCGGGTACCGCGAACCCGACGACCGAACTGGTGTTGTCGCACAAGCACCCCGAGGATTATCAGCAGGTAGCCGCCACGCTGGACGAAATCCGCCGTACCGCAGGCGCTTTCAGCACCCGACATCGCGTCATCGACACCCACGGGGACATCCACCACGTGGTGGTGGTGGGTGACCAGCTGTTCGATGACGACGGCGCGGTGATCGGAACCCACGGCTTCTATGTCGACGTGACGCCGTCGATGACCGAAGTGCAGGAGGAGATCGTCACCGAGGCGGTCGCCGAGATCGCCGAGGCCCGCGGCGGCATCGAGCAGACCAAAGGCATGTTGATGTTGATCTACCGGATCAACGCCGAGTCTGCGTTCGAGCTGCTGAAGTGGCGATCCCAGGAGACCAACGTCAAGCTGCGGGTGCTGGCCGAGCAAATCGCCGAGGACTTCCTGTCGCTGGACTACGACGAGCTGCTGCCGGCGCGCACACAGTTCGACCGGCTGTTGCTGACCGCGCACCTGCGCGTGTGTTCCTGAGGTTTACCCGGACCGCGGCCAGGGAATTCCACAGGCGTCAAAGCTGTGTGCGTCGGGAGGATGATCATGGCGGTCTGTGCCACCTGTGGCAACGATTACGACAAGGCCTTCACGGTGAGCTGGAATGGGCGCACCGAGACGTTCGACAGTGTGGAGTGCGCAGCAACCAAGGTCGCGCCGCAGTGCGACCACTGCGGATGCCGGATCCTCGGCCACGGGGTCGAGGCCGCTGACGCGATCTACTGCTGTGCGCACTGCGCCCGCGAATCCGGCCATTCCGAGCTCATCGACCGTCAGCCTCAGGTAGCGAACTCGTAGAGGTGGCCGTGTACCAGAACCCCAACGGTTTGCGGCACGACGACGCCGAGGTGCGCGACGCCATCCGCTTCGGTCTCCTCGTCGCGGCGCTGGCAATCGCGTTTCTGGTGGTCGCCGCCGTGTGGGTGAGCACCTGTGACGGCACCACCGTCGACACCGCGGCCTGCGGTGCCTCGCAGCGGATGTTGCTGGCGCTGGGCGCTCCGGCGATCCTGCTCATCGGCGCGCTGCGGGCGTTCCTGCGCACCTACCAGACGTGGAAGAAGCAGCAGACGTGGTGGGCGTGGCAGGGCGCCGGCTGGTTCCTGATGACGCTGATGCTGCTGGTGCTCACCATGAGCCTGCCCGCGTTGGCCGGGATCGGGACGTGACGCAGAACGCGCTGGCGCGGGATGGCAATACCCCCTCTACCAGTGATGTTCGTTTGGCCCACAACCGGTTCGGGTAGTTCTACCGTGGATATCAGCCCATGCAATCACGGGCACAGGTGTGGCGTGAGAGGAGTAGCCATGAAAGGCCCGAAGGACCCCGTAGACCACGCCAGGACCACGCGTCCGCACGCTGGCGAGTCGATGAAAGACAACAAGATCATGCCGGCGCTCATCGTGATCGGCGTCGCGCTGGTGTTGTTCGTCAGCTGCCTGGCCGCCTTCGGCACGCGCCACCATGACACCGGTCTGGTGCTGGCGGGGCTGTCGGCGGCGGGTTTCATCATCGGATGTGCCTGGCTGTACATCGAGCATCGGCGTGTTCGTCAACTCGAAGAGCGTTGGTACGCCGAACATCCCGATGTCGAACGGCAGCCGCCGAGCAGTTGACCAGCACACCACAAAGGGCCCGGCCGCAGTGGCCGGGCCCTTTGCTCGCGACATGTTACGGCCGCTGCTCGGCCTCTTGGCGTTGCTCGGCCGCCTCGGCGCCCTTGCGCGCCGCTTCGGCCTCGGCTTCCTTCTTGGCCACATCCTGCTGGGCGTCGGCTTTGTCCTGCTGAGCCTTACCCTCGCGAACCAAGTCGTCACGGCCGGTCACGGTGCCGACCGCTTCTTTCGCCTTGCCCTTGGCGTCTTCGACGACACCCTTGATGCCCTCTTCGGGGCCACTTTTCTTGTCGGTCATGATTACCTTTCCGCTACGGGAGTGGATCGGTCTCGTGCCCACTTCTTGAGCCTGGGTAGCCCGGTCGAAGGGCCGGACCTGCGACCCGGATTCTGGGTCGGTGCGAAGGGAACGTCCCTCCCACACCGACGGGCTTCCCCGCAGACCGCCCGCCTAAACCCCTGCAGGCGAGCGTCGCGGTTTCGCGAGGACGGCCCGCGGGTAAGCCGGCTTCATGGGCAGACATTCGAAATCCGAATCCGACGTGGACGACGACGAGGCCGTCGCGCAGTCACGCGAGGGCGGCCGCTATGTCGGCCGGGCATCGTCGGACGACTCGCTCGATACCCGGGAGACCGGCGCGGAAGCGCGTAGCGACGAACAGCGGTGACGAGAAGGTGACGACGACGATCGGGGTGGAGGAGGAGTTCTTTCTCATCGACCCCGTCAGTCGGGCCGTGAAATCGCTTGGTCCGCAGGTCGTTGCGCACGCGGTGGCGAGCATGGGCGAGTTGGTCACGGGGGAGTTCAACCTGTGCCAGCTCGAGGTGAAGACCCCGCCGTGTGCGGATGCCGCACAGTTGTGCGACGAACTGTGCCAGCTTCGGGCGGCGGCCGCGAAAGCCGCGATGGCGCAAGGCGTGCGGCTGTGTGCGTCCGGCACTCCCGTCGTCGCCTGCGACGGGCCCGTACTGGTCGGTGACCATCCCCGCTACCGGGCCGGTGTCGCCCAATACCGGGCCATGCTCGACGATTTCGCCATCTGTTCGCTGCATACGCACGTCTATCTGCCTGACGCCGAGGTGGCCGTGCTCGTCGGGAACCACCTGCGGCCCTGGCTTCCGCTGCTGGTGGCGATGAGCGCCAATTCGCCGTTCTACCAAAGCAAAGACACCGGATACGCCAGCTGGCGCGCCGTCACCCGAAGCCGGTTCCCGTGTCTGGGTCCTCCGCCGTTCGCGGCGTCACTGCGGGAGCATCGCGAAATAGCCTGTGCCATAGCAGAAGCCGAAGCGATGCTTGATGTGGACACGCCGTTCTGGGACGTCCGGCCCAATCCGCGACTGCCGACGATCGAAATCCGGGCGATGGACGTCACCACCGACGTCGACGACACGGTTGCGCTGGCGGTGCTCCTCAGGGCGATGGTCGCGACCGCGACGCAGCGGGTGATCGCCGGCGATCCGGGCCCGCAGCCGTGCAGCGAGGTGCTGCGGGCGACGTACTGGCAGGCCGCTCGGGACGGCTGGTCTCCCAGGGCAGCCGAGCAAGCCCGGCGACTGATCGATTGCGTCATGCCCGCCCTACAGCAGCACGGCGACGTGGACCTGGTGACGGCGTTCCTGCGACGCCTCGAGCACCACGGCACCGGCGCGCACCGTCAACGTGCGTCCGCCGCCCGCCACGGCGAACTCACCGGAGTCGTCGACGATCTCATCGCGGCGACGGCGGGGCATACGTGATCACCAGCACGTCCCGCTGCGCCGGCGCAGCAGGGTCAACCGGCCGGATCGGCGAGACGCCGTGCAGGGTGCGACGGTCGTCACCCAGCAGCAGGGTGCCGGGCCGCGACAGCGTCGTCGACAAGAGCCGACGGCCGTCCAGGTCGACCACCAAGCTTTCCCCGCCCGTGGCGTTGCGCCGGTCGATGAGCAGCGAGGTCACCAGCGTGACACCGTCGTGATGCAGGCCTTCCGGGGTGGGTTGCCCGTCGGCGTCGGCCGATGCCAGCACCCGGAACGGATGCACCTTGGCGCTCCATTCGCAGAGGGTGTCCAGCGCGGTCGCGATGCGGCCCAACAGGTTCAGGACCATGTGCAGCAGCGGATCGGCCGCAAAGCGCGCCGTTAGCGGCTCAAAATGCCGATCCTGCCGAACGTAGAGCGGATTGGAATCTTGCGGCTGCACGAATTCGTGGTGCGGCATCAACGTCGCGCAGGCGTCGTCGGTGCGGTACCGGAAATGCCCGTACCGGCGAAGCCGCCGCGTCCCGAGTGTGCCGGCGTAGGTGTCGGGCGCGAGGTCGTCCCAATGTGTGCGGAACCGCCGCCACGCATCGTCGTCGACGTCCAGCGCGGTGTTCAGGTCGGCCGGCGACATCACGAATACACCGCTGGAAGTCAGTCGGCGCCTGGCGATTTCGACCAGATCAGCCGTGACCGTGGCCATCAGGCCTTGGTTCCCGCGCTGTGCACACGCTTGCCGTGGCTGAGCGTCGGACGCCGTCCGATGTGGGCCTCGGCGCGCATGCGTCCCACCATGTGCGGGTAGTGCAGCTCGAAAGCCGGTCGCTCCGAACGGATCCGGGGCAGCTCTGTGAAATTGTGCCGAGGCGGCGGGCAACTGGTCGCCCACTCCAGCGAATTGCCGTGTCCCCAGGGGTCATCGACGGTGACCGGCTCGCCGTAGCGCCAGCTCTTGAACACGTTCCACGCGAATGGCAGCACCGAGAGCCCGAGGATGAAGGCGCCGATCGTCGACACCACGTTCAACACGGTGAACCCGTCGGTGGGCAGATAGTCGGCGTAGCGGCGCGGCATGCCCTCGTCGCCGAGCCAGTGCTGCACCAGGAAGGTGGTGTGGAAACCGATGAGGGTGAGCCAGAAGTTNCGGCATGCCCTCGTCGCCGAGCCAGTGCTGCACCAGGAAGGTGGTGTGGAAACCGATGAGGGTGAGCCAGAAGTTCAGCTTGCCCAACCGCTCGTCGAGCAGCCGGCCCGTCATCTTCGGGAACCAGAAGTACACCCCGGCGTAGGTGGCGAACACGATCGTGCCGAACAGCACGTAGTGGAAGTGCGCCACCACGAAATACGAGTCGGTGACATGGAAGTCCATCGGCGGGCTGGCCAGGATGATGCCGGACAGGCCGCCAAGCAGGAACGTCACAAGGAATCCGACCGCGAACAGCATGGGTGTCTCGAATGTCAACTGGCCCTTCCACATTGTGCCGATCCAGTTGAAGAACTTGATGCCCGTCGGTACCGCGATCAGGTAGGTGGTGAATGCGAAGAACGGCATCAGCACCGCGCCGGTGGCGAACATGTGGTGGGCCCACACCACCATGGACAGCGCGCCGATGCCGAGGGTGGCGTACACCAGCAGCGTGTAGCCGAATATCGGTTTGCGGGAGAACACCGGGAAGATCTCGGTGACGATGCCGAAGAACGGCAGCGCGACGATGTACACCTCGGGGTGCCCGAAGAACCAGAACAGGTGTTGCCACAGGATGGTTCCGCCGTTGGCGGGGTCGTAGACGTGGGCGCCGAGATGACGGTCGGCGGCGAGCGCAAACAGCGCGGCGGTCAGGATGGGGAAGGCCAGCAGCACCAGGATCGACGTCACCAGGATGTTCCAGGTGAAGATCGGCATCCGGAACATCGTCATGCCCGGCGCCCGCATACACACGACGGTGGTGATCATGTTGACCCCGCCGAGGATGGTGCCCAAACCGCCGATCGCCAGGCCCATGATCCACAGGTCACCGCCGGCGCCCGGCGAGTGAATCGCGTCGGTCAGCGGCGAGTACGCGGTCCAGCCGAAGTCGGCCGCCCCGCCGGGGGTGATGAACCCCGCTGTGGTGATCAACCCGCCGAACAGGAACAGCCAGAACGACAACGCGTTGAGTCGCGGGAACGCGACATCGGGGGCCCCGATCTGCAGCGGCAGCACCAGGTTGGCGAACCCGAACACGATCGGCGTCGCGTAGAACAGCAACATGATCGTGCCGTGCATGGTGAACAGCTGGTTGTACTGCTCGTTGGACAGGAACTGCAGGCCGGGCAGCGCCAACTCGGTGCGGATGAACAGCGCCATCAGGCCGCCGGTGAAGAAGAACCCGAAGCAGGCGACGACGTACATGATGCCGATCAGCTTGTGATCGGTGGTGGTGATCAGCTTGTAGACCAGGTTGCCCTTCGGGCCCAGCCGTGCGGGGAAGGGGCGGCGAGGTTTGAGGTCAGCAAGCGGGGGAGCTTCGGTGGTCACGGCATCTCCAGACGACAGACGTCTGTAGCTCTAGCCACAATCGTAGTGATTCAAACGCCAGTCATGTGCCCTTGACGTTGACAACCTGCCGTAGTTCGGTGATCACCTCGACGAGGTCCTGCGAATCCGCCATCACCGTGTCGATGGGTTTGTAGGCGTCGGGGATCTCGTCGACCCACGCTTCGCCGTGGCGGTATTCGATCCCTTTCATCCGGGCGGCGAGGTCGGCGGCGGTGAACCGGCGCCTGGCCTCGTTTCGGGAGAAGCGCCGCCCGGCGCCGTGCGGCGCGCTGCAGAAGCTGGCCGGATTGCCCTTGCCGCGCACGATGTATGAGCGGGTGCCCATCGAGCCGGGGATCAGCCCCATCACGCCGCGATGGGCGTCCACGGCGCCCTTGCGGGTCAGCCATACGTCTGTGTCCGCGTGGCGTTCTCGCGCCGTGTAGTTGTGGTGGGTGTTGATCCGCTCGACCTCGACGCCGTCCGCGTCGGTGTGCATCCAGTGCGCAAACGCCTGCCGGAAGCGGTCCATCATCTCCTCGCGGTTGGCGAGCGCATACTGCTGCGCCCAGCGAAGCTCGCGGAGGTAGGCGTCGAACTCGGGGGTGCCTTCCTCGAGGTAGGCCAGGTCGGCGTTGGGCAGCGTGATGTGCCGACTCCGGCACCACTGCTGGGCCACCTTGATGTGGCGGGTGGCGATCCTGTTGCCGACGCCGCGTGACCCGGCGTGCAGGAACATCCACACCGCATCGTCGCGGTCGAGGCATAGCTCGATGAAATGGTTCCCGCCGCCCAGCGTGCCTAGCTGGGCCTTCCATTTCGGGGAGTGGGACAGGTCCACGTCGGTCTCGGCGGCGAGCTTCTCGAGCCGCTCGATGCGCGGCGCGGTGAACGGGTACCGGCGCAGCGACTTGTTGTAGTTGCCCGCACTCAGCGGGATGGCGGATTCGAGCGAACTGCGAAGTCGGGCAGTGTCTTTGCCCGCGATGTCGGCCGCGGTGAACCGGGTGCGGGCGGCGACCATGCCGCACCCGATGTCGACGCCGACGGCCGCCGGGATCACCGCGCCCAGCGTCGGGATCACCGTGCCCACCGCGGCGCCCTTGCCGACATGTGCGTCGGGCATCAGCGCCACGTGCGGGTACACGAACGGCAGGCTGGCTGTTTGTTTGGCCTGCTCGATCGTCGCCGGGTCGATCTGGCTGGCGAAGTTGACGACGCCGCCATCGAGTTGTTCCATCACCTCCTGTTTACCCCTGACGTCGATTCGGCAGTTGCCATCGCGGGTAGACACCGGCCATGAGTTTCCCGGAACAGCAGCAGGCACCGCCCGGCGTGCAGTCGCAGATGACCCCGCCACCCGATTGCGGAGAAACCAGCTACCGCGGCACCGGACGCTTGGAGGGCAAACGGACGGTCATCACCGGCGGCGACAGCGGGATCGGCCGGGCCGTCGCGATCGCGTTCGCGCGTGAGGGCGCCGACGTGCTGATCGCGTACCTCAACGAGCATGAAGACGCACAGGACGTCCAGCAGTACGTCCAGGAGGCGGGCCGCACGTGCGTGCTGATGGCCGGTGACCTCTCCGACCCGGCGCACTGCCGCGCGGTTGTCGACAGAGCCGTCGAGGGATTCGGCGGCATCGATGTGCTCGTCAGCAATGCCGCCTACCAGATGACGCATCAGAGTCTCGACGAGATCAGCGACGAGGAATGGGATTACACGTTCAAGCTCAACGTTGGCGCGTACTTCTATCTGGTCAAGGCGGCGCTACCGCACATGGGCGCGGGTGGGTCGATCATCGGCAGTTCCTCGGTCAACTCCGATATGCCCAACCCGACCCTGGCGCCGTATGCGGCCACCAAGGCGGCGATCGCCAACTTCTCGGCCAGCCTCGCTGAGTTGTTGGGCAACAAGGGAATCCGCGTCAACAGCGTCGCCCCGGGTCCCATCTGGACGCCGCTCATTCCGTCGACGATGCCACCGGAACGGGTGAAATCGTTCGGGGAGAACGTGCCACTGGCACGCGCGGGCCAGCCTGTCGAGCTGGCGCCCATCTACGTACTGCTGGCCTCCGACGAAGCCAGCTATGTGACGGGTGCAAGGGTCGCGGTCACCGGCGGTAGACCGATTCTCTAATCGGTGCTGCGTATCGGCAAATCGTCCACATTGCGAAAGTGCCTATCCAGTAAGCGAAATCTTGAGCGATCGAGGTTTATGAGTACTTGCGGCGGGCAAGTCGGTCGCATGCCCATTGTGCGATCTGTGCGCTCGCTGTCGGTGTGGCACATGCGCGGATCATGAAGATCGCGATCGTTTCGGAGCACGCGAGTCCGTTGGCCGTGCTCAGTGGTACGGAAGTCGGCGCGCAGAGCGTTTATGTTGACGCGCTGTCGGCGGCTTTGGCCCGGCTCGGCCACCGAGTGAAGGTGTACACCCGTCGGGACGACCGGACGTTGCGGGACGAAGTCGATACCCCGCAGCGCTACACCGTGGTTCACGTTTCGGCTGGCCCGCCGGAGCATCTGCCCGAACAACAGCTACTGCAATACATGGGAGCATTCGCTCAGTTCCTCGATGCCGATTGGGCGGTTGACCGACCTGACGTCACCCATGCGCACTATTGGATGTCAGGCGTCGCAACGCAGCTCGCGGCGCGGCATCTGAATCTGCCTGCGGTGCAAACATTTCACGGGGTGGTCGAGCGGCGGCACCAGGGTCTGCAGGGTGTCAGCCCGCCACAGCGGCCGAAGCTGGAAGCAATGGTGGCCAAGGGCGCCACCTGGGTGGCGGCGACGTGCACGGACGAAGTATTCGAGCTGGCACGGATGGGCCGGCCGCGGTCGCGAATCTCGGTGGTGCCGTACGGCGTCGATCTTAACCTGTTCACTCCTGACGGTCCGAAAGCCCCGCGCACGGCGCCGCATCGCATCGTCAGCGTCGGAAGACTCGTTCCGCGTATGGGATTCGATCACATCATCCGGGCGCTGACCGTCATCCCGGACACCGAATTCGTGCTCGCGGGCGCGCCAGACACGGCCGAGGCATGCCGGTTGCGCAACCTGGCCGCGGAGCTCGGCGTCGACGATCGCGTGCGGTTGCAGGGTTCGGTGGCGAGGAAGGACATGCCTGCGCTGCTGCGCTCGGCCGACGTGGTGGCGTGCACGCCGTGGTATGAGCCGTTCGGCCTCGTGGCGCTGGAGGCGATGGCGTGTGGCATCCCCGTAGTGGCATCGGCGGTCGGCGGCATGCTCGATACGGTGGTGGACGATGTGACGGGTCGACTGGTCCCGCCGAACCGGCCTGCTGAACTGGCGAATGCGCTCAGCGACCTACTGCGCGACGAGTTCCTGCGCCAGAGCCTCGGTGCGGCCGGCCGCGATCGCGCACGGGCCCGCTACTCCTGGGACCGCATAGCTGCCGATACGCTGCGGATCTACGACCGGTCATTGGCGGCCGGCTACCAGCGCAAGGCGGCAACAATTTCGTCCGGTTGACCGGGAGGCGTGCTCACCTGGTCGCCGGATCCGAAGGCAGGGAAGGCATTCCCAGTCGGTCCTGGATATGGTCGATCTTGGCCTCGATCCGTTCCAAATCCTCGGCGTCGACCTTGAAGATCCAATGCTTGGCGCCCAGCAACAAGATGGCCTGAAACACAAGCTGCAGCCACTCGCTTTGCCAGTTCTCGAAGGTGCTTGCAAAGAAGCTGCTCCAGTACTCCGGCCAGAGGAACGGCTGCCCGTGCGACTGCTGCTCAGATTGGAAAGTCTGCAGCTGCGTGACGAATTGCCCCAGCCACGACCCGACGAACAGCAGCAACAGAAGATAAACAGCTCCCCATCGCCGAATGTGTTGCATTGCACGCTCCTGCCCGTTGCCACTGTGGTGTGTAGCCAGGTCCAGCGGCGCTCGGCATACCCGCTTAGACGATCTCCTAAACGGTCGTTGCGAGCCATGTTTGGACTTCTCGTTGCGGTGAATACCACCGGCATGCGAGTCGGTATCTACCACCAGAGCCGCCACAACGTCATCTACGGGTACCTGCCCACGGGTCCGTGTGGGCACCACCTCGTCGACACCCGCAACGGCGAGGCGATCGACGTCGCCGAGTTCGCGGCGCAGCGCGAAATAATGCTGTTGCGATTGTGGGTCGATTCGCAGCATTGTTTCGTCTCTGACCTCGATCTCTACGACGCGGTAAGGGAATTGGTCGAAAGCGGCGATGTGCGAAGCGACCATGCGGAGCGGTACTGGAGCTGCCTCACGCCGCTCGACGTCTACGGGCACAGGCGACTCCGTCGACCCGAAGTGATGATCGCCGCCGATGTCGGACCGTCAGACGTCGAAGTCATGTCTGGAAGCCAGTGATGTAGTTGTCCATCCAATTACCTAGGGAAGCGGCGGATTTCGTGACCGCGCCGTTCCAGTGGGCGGTTGCACTGCGAGACGCCCGGGTGTTTCATTCAGACGGGATCGTGGCGACCGGGCGGACCTTCGACCCGATCCTGAACAGCGCGCACGGGGTGGTGCTGGCGCCACGCTGGTTGGCCGACGTCCGCGCCGGGCCTACGACCGCAGCCGCCGCGGCCGGGGCGGATTCGCGCATGCAGGGCGACGCAGCACGCAGATTTTGACCCCCGGGGGAGCAGGCATCCGATGGCTGCGCACCGCAGACTGTCCGTCTGCCGAATCGAGAAACAGGAAACAGCGATGACCACCGATTACGACGCACCGCGAGCCGCAGTCGTCGACGATATTGACGACGAATTACCGGAGCTGCGCCTGCGGGCAGAACCGCAGCCGGCCGAAATCGACGTCGACGAGTCCGACGTCGTCGAATCCTTCGAGTTGCCGGGCGCCGACCTCTCCGGCGAGGAGCTGTCGGTACGGGTGATACCAGTGCAGCAGGACGAATTCGTCTGCTCGAGTTGCTTTCTCGTGCATCACCGAAGCCGCCTCGCGCACCCCGGCGCGCAACCGGCCGTCTGTCGCGATTGCGCCGCATAGCCGGGCTGCCTGGCGCCGCGCGGTAGGATGCGAGTGCGCCAGTGTTCGCCGTGCTGGTGGACAGGAGCCAGGCATTATGGCTGGTGTGGAACGCCCCGACCCCTTAGCGCGGCTGGACACCACCTCCGAGGCAATCGCGGCTCTGCGGGACATATTCGCCTCCGAAGAACCGCTGGACCATGTGCTTGCCCGGGTGGCGAGCACGGCCGCCAAAGCCATCCCGGACGCTGACGCGGTCAGCATCAGTGTGCTCACCGGGGAGTCCCCCCGCACCGCGGCGTGCACGGACGACCGGATCATCGATCTTGATCGCGCGCAGTATGAGTCGGGGCGCGGGCCGTGCATGGAGTCCGTCCACGGCAGGCGCCCGGTCCGTGTCGAGATCGCGAAGGGCGCCCACGACTGGCCGGAGTTCGCTGAGGCGGCACGTCGGCTCGGCATCCGCGCCTGCATATCGGTTCCACTGCTGGTCGACGGTGACGAGCCGACGGAGTTGGTCGGCTCGCTCAACGTGTACAGCTATACAGCCTCGGCATTCGACCCCTTCGACGAAGGCCTGATGCGGTTGTACACGGTGGCCGCCGGACAGGCGATCACCAACACCCGCCGCTGGCAGCAGTCGCGCGACGCGGTCACGCAGCTCGAGCGGGCGCTGACCTCGCGTGCCGAGATCGACCAGGCCAAGGGGATTCTGATGGCGGTGCACAGCTGCACCGCCGACGAGGCGTTCCAGCGGCTCGTCGAGCAATCGCAGCGGCGCAACATCAAGGTGCACGACATCGCCCGCCAGCTGCTGGAGTCGGTGACGTCGATGAAGGCGCAGTGACATAACGGCGTCCCCGCCGCCCGCGCGGTATTATCGAGACACCCTGTCCAGCGGTTAAAAATCAGCCGCATCAGCGGGGCGGCCGCTGAGTCTGTCGACCGATTCCAGGTATCCCGCGCACCCGGCTGTGGCGCGCGCACGACTTCCTGCGGCGCCCTAGGCATGTTCAACCGCGCAGGTGGAGAACCTCGCTCGACCTCTGAGGAACGTACCGATGTTGCATTCCTTTCCCCGACGACCATGACCGACCAGCCCGGCACGACCGATGAACGCAGCGACGAAGTCGAACATCTGCGTGCCCGGTTGAACATCCAGCAGCAGCTCGCCGCCGCCGCGGCCGCGGGCCACGGTGAGCAGGGAATAGCCGATGCCCTGTACGAATTGACCGGCCTCACTGCGGGTGTGGAGGACCGCTTCGGCTATCTGCGCGCCTGGGCGGGTCCGGAACGCCCGGCGCCCAATCCCAGACCGGAAGCCCACCGCGACGAGTTTCTTCACACGCTGTCCAGTCGCAGCGGCGCTACCCGTGTGAAGGACCGCATCGCCATGCCGGTGCGCTCCCGTGGGGAGATCCTCGGCGTGCTGTCGCTTGTCGACCAGCGGGGGGAGGCCACCGACGATGACCTCTTTGCGCTCGAATACGGCAGCGTGATCCTGGGTCTTGAGCTTTTCCACCAGCGAAACCTCGCCGAGATGGAAACCAGCATCCGACGCGAACTGCTGGACGATCTGCTCGCGGGAACCGAGTCATCGGCCGCATACGCGCGGGCCGCCGCGGTCGGGCACGATCTGCGAACGCCGCACTATGTCGTGGCCATCCGGCATCCTCGTGCCCGCGGCGGCGCACTCAGCGCGGCGGCGTGCCGGGCGGCCGCTGCACAGCACCTCAACTACGTGCACGGCCACCACGCCGACATGGTGATCCTATTGGTCGACGGCCGACCCGACCCCTCGGCCCTGCACACCTCGATCAGCGACCGGCTGGGCGACAGCGCGTCCACCATCGGCATCGGTCCGGTGTGCCCAACACCGGCGGAAATTCCCGAATCGTTTCGAAAAGCTTGCCGTGCGCTCAACATTCGATCGCACAGCGCTTCACCGCAGGGCGCGTCTGCCTATGACGAACTCGGCTTCTACCGGCTCATCGACGCCGCCCATTCCGTCGGCGGGGTCGAGGAATACCTGGATGAGTGGCTGGGCGTGTTGCGAGAATACGACGAGAACAAGAACTCGGGCTTGGTCCAGACCCTCAGCGAGTACCTCGAATGCGGTGGCAACTATGACGAGACGGCAGCGGCTTTGCATATCGCGCGGAGCACACTGCGCTATCGGCTGCGGCGTATCCGTGGGCTTACCGGCTACGACTTGCGCGACGTCGATACCCGGTTCAACCTGCACGCCGCTACTCGGGCCTGGCGCTTCTTGAATCCCGCTGTGCTTCCGGGGAGCTGACTCGGCCCGTCAGGGTAAGTCGGGTGCACTCAATTTGAATCTGCCGGGACGGCGCGGCGATCGCATACCGTGCTCACACTTGCCGTTACAGACAGCCGGCATGTGATCTGCATCCGCCGGCCGGGAGGCCCGATGAGTCATCAAGGTCAGGACCCGCTGAGGCCAGCTGATTCGGCCATGGTGCACGTGCAACGCTCTGCCGGAAACACCAGCATTGTTCACGTCAACGGTCCGCTGCTGTCCGATACGACGGCGCCGATGCGCCGCGCGGTGGCCAACGAACTCCTGCGCACGCCAGAGCTTTTCGCGCTGAACCTCGCGGGTGTCACCAATATCGACGCCGCAGGACTCGACGCGCTGACGTCAGCTGCGACGCAGGCCGGCGAATCCGACATCCCGTTCTGCCTCGTCGGCGCTCACCAAGGTCCTGTCGCCGCGGCGCTCAACAAGGCCGATCTCAGCGACCTGTTCGAGATCGTGCCCACGCTCAACGAGATCGGCACGGCTGGTCGGAAGAACCGCTAGACCGTTGGGGCTCAGGCGCTTCGGCTCGGCGAGTGCGCGTTGGTAGACGTCTTCGTAGCCGACCGCGAGCCGCTCGGCGCTGAAATGTTCCTTGACGTGGCGTCGGCAGGCGGCGGGATCGAGAATGTGCGTCCGTTGCATCGCCGCCGCGAGTTCCGCCGGGTCGTCGCAGATAAAGCCCGTCACACCGTCGACGACGCAGTCGCTTCACCTCAACTCAACCGAACTCCTCGCACGGCGTCCCGTTGTGTCGGTGGCCGTTGAGGAGCGGTCCCCATATCTCGCGGGCGACGCGCACCGCGTTGCGGTCCAGATCGTCGGTGGGGTCGCGTTGGGCGATGGCGACCAGCGCGTCAGCCAGACTCAGTGGTGCCACGTGGTGCTGTTTGGCCGCCTGCACAATCGTCATGAACGCCTGGTTCAGGCTGCAGCGGCGCAGCGCGATGATGACTCCCTCGGCAGTGTCGAGGATGCGGGCGCCGGCTCGTCGTGGATCATGTTGCGGCGCGCGGGTGCTCATCGGCACAGTCTGGCCATCGGCCGTCGTGGCCGCGTGCTCCCGGGAGGTTCAAAAAAGCCGTATGGGGGCGCGCTGGCAGGGCAGGCGACAACGGATGCTCACATACGCCTGGCAGCCATAGCAGCCGGACCTGGTCATGTTTGACATCCAACGGGTAGGGGGTACCTGACTTACACGATGGTGAGGACGGTGTTGGCGCGCGCGACGGCCCTATCAGTCCTTCATCGGCGCGAACATCTCGTCCATGGCAGCGGATTGTCCTCTTGTTCACGCGCGGGTCGCCGGAGTGCCGATGGTTAGCTGGGGGGCGACCTGGGGTAGTCTCGCTTCGACATTGCCAGGAGGTCACATGGCCGACGTCGCAAATCACGAAAACGGGCAGGGCCGCGGTGACCGGTCGATCGAGCTGCGGGTCGCCGCGAAGCTGGAAAACCTTGCTGTCCTGCGGGCATTGGTCGCTGCCGTCGGCACCTTTGAAGACCTCGACTTCGACGCCGTCGCGGATCTGCGGCTGGCGGTCGACGAAGCCTGCACCCGGCTGATCCGCTCGGCCGTTCCCGGTTCCACCCTGGTGCTGAGGATCGACCCTCGCGATGATGCCGTGGTCATCGAGGCATCGGCCACCTGCACGACCCACGACATCATCACGCCGGGCAGCTTCAGCTGGCACGTGTTGAGTTCATTGACTGACGAGGTGCACACCTTCCAGGACGGGCAGGGCCCGGAGGAGGGGCAGGTGTTCGGGATTTCGATGACGACGAGGAGAGCGAGTTCGCTGCAGTGACGCCTTCGTCTTCGCGGGGTTCGTCATCACGGCCGAACTCGGAATACGCAGACGTCGCCGATATGTTCCGCGAACTTCAGAAATTGGACGACGCTTCGCCGAAGTTCATGGCGCAGCGGGACCGGATCGTTGAGCGGTGCCTGCCACTGGCCGACCACATCGCGCGTCGTTTCGACGGCCGCGGCGAAGCCCGCGACGATCTGGTGCAGGTCGCCCGCGTCGGGCTCGTCAACGCGGTGATCCGCTTCGACGTCGACGCCGGCTCGGACTTCGTCTCGTTCGCTGTCCCCACGATCATGGGCGAGGTCCGGCGGCACTTCCGGGACAACAGCTGGTCGGTCAAGGTGCCGCGACGACTCAAGGAGCTGCATCTGCGCCTGGGGGCCGCTACCGCAGAGCTTTCGCAGCGGCTGGGCCGCGCCCCCACTGCGTCTGAACTCGCTCACGAGCTGGACATGGATCGCGACGAGGTGATCGAGGGCCTGGTCGCCGGCAGCTCCTACAACACGTTGTCCATCGACGGCGGGGGCAGCGGTAGTGAAGACGCCCCCGCGATCGCAGACACACTCGGCGATCTGGACAGCGGCCTCGATCAGATCGAGAACCGAGAAGCGTTGCGGCCCTTGCTCGCTGCGTTACCGGAGCGAGAGCGCACAGTGCTTCTGCTGCGGTTCTTCGAGTCGCTGACGCAGACCCAGATCGCCGAGCGGGTCGGCATTTCACAGATGCATGTATCGCGGTTGCTGGCGAAATCGCTAGCGCGACTTAGAGATGAGCTGCAATAGCGGGCGTGGTTCTTCGTGCAGTGTCGAGAACGCGGTTTCCACGTTGCCGCAGATGGGCAGGGTGGAGTCCGGATCACAGATCGCCAGCAGTCGGGTGACCGCCGAACTGGGCACCAGCGCCCAGGCGATGTGGTCGCCGGCGCACCGCACGTTCACGGTGTGCAATGCGGAGAATCCAGCGGTGCCAAAGAACTTGACGCCGCTGAGGTCGAGCACCAACCGATCGGTGTGGTCGGCGTCGCGCAGGGCGAAGTCGACGAACTCCTCGACGTTCGCCGCGTCGAGGTCGCCGTGGGCGCTGACCACCGCCGTCGACGGCTGCGGCCGGTGGGTGGCGAACCGGGCCTCGTGGCATTCGAAGCGGTCGGTCTGAGGCTCCGGCGAAGTCGGATGAGCATTAACGGTAGACATGGTGACTCCATCAGTCGGAATACATGTATTTCGTACTGTGGCTCACGTCAATGGATAGGCCCTGCGTCCTCAAAGCCCTCGAAGCGGGGCTGGGAGTTCCTGCCCCAGCGTCGATGACGTCTCCAGGCGGCTGTGAACTCAACCTGTCAAGAACCCTACGCCGAATCGTGCCGCTCGGACAATCGATATGAGGGCTTTTTAATAATGCCTGCTCAGGGCACCAGGATCCGCTCGCAACTCTTACGTTCGCGTAAATAGGCAGTCGCGCGCCCGTGCCGACAAGACGCAGAATCGCACGATTGGCCCGGCGGTAATGCGATTCTCCGCCTGCTCGCGGGGGAGCAGTCACACTGGTCCGCATGGCGACGGAATCCGCAGCTGCGGGCGTGCTGCTGGCCGCCGGCGCGGGCACCCGGTACGGGATGCCCAAGGTACTGGCCCGCGACGGCGAGTGGCTGCGGTCCGCGGTGGCGGCGCTGGATGAGGGTGGATGCGACGACGTGGTCGTAGTACTGGGGGCCGCGATTGTCGATGTGCCACCGCCCGCACGGGCGGTGATCGCCCAGGACTGGTCGAAGGGGCTCAGCGCGTCACTGCGTGCGGGCCTATCGGCGATCGATGCGGCCGGCTACGCCGTGCTGCACCTCGTCGACACCCCGGACGTCGGCGCCGACGTGGTGCGACGGGTACTGGCCGCGGCGCGTTCGTCGTCGTCGGGATTGGCACGCGCCCACTACGGCAGCCGGCCCGGTCATCCGGTGGTGGTGGCGCGCTGGCATTGGCCCGAACTGCTCGCCGGGCTACACGGCGACGTCGGCGCGGGGCCGTTCCTGCGGGCGCGCACCGACGTGGTCGCCGTCGAATGCGCCGACCTGGCGACGGGCGTCGACATCGACGACGTCAGTTCCGGACGGTGATGCCGAGCACGGCGGCCGCGAACCGGCGCACCGACTCTTCGCCTGCCGCCGCTGCGTCGGCGTACCCGGTTCGGGCGCGGGTGTGCAGCGTCGCGGCGGCCGGATCCACCGTCACCTCCGCCACCAATTCGCCGGTGGTCGGTTCGCAAACCGCCCAGGAGTAGCCGCTGTCGGATGCCCACTGCGCGTTGCGGCGCGTCACATAGTCCGGATCCGTCTCGCCGAGATCAGCCAGCGCGGGCCGGTCGTCGATCAGCTCGTCGGCGCGCAGCCCGCGCAAATACCAAGCGCCGGCATTGATTTCGACCGGTTCCATAGCTTCACGTACGCCGCGAGACTGTAGTTACCGGGGTCCTCACTCGCACTTTTCCTCGGTAACAACAGTCTCGCGGGTCTGGAACTACTTGATCTCGGCCAGCACCGTGCCCTGCGTGATGGCGGCGCCCGCCTCCACCGCGAGGCCGGTGATGGTGCCGTCCTTGTGGGCGGTGACCGGGTTCTCCATCTTCATCGCCTCGAGCACGACGACGAGATCCCCGGCGGACACTTCCTGGCCCTCCTCGACAGCAACCTTGACCACGGTGCCCTGCATCGGGGCGGTCACGGCGTCACCCGACGCGCCGGCGCCGGCCGCCGCACCCCGCTTACGCGGCTTGGGCTTCTTGCGGATGACACCGGCCTGCGCGGGGCCCGAGCCGTTGCCCAAGGCGAGGTCGCCGGGCAGCGACACCTCGAGCCGGCGGCCGCCGACCTCGACGACGACCGTCTGCCGCGGGATGGTGTCCTCTTCTTCGATCGGGTCGCCGCCGGTGAACGGCTCGATGGTGTTGTTCCACTCGGTCTCGATCCAGCGGGTGTGCACCGAGAAGCCGTTCTCGTCGCCGATGAACGCCGGGTCGGACACAACCGCGCGGTGGAACGGGATGACCGTGGCCAGGCCCTCGACCTGGAACTCGTCCAAGGCCCGCCGCGCCCGGGCCAGCGCCTCCTCGCGGGTGGCGCCGTAGACGATCAGCTTGGCCAGCATCGAGTCGAACTGGCCGCCGATCACCGAACCTGTCTCGACGCCGGAGTCCAGCCGGACGCCGGGGCCGCTCGGCGGCACGAACTTGGTCACCGGGCCGGGAGCGGGCAGGAAGCCGCGGCCGGCGTCCTCGCCGTTGATGCGGAATTCGATTGCGTGCCCGCGTGGTTCGGGATCCTCGGTGATGTCGAGCTTCTCGCCGTTGGCGATCTTGAACTGCTGCAGCACCAGGTCGATGCCCGCGGTCTCCTCGGTGACCGGGTGCTCCACCTGCAGGCGGGTGTTGACCTCGAGGAAGCTGATCAGCCCGTCCTGGCCGACCAGGTATTCGACCGTGCCGGCGCCGTAGTAGTGGGCTTCCCGGCAGATCCGCTTGGCCGACTCGTGGATCTCCTTGCGCTGCGCATCGGTCAGGAACGGCGCCGGCGCCTCCTCGACGAGCTTCTGGAAGCGGCGCTGCAGCGAGCAGTCACGGGTGCCCGCGACGACGACGTTTCCGTGCTGGTCGGCGATCACCTGTGCCTCGACGTGGCGCGGCTTGTCCAGGTAACGCTCGACGAAGCATTCGCCGCGGCCGAACGCCGCGGTGGCCTCACGCACGGCCGAGTCGAACAGCTCCGGGATCTCTTCGATGGTGCGGGCCACCTTCATGCCCTTACCGCCGCCACCGAACGCCGCCTTGATCGCGATCGGAACGCCGTACTCCTTGGCGAAGGCCACCACCTCGTCGGCGTCCTTGACCGGGTCCGCGGTGCCCGGCACCAGTGGGGCCTGCGCGCGCGCCGCGATGTGACGGGCGGTGACCTTGTCGCCCAGGTCGCGGATGGACTGCGGGCTGGGCCCGATCCAGATCAGGCCGGCGTCGATGACCGCCTGCGCGAAATCGGCGTTCTCCGACAGGAAGCCGTAGCCGGGGTGGATGGCGTTGGCGCCGGACTTCTCCGCGGCGTCCAACAGCTTCGCGAAGTCCAGATATGACTCCGCCGACGTCTGACCGCCCAGCGCGAAGGCCTCGTCGGCCAGCCGCACGTGCGGGGCGTCGGCGTCCGGCTCCGCATACACCGCCACGCTTCCCAGTCCGGCGTCCTTGGCCGCCCGAATCACTCGGACCGCGATCTCCCCGCGATTGGCGACAAGCACCTTGGAGATCTTTGAGCTGGCGTGACTAGGCACTTCGCCTCCTGGTTGGCATCTCTCTAAGAAACGTCTTTAAGAATGTATCCCGCGCAGTTTAAGGGGCATAACTGAGCCCGTTATCAGGCGGTCGTCTTACTCGTCAGTAGGTTTGGTCGCCCGTAGCCGGTTCTTGATCCGGGCGAGCATCGCCGACATGCCGCGCAGCCGAAGCGGGCTGATCAACGCGGCCAAGCCGAGGTCGGTGTAGAAGTCATCGGGCACGGCCAGGATGTCGGCGGCGGATTGCTCGTCGAGACCGGCCGCGAGAATCGCGGCGAAGCCGCGTGTCGTCGGCGCCTCGGCGGGGGCGCTGAAATACAGCCGCACGCGTTCGGGATCGTCGGCGTCGACGTGCAAAAACAGCGGGGACTGGCATTCGGGCACCGGCTCCATTGCGGCCTGTTCGAGGTCGGCGGGCAGCGGCGGAAGTTCGTTGGCGAACTCCAGCAGGAGCTGCAGCTTGTCCTGCCCCTGCACCTCCTGGAAGTCCGACACCACCTCGGCCAGCGCGGCCGGCATGCTCATGGCGCCTCGCCGGGCTCTTCCCCGACCGCGATGGGCACGCGCACCGCGTTGCCCCATTCGGTCCACGAGCCGTCGTAGTTGCGCACGCCGGGCAGGCCCAGCAGGTGCGTCAGCACGAACCAGGTGTGGCTGGAGCGCTCACCGATGCGGCAGTACACGATGGTCTTGTCCTCGGGCGTGATGAACCCGTACAGCTCTTCGAGTTCGGCGCGTTTGCGGAACCGCCCGCTGTCCTCCGCGGCCTTGGCCCACGGGATGGAGCGCGCGGTCGGGATGTGACCGCCGCGCAGCGCGCCCTCCTCCGGGTAGTCCGGCATGTGGGTGCGTTCGCCGGTGTACTCCTGCGGCGAGCGGACGTCGATCAGCGGCTCCTTGCCCAGGATCGCGAGGACGTCCTCCTTGAAGGCGCGGATGGGCGCGTCGTTGCGTTCGACGACGGGGTAGCCGGTGGATTGTCGGGTGGGCACTTCGAGGGTGCTGTCGCGGCCGTTGGAGATCCACAGGTCGCGTCCGCCGTCGAGCAGCCGGACGTCGGGATGGCCGAACAACGTGAACACCCACAGCGCGTAGGCCGCCCACCAGTTGCTCTTGTCGCCGTAGATGACGACGGTGTCGTCGCGGGAGATGCCCTTGCGGTTCATCAGGTCGGCGAACTGCTCGCCGTTGATGTAGTCACGTACGTGCGGGTCGTTGAGGTCGGTGTGCCAGTCGATTTTCACCGCGCCGGGGATGTGGCCGGTGTCGTAGAGCAACACGTCCTCGTCGGACTCGACGATCGCCAAGCCGGGCCGGCCGAGGTTGCTGGCCAGCCAGTCGGCGGTGACGAGGCGTTCGGGGTGGGCGTAGTCCTGCAGCGCGGGGCTGGGGTCTGGAGGCAGCGGCACAATGCGAGCCTACCGCCGGGGTCGGGGGTGCCGAGATTGCACTCAGGGACAAGTTTGGGGCCGATTTTGTCTCTGGTTTCAATCTCGGGTGAGCGCGTCAGACGCTGAGCGCCACCTCGTAGGCGACGGCGTAGCGACGGGCACCCTGTCGCGGCCGCAGCAGGTCGGGGCACCACGTCACCACCCGCAGCAGTCGCTTGCCGGGGGCCAGGCGCTTCGTGATGATGTCGGCGAGTGCGGCGCGCAGCCGCTCCAGGTCGTAGGTTTCGACGTCGCGGGTGAGCGAGACGTCCCACATGGTCTCTTCGACTGGCATCGCCCCAGTGTCAACCTGCACTTGAGGTTCAGGAAGTGTTTGGGCCCGGCGCGCCGCGCCTAGTTATGTTGCGATTTGGTCAAGGCTGCTCGGTCCAGAGCCGGCCTACCGACAAACCTGCACGGGCGAGGAGGCTCCGCATCAGCGGCAGGCTCAGGCCGATGACGTTGGACGGATCGCCCTCGATGCGATCAACGAACCAGCCGCCCCGCCCGTCGATGGTGAATCCGCCTGCAACGCGCAGCGGTTCGCCGCTGCTGATGTAAGCGTCCAAGTCCGTCGCCGACGGTGTGCCGAAATGCACTGTGGTCATTGCTGATTCGGTTTCTCGGTGGACGACGGCGCTGTCGCGCACACGAAGCACCGCATGGCCGGTGTAAAGGATGCCCGCCCGGCCGGCCATCGAATTCCATTGCTGCCGTGCGGCTTCGGCGTTCGCCGGCTTGCCGCACAGCTGACCGTCGAGGTGCAGCATCGAATCGCAGCCGATGACAACGCAATCGGCGACCACGTCGGCCGGGAGACGGGCGACCACGTCGTCGGCCTTGGCCTGGGCCAGCGCGCACACCACCTGGTCGGGCGGGGCGTTGGAACCCAGCGACGCGATAACGGCGTCTTCGTCGACGCCGGAGACGACCACCAGCGGATCGACACCGGCCTGGCGCAGCACGCCGCGTCGGCCTGGCGAGGCCGAGCCCAGAACGAGCTGGGTCATCTCGGTTTCTTCTTCGCGCAAGCGCTCATCAGCGCCGCATGTGTGTCCGTTCCAGCAGCGTCACCCGCTGCCAGCTGAAGATCGCGTAGCGCAGCTTGTCCACCGGATGGCCCCACATATTCCGCTCGCGCGGGCCGGGGTCCGCAGCGGGACCGGACGCCGCGCCGAGCACGGCTATCAGCGCGGCCATCTCCTCATCGGTGGGCTCGCCCCTGACCACCTGGATGTGGGCCTCGTGGTCGGCCTTGGCGTCTTCGGCCTGAACGTCGGCCTTAACTTTGTTCGTTCCGCTCACAGTGGCCGAATCGTTCGCGTCACTCAACTTCGTTCGTTCCGCTCACAGTGGCCGAATCGTTCGCGTCACTCAACTTCGTTCGTTCCGCTCACAGTGGCCGAATCGTTCGCGTCACTCACTTCGTTCGTTCCGCTCACAGTGGAATGTTCCCGTGCTTCTTCGGCGGCGTCTGCGCGATCTTGCGCTCCAGCAGCCGCAGGGCGGTCGCGACGTAGCCGCGGGTGTGCGACGGCGGGATGACCGCGTCGACGTAACCGCGCTCGGCCGCGATGTACGGATTGACGAGCGTGTCCTCATACTCCTGCTGCAGCTCCAACCGCAGCGCGTCCACGTCTTTACCCTCCTGCGCGGCCTGCTTGAGCTGCTGGCGGTAGACGAAGCCGACGGCGCCGGAGGCGCCCATCACCGCGATCTGCGCCGTCGGCCACGCGACGGCGACGTCGGCGCCCATGTCCTTGGAGCCCATCACGCAGTACGCGCCGCCGTAGGCCTTGCGGGTGATGACCGTGATCTTGGCGACGGTGGCCTCGCCGTAGGCGTAGAGCAGCTTGGCCCCGCGGCGGATGATGCCGTTGTATTCCTGGTCGGTGCCCGGCAGGAAGCCCGGCACGTCGACCAGCATGACGATCGGGATGTTGAAGCAGTCGCAGGTCCGCACGAAGCGGGCCGCCTTCTCGGAGGCGTTGATGTCCAGGCAGCCGGCGAATTGGGTGGGCTGGTTGGCCACGATGCCGACTGGACGTCCGTCGACGCGGCCGAAGCCGACGATGATGTTGGTCGCGTAGCCCGACTGAACCTCGAGGAACTCGTCGTCGTCGAGGATCCGGGTGATGACCTCGTGCATGTCGTAGGGCTGGTTCGGCGAGTCCGGAATCAGCGTGTCGAGTTCGAGGTCCTCGTCGGTGAGTGCTTCCTCGATCGGGCCCGCAGTCTCCGGCGCGGCGTAGCGCGGCGGGTCGGCGTAGTTGTTCGGCGGCAGGTAGCTCAGCAGATCACGGACGTAATCGAAGGCGTCCTGTTCACCCGACGCCACGTAATGCGCGAGCCCCGACTTCGCCATGTGGGTGTGCGCGCCACCGAGCTCCTCCATCGTCACCTCTTCGCCGGTGACCGTCTTGATGACGTCCGGCCCGGTGATGAACATCTGGCTGGTCTGGTCGACCATGATGACGAAGTCGGTGAGCGCGGGGGAGTAGACGTGTCCGCCCGCCGCGGCGCCCATGATCAGCGAGATCTGCGGGATGACGCCGGACGCCTTGATGTTGTTGTGGAAGATCTTGCTGTACAGGCCCAGCGAGACCACGCCCTCCTGGATGCGGGCGCCGGCGCCGTCGTTGATGCCGATCAGCGGGCGGCCGGTCTTGATGGCCAGCTCCTGCACCTTGACGATCTTCTCGCCGTACACCTCGCCGAGGCTGCCGCCGAACACCGTCGCGTCCTGGCTGAAGATGCACACCTCGCGGCCGTCGATGGTGCCGTAGCCGGTGACCACGCCGTCGCCGAGCGGCCGGTTGTCCTGCAGGCCGAAGTTGGTGCTGCGGTGGCGCGCCAACGCGTCGAGTTCGACGAATGAGTCCTCGTCGAGCAGCGCCAGGATGCGCTCGCGGGCGGTCAGCTTGCCCTTGGCGTGCACCTTCTCCACGGCGGCCTCGCCGACCGGGTGCATCGCCTCTTCGGTCCGCCGTTTCAGGTCGGCCAGCTTGCCCGCAGTGGTGTGAATGTCGATTTCGTGCTCGGCCGCGGGTTCGGCCGTGTGCGCCGAGGGGTCCTGAACGCTCGTCATGGGAGCGATGCTATCGGCTGCGGCTGGCGCCACCGCGCCCGCCCTTAGAGTTATGCCAAGAACCGCGGTCCGGTTCGAATGTCGCAGCTGAGCGCGCAGCGAGAGTGCATCGACCACTTCGACTGTGCGCTCACCGCGTCGAGCGTGTCGCCACTGCGCAGATCGTCGAATAATCGCGCGGCCTGCGCACACTCAAGACAGCCACCGCACGCTCAGTTCTGGGCGAAGCGTCGACGCGGCTGCGAAGATGTGCTTTCTGGCCCACTGAGGACGATATGAGGCAGAACCGATGGATAGACCCCCGCTCAACGCCACCGCTTTGCGTGAAGGACTCGAACCGCCCTGGCGGCAGCTTGATGTCGTCGAGGAGACCGGTTCCACCAACGCCGATCTACTCGCCAGGGCTGCCGCGGGGGAGGACATCGACGGCGCGGTGCTGCTGGCGGAGTACCAGAGCGCCGGACGGGGCCGGCACGGCCGGCACTGGACCGCGCCGGCCCGGTCGCAGATCGCATTGTCGGTCGGTGTGGGCACGCAGGGCGTGGCGACCGACGCGTGGGGGTGGCTGCCGCTGGCCACCGGCGTCGCGGTGGTCGACGCGCTGGCCGACGTCGCCGGGCTGGCCGCCGGTTTGAAATGGCCCAACGACGTCTTGGTGGGCACCGGCAAGCTGGCGGGCATTCTGGCCGAAGTGGCCTCACCGCAAGGCGTCGTCGTCATCGGCCTCGGCCTGAACGTCTCGATGACCGCCGACGAGGCCCCCGATCCGGTGGCGACGTCACTGACGATGCTCGGTGCGTCAGCTGACCGAAATGCGTTGGCGCAGGCGGTTCTTCGGCATCTGGGCACTCGCATCGACAGCTGGCGCCGCGGCGACGAGTCTCTGGCTGCCGACTACCGCCGCCACAGCGTCACCCTGCGAAACCCGGTGCGCGCCAGTCTCCCCGGTGACCGCACCGTCGAGGGCGTCGCCGAGGCCGTCGACGAACTGGGCCGGCTCGTGATCAGAACCGACGGTGACACCGTCACCGTCTCGGCCGGCGATATCACGCATCTGCGCCCGCTCGAGTCGTAAAGTTCTCGCGTGGGCTACCCGGATAACGTCCTCGCCAAAGACGAGCAGGTAGTGCTGCATCGGCACCCGCACTGGAAGCGGTTGATCGGCCCGGTGCTGGTGCTGATCCTCGCCACCGCGGTCGCCGCGTTCGCCGCGGCCGTCGTCAACAGAATGGACTGGGACCCGACGGCCAAGAACGTCATCTTCGCCGTCATCGGCGCGATCTGGTTGATCGTCATCGGATGGCTCACCCTGTGGCCGTTCTTGAGTTGGATGACAACGCATTTCGTCATCACCGACCGCCGGGTGATGTTCCGCCACGGCCTACTCACCCGCGCCGGAATCGACATCCCGCTCGCGCGGATCAACAGTGTGGAGTTCCGGCATGGCCTCATCGACCGCATCGTGCGCACCGGAACGCTGATCATCGAATCGGCGTCGCAGGATCCCTTGGAGTTCCACGACATTCCGCGCGTGGAACAGGTGCACTCACTGCTGTATCACGAAGTTTTCGACACCCTGGGCTCTGAGGAGTCGCCCAGCTGAGCCAACCGCCGGGCCCGTCGGCTGGGCCGGCGCAGCGGTGTGACGGTGCCGCCGTGC
This sequence comes from Mycobacterium hubeiense, assembly GCF_002838065.1. Classification (GTDB taxonomy): domain Bacteria; phylum Actinomycetota; class Actinomycetes; order Mycobacteriales; family Mycobacteriaceae; genus Mycobacterium; species Mycobacterium hubeiense. The sequence continues at coordinate 104,420 of NZ_PIZU01000010.1, read as the reverse complement.
TCGATGTGATCCTCGATCGCTTCGGCGATGCCGCCGTCGGTGAGCGTGGACTCGAGCGCCTTGTCCGGGCTGCGGCCGAACTCGTCGGGGAACACCCAGCGACGAAACGCCCAGAACCGGAACGCCATCTGCAGCAAGTTGCCCAGGATGTAGGCGGAGATGAAGTCGGCGATGTTCTCCACCGTCAGCGACACCTCGGGCACCCGCAGCCCCAGCACATAGCTGGAGAACGCCAGCGGGGCCATCGACAGCAGCACCCCCAGGCCGCTGAACGCGAAGAACAACAAGGCCTCGTGATGCCGCTCACGCCCGCCGCGGTCCCGGAAGCTCCACTCGCGGTTGAGGATGTAGGACGCGATCACCGCGACGATGCCGGCGATGACCTTCGCGGTCACCGGCTTGGGCTCCAGAACGGTCAGCTTCAGCGTGTAGAAGATCGCCGAGTCGATGACGAACGTCGTCGCCCCGACGATGGCGAATTTGATGAGCTCGTGATGCGCCTCGGCGTACGGGCGAATCGGTCGCGGCAGCCGCGCGATGGTGGCATCAGCGAAGGACACAGGTAGGCAGTGTACGTAAACGGCGCAAAGTGCGCCCAACCCTGCCTTAACCGCAGGTCAATGCCCCGGCCACGATCATGACACCATAGGCATCGTGCCGAGAAATCCCAATGACCCGCCCGTTGTGGCCATGATCGGCGGTGGTCAGCTGGCCAGGATGACGCATCAGGCCGCCATCGCGCTGGGCCAGACGCTGCGCGTCCAGGTCGCCGAGACCGACGAGCCCGCCGCCCAAGTCAGCCCCGACATCGTGCTCGGCTCGCACACCGATTTAGACGATCTGCGCCGAGCCGCCGAGGGCGCCACGGTGTTGACCTTCGACCACGAGCACGTGCCGACCGCGCTGTTGGAGAAGCTCGTCGCCGAGGGCGTCAACGTGGCGCCGCCACCGCAGGCGCTGGTGCACGCCCAGGACAAGCTGGTGATGCGGCGCCGGCTCGAGGCCATGGGCGCGCCGATACCGCGCTATGCCGCAGTCGAGAGCGTCGACGACGTCGAGGAGTTCGTCCGCCGCGTCGACGGGCCGGTGGTGATCAAGACTGTGCGCGGCGGCTACGACGGTAAGGGCGTGATGATGGCCGATGATCTGGCGCAGGCGCGCGAGATCGCGGGCCGGTACCTGGCCGACGGGGTGGCGGTGCTGGTCGAGGAACGGGTGGCGATGCGGCGGGAACTGGCCGCGCTGGTGGCGCGATCGCCGTTCGGGCAGGGCGCGGCCTGGCCGGTGGTGGAAACCGTTCAGCGCGACGGGATCTGCGTGCTGGTGCTGGCGCCAGCGCCGGAGCTGCCCGACGAATTAGGTTCGGCGGCACAGGAATTGGCGTTGCGGCTGGCCTCTGAACTAGGGGTCATCGGGGTGCTCGCCGTGGAGTTGTTCGAGACAGTCGAGGGCGGGCTGCTCGTCAACGAGTTGGCGATGCGGCCGCACAACTCCGGGCACTGGACGATGGACGGCGCGGTCACCAGCCAGTTCGAACAGCACCTGCGGGCGGTGCTGGACTATCCGCTCGGCGATACCGGTGCAATCACGCCGGTCACGGTGATGGCCAACGTGCTTGGCGCACCGCAGACGCCCGCGATGTCGATGGACGAACGCGTGCACCATCTGTTCGCGCGGCTACCCGACGCGAAGATCCACCTCTACGGCAAGGCCGAGCGGCCCGGCCGCAAGATCGGCCACGTCAACATGACGGGATCCGATCTGGACTTCCTGCGTGAGCGCGCCGAACGGGCGGCACACTGGTTATCGCACGCGGTCTGGACCGACGGATGGGACGAACATGCCACCTAACGCCAGGGTCGGGCTGATCATGGGCAGCGACAGCGACTGGTCGGTGATGGCCGATGCCGCCGACGCGCTCGCCGAATTCGACGTCCCGTTCGAAGTCGGTGTGGTCTCGGCGCACCGCACACCGGGCCGGATGCTCGACTACGCGCGCGGCGCGGCCGACCGCGGCATCGAGGTGATCATCGCGGGCGCCGGCGGCGCGGCGCACCTGCCGGGCATGGTGGCCTCGGCGACGCCGCTGCCGGTGATCGGCGTCCCGGTGCCGCTGGCCCGGTTGGACGGCCTGGACTCACTGCTGTCGATCGTGCAGATGCCGGCCGGGGTGCCGGTGGCCACCGTGTCGATCGGCGGCGCGCGCAACGCGGGCCTGCTCGCCGTGCGGATCCTCGGCGCCGTGGATGGCGAGTTGCGGGCACGGATGACGGCGTTTCAGGCCGACCTGGAGGCGATGGTGCTGGCCAAAGACCAGGCGTTACGCGACCGATTATTGGGTGACGGCGGGACCAAGTAGAGTTAATCGCGATTAGCTAAGGAGACTGTCATGGCTGGTTGGGGCGGGAACCCGTCGTTCGATGTATTCAAACTGCCGGAGGAGCACGACGAGTTGCGTGCCGCCATTCGGGCGTTGGCGGAAAAGGAGATCGCCCCGTACGCGGCTGAGGTCGACGAGCAGGCGCGGTTTCCGGAGGAGGCGTTGGCGGCGCTGAACGCGTCGGGGTTCAGTGCCATCCATGTGCCCGAGGAGTATGGCGGCCAGGGTGCCGACTCGGTGGCCACCTGCATCGTCATCGAGGAGGTGGCGCGGGTGGACTGTTCGGCGTCGCTGATCCCGGCGGTGAACAAGCTGGGCACCATGGGGCTGATCCTGCGCGGTTCGGAGGAGCTGAAGAAGCAGGTGTTGCCGTCGCTGGCCTCCGGGGAGGCGATGGCGTCGTATGCCCTCAGTGAGCGGGAGGCCGGCAGTGATGCGGGGGCGATGCGGACTCGGGCCAAGGCCGACGGGGACTCGTGGATTTTGAATGGCACCAAGTGCTGGATCACCAATGGTGGGCGCTCGACGTGGTACACGGTGATGGCGGTGACCGATCCGGACAAGGGCGCCAACGGCATTTCGGCGTTCATGGTGCACCGCGACGACGAGGGTTTCACCGTCGGGCCCAAAGAGAAGAAGCTGGGCATCAAGGGGTCGCCGACCACCGAGTTGTATTTCGAGAACTGCCGGGTGCCGGGGGATCGGATCATCGGGGAGCCGGGTACCGGGTTCAAGACGGCGTTGGCGACGCTGGATCACACCCGCCCGACGATCGGCGCGCAGGCCGTCGGCATCGCGCAGGGCGCGTTGGATGCGGCGATCGCCTACACCAAGGACCGCAAGCAGTTTGGGCAATCCATCAGTGATTTTCAGGGTGTGCAGTTCATGCTCGCCGACATGGCGATGAAGGTGGAAGCCGCCCGGCTGATGGTGTACAGCGCGGCGGCGCGCGCCGAGCGGGGCGAGCCGGACTTGGGTTTCATCTCCGCGGCGAGCAAGTGCTTTGCCTCCGATGTGGCGATGCAGGTCACCACCGACGCGGTGCAACTGTTCGGCGGGGCCGGCTACACGCAGGACTTCCCCGTCGAGCGGATGATGCGCGACGCCAAGATCACCCAGATCTACGAGGGCACCAACCAGATCCAGCGCGTGGTGATGAGCCGCGCCCTGCTCAAGTAAACCGGCGGCATTAGTACGTCAACCCGGCAAGCAGCGGGAGTAACACCACGCCGGTCGTCGTCTCGCCCTGTGGCGCAAACATATATTGCTTGACGCGCCGCAGGCCGAGGTGCTGGCCTTTGGCGTAGGCGGCCGAACTCACCGCCGTCTCCGGGTCCCACGCCCACGCCGCGACGGAGTGCGACGTGGACGGGCCGGGCTCGCCGGCGATCAGTTCACCCAGGACCTGCCCGTCGGCGCGGACCTGCCACGGGCCGTCACCGTCACAGGCCACTTCGGCGATCGGCTGATCGTCGGCGCCGTAGATCGTGAGAATGTCCTTGTCGCGCTTGCTCTTCACCACTTGCGCGCCGCTCGGATCGGTCACCGTCACGAATGCGGGCTTGTCGTTGATCGAACTGGCGCGTGCCAACACGCAGTCGTCGGCGCCGCGCAGCTCCACGTGGATGTCATTGCCCGCGTCAAGGGCGGTGAGCGACAAGAACTTCCAGAACGCCTGCGCGGCCTTCCCGCCGCTGTGCACCCGCACCGTACGCGCCAGGAGGTCTCCGGTAGGCGACAGCAGCCGCCAATGATGGCCGAGACCGGTTTCGCCAGCTTTGAACGCGGCGGTCATCCCACCGGCCCGCGTGAAGTCGTCGAGTGCCCGGGCGACAGGCTGCGTTGGTGTATCCATCGGACTATGCTTTGGGCTCGTAGTGGTAGTTGATGACACCGTCCTCGACGGTCGTCACGGTGACTGCGAACGTCTCGGTGTTGGGGCCTGCCTTCACTGTGCAATCGACCGTGGTTCCGGTCTTGCCCTCGAGGTGATCGCTGCAATCGGCTGAGTCTGGACGCTGCCCGAGCTGTTGCGCGAGACCATCGACCAACGAGGTCGCCAGCTCGTCCTTGGTCAGCACCGGGACGACTTCGATGTCCATCATCAGTCCGTTGACGCCGGTGACCTCGACTGTGCGGCGCAGCGTCAGGCCGCCTGCCGCGACATTGCAATAGGCGACGTTGCCGGCTTTGCCCTCGAGGCCCGACTCGCATGCCACCGACTCCACGGGCGCGCCGGAGGCTTGTTCGAGCAGACCCGACACCGTCGTCTCGAGCTGCTCTTTCGACGTCGCCGGGGTCATCTCGTATTTGACGTCGCTGCCTTCGACGCCGGTGACCGTCACGACCGGTTCGGTCTTGTTCATCGCGCTCATGACGATCTCGCAGCGCGCGGTCTTGCCGACCTCACCGACCAGATCGTCGCCGCATGTCACCGATTCCGGCGCTTGGCCCGCCTTGGTCAATCTGTCCGAAATGTCTTTCTGCAGGGCCTCTTTGGAGACTCTCGGCGTCGAATTGACCTCGGCGCTGACGCTGCAGCCTGACAGTGCGAAGCATCCGATCGCAATGGACCCGAACAGCGGAACAAGAGTTCGCACGACGACCTCCCCGGCTAACCGACAGTGCGCACGCGTAGCTCGCTGGGGCGGGACGATAGCAAACCGCGCTGGCGTCCGCCGCGAAATCGCAAAATAGCCTCGCGGCAGCTACTCGAGGTCGCGCGTGACCTTCTCAGTGCTGCGTCTACGGTCCAGCAACGCAGGATCCGGATGGGCCACCTGAACCAGCGATGCTCCGACAGCGAACACGGCGAGGAGGTTGTCCACGAGTTCGTCCGGCGTGGCCCAGTTTCGGCTCGACAGCAGGCGGTCGGTGGCGGAGAAGCCTTGTGCGGCCGCCGAAGCGTGCGCCGCGGCGAGCACGTCGGCGACCGACTGCCCGTCCAACGCCGGGCCCGGGTGGCGCTCGGGCACGATCTGGTCACCGTGAACGCGCACCGACGTCGCGTAGTCGGTGACGCCGACGGGCAAGTCGGGCACCGGCTTGCCGAACGGGTCGAGCGACAGCACCACCACCTCACCGGCCCCGACGGCATCGTCGGCCTCGGGCAGCCGGTCCGCGGTGCACAGCGCGATATCGCCCTGGCCCTCCAACACGACTTCGGCGCCGATCCACCAGACGCCGAACAGCACCGCCGCGGTCTGCCAGTGCGCCGGCAGCAGCACGACGACGCGGCTGTCCGGCCCGGCACCGAGCTCGTCGCGCAACAGGTTGCCCGTCTTAGCCGCCCAGTTGGCCAGTGTGGCGGTGGACAATTCGATGCGTTCGCCGGTGGCGTCGTCGTAATAAGTGATGCGCGGCCCGGCCGGATCCGATGCCAACGGCGGGTCGAGGATCGCAGAGGAGATGGTGGTCATTTCCCCTAGTTCACGCACTCCGGGTCATCCGAGCCCGCCGTGATGATCGGCGACGGCGGGGCCGCACCGGACTCCGTCGACCCGCTCGCGGGATCCACCGTTTCCAGAGTGACGTCGGTGCCGTCGAGGCCGGAGCCCGGTCCCGTGTAGTCATTGGCGAGCACCACCCGCACCGTGCCCGGCGCCACCGAGGCGTCCTCGACGACGGGCAAGCCGCCCAGCTCCTTCGAAACCGCTTGCGCGCCAAGGTCATCGGCCTTGGGGGCGAGCACCTGGCTGGTCGTGACCGGGCCGCCTTCGTGGTTGCCCGTGCTGCCGGCGGTGAACCCCTTGTTGGACAGGACATGTGACACCGCGGCGGCCAACCCGTTGATGTCAGTGGCGTTGACCACATTGGCCGTGGTTTTGCTTGGCGTGTAAGCCAATTCCTCGGTCTTGCCTTCGTCCTGGTCGTGCAGCAGGCTGCTCACCCACTCCTGCACCTCGGTGGGATCCACCCGCACCACGCTCTGCATACCGTCGTCGCTCCAGCCGTCCTCCCGCAGGATCGGGATGGTGGCGAACGCGACGTTGCCGGCAGCCAGTTTCTGTAGCTGATCGGCGAAATCCATGATGTCCCAACCGTCGGAGAGCACTACGGAGCGCTGCACTGCCTGCTGCAACCGGTTGAGCGTCGCGGGACTGGACAGCGTCTTGCTGGAGATGACTTCGTGGGCAAGCGATGCCATCACCGCCTGCTGGCGCGTCACCCGGTCGAGGTCTCCGCGGGGCAGGTCGTGGCGTTGGCGCACGAAGCTCAGCGCCTGCGGACCGTCCAGCTTCTGCCAGCCGGCCGGGAAATCCGCACCCGAAAGCGGTTCGTAGACAGCCTCTTTCAGGCAGACGTCGACCCCGCCCAGCGCGTCGGTGATCAGCGAGAAGCCCAGCAGCCCGATCTCGGCATAATGGTCGACGGTCACGCCGGTGAGGTTGGCCACGGTTTTGATCAGCGCCTCGCGGCCGGCTTCCTTGGCCAGCGGCTCGGCCGCCGCCGGATCCTCGCCGTTGTCCTCCACCAGCTCCTTGAGCCGCTCCAGGTGAACCGACCCGTAGACGCCGTTGATCTTCATCTTGTCCATGCTGGGGGTCTCGACATAGGCGTCACGCGGAATCGAGATCGCGGTGGCCGACCTGCCGTTGTTGGGGATTCGCACCAAGATGATGGTGTCGGTGTTGGTCGACACGTCGTTGCCGGCGCGCAGCGTCGCCAGCTCTTCTTCCGACAGCGGGTTGCCGTGCGCGTCGGTGCGGCTGTCCATGCCCACCAGCAGCACGTCGATCGCCCCGTCCTCACCGCCTCCGCCCAGCGCGGCCGAGTTGATGTGGTTGATACCCGATTCGAACGAGCGGATCCGGCTCCATGCGACACCTGTGCCGAGCACCACGGCCAGTGCCATGGCCACGGCGAGGGTACGCAGCAGGCGGAGGGGCATCAACCCAGGTTACTTGCGGGTCGGCCGCAGACCGGGTAGCGCCGATCGGCGTGCCAGACTCTCATGTGTGGCCAACAGGATCGTGATCACCGGTGCGGGCGGTTTGGTCGGTCGGGTCTTGGCTGATCAGGCGGCCCGCCGGCACCACGAGGTGCTGGCACTCACATCGGCGGAGTGCGACATCACGGATCCCACCGCGGCCGAGCGTTTCGTGTCCGCCGATGACGTGGTGATCAACTGCGCGGCCTACACCAAGGTCGACGCCGCCGAGACCGACGCGGAGCGGGCACACGCCGTCAACGCCGTCGGCGCGGAGTACGTCGCCCACGCTTGCGCGCGTGCCGGCGCGGAACTCATCCACCTCTCCACCGACTACGTATTCAGCGGTGCCAAGCGCGAGCCGTACGAGATCGACGACGAGACGGGCCCGCTGAGCGTGTACGGACGCACCAAGCTCGCCGGTGAGTTCGCCGTGCTCTCTGCGATGCCCGACGCCCACATCGTCCGCACCGCGTGGATCTATCAGGGCGGTGACGGTCCCGACTTCGTCGCCACCATGCGCCGGTTGGCCGCCGGGGACGAACCGGTGGAGGTCGTGGCCGACCAGATCGGTTCGCCGACCTACGTCGACGATCTGGTGGCTGCGCTGCTCGAAATCGCCGAGGGCGACATTCGTGAGCCGGTCCTGCACGCGGCCAACGCCGGGGCGGTCAGCCGCTACGAGCTGGCGCGGGCGGTGTTCGAGCTCGTCGGGGCGGATCCGCAGCGGGTGCGTCCGGTGGGCAGCGATCGGCACCCGCGCCCCGCGCCGCGTCCGCCGTACTCCGCGCTGTCGGGCCGGCTGTCGGCCGAAGCGGGGCTGACGCCCCTGCGGGGTTGGCGGGATGCGCTGGCCTCAGCTCTGCAGGGCGTCGAATGATCGCCCGCTACCCTCTACGCCGTGACTGACGAACTGGCGGTGGTGACGGTGACCTATTCACCGGGCCCGCACCTCGACCGGTTCCTGGCGTCGCTGTCGCACGCGACCGACCGGCCGGTGACCGTCATCATGGCCGACAACGGGTCGACCGACGGCGCCCCCGAGGCGGCGCTGGAGCGCTATCCGAACACTCGCCTGCTGCGCACCGGCGGCAACCTGGGCTACGGCACGGCGGTGAACCGCGCCGTCGCCGAGATCGGCCCCGAAGCGGACTATGTCGTCGTCGCCAATCCCGACGTGCAGTGGGGCCCGCGGAGCATCGACCTGCTGCTCGAGGCCGCGGCGCGGTGGCCGCGGGCCGGCGCGCTGGGGCCACTGATCCGCGATCCGGACGGCTCGGTCTACCCGTCGGCCCGGGAGTTGCCGAGCCTGATCCGCGGCGGGATGCACGCCGTGGTCGGGCCGGTGTGGAAATCCAACCCGTGGACGGCGGCCTACCGCCAGGACCGCCAGGAGCCCAGCGAACGCCCCGTGGGCTGGCTGTCGGGCTCATGCCTGTTGCTACGGCGCGCGGCCTTCGACGAGATCCACGGCTTCGACGAGCGCTATTTCATGTACATGGAGGATGTCGACCTCGGGGATCGGCTCGGCAAGGCCGGCTGGCAGAACATCTACGTGCCCGCGGCGGAGGTTTTGCACCACAAGGGCCACGCGACCGGGCGGGATCCCGCTCGCAACCTGGCTGCCCATCACCGCAGCACCTACACTTTTCTGGCGGATCGGTATCCCAAGCCGTGGCAGGCGCCGCTGCGGTGGACGATGCGAGGCGCTCTCGCCGTGCGGGCGGGCCTGGTGGTCCGCAACTCCCGGCGCCAGCGGGCGAAAGGACGGCGCTAGATGGTGAATCCGTCCCAGGTGGACGCCGTCATCCTGGTGGGTGGTCAGGGCACGCGGTTGCGCCCGTTGACCCTTTCGGCGCCCAAGCCGATGCTGCCGACGGCCGGTCTGCCGTTCCTGACGCATCTGCTGTCGCGCATCGCCGCGGCCGGCATCGAACACGTCGTGATGGGCACCTCCTACAAGGCGCAGGTGTTCGAGGCGGAGTTCGGCGACGGGTCCAAACTGGGACTGCAGATCGACTACGTCACTGAGGAAGAGGCGCTGGGCACCGGCGGCGCGATCGCCAATGTGGCCGAAAAACTGCGCTATGACACGGCTTTGGTGTTCAACGGTGATGTGCTGTCCGGGGCCGATCTGGGCGCGCTGTTGGACAGCCACGAAACGCGCGGCGCCGACGTCACTTTGCACCTGGTGCGGGTCGGCGACCCGCGGGCTTTCGGATGTGTGCCCACCGATGCCGACGGCCGGGTGACGGCGTTTCTGGAGAAGACGCAGGATCCGCCGACCGATCAGATCAACGCCGGCTGCTACGTGTTTCGCCGCGAGGTCATCGATCGCATCCCCAAGGGCCGGGCGCTGTCGGTGGAGCGCGAAATCTTCCCCACGATGCTCACCGACGGGTACAAGGTGTGCGGTTACGTCGACACCTCGTACTGGCGCGATATGGGCACGCCCGAAGACTTCGTGCGTGGATCCGCCGACCTGGTGCGCGGTATCGCGCCGTCGCCGGCGCTGCACGGACACCGCGGTGAGTCGCTGGTGCACGACGGCGCCGCGGTCGCGCCCGGTGCGCTGCTGATCGGCGGCACGGTCGTCGGACGCGGCGCCGAAATCGGCGCGGGCGCACGGCTGGACGGCGCGGTGATCTTCGACGGCGTCCGTGTCGAGGCCGGCGCGGTGATCGAGCGATCGATCATCGGCTTCGGCGCCCGGATCGGCCCGCGGGCGTTGATCCGTGACGGTGTGATCGGCGACGGCGCCGACATCGGTGCACGCTGCGAACTTTTGCGCGGCGCGCGGGTGTGGCCGGGCATTGCGATCCCCGACGGCGGCATCCGGTTCTCCACCGACGTCTGACGCGCGTTCAGATTGCGCTCAGGGCTGCGACCCGCGGCCGTTCACGACCCTGGCGGCAATCTCAACGAGTTGGGTGAGCCCGAAGTCGCAGTCCTGTGGCATCGCGTCCAGCGGCCACCAGCGCAGATCCAAAGACTCGTCGCTGCAGGCGATTTGCGCATCCGCCGGCGCGTGCACAAGGAATTGCATGTCGAGATGACGGGTCGGTATCCCCAGCGAGCAGGTGACCGGGTGGACGTGCAGCGCCGCCAATTCGGTGTCGATGGTCAAGCTGTCGATGCCCGATTCCTCGGCGGCCTCCCGCAGAGCCGCGGCGAAGATGTCGGCGTCACCGTCCTCGCAGTGCCCGCCGAGTTGCAGCCAGCGGCCGAACCGCGGATGCAGGGTGAGTAGTGCGTGAGTTCCGGTGTGGTCCAACACCAGTGCCGACGCGGTGATGTGGCCCGGCGCGCAGTCCCGTCGGCACGCGTCGGGCCGGGCGAGCAGGAACGACAGCACCGCGTGGCGCAACGAGTCCTGGGCGGGATCGGGCGCCTTCCAACGGGTCAGCACGTCGACCGCCGAGGAGTGCAGGCTCATCTCTGCCGTCTGCTCTTCGCGCAGGCGCTCATCGCCGCCGTCTGCTCTTCGCGCAGGCGCTCATCGCCGCCGTCTGCTCTTCGCGCAGGCGCTCATCGCCGCCGTCTGCTCTTCGCGCAGGCGCTCATCGCCGCCGTCTGCTCTTCGCGCAGGCGCTCATCGCCGCCGTCTGCTCTTCGCGCAGGCGCTCATCGCCGCCGTCTGCTCTTCGCGCAGGCGCTCATCGCCGCCGTCTGCTCTTCGCGCAGGCGCTCATCGCCGCCGTCTGCTCTTCGCGCAGGCGCTCATCGCCGCCGTCTGCTCTTCGCGCAGGCGCTCATCGCCGCCGTCTGCTCTTCGCGCAGGCGCTCATCGCCGCCGTCTGCTCTTCGCGCAGGCGCTCATCGCCGCCGTCTGCTCTTCGCGCAGGCGCTCATCGCCGCCGTCTGCTCTTCGCGCAGGCGCTCATCGCCGCCGTCTGCTCTTCGCGCAGGCGCTCATCGCCGCCGTCTGCTCTTCGCGCAGGCGCTCATCGCCGCCGTCTGCTCTTCGCGCAGGCGCTCATCGCCGCCGTCTGCTCTTCGCGCAGGCGCTCATCGCCGCCGTCTGCTCTTCGCGCAGGCGCTCATCGCCGCCGTCTGCTCTTCGCGCAGGCGCTCATCGCCGCCGTCTGCTCTTCGCGCAGGCGCTCATCGCCGCCGTCTGCTCTTCGCGCAGGCGCTCATCGCCGCCGTCTGCTCTTCGCGCAGGCGCTCATCGCCGCCGTCTGCTCTTCGCGCAGGCGCTCATCGCCGCCGTCTGCTCTTCGCGCAGGCGCTCATCGCCGCACCAGCAGGCCGTCCGGCGGCACCGGCTCGCGCGGGCCAGCCGGCACCGTGCCTTCTTCCGGATAGCCGATCGCGATGGCGCCCAACGGCTCCCAGTCGTCAGGCAGCTCGAGTTCGTCGCGGACCAGCTCGGCGGCGAAGATCGTGGAGCCGATCCAGCAGCTGCCCACCCCGCGCACCGCCAGCGCCACCAGCAGCGCCTGCACCGCCGCGCCGACCGCGACGGTGAACATGGTGTGCTCGGCTGCGGTCCGCGCCGCGTCGGGGTAGCTGTGCGCACCGTCGGGCACCATGAACGGGATCACCAGTTCCGGTGCGTCGTAGAGGATCTGGCCACGTCCGACCCTGCGTTCGACGGCGTCGGGCGCTTTCCCGTCGCCGAGCAGATCGGCGCGCCAGCGGTCCTTCATCCGGTCCAACAGCCGGGTTCGTGCGGTGGCGTCCTGCATCCACACGAAGCGCACGGGACGGGTGTGGTGCGGCGCCGGGGCGGTCAGCGCCTCGGCGACGGCGGCCTCGACGAGCGCGGGGTCCACCGGCTGCGCGCTGAACCGCCGCACCGAGCGGCGCAGCAGCTGCGCCTGGGTGCGGCCCAGCGTGATGGCTTCCTCGGTGCCCAGCCAGAACAGGTCCTCTTCGCCCGGCCGCAGCAGGGTGCGTGCGTTGGATCCGTTGTCCGCCAACGTCAGTCCCCGCACCACCGCGACGGGGATACCGGTGAGTTTGCCCTTGACCAGATCGGCGGCGGCGGCAATCTCGTCGGCGACGGCCACCTCTGTGACGAGCAACTCGTTGCCATGCGCGTCGCGGGCCCCGGCGTAGCCGTGCAGCACGGTGAGCCCGGCGGCGCCGATCGCGAAATCGGTCTGGCCGTTGCGCCACGCCCGGCCCATGGTGTCGGTGATGACCACGCCGACGGTGACGCCCAGCCGCTCGGCCAGCCCCGCGCGCAGCGCGGCGGCGCTCGCGTCGGGATCCTCTGGCAGCAGGGCCAATTCGGTTGATCCGATGTTGGAGCCGTCGACGCCGGCGGCGGCCTGTACCAAACCGAGCGCGTTCTCGGTGATCAGCGTGCGGCCCTTACGCGCCAGCACCCGAACCGCTTCGGCGTCGATGAGCTTGCGCCGCAACGCATCCCGCTCCTCGGGGTCTTCCGGCGCGGACACGATGCGGCCCTCGCACTTGGACACCACCTTGCTGGTGACCACGACGACGTCGTCGTCGCGTAACCACGGCGCCGCCGCGGCGATGGCGTCGGCCAGGTCATCGCCCGGCCGAAACTCCGGCAGGCCGGTCACGGGCAGCAGTTCGACCGCCGCCGCGGCACCATGGTCGCCGCTCGGCGGCGCCATTGGACTAGGGCCGGTCACGGCTTGACCCCCGCCAGCTCCAGGCCCGCGCGGACCATGTTGGCGGTGGCCGCCGGGTCGGTCATCAACAGCGGCACCGCCCGGACCTCCACGCCGTCGATCGTCGCCCGGTCGCCCTCGTCGATCATCCAGCCGTCCAGGATGCCGACCCCCGAGCGCGGTCCGTAGTAGCCGCCGACGGCCTCGGAGGTGGAGGCCACGCCGATCACGCGCAGGCATTCGTCGGCCATGCCACGCAACGGTTTTCCGGCGACGATGGGGGAGTAGCCGATGACACGGGCCGCCGTCGAGCGCAGCGCGCCGCGAATGCCCGGGATGGCCAGGATCGAACCGATGCTCACCACCGGGTTCGACGGCGCCAGCAGCACGACGTCGGCGTCGGTGATCGCGTCGATGACGCCGGGGCCGGCGGCGGCCTTGTCGGCCCCGACGAACGCGAAGCTGTGCGTGGGCACCTGCGCGCGGTAGCGCACCCACCACTCCTGGAAGTGGATCGCGCGCCGCTCCGCGGTTTCGGGATCGGTGATGACGACGTGGGTTTCGCTGCGATCGTCGCTGGCCGGCAGCAGCCGGGCACCGGGCGACCAGCGCTTGCACAACGCCTCGGTGACCTCGGAGAGCGGATAGCCGGCCCGCAGCATCTGGCTGCGCACCAGGTGGGTGGCCAGATCGCGATCGCCGAGCCCGAACCAGTCCGGCTGTACACCGTAGGCGGCGAGTTCCTCTTTGGCGTGCCAGGTTTCGTCGCGATGGCCCCAGCCGCGTTGCGGGTCGATGCCCCCGCCCAGGGTGTACATGCAGGTGTCCAGATCCGGGCAGATGCGCACCCCGAACATCCAGGCGTCGTCGCCGACGTTGACGATCGCCGTCAAATCGTGATCTTCGGACCCTCCGCGGGATCCGTCGCCGAACTGCCCGAGCCCCAACAGGTGCTGTACGCCGAGCAGGAAGCGGGCGCCGCCCACGCCGCCGACCAGTACGGTGACCTTCACAGGGTCTGAGAGTAGGCGCTCGCCGCCGCCGCGGTTCGGGTCCGGTAACGATCGCGACACGCCGACGCGCCGACGCGCCGAATTGTTGTCACGGAATGGTACAAATTTCTGTTCTAGCGCTTGACCCCGGCAGCTAACACGTGTGTAATCACAGCAGTGTCATTTCCCGGTTGGCCGGCCGCTTCCGGTGTCGCAGACCGAGATTCGATCACTTGTTCGAATTGGAATGGCCGCACATCGCAATAGTGGGGCTTCACGCAGGATCTACGAGACCAGGGTGAGGAGGCGGAGAATGTCTTATGAGCGCGGCGATTTCGATCGTGTGGTCCGGTTCGACAACCGGCTGCTCGGCTCACTAGGCAACGCACCGCACGCCAATTCCGGCCCGACACCGATTGGGGCATCTGCACGTCCTCAATTGAGTTTGGTTCCGGACCAGCCGGACAACGGTTTCGACGTTGCGCCGGCAACTGCCGATGAACAATGGCAAGAGCGCGCGTTGTGCGCTCAAACCGATCCCGAGGCGTTCTTCCCGGAAAAGGGCGGCTCGACCCGTGAAGCCAAGCGCATCTGCCAGGGCTGCGAGGTGCGCGATGCGTGCCTGGAGTACGCGCTGGCCCACGATGAGCGCTTCGGCATCTGGGGCGGGCTCTCCGAGCGGGAGCGCCGCCGCCTCAAGCGCGGGATCATCTAGCGGTAGTAGTTACTCGTCATCGATCGTCGGGTCGATGACAGAAGGTTCGACGCCCAGATATGTGGCCACCTGAGCCACCAGGATCTCATGCAGCAGCTCGGCGAGTTCGTCGGTGTCTTTGGCCCGACGCTCGATCGGCTTGCGGAACAGCACAATTCGCGCCCGGGTGGCGTTGCCCCGGACGTCGACGCCCGCCGGTATCAGCCTCGCCAACACAATCGGGCCGTCGGCCACGACTTCGGGCGGCCAAGCCACACTGTCGGGGTCCTTCGGGGAGATCCGGGGGATCTCGTCGACGGCCACGTCGAGCCCGGACAGCCGCTCCGCCCAGCGTCGCTCGATCGGTTCGTAGGCCTCGAGCACGGCCATGTCGAAGCGCTCGGCCCGGCTACGCCAGCCCGGCACGGTTGGCGGAAGCAGCGGGCCGCGCATCTCCCGGCGTCCGCGGCGTACTCCACGCAGGAAACGCTCGGCCACGCCGGAGATCGTAACGGTTCGAGATCAGCCTTCGGCGTGCCTGCGCGTGTCCGGCGCCGTGGCGCGTTTGCGCACGATAGCCTCTCGCTGTGAACGTTCCCCGTCGCTGCTGCCGGCCCGGGTGTCCCCACTATGCGGTCGCGACGCTGACCTTCGTCTACTCCGATTCCACCGCCGTTGTCGGCCCGTTGGCCACCGTTTCCGAACCCCATTCCTGGGATCTGTGCGTGGGCCACGCCGGGCGGATCACCGCGCCGCGCGGCTGGGAGTTGGTCCGCCACGCCGGGCCGCTGCCGTCGCACCCGGACGACGACGATCTGGTCGCGCTGGCCGACGCGGTCCGCGAGGGACGTGACGGGCCGACGACCATAAATAGCGTGAATGGCGTCGCGGCCGGTTTCTCCGATCCCACCACCGGTGTGCAGGGTGGTGCGCTGATGGCGCCGCCGGCCCGTCGGCCGGAGACGAACGGGCGCCGGCGCGGTCATCTGCGAGTGTTGCCGGACCCTGGCGACTAGCCCGGAGTAACGCGGAAGTAGCCGGAGAGTAGTCGCCGTGCGGGCGCGGCTCGGCGGTTAGGCTGGCGCCAACGGTTTGACTGCAAGGAGTTCTATGTCTTGGCCAGCTGCGGCTGTCCACCGCGTCATCAAGGCGTATGACGTGCGCGGCCTGGTCGGCGAGGAGCTTGACGAGCGGTTCGTCAACGACGTCGGTGCGGCGTTCGCCCGATTGGTCGGCGGTGACGGCGCCGAGCAGGTGGTGATCGGTTACGACATGCGGTCCAGTTCGCCGGCGTTGGCGGGCGCCTTCGCCGAAGGCGTCGTCGCGCAGGGTCTGGACGTCACCCGGATCGGGTTGGCCTCGACCGATCAGCTGTACTTCGCGTCCGGACTGCTCGACTGCCCCGGCGCGATGTTCACCGCCAGCCACAACCCCGCGGCCTACAACGGGATCAAACTGTGCCGCGCCGGCGCCAAACCCGTCGGCAAGGACACCGGGCTCTCGGTCATCGCCGACATGTTGATCGCCGGCGTGCCCGGCTACGATGGCGCGCGCGGCACCATCTCCGACCGCGACGTGCTCGCCGACTACGGCGAATTCCTGCGTTCGCTGGTCGACCTGAACGCATTGCGTCCACTGCGGGTCGCGGTGGACGCCGGCAACGGCATGGCCGGCCACACCACGCCCGCGGTGCTGGGGCCGATTGCGTCGGTCACGCTGTTGCCGTTGTACTTCGAACTCGACGGCACGTTTCCCAATCACGAGGCCAATCCGCTGGACCCGGCCAACCTCGTCGATCTGCAAGCGCATGTGGTGTCGACCGGTGCTGATATAGGCCTGGCCTTCGACGGCGACGCCGACCGTTGTTTCGTCGTCGACGAATTGGGGCATCCGGTGTCACCGTCGGCGGTGACCGCCCTGGTTGCTGCCCGCGAACTCGGCAGGGAGATCGGTGCCACCGTGATCCACAACCTGATCACCTCCCGCGCGGTACCGGAACTGGTCACCGAACGTGGCGGCACACCGGTGCGCTCGCGCGTCGGCCATTCCTACATCAAGGCGTTGATGGCCGACACCGGCGCGATTTTCGGCGGCGAGCACTCCGCCCACTACTACTTCCGCGACTTCTGGGGCGCCGACTCGGGGATGCTGGCCGCGTTGCACGTGCTGGCCGCGCTCGGTGAGCAGGACCGGCCGCTGTCCGATCTGATGGCCGACTACCAACGCTACGAATCGTCGGGCGAGATCAACTTCACCGTCAGCGACGCCCCGGCGTGCGTGGAGGCGGTGCTGAAGTCGTTCGCCACCCGCATCCATTCGATCGACCACCTCGACGGGGTGACGGTCGACCTCGGCGACGGCTGCTGGTTCAACCTGCGCAGCTCGAACACCGAACCGTTGCTGCGCCTGAACGTCGAGGCCCGCACCAGCGACGAAGTCGACGAGGTCGTCGCACAGATCGGCGCGCAGATCGCGGCCCATACCGCCGCGGGCAGCGAGACGCCCGCGTGAGCGCCACCCCGACCGTCGATCTCGACGATGTGCAAGGACTGCTGGCGGCCGACCAGGAGGGTCTGCTGCGCGCGGCGTCCATGGCCGGCGCCCAGGTGCGCGCCACCGCCGCCGCGATCGACGAAGGCGTGCTGGATGCGTTGCGCGCCGAGGAGCCGCCGCGCACGGTGATCTGGGTGGCCGGCCGCGGGACGGCGGAGCGCGCCGGCGCGATGCTGGCCGCGGCGCTGGGCGGGTCGGCCGCCGCCCCGATTGTCGTGGGTCCGGACGCGCCGCCGTGGATCGGCGCCCTGGACGTGCTGATCCTGGCCGGCGACGACCCCGGTGATCCGGCGCTGCTGTCGGCGGCGGCGACGGCGGTGCGTCGGGGTGCGCGCGTGGTGGTGACGGCGCCGTTCGAGGGACCGCTGCGCGACGCCACCGCCGGGCGCGCGGTGGTGCTGGCGCCGCGGCTGCGGGTGCCCGACGATTTCGGGTTGTGCCACTACCTGGCTGCCGGATTGGCGACGCTGCAGATGGTGGACCCGGGCCTGCGCGTGGATCTGGCCGCGCTGGCCGACGAGCTGGACGCCGAGGCGCTGCGCAACAGCGCGGGCCGCGAACTGTTCACCAACCCGGCCAAGAATCTCGCCGACCGGATGTCGGGGCGCGACGTGGTGCTGGCCGGTGACACCGCGGCGACGCTGGCGCTGGCCCGCCACGGTGCGGCCATGCTGCTGCGGGTGGCCCACAAGCCGGTGGCCGCGGTCGGACTGGCCGACGCGTTGGTGGCGCTTCAGAACGGGATGGGCGCCGCCGCCGCACAGTCGATATTTCACGACGAGGAGATCGACGGCCCACTGCCGCAACGGATTCGGACTGTCGTCCTGACCACCAACGCGGAGCGTCCGGTGGTGGTCGCGCGGGTGAACGGGTTCGACGACGTCGACGTGATCAGCGCCGAGGACGTGCCCGATCCGATGGCGCCGTTGGCATCCGGGCATCCCGAGCAGCAATTGGCGATGATGGCTGTGCGGCTGGACATGACGGCCGTGTACCTGCGACTGGTTCGAGGTTAAGCGAGTGCATCTGCTACGCGGCGCGGTGCGGACCTATGCCTGGGGTTCGCGAACCGCGATTGCCGAATTCACCGGACGGAAAAGCCCCACAGCGCATCCCGAGGCGGAGTTGTGGTTCGGCGCGCATCCCGGCGATCCGGCGTTCCTGCAGACCGACGACGGCGAGGAGTCGCTGCTGGAGGTGCTGCACGAAGACCCCGAGGGCCAGTTGGGCAACGTCGCCCTGGCGCGCTTCGGCGACACGCTGCCGTTTTTGGTGAAGGTCCTGGCCGCCGACGAGCCGCTGTCCCTGCAGGCCCATCCCAGCGCGGAACAGGCCGCGGAGGGCTACGCCCGCGAGGACAAGCTCGGCATCCCGGTGACCGCGCCGACGCGCAACTACCGCGATCGCAGCCACAAACCGGAATTGCTTGTCGCACTGGGCCCGTTCGAAGCGCTGGCCGGGTTCCGGCCGGTGGCGCGCACCGTCGAACTGATGCGCGCGCTGGCGGTGACGGATCTGGATCCCTACGTCGGCCTGCTGGCCGACCAGTCCGACGCCGACGGCCTGCGGGCGCTGTTCACCACGTGGATCACCGCACCGCAACCCGATCTCGACGTGTTGGTGCCGGCGGTGCTCGACGGTGCGATTCACTACATCCGTTCGGGGAAAAAGAAATTCGCGGCCGAAGCCAAGACGGTGCTGGAGCTGGGCGAACGCTATCCGGGCGATGCCGGGGTGTTGGCTGCGCTGCTGCTCAACCGGATCAGCCTGAAACCGGGCGAAGGCATCTACCTGGGTGCCGGGAACCTGCACGCGTACCTGCACGGCGTCGGCGTCGAGGTGATGGCCAACTCCGACAACGTGTTACGCGGCGGCCTGACGCCCAAGCACGTCGACGTGCCGGAGTTGTTGCGGGTGCTGGACTTCACCCCGACCCCCGAGGGGGATCTTCGTCCCGAAACCGTCACGGACGGAATGGAACTCATCTACCAAACGCCGGCACCGGAATTCGCGGTGTCCGTGCTGACCATCGAGGGTGAGCAACTCGGACACGAGATCGACGCGCCGGCCCGTCACGACGGACCGCAGATCCTGCTCTGCACCGAGGGTTCCACCGTCGTGCACGCCAAGTCCAGCACGCTGACGCTGGAGCGGGGTTCGGCCGCGTGGGTGGCCGCCGACGACGGCCCGATCCGGCTGGTCGCAGCGCAACCGACGACGTTGTTCCGGGCCACCGTCGGGATTTAGTGCTGCGGCTCCTTGCGGCGCGGGAACGGCACGACGTGCATGACCGCGACGACGACGGCGCCGACGATCAAGCCGACGACGGCGGATGCCGCGGTGTTGATGAGCCAGCCGAGGACCCCGCCGACGCCGGCGACGTGATGGGCGTACTCCTCGAGATGGTGGACCAGGCCGTAGGGCCAGTGCCAGCCCAGCTCGTCGGTCCCGATGAGCAGGATGTGGCCGCCGACCCACAGCATCGCGACCGTACCGATCAGTGAAAGCGCCCCAAGCAGTTTCGGCATGCCGGCGACCAGGCCGCGACCGATCGACTGCGCGAAGCGCGACGCGCGCTGGGTGAGCCGCAGGCCGATGTCGTCCATCTTCACGATGCCGGCGACCACCCCGTACACCGCGGCGGTGATGATCAACGCGACGACGACGAGGATAATGAGCCGCGGCCAAAACGATTGGTCGGCAACCTCGTTGAGCGCGATCACCATGATCTCGGCGGACAGGATGAAGTCGGTCCGGATGGCGCCGGTCACCATGAATTTCTCGGCGTCCCCGCCGACGGCCGCGGCGGGTACGGCGTGGTGGTCGTGTCCGCCGTGCTTTCTCAAGCGCCCCCAGACCTTTTCGGCCCCCTCGTAGCACAGATACGTCGCGCCGACCATCAGCAGCGGTGTCAGCAGCCAGGGCAGGAACTGGCTGAGCAGCAGCGCCGCGGGCAGGATGAACAGCAGCTTGTTGCGCAGCGATCCGATCGCGATGCGCTTGATGATCGGCAGTTCTCGCTCGGCGGCGATCCCGTGGACGTACTGCGGCGTCACCGCGGTGTCGTCGATGACGACGCCCGCAGCCTTCGCCGTCGCCCGCCCCGCGGCGGCGCCGATGTCGTCGACCGAGGCGGCCGCCATCCGGGCGAGCACCGCAACGTCGTCAAGCAGTCCGAAAAGGCCCGCGCTCATCGCGTCTCCGTCATGCCCGCAAGATTACGGGGACGTCGACCTCGACCGTTCGGTGACCGCATAGAGCGAGGCCGGTTCCGGCGGCGGCAGGCCGAGGCGGGCGGCGCGGCGCTCGGCCAGCCAGCAGCGCAAGTTGTGGCGCATCGTGCGGGCGATGATCTTCGGCGAGGGGATCATCCACAGGCTGTCGAGCAGGCTGAACCGGCGCAAAAACCATTCGGCCAGAACGGGTTCGGACTCGGCAGCCTCGAGGAACTGGTCGAACAACCGGCTGACGCGGTGATACCACCACGGGGTGTGGCCTTCGGCGCCGTGCATGGTGAGGTCGCCGATGGCGTCCATCATCCACACCGGGTAGGTGATCTTGGCGGTGGCGCGGTTGAAGTCGCGGGCCGGGTCGGCGCTTTTCTCCAACGCCCGGCGCAGGTTGCCGGCCTGCAGCATCGACATCGTCATGCCCTGGCCGAACGTCGGGTTGTAGCTGACCACGGCGTCGCCGAACGGCAGGATCCCGGCGGGGAAGTTCTTCAACTTGTCGTAGCGGCGCCAGCGGCTGGTCGGGTACTTGTGGAACGCGATATCGCCGATCGGCTCGCCCGCGCGGATCGCGGCGGCCAGGCGCTCCGGCAGGATCTTGTCCGCCAGCGCACACATCTGCGCGAAGTTCTGCGGCGGCTCGGCCTTACCCGTCCCGAACGTCGTCAACACCCAGGCGCCGCCCTCGTAGCAGAGCATGCCCAACCCCAACGGCTCGTCATGCGACGCGCCGTTGACCACGAGCTTCTCCTTGAGCAGGCCGTCGGGAATGCGGATGTGATGCGTGGCGTAGGTGATGCCGACGTCGACGGTGTCCTCTCGCGGCCGCTCGAATCCCCACTGCTCCAGCCAGACCGGCAGCCGGGTGCCGCGGCCGGTGGCGTCGACGACGAGCTCGGCGGGCACCGCGCTGGCGTCGTTCCCGGATTCGAGCAGCACGCCGGTCACCCGTTGCAGGCCGGCGTCGTAGCGCGGCTCGGCGACCAACTGGCGGACGATGTCGATGTTGTCGATGGCCTCGACGCGCCGGCGGATCTGCCATTCCAGGTGCGGACGGCTCGGCATATAGGCGGTGAATTCGTCGCGAAGATAGTGCGCGGTGCCCAACAGGTGGCCGGCGGCGCCGAAGTAGATGCAATCGGGTCGGTTCTCGACGATCGGCACCCCCGCGGCCACCATGTCCTCCAGCAGGCCCGGGAACAGCGTCGCCAACTCTTCGGCGCCGCGGGCCAGCAGCAGGTGCAGGTGCTGCCCCTGAGGCACCGCGGGCCGGTTGGCCGCCTCCTGCGGCAGATCGTCGCGCTCGTAGACCGTCACCCGGTCGTAGAAATCTGACAGCACGCGTGCCGCGCACAGTCCGGCAATGCTCGCCGCGATTACAACAGCGTGTTCCCCATGTCGTGCCATTTTGGGGATGGTACTCGGTACATTGCCGAGAACCGGCCGTGCACCGGCAGGGCCGGGCCCGAACCGGAAGGGACGCGCAGATGGCCGGTCGATGGCGCACCAAGTCGGTCGAGCAGTCGATCGCCGACACCGACGAACCGACCACCCGGCTGCGCAAGGATCTGAATTGGTGGGACCTGACGGTGTTCGGCGTCTCGGTGGTGATCGGCGCCGGGATCTTCACCATCACCGCGTCGACGGCCGGCAACATCACCGGCCCCGCGATCTCGATCTCCTTCGTCATCGCCGCGATCGCCTGCGGCCTGGCCGCCCTGTGCTACGCGGAATTCGCCTCGACCGTGCCCGTCGCGGGCAGCGCCTACACGTTCTCCTATGCGACCTTCGGCGAGTTCATCGCGTGGATCATCGGCTGGGACCTGATCCTGGAGTTCGCGGTCGCGGCGGCCGTGGTGGCCAAGGGCTGGTCCGGCTATCTGGGCACGGTGTTCGGCTTCGGCGGTGGCGTCATGGACATCGGTGGTGGCGTCACGCTGGACTGGGGCGCGCTGGTCATCATCGCGGCGGTCACGGTGCTGCTGGCCATGGGGACCAAGCTGTCGGCCGAAGTCAGTTTGGTGATCACGGTGATCAAGGTGTCGGTCGTGCTGCTGGTCGTCATCGTCGGTTCGTTCTACATCAAGGCGGCCAACTACACGCCATTCATTCCGCCGGCCGAGGAGGGCGAAGGCGGCACCGGAACCGAGCAGTCGCTGTTCTCGCTGCTGACCGGCGCCGAGGGTAGCCACTACGGGTGGTACGGCCTGCTGGCCGGCGCGTCGATCGTGTTCTTCGCGTTCATCGGCTTCGACATCGTGGCAACCACCGCAGAGGAGACCAAGTATCCGCAGCGCGACGTGTCCCGCGGCATCCTGGCCTCGCTGGCGATCGTGACGGTGCTGTACGTGGCCGTCGCGGTGGTGCTCTCGGGCATGGTGCCGTATACGACGCTGCGGGAGGCTCCCGGCGGTCATGCCAATCTGGCGACCGCGTTCGAGGCCAACGGGGTGGACTGGGCGGCGACGGTGATCTCGATCGGCGCGCTGGCGGGGCTGACGACAGTGGTGATCGTATTGGTGCTCGGGCAGACGAGGGTGCTGTTCGCGATGTCGCGCGACGGGCTGATGCCGCGTCAGCTGGCGCGTACCGGGCGGCATGGCACGCCGGTGCGCATCACCCTCCTGGTCGGTGTGCTGGTGGCCATCGCGGCGTCGGTGTTCCCGGTCGGCAAGCTTGAAGAAATGGTCAACATCGGCACGCTGTTCGCGTTCGTGCTGGTGTCGGCCGGGGTGATCGTGTTGCGCCGCACGCGGCCGGACCTGGAGCGGGGCTTCCGGGCGCCCGGCGTGCCGCTGCTGCCGATCGCGTCGATCGTGGCCTGCGTGTGGTTGATGCTCAACCTCACCGGGCTGACGTGGATCCGCTTCCTCATCTGGATGGCGATCGGCGTGGTCATCTACTTCCTCTACGGCCGCAGGCATTCGGTGCTGGGCCAGCGCGAAGCCGCCGCCAAGCTCTCCTAGTGGCGGGGGCGTCTGCCCCGTCGTCCCCCTCATGCTCCGGGCGCGACGGGCTGTTTTACAAAAGATGCCTTTGTGTCTAGACAAGCGACAAAACAGCTCCTATAGTCAAGTGCAATCCGTGATGGCACTCACACAAGGAGGTTGTCGTGACGTCAAACGTCGACACCGAGACCGGGCCCGTCGCTGCCGAGCAGTGGCGGGACAAGAAGCGCTACCTATGGCTGATGGGTCTGATTGCGCCCACGGCGCTGTTCGTCATGCTGCCGATCGTCTGGGGGCTCAACCAGCTCGACTGGCACGTCGCGGCGCAGGTGCCGTTCTGGATCGGCCCGATCCTGCTGTACCTGCTGCTGCCGGCGCTCGATCTGCGCTTCGGCCCCGACGGGCAGAACCCGCCCGACGAGGTGATGGAGCGGCTGGAGAACGACAAGTACTACCGCTACTGCACCTACGTCTACATCCCGTTCCAGTACGCCAGCGTCATCTTCGCCGCGTACCTGTTCACCGCCTCCGACTTGAGCTGGCTGGGCTTTGACGGCGGGCTGAGCTGGGCGGCCAAGATCGGGCTGGCGCTGTCGGTCGGCACGCTGGGCGGCATCGGCATCAACACGGCACACGAGCTGGGCCACAAGAAGGACTCCCTGGAGCGGTGGCTGTCCAAAGTCACGCTGGCACAGACCTTTTACGGCCACTTCTACATCGAGCACAACCGCGGGCACCACGTGCGGGTGGCCACGCCGGAGGACCCCGCGTCGGCGCGCTTCGGCGAGACGTTCTGGGAATTCCTGCCGCGCAGCGTGTGGGGCAGCCTGCGCTCGTCGTGGGAGCTGGAGGCCAAGCGGCTGCGGCGGCTCGACAAGAGTCCCTGGCACTGGTCCAATGACGTGCTCAACGCGTGGGCGATGTCGATCGTGTTCTGGGGTGTGCTGATCGCGGTGTTCGGCCCGGCGCTGATCCCGTTCGTCATCATCCAGGCGGTCTTCGGGTTCAGCCTGCTGGAGACGGTGAACTACCTCGAGCACTACGGGCTGCTGCGGCAGAAGAACGACAAGGGCCGCTACGAGCGCTGCACCCCCGAGCACAGCTGGAACTCCGACCACATCGTGACGAACCTGTTCCTGTACCACCTGCAGCGGCACAGCGATCACCACGCCAATCCGACGCGTCGGTATCAGACGTTGCGCAGCATGGACGGCGCGCCGAACCTGCCGAGCGGCTATGCGTCGATGATCGCGCTGACGTACTTCCCGCCGTTGTGGCGCAAGGTGATGGACCACCGCGTGCTGGAGCACTACAAGGGCGACATCACCCGCGTCAACATCCATCCGCGGGTGCGCGACAAGGTGGTGGCGCGCTACGGGACGGCGGTGGCGTGATGGCCGAATACCGCTGCCCGGTTTGCGATTACGTGTACGACGAAACGAAAGGCGCCCCGCGGGAAGGGTTTCCCGCGGGCACGCCGTGGGACCAGATCCCCGACGACTGGTGCTGCCCCGACTGCGGGGTCCGCGAAAAGATCGATTTCGAAGAGATTTCTCAAAAAATGGATGGAGTAACCCAATGACCGATTACAAGTTGTTCGTCTGCGTGCAGTGCGGATTCGAATACGACGAGGCCAAGGGATGGCCCGAGGACGGCATCGCCCCGGGCACCCGCTGGGACGACATCCCCGACGACTGGAGCTGCCCGGACTGCGGCGCGGCCAAGTCCGATTTCGAGATGGTAGAGGTCGCGCGTCCTTGACAGATATTGTCGCGCGTGTGGAAAGTCGAAGCGCGCAGCGCATCCCCTACGCCGAAGCGTCGAGGGTGTTGCTGCGCGATTCGATTTTGGACGGCATGCGCGAACTGTTGCAGACGCGCGACTGGTCGGCGATCACGCTGTCGGATGTGGCCAAGGCCGCGGGCATCAGCCGCCAGACCATCTACAACGAGTTCGGGTCGCGGCAGGGTTTGGCGCAGGGGTACGCATTGCGGCTGGCCGATCGGCTCGTCGACGAAATTCAGGGTGCGATCGAGGGCAACGTCGGCAACATCTACGCGGCGTTCCTGCAGGGGTTCCGCGACTTCTTCGCCGCGTCCGCGGCTGATCCGCTGGTCATCTCGTTGCTCACCGGGGGCACCAAACCCGACTTGCTGCAGCTCATCACCACCGACAGCGGCCCGATCATCACCCGCTGTTCGCAGCGGCTCACCGAGACCTTCCAGCAGAGCTGGGTGCGGGCCAGCGAGGAGGACTCCGGCGTGCTCGCCCGGGCCATCGTCCGGCTGGCCATGAGCTACATCTCGATGCCGCCGGAGGCCGACCACGACGTGGCCCGCGACCTAGCCCGGCTGATGACGCCGTTCGCCGAACGCTACGGTGTCATCGAACAGAATTAGCGGCGCCTTCCGCGCGCCGACTACTGTGTAACCAAGCTAAGTAATTCGGGCGTTGAGGGAAAGTAGAAGCATGACCACGACTGAGCAGCGGCTGACGGCTGACGTCCGCAACGGCATCGACTACAAGGTGGCCGACCTGTCCCTGGCCGAATTCGGCCGCAAGGAGATCCGGCTGGCCGAGCACGAGATGCCGGGTCTGATGGCGCTGCGGCGGGAGTATCACGACGTTCAGCCGCTCAAGGGGGCGCGGATCTCGGGCTCGCTGCACATGACGGTGCAGACCGCGGTGCTGATCGAGACGCTGACGGCGCTGGGTGCTGAGGTGCGGTGGGCGTCGTGCAACATCTTCTCGACGCAGGATCACGCCGCGGCGGCCGTCGTCGTCGGCCCGCACGGCACGCCCGAGGAGCCCAAGGGCGTCTCGGTGTTTGCGTGGAAGGGCGAGACGCTCGAGGAGTACTGGTGGGCCGCTGAGCAGATGCTGACGTGGCCGGGGGAACCGGCCAACATGATCCTCGACGACGGTGGCGACGCGACGATGCTGGTGTTGCGTGGCGCGCAGTACGAGAAGGCCGGTGTGGTGCCGCCCGCCGAGGACGATGATCCGGCGGAGTGGAAGGTGTTCCTGGCGCTGCTGCGGGAGCGCTTCGAAACCGACAAGACCAAGTGGACGAAGATCGCCGAGTCGGTCAAGGGTGTGACCGAGGAGACGACGACGGGCGTGCTGCGGCTCTACCAGTTCGCGGCGGCCGGCGAATTGGCGTTCCCGGCGATCAACGTCAACGACTCGGTGACCAAGTCGAAGTTCGACAACAAGTACGGCACCCGGCACTCGTTGATCGACGGCATCAACCGCGGCACCGACGTGCTGATCGGCGGCAAGAAGGTGCTCATCTGCGGGTACGGCGATGTCGGCAAGGGCTGCGCGGAATCGCTTGCGGGACAAGGTGCTCGGGTGCAGGTCACCGAGATCGACCCGATCAACGCGCTGCAGGCGCTGATGGACGGGTTCGACGTGGTGACGGTCGAGGACGCGATCTCCAGCGCCGACATCGTGGTGACGGCGACGGGCAACAAGGACATCATCACGCTCGAGCACATGCGGGCGATGAAGGATCAGGCGATCCTGGGCAATATCGGCCACTTCGACAACGAGATCGACATGGCGGCGCTGGAGCGCTCGGGCGCGAAGCGGTTGAACATCAAGCCGCAGGTCGACCAGTGGACGTTCGATGACGGCAAGTCGATCATCGTGCTGAGCGAGGGCCGGCTGCTGAATCTCGGCAATGCGACGGGGCATCCGTCGTTCGTGATGAGCAACAGCTTCTCCAACCAGGTGATCGCGCAGATCGAGCTGTGGACCAAGAACGACACCTACGACAACGAGGTGTACCGGCTGGCAAAGCATCTCGACGAGAAGGTGGCGCGCATCCACGTCGAGGCGTTGGGCGGCAAGCTGACCAAGCTCACCAAAGAGCAGGCGGAGTACATCAACGTCGACGTCGAGGGCCCGTACAAGCCGGAGCACTACCGCTACTGAGTTTGGCTTGGCCTTGCGTGGCCTTCGCCGCGAGATTGCGTGCAGGCAGCGAAAGTACGAGAAGCGGCCTGCCTCAGCGCAATCTCGCGGATGCGTGCGCGGGGTGTCGGGACTCTTGCGTGAGGGTCGTTGTTAAGCAACCGGTTCGAGACAGTACAGTCGCGCGGGTTGTTTATAGGCGATGGGCTTCGTCCCGGCCGGGCATCGTGATTCGTCGGCGGTGCCGTCGCGCCAGGTATACGCCGAGACGAGCATGGTCGGCCAGATAGGATTCGGTCACCGACTGAGGGGGTGTCCGTGGCTGAGGATGGGGTCATCCAGGAGTTAGCTGCAGCGGTCGAGCGTAGTCCTGACATGGTCGAGTTGCGCCTACACTTGGCCACCTTGCTGGTGGAGCGAGAACGCTTCGCCGAAGCTCTGAGCCACTGCAGCGCGATCTTGGCCCAAGACGCCGGCCACGCCGGTGCACTGTCTTTGTTGCAACGCTGCAGTGCGGCACTTTCGGGCCAAACCTCGCCTGGCGCGACGGACGGGAATTTTGACTGGACGGCCGCCGAGAAGGAGGTCGCCGACATCGTCAAGCCCGCGTTTGTCGAGGAGCCGGGCGTGGCCGTCAACGAGAACGACTTTGACGCAGTGCAACGCAGTTCTGTTCGGCTTGCAGATATTGCCGGCATGGATGCGGTCAAGAAACAGCTTGAGCTGTCACTGCTGGGGCCTATCCGTAACCCAGAGCTGATGAGGGCCTACAGGGTTTCCGCGCGTGGTGGGCTCCTGCTCTACGGCCCGCCGGGGTGCGGAAAAACATTTATCGCGAAGGCGGTGTCGGGGGAGCTCGGGGCGAACTTCTATCAGGTCGGGATCGCAGATGTGCTATCCCGTTGGCTGGGTGAGAGCGAACACAGTATTCGCGCGATTTTCGACAACGCGCGTCGTAACGCTCCCTGCGTGCTGTTTTTCGACGAGCTGGACGCGCTTGGCCACCGTCGGTCGGCGTTGAGCGGCTCAGCCGGTTTGCGCACCGTCGTCAACGCGCTTCTGGAGGAACTCGACTCGGCCACATCGAATAACGACGGCGTTTACGTACTAGGCGCCACCAATGCGCCATGGGACGTGGATGCCGCCTTGCGTCGTCCTGGTCGATTCGACCGGATGATCTTTGTCCCGCTTCCCGACGCGGAGGCGCGTGCGGCGATCGCGAAGCTCCACTTGCAGGATCGTCCGGTGGAAGCCATCAATCTGGTGTCGGTGGCCAAGCGCACCGACGGATTCTCCGGTGCGGATCTCGCCCACATGTGCGATACCGCAACGCAACTGGCGATGGCAGATTCCCTTCGCAGCGGTCAGGTTCGGCCGGTTCAGATGTCGGATATCGAGGCTGCGCTGGCGCAGATCAGGCCATCAACGGGCCCGTGGTTTGAGACTGCGCGCAACGTGGTGGAATTCAGCAATCGCGACGGCACCTACGATGAGCTCGCTAAGTATCTGCGACGCATGAAGTTTCGGTGACGGCGGCTGACGATGTCAGCGATGTCGCTGACGTGTATCTGCGGACGGGGAACTTCCAGCGCGCCGCCGAAGTGCTACAGCCGGCCTTGGCTGAAGACCCCGAGAATCCCGGGCTGCTTGCACGTTATGCTCGGGCGCGCTTGGGCCTCAAGGACTATTGGGGCGCAGCGTCAGCCGCCCATGGGGCGCTCGCCGCTGCGCCTAACAACGAATACGCCATGCGGCTCTATGCCCTTGCCCTGCAGGGACAACGTCGGCTTCCGGAAGCCCTGTGGATGGCATGGAAGACAGCCACCGAGCATCCGGATTCCTATGCCGCCCATTATATTTACGCCAACATGCTGCATGAGGCGAGGCGCGAACGTGAAGCACTCGTCGTGATCAACGAGGCGCTGCGCTTGAACCCTTCGTCGGCGGACGCGCTGGTCCTGCGTGGCGACATTCAGGCATCATTGTGGGATTCGTCAGTGGCCGAGGCCGACTACCAAGCGGCGTTACGGCTGGAACCCGATCATGCCTCTGCAGTGCACAATCTGGCGATCAGCCGCCTGCGCGGTGGAAAGACGATCCAAGCGCTCCGCGGCCTTCATGGGGCGGGCCGACTGGATCCGGATTTGGGGCCGTTGGCCCGACGCAACATTGGTGTCGCATTCACCCGCGTGCTGCGGCTGGCGACGGCGTCGGTGGTCCTCCTGGCGGTCGCGCTGATCGCTGTGATGGCACTGCATGAGGAATCCAAATCGACGGTTCTGCCGAGGGTTCTTGCAGCTCTGATCACCCTCGCGTTGGCTGCGGCGGTCGTCTGGACGCTGCGCGGTGTGCCCCGGCCGGTTTTGCGTGCGGTGATGCGGGAGCGACTCCTACTCGCGATACGGCTGGTCTTTGTGACCCTCGCGATCATCGCCGGGATGGTCACAGCGGCGTTAGGGTCGACGCCGCTGACAGATGTTTCGGGGCCGTTGCTACTCATCGGGGTCGTCGGGTTGACAGTGCTTGGATGGATCTCCGGGCAGTAGTGACAACGAGAGGTCACCCGTTTGTCGGAGCCAACTGGTTCTCGACACCCTGAAGATTGGACAGGCGGTTGGCAGTCACAACCATTTCGTAGACCCCGGGTTCCACGAGCCCAGCCCCCACTCGCTCGGCGACGGCTGGGTCATCGGAGAGTAGAAGCACCTCAGCTGTGCCTCCTGCGGTTCGCAGCAGGCGCACGGGCACACCGTCCAACTCGGCCGTGACCACCCTTTCGAACACCTCGCACTCGAACAGAGCGGCTGTCGTAGACCACGCGCGTGCCTGGATCTGTTCAAAACCCGCCGGCCCATCGTCGGCAATTGTGGTGAGTAGCACGCTTTCCGCTACGACGTCGGCGAAGAACTCGTTACCTCGCCAACGCGCTAGGGTGCCCACCATCGGGCTGGGCGGCCGCCATTGCCGCGCGCCCGTCCAGCCTCGGGCAACACCCTCATAGCGTGACAAGCACTTCTGCTCACCGTCAGAGCGGATTCGCCAATACTCGGCGCCGTATGAGTATCGAGTCCGCCCCAAATTCCATACTGGTGCTAGTGACTCACCTAGCAGGAAGCCGTTCGAAAAGGTCTGCCACGGGCGCTGGGCGTCAGTCGGTGTGCTGAACCGTGCCAAGCGCGGTTGCCTGAACCGTATTACATCCACGAACTGAGGAGCAGCGTCGACACCGTAGGCCGCCAAAAGTTCCCCTGGAGTCCTCAGCCCCGCTACTGCTGATGCCGCTGTGACGTAGCCGCTGACTTCGTCGAATCCCGCTTCCACGATGGCCCTAGCGATCGGCGCAGCGAGCAACTTCTGCAACACGAGTGGCTCAGGCACGACGGGTCTCCTCGACGCTTATGTCTTTCAACTCCTCAAGAGCGACTAGGCCGGTCCAGCCCATGTACTGGTCCCCCTCCAGTCCGAGTGCCTTGGCCACGGATGGAGGACCGACAAACTCCACCACAATCCGGCCGTCTGGCAATCGCCGTCGGAGTGACACGGTATGTCCCTCAAGTCTCCCGCTGACGACAACGTCGATGACACCATCGAGAGCAGACATAGGCACTTTCGCCCATGGTTGGTAGTGGCCTGGTCCAACGCGGGACTCTCCATAAGCGAACGCGTCCGGCATTTCAATTCCGGTTTCTGTGGGCAAAGCCACCCAATCGTCACCACCGAACAGGATAGGAATTCGCTGTCCGCGGTACTCCGCAAGTGCGCCAGTCACTGGAACCTCACTCATCAGTTCCCCTGCGGAATCCATTCGCTGTCTTTGAGGACCGCCACCAAGCGTTGGGTCCCATCTTCGAGGACCTCCCACATCTCGGCGCCGTCTCGCATCGTGATGTTCTTTGCAATGTATTCCGGAATGACATCGTCCGCCGATTTCGTGAACGCGTTGCCTGTGAACGGATCGTCCCACGTGTCGTAAGACCCATCACCTCCCATGTCTGAGTTTCGCGGGACGTCGTAGAAACCGGAGGAGCCTGGGTCCGCTTGGAACCGGATGATGTGGGTTCCAGCGTCGTACCGCTCAAACGGGGAGTCGGTGTAATCGAGGCGCAAGCCATCATAGATTCGCGCGGGTGTTGAGAGATGGGCAGTGTCACCTGCCACGGTGACCGCGCCGCCCATTTGATCGACGACCACACGAGGATTGTTTTCCATGATGTAGTCGTCGGCTCGGCTCTGGACAAAGTTGCCCGCGTCATCGAAATACCCAGGCGGAATTACCTTCTGCATTACCGTATCCCTGGTCGGCGAGGGCAACGCGTCGCGCACGGAATTGACCAGGTCCCGCTCCGCTGGCGTGAGCGTGTCGGTTGGCTTGTTGATCAGTTCAACAAAGTCGCTCCTGCTGACAGCGTGATTGCTCAGCGCTTCGGAAACGCGTTGGGTGTCGAGCAGTTGCTCTGGGGCGAACGCTGTGGTGTGCGAACTCTCATCCATCAACGAGTAGGTTCGCGATCTGTTGTCGTCCCAGTCGGTTTGGTCTCCTGGTGGGTTCGTTGTGGGCTCAGCAGGGTCGGACTGCGAGTCTACGTAGGCTCCCTCCAGTTCCGTGCCGTCGTCATGGGGCTGCGTTTGGTTCGGGCGGCTGGGCGCGTCAGGATCGCCTGAGTGGCCCGGCGCGATAGGAGCGTCGACCCGTCGGTCATTGTTGGAATCGATGGACTGGCGATGATTCTCAGGCGGACCCCCGCTAGTTGGGCCGTCGTTGGCTTCCATGAACGAGGAATGTGAATCGCTCGTCGAACTTGGCACAGATTGCGCTGCAACCGGATTCACTGGTGCTGATGGCGTGGCTGCCGCGGGGCCGGCGGCAGCAGGAGGTTGCGCCCGTGGGCCCTCCGGCAATGTGGATTGCGTAGTTCTACCGTCGGGCCCGCGCGTGGTGGTCTCCGGGGTATTCGGCCTGGCCGCTGGACTGTCGGAAGGACTGTGAACCGTACCCGCAGCCGGTGACGCCGTCGGCATACCCGCCGCCGGCATCACGCCCGGCGCCGCCGGACCAGCATCCTGACGGTCGCCGTTGCTCGGCGTCTGTGGTTGCTCCTGAGAAGCACCGCCGTCGGCAGTACGGTCGTGCCCGCCAGGCGGCTCAGACACCTGAGTCGGCTGCTGGCCGACGGGCGCGGCCACACGGTCATCCGGTCGTCCGCTGTAATCGCCCAAACCGGGCTGGTGTTGTTGGCTCGGTGCCTGATGTTCGACACCGCTCGCGCCAGCATCCTGGCCCACCGAGGGGCCAGCCCGTTGGTCGGTCACCTGGCCGTTGCCGGGCGTCTCCGGTGTCCTCGGCTCATGACTGGCCGATGTCTGCCCGTGTTCGGACCCCGAACCGACACCATCGTGAGGGCTTGTGGCACTGGGTGATTCGGGCGTGTGGTCGGTAATAGGTGACATCTGCTCGCCAGAGGATGGCGCCGACGGCCCGGCCGAGTGCGACGAGTCGAACCCAGGCCCCGCAGATGCCGGCGATTGCCCGTCCACATTCCCCGGCCCAGACTCAAATGGTCCGACTGTGCGCCCCGGCGGGTCAGGTGGCGGACCACCGCCGTCGCCAGGATATTCATGTCCACCGCGAGTTCCCGTCGATGACGGCGGGTCGGGCGGCCCCGTCGGGCTCTCGAGTTCGCGCTGGCTCGAGGGTGTT
Organism: Mycobacterium hubeiense; assembly: GCF_002838065.1. GTDB lineage: Bacteria > Actinomycetota > Actinomycetes > Mycobacteriales > Mycobacteriaceae > Mycobacterium > Mycobacterium hubeiense. The sequence goes on along the minus strand of NZ_PIZU01000010.1, from coordinate 71,486 downwards.
TCGAACCCGGTGCGTCCGTCCGGGTTGATGATCGACTCGGGGATCGCCGGTCCTGGCTTGAATTCGGGAGCCTCGGGACCCTTGGATCCAAACCCACCGAAGTCGTCCAGGTTGTCCAGATTGCGCGTAGTTGGTCCAAGACTGGTCAGATCGCCGAGCTTGCCCAGTTTTCCTTCGTCCAGAAGGCCTTTCGTCATCTTCAGGCCCTTGGCGAGAGTGCCCGTCTTCGAGAATGCGCCACCGGGGACGAACAATGACCCGATATTGAACGCGGCCTCGCCCGCTGCCCTGCCGGGATGGTCGCCCGACCACTTATCCCATGCCACGAACTCCTTGCCCATGTTTTCCAACACGCCGGGCAGAGTCGACGGATCCTCGGCCACCGACATGGCCAAATCGGCCATGCCCTTCCAGGTGTCAATATCCGCCATTGCCACCACGCCCGACACCGTGCTGATCAGACCGGTGGTCACGCCGACCTGAAAATCTGTGTACAGCGTGACAGTGTCGGCAAGGAACCCGCCCACTTCATCGCCGAATGTGGCCTCCCGGACGGGCCGTATCCACTTCTGAAATGCCGTTGCCGCATCACCGATTACATTGGTGAGCTCCTCCAGGAGTCCGACAACGCCCTTGACTTGACTCTGGAAATTCTCCAGCACATCACTTACGTCATCTGCGATCTCGCGAAGGATCTTCTCTCCATCGCCAGTGAGGAAGCCTTTCACTGTGTCGAACAAGCCGCCGACCGACAACCTGTCCAGCAATCGGCGGATGGCGTCTTGGGTTTCTTGCACGCCGCTGGCAAAATCGTCGATCCCCTGTGCGATCGTCGAAGCCGTGTCCGACAGGCTCGACAACGCTTGTCCTAGGTTGCCAAGCGCCTCATTGATCTTTGCGCCCTCGGGGATATTCTGAAGCGACACAGCCGTTTTCAACGCAGCCATATCGTCGTCGAACACAGACAATCCGCGGCCGAGATTCCGCCACTGTGCGGCGGTGACCCGCATCATCGCCGAGTTTCCCGACGGCCATGTCATCGCGGCGCTCGCGAACAGTCCGATCCCGGGTAGCACCCGCAGGAACGGTTGGATCAAATGCCATTTGAGCGGAGGTGGTACGACACTGGAGTTCGGCCCCTCGGACGCATCGCCGGCCGTTGTTTTGCTCGGCTCACCGCCCAGACCCGCTGCGGGCGTGCCTCCGCCGATAGTCGAAGCCGCGTCAGCATTCTTGTAGTTGGAACCGGTGGCCTCCAACATGTATCCCACGCCTTTGTAGGCATTCGCGGCATCGGCTAACGCGTTCGCGAACTCTTGAGCTTGGCGGCCGTACTGCAATCCGAAGCTCATACCCGCCGGATCTGTGCCCGATGCGATTCCACTCGACAACGCCGCGCCCAGAACGTCTGACAGCATTGCCAGCTGCGACCCCAGCGCCCCCAGCTGCTGGCCCGCACGGATCAGTACCTCCGGATCAACCTCAATCCGTATACCTGAGCCGCCGGATCCGCTATTCGCGCCGACTACTCCCACATCTGACCGTTCTTGCTCACCGCATCCGAGTAGTTCTTGCGCGCGGCCTCAGCGATCTTCTGTAACTGTGATAACGCCGTCTTCATCTGTTCGGCGCCGTCCTCCCACTGCTGCTGCGCCTGAGCCTGAGCGTCGGACCCCGATCCATGCCACGATGCCCGCAGTGCGGCCATGCTGTGATCAACGTCCTCTAGACACTCCGTGACCTCGCGTTCAAATGCAGCCATGTGATCGATGGCCGCCTGCAGCTGGGAAAAATCGACAACCAGCATCGTCATCGCCTCCTAGTCAGCCGGCCGCCCGACGGGCCCTTCACGGCCAGCCGATGGCTGTGGGTCAGTCCTCAAAGACTCGACGGGTGCAGTCTGTAGGGGAGTCGCGGACGGCGCTGCGCCACCGTGCTGCTCCGATTCAGGGTCGCGTTCCTTGGACGCGTCCGACGGTTGTCCAGGATTGTTCGGGTCATCGGTGTCGTCCGCGTTACTCTCTGCGGCCTGCTGCGCCAACCCGGCGGCCATCTGCCCGGCCTGTGCCAGCGACTGAACTACCTGAGCCCCTAATTGACCTCCGACTTGGCCCATTTGCGAGGCCGATTGCATCATCGGCTGCGCCAAGTTCATTTGCTGCGCCAAGCCGTCCACTCCACTGGCGCTACCTTGACTGCTCGCGCCGCCGCTTCCGCTCTGAACGGCGCCCTGGGCGCTCGGACCGCCGCCGCCGACCGACCCGGCTGGGGCCTCGAACGACGAGCCGACCGCATCGGCGGCCTGCTCGTCGGTCTTGGCGTATTCGTTGGCGGCGATCGTCAACAGCTCCGACATCCGCTGCAGGCCTGCGACAACCTGTCCGGCGCCGTTATGCCATTGCTCCCAAGCCTTCCCATAGGCAGATGCGGCCTGACCCTTCCACCCCGAACCCAGCAACTCCCTGGTCTCTAAGTCGACGCTCGACAACCCGTCCTGCAGACGCTGCCCGGCGTCCTGCAGACGCGCCGCAGCCAGAGACAACTCTGACGTGACGACCTCTACCGAACGATCCATGCGACGAACTCCCGGTCACGAGACGGCTAACTCCGACTTCGCAGCTTATCCGCGCTCACGGGCGGTTCCTTGCACCAGTTAGGCTCGCCGCGTGCTCATCGCGATCGAGGGCGTCGACGGCGCCGGCAAGCACACCCTGACCCAGGGCCTGCGTGCGGCGTTCGAAAACCGCCACAAGTCGGTCGCCGAGCTGAGCTTCCCCCGCTACGGGCATTCCATCGAAGCCGACCTCGCCGCCGAGGCCCTGCACGGCCAGCACGGCGACCTCGCCACCTCCGTCTACGCGATGGCCACCCTGTTCGCCCTCGACCGCGCGAACGCCAAAGAGGAGATCGACCACCTGCAGGCCGCCTACGACGTCGTGCTGCTGGACCGCTACGTCGCCTCCAACGCCGCCTATAGCGCCGCGCGCCTGCACCAAGACGTCGACGGCGAAGTGGTCCAGTGGGTGCGCGAGCTCGAATACCAGCGCCTGCGCCTACCCGCCCCCGACTGGCAGGTGCTGCTGGACGTCCCCACCGAGCTGGCCGCCGAACGCGCCAACCATCGCGCCAACCAGGACGCCAACCGGGCGCGGGACTCCTACGAACGCGACGACGCCCTGCAGCGCCGCACCGCCGCGGTCTACCAGGCGCTCGCCGACGCCAACTGGTGCGGGCGCTGGCGCAAGGCCGGCCCCGACGTCGACCCCGCCCAACTGGCCGCCGACCTGGCTCCCTAGCCGACTCGCCCGTGTGCTACCCGCGTTTTGTCGCGATTTGGTGACACCATGGACACCATGAGGCAAAGGATTCTTGTCGTCGACGACGACCCATCGCTGGCCGAGATGCTGACCATCGTGCTGCGCGGCGAGGGTTTCGACACCGCAGTCGTCGGCGATGGCACGCAGGCACTCACCGCGGTCCGCGAACTGCGGCCCGATCTGGTGTTGCTGGACCTGATGCTGCCCGGCATGAATGGCATCGACGTGTGCCGCGTGCTGCGCGCCGACTCGGGCGTGCCGATCGTCATGCTCACCGCCAAGACCGACACCGTCGACGTGGTGCTCGGTCTGGAGTCGGGCGCCGACGACTACGTGATGAAGCCGTTCAAACCCAAGGAATTGGTGGCACGCGTTCGAGCAAGGCTGCGCCGCAATGAGGACGAGCCCGCCGAGCTGCTGTCCATCGCCGACATCGACATCGACGTGCCCGCCCACAAGGTCACCCGGCAGGGCGAGCAGATTTCGCTGACGCCGCTGGAGTTCGACCTGTTGGTCGCATTGGCACGGAAACCACGGCAGGTGTTTACTCGTGATGTGCTGCTCGAACAGGTGTGGGGATACCGTCACCCCGCTGACACCCGTTTGGTGAACGTGCATGTCCAGCGACTGCGGGCCAAGGTCGAGAAGGACCCGGAGAACCCGCAGGTGGTGTTGACCGTTCGAGGAGTGGGATACAAGGCCGGACCCCCGTGACATTGTCCGCCTGGCGGTCGCCGTGATCTGGAGCTCGAGGCGGCGCATCCATCGGCGTTCTGCACCACTTCTCCGCGGGCTCGGCGCGCTGGGTCGGGCGTTGGGCCTTGCCTGGCGCCGCTCTCTGCAGCTGCGGGTCGTGACGCTGACGCTCGGACTGTCGCTGGCCGTCATCCTGGTGCTCGGCTTCGTGCTGACCTCGCAGATCACCGACCGCATCCTCGACATCAAGGTGCGCGCCGCCACCGAGGAGATCGAGCGCGCCCGTAACACCGTCAGCGGCATCGTCGGCGGTGAGGAGACCCGCTCCCTCGACAGCAGCCTGCAGCTGGCCCGCAACACGCTGATCGACCGCAAGGCCGACGCGGGCGCCGGGCTGGCCGGTGCGTTCGACGCGGTGCTGCTCGTCCCCGGCGACGGACCTCGCGCCGCAACGTCGGCCGGTCCCGTGCAGCAGGTGCCCGAGGCCCTGCGCGAGTTCGTCAAGGCCGGTCAGGTCAGCTACCAGTACGCGACCGTGCATACCGAGGGCTTCTCCGGACCCGCCCTCATCGTCGGCAGCCCGACGTCCTCGCCGGTGACCAATCTCGAGCTGTACCTGATCTTTCCGCTGAACAACGAAGAGAGCACCATCGCGCTCGTGCGCGGCACCATGGCCACCGGCGCGGTGGTGCTGCTGGGTCTGCTGGCGGCCATCGCCTTGCTCGTCGCCCGTCAGATCGTGCTGCCCGTGCGGTCGGCCTCGCGCATCGCCGAACGCTTCGCCGAAGGCCATCTCACCGAGCGGATGCCGGTGCGCGGCGAGGACGACATGGCCCGGCTGGCGGTGTCGTTCAACGACATGGCCGAAAGCTTGTCGCGGCAGATCCAGCAGTTGGAGGAATTCGGTAATCTGCAGCGCCGCTTCACTTCTGACGTCAGCCACGAGCTGCGCACCCCCCTGACGACGGTGCGCATGGCCGCCGATCTGATCTACGACCACAGCGAAGATCTCGACCCGGCGCTGCGCCGCTCCACCGAGCTGATGGTCAGCGAGCTGGACCGGTTCGAGACGCTACTGAACGATCTCCTCGAGATCTCGAGACACGACGCCGGTGTCGCCGAACTGTCCGTCGAATCGGTGGATTTGCGTTCGACGGTGCAAAGCGCGCTGGACAACGTCGGCCACCTCGCCGACGACGCCGGTATCGAACTCATCGTCGACCTGCCCAGCCAAGAGGTCATCGCCGAGGTCGACGCCCGCCGCGTCGAACGCATCCTGCGCAACCTCATCGCCAACGCCATCGACCACGCCGAGCAGAAGCCGGTACGGATCCGCATGGCCGCCGACGAAGATACCGTCGCAGTGACGGTGCGCGACTACGGCGTCGGACTGCGGCCCGGCGAGGAGAAGCTGGTGTTCAGCCGGTTCTGGCGCTCCGACCCGTCACGGGTACGCCGCTCCGGCGGCACCGGTCTGGGCCTGGCGATCAGCATCGAGGACGCCCGCCTGCACCAGGGCAGGCTGGAAGCCTGGGGCGAACCCGGTAAGGGCGCCTGCTTCCGGCTCACCCTGCCGCTGGTGCGCGGGCACAAGGTGACCACCAGCCCGTTGCCGCTGAAACCTGTTGGTCGCAAACGTGTTCCGCGCCGACGCCCCACCCGCAAGCCCGAGCCCGCGCCGGAGAACGTGTGAGCCGCCTGCTGTTGTTGGTTGCGCTCGTGCTGGCACTCGCCGGTTGCGCCGGCGTACCCAGTTCATCGGCTCCGCAGGCCATCGGCACCGTCGACCGGCCCGCACCGCCCAAACTTCCCAAGCCGACCCCGGGCATGGATCCCGACGTGCTGCTGCGCGAATTCCTCAAGGCCACCGCCGATCCCGCCAATCGTCACCTCGCCGCCCGCCAGTTCCTCACCGAGTCGGCGTCCAACACCTGGGACGACGCCGGCAGCGCGCTGCTGATCGACCGCGTCGTCTTCGTCGAAACCCGTGAGCCCGAACGTGTTTCGGTCAGCATGCGCGCCGACATCCTGGGCTCGCTGTCAGATATGGGCGTGTTCGAAACCGCCGAGGGCGCGCTGCCCGACCCCGGGCCGATCGAACTGGTCAAGACCCCCGACGGCTGGCGCATCGACAAGCTGCCCAACGGCGTTTTCCTTGACTGGCAACAGTTTCAGGCCACCTACAAGCGCAACACCCTCTATTTTGTCGACCCCACCGGTAAGACCGTCGTACCCGACCCGCGTTACGTCGCGGTTTCCGACCCCGATCAGCTCGCCACCGAGTTGGTCACCAAACTCATCGCCGGGCCACGCCCTGAAATGGCCAACACGGTCCGCAATCTGCTCGGCGCGCCGTTGAAATTGCGCGGCCCGGTCACCCGTGCCGACGGCGGCAAGACCGGCGTCGGCCGGGGCTACGGCGGTGCCCGCATCGACCTGGAGAACCTGTCCACTACCGATCCGCACAGCCGTCAATTGCTTGCCGCGCAGATCATTTGGACGCTGTCGCGTGCTGGCATCCAGGGGCCGTACGTGATCAACGCCGACGGGGCCCCGCTTGATGACCGGTTCGCTGAAGGTTGGGAGACCGCCGATGTGGCTGCGACCGATCCCGGTGCGGCCGACGGTGCCGCTGCCGGCCTGCACGCGCTCGTCGGCGGGTCGCTGGTCGCGCTGAACGGCCAGCGCACGTCGCGGGTGCCCGGTTCGTTCGGGCAGGCGCCCAATCAGGTGGCAGCGTCTTTGTCGCGGAGCGGACAAGAGGCGGCGTCGGTGGTGGCGGAACCACCCGGTGCGACGTTGTGGATCGGTCCGTTGGGCGGCAGCGCGGGACGGGGCATGGAAGCCCGTAGCATCTCGCGGCCCAGCTGGTCGCTCGACGAAGCGGTGTGGGTGGTGGTCGACGGCATCAACGTGGTGCGCGTGATTCAGGACGCCTCCGGGCAGCCGGCCCGCATCCCGGTCGACTCCACCGCCGTCACGACGCGCTTCCCCGGCGTGATCGCCGAACTGCAACTATCGCGCGACGGCACCCGTGCCGCGATGGTCATCGAGGGTCAGGTGGTGCTCGCCAGTGTGGAAGAGACGAAGGACGGGCAGTTCGCGCTGACGCATCCGCGGCGGCTCGGATTCGGCTTGAAGAACACGGTGGTGTCGCTGGCGTGGCGCACCGGCGACGACATCGTGGTGTCGCGCACCGATCCTCAACACCCGGTGTCCTACGTCAACCTCGACGGGGTGAATTCCGACGGGCCGAGCCGCAATCTGCTGATGCCGGTGACGACCGTCGCGGCGAACCCGTCGACGGTGTACGTCGCCGACCAACGCGGCGTGTTGCAGCTGTCGGGCTCGGCCGCCGAGGATGACCCGGCCTGGGCTGAGGTGCGGCCGCTGATGGTGGCCGGCGCCCGGCCGGTGCTGCCGGGCTGAGCGGTTTGAGCCCACGAGGCACACCGTTGTCGGCCCTGACCGCCACACTGCCCACATGCTCGACCTCGTGCTGCCGTTGGAGTGCGGCGGCTGCGGAGCGCCCTCGACACGCTGGTGCCCGGCCTGCGCGGATGAACTCCAGGTGAAGTGCGACGAACCGCACATCGTCGCGCCGCGCCTCGATCCCGGGGCGCCGGTGTTGTCATTGGGCCGCTACGCCGGCGCGCGCCGGCAGGCGATCGTCGCGATGAAGGAGCACGGCCGCGCCGACCTGATCGACCCGCTGGCCGCCGCCCTGCAACACGGGCTGCACCACCTGCTGGAGTGGGGCGTCGTCGGCACGCCGCTCACCGTCGTGCCGGCGCCCACCCGCCGCACGGCCGCCCGGCGCCGCGGGGGTGATCCGGTCACCCGGATGGCGGTCAAGGCCGCCGCCGGGCATCCCGGCGTCACGGTGCGAAATGCATTGAGGATGCGGGCGTGGGTCCGCGATTCGGTGGGTCTGTCCAGCACCGACCGGCAGCGCAACGTCGCCGGCCGGGTCAAACTGTGCACGCCCGTGACTGGCACCGTCCTTGTCGTCGACGACATCGTCACCACCGGCGCCACCGCCGCCGAGTCGGTGCGAATCCTGCGATCCGCGGGCGCTCAGGTGGCCGGTGTGCTGGCCCTCGCCCACGCCTGAGCCCCGCTGACACCGGGGCCAATTACCCGAAGATCAAACCGACGTGAAGAACTGAAAACAGGTCGCCCAAATTAGTGGCACGAGTGGGTGAACACGGACTACCGTCGGCACCAACCACCCGTGAACGCCTTCACGGCGGCGCTCAGACCCGACGCGCCACTTCGCCGCACAACGGTAGGAGGTGAGTACTCGACACCTTGCGCCAGTGGGCGGAGCGAGATGAATGCGATGCAGCGGCCCACCCGGCGCGAAATGTGATAACGCCCGGCACGCATTGCGCGTGGACTCCGTACAGAAACGAGTTGCCAAGCATGTCAAGCCAATCCGTGGACTCCGACCGCACGATGGTGGTCGAGGACGAGACGCCGACCCCCGCGCCAAACGCCGAAGTTGTGGTCAAGGGCCGCAACGTCGAGATTCCCGACCATTTCCGCATCTATGTGGCCGAGAAGCTGGCGCGGCTGGAGCGATTCGACCGCACCATCTATCTCTTCGACGTCGAACTGGAGCATGAACGCAACCGGCGCCAGCGCAAGAACTGTCAACACGTAGAGATCACCGCGCGCGGTCGCGGACCGGTCGTCCGCGGCGAGGCCTGCGCGGACAGCTTCTATGCCGCCTTCGAATCAGCGGTGGGCAAACTCGAAGCCAGGCTGCGCCGGCACAAGGATCGTCGCAAGATCCACTACGGGGACAAGACGCCGCTCTCCCTCGCAGAGGCCACCAAGATCACCCCGCTGCCCGACACCACCGAACAGCGGACGTCAACCGAGGAATCCCTCAACGTCACCGTCGACGACCATGAGCCCGGCCGGATCGTGCGGGTCAAGGAGCACCCGGCCAAACCGATGACGGTCGACGACGCGCTCTACGAAATGGAGCTGGTCGGGCACGACTTCTTCCTGTTCCACGACAAGGAGACCGACAAACCGTCAGTCGTCTACCGCCGCCACGCCTACGATTACGGGCTGATTCGCCTGGCCTGATCCGCGTCCGACCAGGCAATTCGACGAGTCACCTAGGATGGACCTCGTCTAATACTTCATGAGATCCATCTAGCCCACAGGGGAAATAGCGTGCTGTCGAAGTTGCTCCGTCTCGGTGAAGGCCGCATGGTCAAGCGCCTCGCTCGGGTTGCCGACTATGTGAACTCCTTGTCCGACGACGTCGAAAAGCTCACCGACGCCGAGTTGCGAGCCAAGACCGACGAGTTCCGCAAGCGTGTCAAAGACGGCGAAGACCTCGACGACCTGCTGCCCGAGGCGTTCGCGGTGGCACGCGAGGCGGCCTGGCGGGTGCTGTCGCAGCGCCACTTCGACGTGCAGGTGATGGGTGGCGCGGCCCTGCACTTCGGCAACGTCGCCGAGATGAAGACCGGTGAAGGCAAGACGCTGACGGCGGTGCTGCCGGCCTACCTCAACGCGCTGGCCGGTAAGGGCGTGCACGTCGTCACCGTCAACGACTACCTGGCCAAACGCGACAGCGAGTGGATGGGCCGGGTGCACCGCTTCCTGGGCCTGGACGTCGGCGTGATCCTGTCCGGCATGACACCCGACGAGCGGCGGGTCGCCTACAACGCCGACATCACCTACGGCACCAACAACGAGTTCGGCTTCGACTATCTGCGCGACAACATGGCGCACCGGCTCGAGGACCTGGTCCAGCGTGGCCACAACTACGCCATCGTCGACGAGGTCGACTCCATCCTGATCGACGAGGCCCGCACCCCGCTGATCATCTCCGGCCCGGCCGACGGCGCCTCGAACTGGTACACCGAGTTCGCCCGCATCGCGCCGCTGATGGAAAAGGACGTGCACTACGAGGTCGACCTGCGCAAGCGCACCGTCGGCGTGCACGAACTGGGGGTGGAGTTCGTCGAGGATCAGCTCGGCATCGACAACCTCTACGAGGCGGCCAACTCGCCGCTGGTCAGCTACCTCAACAACGCGCTGAAGGCCAAGGAGCTCTTCCAGCGCGACAAGGACTACATCGTCCGCGACGGCGAGGTGCTCATCGTCGACGAGTTCACCGGCCGCGTGCTTGTCGGCCGGCGCTACAACGAGGGCATGCACCAGGCCATCGAGGCCAAAGAGCACGTCGAGATCAAGGCCGAGAACCAGACGCTGGCCACCATCACGCTGCAGAACTACTTCCGGCTCTACGACAAGCTCGCCGGCATGACCGGCACCGCCCAGACCGAGGCCGCCGAGCTGCACGAGATCTACAAGCTCGGCGTGGTCAGCATCCCGACCAACAAGCCGATGATCCGCACCGACAACTCCGATCTGATCTACAAGACGGAAGAAGCCAAGTTCATCGCGGTGGTCGATGACCTGGAGGAGCGCTACCAAAAGGGCCAGCCGGTGCTGATCGGCACCACCAGTGTCGAGAAGTCCGAGTACCTGTCACGGCAGCTCACCAAGCGGCGCATCCCGCACAATGTGCTCAACGCCAAGTACCACGAGAAGGAAGCGGCGATCATCGCCGAGGCCGGGCGCGTCGGCGCCATCACCGTCGCCACCAACATGGCCGGCCGTGGCACCGACATCGTGCTCGGCGGCAACCCGGATTTCTTGACCGACAAGCGGCTGCGCGAGCAGGGCCTGGATCCCGTCGAGACGCCCGACGAATACGAGGCGGCCTGGCATGAGCTGCTGCCCCAGGTCAGGGAGGAGTGCGCCCGCGAGGCCAAAGAGGTGATCGAGGCCGGCGGCCTGTATGTGCTGGGCACCGAACGTCACGAGTCTCGGCGCATCGACAACCAGCTGCGAGGCCGGTCCGGGCGCCAGGGCGACCCCGGCGAATCCCGGTTCTACCTGTCACTGGGTGACGAGCTGATGCGGCGCTTCAACGGCGCGACGCTGGAGGCTCTGCTGACCCGGCTGAACCTGCCCGACGATGTGCCGATCGAGGCCAAGATGGTCACCCGCGCGATCAAGAGCGCGCAGACGCAGGTCGAGCAGCAGAACTTCGAGGTCCGCAAGAACGTCCTCAAGTACGACGAGGTGATGAACCAGCAGCGCAAGGTCATCTACGAGGAGCGGCGCCGCATCCTCGAGGGTGAGAACCTCGCCGAGCAGGCGCACCAGATGCTGGTCGACGTCATCACCGCCTACGTCGACGGCGCCACCGCCGAGGGCTACGCCGAGGACTGGGACCTCGAACAGCTCTGGACCGCGCTCAAACAGCTCTACCCGGTCGGCATCGACTACCACGACCTCATCGACACCGACGCGGTCGGCGAGGCCGGCGAATTGACCCGCGAGGAGCTGCTCGACGCGCTGATCAAGGACGCCGAGCGGGCCTACGCCGAACGCGAAAAGCAGCTCGAGGAGATCGCCGGCGAGGGCGCGATGCGCCAGCTCGAACGCAACGTGCTGCTCAACGTGATCGACCGCAAGTGGCGCGAGCACCTCTACGAGATGGACTACCTCAAGGAGGGCATCGGCCTGCGGGCGATGGCGCAGCGCGACCCGCTCGTCGAGTACCAGCGCGAGGGCTACGACATGTTCGTCGGCATGCTCGAGGGGCTCAAGGAAGAGTCGGTGGGCTTCCTGTTCAACGTCACCGTCGAGGCGGTGCCCGCCACCCCGGCCGCCCAGGTGGCACCCGTTGTGCCGCCACAGGGTCTCACCGAGTTCGCCCAGGCTGCGGCCGCCCAGGCGCAGGCCGAATCCCGCGACGCGGCAGTGGCCACCAAAGAGCGGCCAACCGCCCTGCGGGCCAAGGGAATCGAGGATGAGGCGCCGCCGCTCACCTACACCGGGCCGGCGGAGGACGGCTCGGCGCAGGTGCAGCACGGCAGCGGCGGCAGGCACGCCGCACCGTCGGGCGGCGGCACCCGACGGGAGCGTCGCGAGGCCGCCCGTCGACAAGCCAAGGCCGCCAAAAAGCCGAACTCGCACCGGCGCTAACCGATCTGGAGCGCGACCAGCTGCCAGCGGTTGGTTCTGGCCAGTTCGACGCGCCCGGCGATGGCCCGCACCCGCCCGCCGCGGGTGTACGTCGCGAACACCTCGGCGGCCGTCGGACCGGCTGCGCGAAGCCGCACCCGTTGCAGCGTCGCCGCGGTCGGATAGCGCGACCGCGACAGCGTCTGGACCACGTCGAGCAGTGTCGGCGTCAATGCCGACTGCACCTGGGCGATCGGCCGGCGCCGATCGATCACCTCGAGTACCTGGCGCAGGGCCGTCTCGGTGAACGCGGAAGCCGCACGGGGGAGCGGTGTTTCGTGAACGGGCGGGCGGGGAATTGAGCGCAAGGGGCGCGGCGTAGGGCGGCGCACTGCCGCGGGCGACGGTGACGGGCACAGCGGCGTCATGCCAACCGGCTCCGGCGGCGGCTCGTAGTCGACGACCGGCGACGTGAACGACCTTCGCTGAGATGGAACGCGGGATGTGGTCAACGGCGACTCTCCAACGATCGGCACACGGGGCGGGCATCTGCCGGAGAGTCGCAGACCCACCAATGATGGCACGGCCGGCAGCCACCCCGATGCACCCGTAATGCGCGGGCACAGAATCGGCGGCTAACGTGACGGGGTCAACGACAGCTTCAGGGAGAAAAGGAGAGGGTGGCGGCCGCGATGGTGACCCGCTTGTCGGCGTCGGATGCGTCGTTCTACCACCTGGAGAACACGTCGACGCCGATGTACGTCGGCTCGCTGTCGATTCTGCGCAAACCGCGTAATGGCTTGAGCTACGAGACCTTGCTGGCCACAGTCGAACAGCGGCTGCCGCAGATCCCGCGATACCGGCAGAAGGTGCGGGAGGTGACGCTGGGGCTCGCACGGCCGGTGTGGGTCGACGACCGCGACTTCGACATCACCTACCACATCCGGCGTTCCGCCCTGCCGTCGCCGGGCAGTGACGCGCAGCTGCATGACCTGGTCGCCCGGCTGGGCTCGCGCCCGCTGGACAAGTCGCGTCCGCTGTGGGAGATGTACCTCGTCGAGGGGCTGGCCCGCAATCGCGTCGCCATCTACACCAAATCGCATCAGGCGCTCGTCAACGGGATGACCGCGCTGGAGATCGGCCACGTCATCGCCGACCGCACGGCGAAGCCGCCGGAGTTCGGCGAGGATATCTGGATCCCCGCGCGCGAACCCAGCGACCGGCAGTTGCTGCTCGGTGCGATCGGGGAGTGGATCACCCGGCCGGCCGAACAATTGGCGGCGGTGCGCTCTGCGGTGACGGAGGTGGCCACCAACGCGGGGCAGCTGGTCGAGGTCGGCAAGCGCGCCGCCGTCGTCGCGAAGACGTTCGCGCGGGGCACCGCGCCCAGCAGTCCGCTCAACACCACGGTGTCGCGTAATCGCCGGTTCACCGTGGCGAGTCACCGACTCGAGGACTACCGGCTGGTCCGCGCCCGCTATGACTGCGACGTCAACGACGTCGTCCTCGCAGTGATCGCCGGAGCGCTGCGCAACTGGTTGCTGTCCCGCGGCGAGCCGGTGGGCACCTCCACGACGGTGCGGGCCATGGCGCCCATGTCGGTGTATCCCGAAAACGAACTCGACGCGGCGGGTCCCGGGCAGGCCATCAGTGAGGTGTCGCCGTTTCTGGTGGACCTGCCCGTCGGTGAGGGCAATCCCGTCATCCGGCTGTCCCAGATCGCGCACGCCACCGAGTCCCATTCCACCGCGGCCAGCCTGGTGGACGCACGCACCATCGTCACACTGTCGGGGTTCGCGCCACCGACGTTGCACGCCATGGGAATTCGCGTCGCGACGAGTTTCACGCCGCGGTTGTTCAACTTGTTGATCACCAATGTGCCCGGCGCCCAGAAGCAGATGTATGTGGCTGGCACCAAACTGCTGGAGACCTACGCGGTGCCGCCGCTGCTGCACAACCAGGTGCTGGCGATCAGCGTCACATCCTACAACGGGATGCTGTATTTCGGCATCAACGCCGACCGCGACGCCATGAGCGATGTCGACGTGATACCCGGTCTGCTGCGTGAATCTCTGGACGAATTGCTGGAAGCGGCGAAGTAATTCGCCAAACGTCGTCGTAGGTGTTTGACCTCACCGCTGTGGCTACGGTCTGATGAATTCACCATGACCACGAGCCCAGAGAAAAGTAGAACCGCGCGTTACACCAAAGCCGCATTCAAGGCGCCGACGGAGGACGTCGTCCCGCATCCGGTGCTCGATGTGCCGATCGACGAGGAGGCAGTCACCCGCCATCGCGGGCTCGACTGGGTCGTCTTCGGCGTCACCGCGGTGGTCGCACTGGGCTTTCTGGCTTGGGGGTTCGTGTCCACCAGTTCGCTGGCCACCGCCTCAGACAGCGCCCTGAGCTGGGTCATGAACAACACCGGCTGGCTGTTCGTGCTGACCGCGTCGGGGTTTGTGCTGTTTGTGCTGTATCTGGCCGTCGGCAAATACGGCACCATCCCGCTGGGGCGCGACGACGAGGAACCGGAGTTCCGCACCGTGTCCTGGGTCGCGATGATGTTCTCCGCCGGTATGGGGATCGGCCTGATGTTCTTCGGGGTGGCCGAGCCGCTGTCGCATTTCGCGTCGCCGCCACCCGGCACCGGCCCCGTCGGCAACGCCGAGGCGGTGCCCAACGCGATGGCCACCACGCTGTTCCACTGGACGCTGCACCCGTGGGCCATCTATGCGGTGGTCGGCCTGGCGATCGCCTACGGCGTCTACCGCAAGGGCCGGTTGCAACTCATCAGCGCGGCGTTCGAGCCGCTGCTCGGATCGCGCGCCAACGGCCCCTGGGGCAAGGTGATCGACATGCTGGCGATCTTCGCGACGCTGTTCGGCTCGGCCGCGTCGCTGGGTCTGGGTGCGCTGCAGATCCGCAGTGGCCTGCAGATCGTCGGCGGCATAGGCGAAACCGGCAACGCCATCCTGGTCGGCATCATCGTGGTTCTGACATGTGCCTTCGTGCTGTCTGCGGTGTCGGGCGTCGCCCGGGGCATTCAGTGGCTGTCCAACATCAACATGGTGCTGGCCTTGCTGCTGGCGTTGTTCATATTCGTCGTCGGCCCAACGGTTTTCATCCTCAACCTGCTGCCCACATCGGTCGGCAGCTACTTCCAGGACTTGGCGATGATGTCGGCGCGCACCGGCGCCGAGGGCGCCGAGGTGAAGACCTGGCTGCAGTCGTGGACCGTCTTCTACTGGGCGTGGTGGATTTCCTGGACTCCGTTCGTCGGCATGTTCATCGCCCGGATCTCCCGCGGCCGCACCATCCGGCAGTTCGTCGCCGGGGTGCTGTTTGTGCCGAGCGTGGTGTCGCTGGTGTGGTTCTGCGTATTCGGCGGCGCGGCGATCCGCGAACAGCAGAACGGCGCCGACCTGGCCGGGCAGGACACCATCGAGCAACAGCTGTTCGGCCTGCTCGACCAGTATCCGATCGCCACCGTGGCGAGCATCCTGGTGATGGTGCTGGTATCGATCTTCTTCGTGTCCGGCGCAGACGCGGCGTCGATCGTCATGGGATCGCTGTCCGAGCGCGGCACGATCCGACCCACCCGCGGCACCGTCATCTTCTGGGGTGTCGCCACCGGAGCGGTGGCGGCGGTGATGCTGCTGGTGGGCGGCGCGGACGCGCTCAACGGCCTGCAAACCATCACCATCATCGCCGCACTGCCGTTCGTGGTGGTGATGGTCGGTCTGGCGGTGGCGCTGGTCAAGGATCTGCAGCACGACCCGAAGATCGTGCGCCGCGAATACGCCCGCGAGGCGGTGAACGAGGCCGTGATCCACGGCGTCACCCAACACGGCGACGACTTCATCATCTCGGTGGAGAAGGATCCGGCGGCCGACGGAGATGGCAGATAACCTCGCTGGGTGCGCGTCTACGTCCCGGCGACCCTGGCCATGCTGCAGCAGCTCGTCGCCGACCGATCGCTGCAGGCGGTCAACGGCACAGCATTCGCGGTGACGCCGGCGCTGCGGGAGTCCTACGCCGAGGGTGACGACGACGAACTGGCCGACGTGGCGCTGCGCGAGGCCGCGCTCGCCTCGCTGCGACTGCTGGGTGACGACTCGTCGGACCTGCCGCCGCGGCGCGCGGTGGTGGAGGCCGAGGTCGACGGCGCGACGGCGCGCCCGGACCTCGACGACGCGGTGGTGCGGCTGTCGGCGCCGGTGGCGCTCGACGACGTGATCGCGGCGTATGTCGACAACGCCGACGCAGAGCCTGCGGTGCGCGCCGCGATCGACGTCGTCGACGAAGCCGACCTCGGTGACGAGGATGCCGAGCTGACCGTCGGCGACGCCCAGGACCACGACCTGGCCTGGTACGCGCCGCAGGAACTGCCGTTCCTGCTCGAATTACTTTGATCCTCACAACAATTGAACAGGAGGGTGTTGATGAGACCCCTGCCTCTGCTTGCCACGCTGGCTCTCGTCCTGGCCTCGTTCGGGTGTTCTGCGGGCGATGGTGCCAGCCCGACGACGAGTGCTCCGCCGCCGGAGAGCCCGGCCGCCGGCCCGGGCTCCGATGAGCGGCCCGATGCGCCGGTGACCGATATCCGCGATGTCCGGATCTTCGACGGCCACAGCGATCGGTTGTCGGCCCCGTCGAACGTGCGGGTGAAAGGAAACCGCATCGCGCGGATCTCCACCGATCCGCTGCCTGCCGAGCCGGACGCCACGGTGATCGACGGCGGCGGCCGAACGTTGATGCCGGGCCTGATCGACAACCACTGGCACACGATGCTGGTGCGGCCGCCGGTGACGCAGTTGACCACCCTGGATCCGGGATACCTGAACCTGTTGGCGGGCGCCGAGGCCACCGAAACCCTGATGCGCGGCTTCACCACCGTGCGCGATCTCGGCGGACCCAGCTTCGGGCTGAAACGGGCCATCGACGAAGGCGTGATCGACGGACCACGGGTCTTCCCGTCCGGAGCGATGATCACGGTGACCAGCGGGCACGGCGACTTCCGCACCGGCCACGATCTGCCGCGCACGACCGGCGGTCACGTGTCGCATCAAGAGGCGCTGGGGGCCAGCATGGTCGCCGACAGCCCTGACGAGGTGCGGATGCGGACCCGGGAGCAGTTGTTCCAGGGCGCGTCGCAGATCAAGCTGACAGCCGGTGGCGGGGTGTCGTCGCCGCACAGTCCGCTTGACGTGGTCGCGTTCACCGAACCCGAACTGCGTGCCGCGACCGAGGCGGCCACCAACTGGGGCACGTACGTCAGCGTGCACGCTTACACTCCGGCCACCATCAGGCAGGCGATCCGCGCGGGCGTGCGAGTCATCGAGCACGCACACCTGATGGACGAGGCCACAGCCAAAGAGATGGCCGACAAGGGCATCTGGTTGAGCACGCAGCCCATCCCGGCCGAGATGATCGGCGCGTTCCCGCCCGGCTCCGACGAGGCCGCCAAGGCCAAGGAGATCGTCGACGGCGTCAACAACGTTTATCAACTGGCCCGCGAGCACAACATCAAGACGGCGTTCGGCACGGACATCCTCTTCTCGCCGCAGTTGGCCCCCAGGCAAGGGGCGTTGCTGGCGGGCCTGGAGAGGTGGTTCACACCGGCCGAGGTGCTGGCGATGGCCACCGGAGCAAATGCCGAACTGCTCGCCCTGTCGGGTAAGCGCAGTCCGTACTCGGGCAAGCTGGGGACGGTGGAGCAGGGTGCGCTGGCGGATCTGCTGCTCGTCGACGGTGATCCGCTGGCGGACCTGAACTTGGTGGCCGACCCCGCGCGCAATTTCAAGATCATCATGAAAGATGGCAAGGTCTACAAGAACACGTTGGGTTGACGTACCCGTCAACATTGACGTAGGACTGGCTACCAAACCGTAGGTTACGGTACCGTAGGTTTGATGGCCAAGAACTACATCAAGGTCTCGGCCAATGTCGCCGACACCATCCGACCCAGGATCGCCGGCGCCAACGAGCGCCCGGGCTGGCACGCCTTGCGCACCATCGTGGGGCGGATCACCACGCCGCTGCTGCCCGACGACTATCTGCAGTTGGCCAATCCGCTGTGGTCGGCACGCGAACTGCGCGGACGGGTGCTCGACGTGCGACGGGAAACCGTCGACTCGGCGACCTTGGTGATCAAGCCTGGATGGGGTTTCTCGTTCGACTACCAACCCGGCCAATACATCGGAATCGGCCTGCTCGTCGACGGCCGCTGGCGGTGGCGGTCCTACTCTTTGACCTCGACGCCGGTGGCCGACAAGAAGACCATCACCATCACGGTCAAAGCTATGCCCGAGGGGTTCCTGTCGACGCATCTGGTCGGCGGGGTGGCACCCGGCACGATCGTGAGACTGGCTGCGCCGCAAGGGAATTTCGTGATGCCCGACCCGGCGCCGGCGTCGGTGTTGTTCATCACCGGCGGATCGGGGATCACCCCGGTAATGTCGATGTTGCGCACCCTGGTCCGCCGCGACCAGATCACCGACGTCGTGCATTTGCATTCCGCGCCAACGGAATCCGATGTGATGTTCGCCTCGGAGTTGACCGAGTTGCAAGGCGCGCAACCCGGCTACCGGTTGCAGGTGCGTGCCACCCGCACGCAAGGTCGTCTGGACCTGGCCCGGCTCGGCGACGAGGTGCCGGACTGGCGGGATCGCCAGACCTGGGCGTGCGGTCCGGAAGGCATGCTCAACGCCGCCGAGAAAACGTGGGCCGCGGCAGGGATTTCCGAGCGGCTGCACCTGGAGCGCTTCGCGGCGTCCCGCGCCGCCGTCCACGGGCAGGGCGGGACAGTCCAGTTCGCGCGCAGCGGAAAGACGGTCACCGTTGACGGTGCGACACCACTGATGGACGCCGGCGAGAACGCCGGGATCCAGATGCCGTTCGGTTGCCGAATGGGGATCTGCCAATCATGTGTCGTCGGCTTGATCGGCGGTCACGTCCGCGATCTGCGGACCGGCGAGGAACGCGAGCCGGGCACCCGCGTCCAAACCTGCATTTCCGCAGCTTCTGGCGATTGCGTGCTGGATGTCTAAGCTTTACTGACTAGTAACCTACGGCTTCGTAGGTTACGCTACCGTAGCTTGTGAAAGGAGGTCTGAGCGATGGCAATCACTGACGTTCCGGCGTTCGCGCATCTGACCGACGCCGACATCGAGAATCTGGCCTTCGAGCTCGATGCGATCCGTCAGGACATCGAAGACTCCAGAGGTGAGCGCGACGCGCGCTATATCCGCCGGACCATTGCTGCTCAGCGTGCCCTCGAGGTCGCCGGCCGTGTCATGCTGGCGGCCGGCTCGCGCCGCTCGGCATGGTGGGCGGGCACCGCGACGCTGGGGGTGGCCAAGATCATCGAGAACATGGAGATCGGCCACAACGTCATGCACGGCCAATGGGATTGGATGAACGATCCCGAGATCCACTCCTCGACGTGGGAGTGGGATATGAGCGGGGCGTCCAAGCACTGGCGCTTCACCCACAACTTCATGCATCACAAGTACACCAACATCCTCGGCATGGACGACGATGTGGGCTACGGCGTGATCCGGGTGACCCGCGATGAGCGCTGGAAGCCGATGAATCTGCTCAACCTGTTCTTCAACACCTTGCTGGCGGTGTTGTTCGAATGGGGCGTGGGCCTGCAGCACCTGGAACTCGGCAAGATCTTCAAGGGCCGCGACGACCGCAAGGCCACCCTGGTGCGGGTGCGCGAATTCGGCGTCAAGGCCGGCGCGCAGGTGTTCAAGGACTACGTGGCGTGGCCGGCGGTGACATCGCTGTCGCCGGGCGCGTCGTTCAAGTCGACGGCCAAGGCCAACGCGGTGGCCAACATCATCCGCAACGTGTGGGCCAACGCGGTGATCTTCTGCGGCCATTTCCCTGACGGCGCAGAGAAATTCACCAAGACCGACATAGCCGGTGAATCCAAGGGTCAGTGGTATCTGCGCCAGATGCTGGGCAGCGCCAACTTCGAGAACGGGCCGGTGCTGCGGTTCATGAGCGGCAATCTGTGCCACCAGATCGAGCATCACCTGTACCCGGATCTGCCGAGCAACCGGCTCTACGAGATCTCGTTGCGGGTGCGCGAGGTGTGCGACAAGTACGACTTGCCTTACACCACAGGGTCTTTCCTGGTGCAGTACGGCAAGGCCTGGCGCACCATCGCCAAGCTGTCGCTGCCGGATAAGTATCTGCGCGCCACCGCCGACGATGCGCCGGAGACGCGCAGCGAGCGGATGTTCTCCGAACTCGAGCCGGCGCAGCGACGTGGCCTCAAGTCAGCGATCGCCGCAGTGCGTGCACGCCGCCGGGACAGTCGCGAAACCAAACGCGCCGCTTAGGCTTCCCGCAGCGTCGACAACAAGCGGCGGGCTGCCGCTACGCGATCGCCGGCGGGTCCGGTCAGGGTGTCCAGCGCGCATTCGGGATCGGCGGGCACACCCATGTGGCCGCAGCCGCGGGGGCAGTCCTTGATCGCCTCGGCCAGATCGGAGAACGCCAGCAGCACGTCGTCGGGTTCGATGTGGGCCAGCCCGAACGACCGGATGCCCGGCGTATCGATCACCCACCCGCCGAAGCTCAGCGGCAGCGCCACCGATTGCGTCGACGTGTGCCGGCCCTTCCCGACGCCCGTCACCTCGCCGATAGCCCGATCAGCCTCTGGCACAAGGCGATTGACGAGTGTGGACTTCCCAACGCCGGAATGGCCGAGCAGCACGGTGACCTTTTCGGTCAGCAGCGACTCGACGGGCTCCAGGGGATCGTCCCGGCCCGCGGTGGTGACGGTGAGATCGAGGCCGGCGAACTGCGCGGCGAACGGCTCCGGCGGAGCGAGGTCGGTTTTGGTGAGGCACAGAATCGGCGTCAATCCGCCGGCGTAGGCGGCTATCAGCGCGCGTTCGACGAGGCCGGTGCGCGGCGGCGGGTCGGCCAGCGCCACCACGATGAGCAACTGATCGGCATTGGCGACGACCACCCGTTCCGTCGGGTCGGTGTCATCTGCGGTGCGGCGCAACACGGTTCGCCGGTGGCCGCGTCGCACGATCCGGGCCAGCGTGTCAGGCCGGCCGGACAGATCGCCGACGACCCCGACCTCGTCACCGACGACTATCGGTGTGCGTCCCAATTCCCTAGCCCGCATGGCGGTTACCAGCCTGTCGGGATCGCCGTCCAGCGCGCAGCGCCAGCGACCGCGGTCCACCGTGACCACCATCGCGTTGCGGGCGTCGGCGTGCTCGGGACGGATCTTGGTGCGCGGCCGCGAACCCCGGCCGGGCCGCACCCGGACATCGGATTCGTCGTATTCGCGAGCGCTCAATCGCCTGCCTCTGGCGCCAGCGTCTGGCCGGCCAGCATGTCGGCCCACAGCTGCGGAAACTCCGGCAGCGTCTTGGCGGTGGTGCCGATGTCCTCGACCTCGACACCGGGCACCCGCAGGCCGACGATGGCGCCTGCGGTGGCCATCCGGTGATCGGCGTAGGAGCGCCACACCCCGCCGTGTAACGGCCGGGCGGTGATGACCAGGCCGTCGTCGGTTTCGACGCAGTGTCCGCCCAGGCCGTTGATCTCCGCGGAAAGCGCTGCCAGCCGGTCGGTTTCGTGACCACGCAGATGGGCGATGCCGTGCAACTGCGACACCGCGCCCGGCGTGGCCAGGGCGGCCAGCGCTGCGACCGACGGGGTGAGCTCGCCGACCTCGTGCAGGTCGACGTCGAAACCGCCGTAGCTTCCGGCGCCCTGCACCTCGAGATATGAACCGGCGTCGCGCACAGTCGAACCCATTTTCTCCAGGATCGCCCGCACCGCCTCGGCAGGCTGCGTGCTGACCGTCGGCCACCCAGTGATGCGCACCGCGCCACCGGAGACCACCGCCGCCGCCAGGAACGGAACCGCATTGGACAAGTCGGGCTCGATGGTCCAATGCCGCGCCGCGACGGGGCCGGGGCGCACCACCCAACGGTTCGCGTGGCTGTCATCGACGTCGACGCCGGCGTCGCGCAGCATCGACACCGTCATCGCCACATGTGGTGCCGACGGCACCGATTCGCCGGTATGCACGACCGTCAGGCCGTCGGTGAACGCGGCGCCGGACAGCAGCAGCCCGGATACGAACTGCGACGAGGCCGACGCGTCGATCTCGACGGTGCCGCCGGCAACCGTTCGGTCTCCGTGCACGACGAACGGCAGACCGTCGCCCTCGATGCGCACGCCCAGCCCGCGCAGCGCATTCAGCAGCGGGGTGATGGGCCGGGTGCGGGCCTGCGCGTCGCCGTCGAACGTCACGGATTGGGTGCCCAGCGCGGCGACGGAGGGGACGAACCGCAACACCGTGCCGGCCAGTCCGCAATCGATGCGCGCGCCCGACGCCGGGGCGATACGGCCGCTGACGGTCAACTCGGAGCTGTCGCCCTCGACCGTCACGCCCAGGCTCCGCAGCGCGTCGATCATCAGATCGGTGTCGCGGCTGCGCAGCGCCCCGCTGATCATCGAGGTGCCTTGCGGGGTGGCCAGCGCGGCGAGCACCAGCGCGCGGTTGGTCTGCGACTTCGAGCCCGGCACGCTGATGGTGGCGTGCACAGGGCCCGACGTCGATGGGGCCGGCCAGGTGCTCACGCGCTCTATCCTGCCTTGTCGGTTGGCCGTGTCACCATGGGATATATGTGCGGGCGATTCGCGGTAACCACCGATCCGGCGCTGCTGGCGGAGAAAATCCAGGCGATTGACGAAAGCACAGTGGCCGCATCGGCCACGTCGGCGTCGGCAAAGGATACAGCCGGCCCGAACTACAACGTCGCGCCGACCACCACCATCAGCACCGTCGTGCGCCGGCACAGCGAGCCCGACGACGAGGCCAGCCGGCGGGTGCGGCTGATGCGCTGGGGGCTGGTGCCGCCGTGGGTGAAGGAATCCGCGGACGGCGGACCCGACACCAAGGGGCCGCTGCTGATCAACGCGCGTGCCGACAAGGTGACCACGTCGCCGGCGTTCCGTAGCTCGGCGAAAAGCCAACGCTGCCTGGTGCCGATGGACGGCTGGTATGAGTGGCGCGGCGAGAAGGGCAACAAGACGCCCTTCTACATGTACGCGGCTGACGGGGAGATGCTGTTCATGGCGGGCCTGTGGTCGACGTGGCGGCCCAAGGGCGCACCCAAGGACGCGCCGCCGCTGCTGAGCTGCACGATCATCACGACGGATGCGGCCGGGCCGCTGGCCGAGATCCACGATCGGATGCCGCTGACCGTCAGCAAGAGCGACTGGGACCGATGGCTGGATCCGGACGCGCCGATCGACGAGGGACTGCTGCGCGGACACGGCGACCTCGACCGCATCGAGATCCGCGAGGTGTCCAAGCTCGTCAACAGCATCCGCAACAACGGGCCGGAGTTGATCGAGCCGGTCGAATCGCAGCCCGAGCAGGCGACCCTGCTCTAAGGGCGCTCCAGCACGCCGCTGACGATGCGGGCGTCGGCGTAGGCGGCGAAGATATCGTCGTCAGGCATCTCAAAGCCGTTGGCGGCGTACGCTTCCGGGAGGGTCTGCACCGTCAACGACCACCCGCGCGCGGTCAGGTATTCGATCACGTCGCTGCGCTCGCCGCCGTAGAGGAGATCCGACACATCGACCGTCAGGCCGTACCGTCGAAAGCTCGCCGTGTCGGAGAACGCCGATGTGGCGGGGATGTACTCGGCGGCGAAGTGGCTGCCCGCAGCGCTGTATTCGGTGATGTCGTCGAACAATTGATCCGCAGCCTGCGGCGGCAGGTAGACCAACAGCCCCTCGGCGATCCATGCCGTCGGACATGAGGGATCAAACCCGTTGTCCAGCAGCGCACGTGGCCATGCGCGCAGGTCGACAGCGACGGCCCGGTGCTCGGCGGTGGGTTCGGCGCCCAGCCGGGCCAGCGTCGTGGTCGAGCAGAGGATTCCTCGGTACTGATAGAGTATTCCTCGTGCCGAGGGGTCAGGACGCTCGAGGGCGATTGCTCGAGGTGGCCCGACGCCGATTCGCCGCCGACGGCACGCTGGCCCCGACCCTCGAAGAGGTGCGCCGCGAGGCCGAGGTGAGCGTCGGGGCGCTCTACCATCACTTTCCGGACAAACACGCGCTGGCCGCGGCCGTGTATGCCGAGCTGATCGGCGAGTACCAAACGGGTTTCGTCGCGACGCTGCGCGATAGCGACATTGCCGAGCGCGGTATTCGCAGCGGCGTCACCTATCACCTGCGGTGGGTGGAGCAGCACCGGGGCGAGGCCGCGCTGCTGCTCGGCGACCGGTTGGACAGTGACGCGCTGCGCCAGTCCAACCGGGAATTCTTCGCCGCCGTGGGGGATTGGTGGCGGCCGCACCACACCTACGGCATGTTGCGACCCATGCAGCCCGGCGTGACGGCCGCGCTCTGGCTCGGTCCGGCGCAGGAGTTCAGCCGCTATTGGCTTTCCCATGGCGAAACAAAACTTGCACGGTCAACTGTCGAGACATTCGCGGATGCGGCCTGGGCCACGTTGCGTGCCAACACTATTGAGGAGAAAATCTGATGACGAAAGATCCGCTCTATCCGAGCATGGTCGCGGCGGGCGAGGATCCCGATGCGCCCCAACGTGTTCGCGTCGAGTATCGCGGTGACCGTGCGGTCGTCACTCTCGACGAGGCGGACCGACTCAACGTGCTCTCGGCACCGCTGGTTCGTCAGCTGCGTCGAGCGCTGGAAACCCTCGACGCCGACGCCGACGTGCGCAGCGTCGTATTGACCGGCGCTGACCCGGGATTCAGCGCCGGCGGGGACCTGAAGATGATGCGCACCGCCATCGAGAACCTCGACGCGCCCGAGGGCGTCGCTGATGTCTGGCGCTGGATCCGTCGGGAATTCGGCGGCATCGCCCGCCTCATCGCGGGGTCGGACACCATCTTCGTGGCCGCACTCAACGGCGCCGCGGCCGGCGTCGGGCTGGCGTGGGCGCTGACGTGTGACTTCGTCATCGCCAGCGAGCGGGCGGTCATCGTGCCCGCCTTCGGCAAGCTCGGCCTGATCCCCGAGGTCGGCACCAGCTGGGCGCTGACCCGGCGTCTGGGCTATCAGGGCGCCCTCGCGTACTACGTGCGCGCAGAGCACATCACCGCCGAGCAGGCGCAGCAGCTGGGACTCGTGCAGGAGGTCGTGGCGCACGAGAAGCTGCTGGCCACCGCCGACGAGTGGTGTTCACGAGTCGCCGCCATGCCGCCGCACGCGGTGGCCATGGCCAAACCGCTGCTGCGGGCCACCGCCGATGCGAGCTGGAACGACGCGCTCACGATCGAGGAGTTCGCCGAACCTATCTGCTTCACCACCGCGGCGTTCGCCGACAGTGTGCGTGCCATGCTGGCCTGAGTGGAAGTGGCCGAATCCCCAACACGCCCGCCGTGCCGGTGCGATCCTGACTTCGCGGCGCAGGCCGCGTCGCGGGACAGGGGAGATCGCACATGAAGTGTCAGGCGGCGGTTTTGCGCGGGGTCGGCGAGGACTGGGAGATCAGCGAGATCACGCTCGACCCGCCTTGCGAGGGCGAGGTGCTGGTGAAGATGGCCGTCGCCGGAATCTGCCATTCCGACGACCATTTCGCCACCGGCGACATGATTCCCACACCGGATTTCGCAGCCCTCATGGAGGCTTCCGGTGCCCCGCCCCTCGAGTATTTCCCGCTTCTCGGCGGGCACGAAGGCGCCGGCGTCGTCGAGGAAGTCGGCCCCGGTGTGCGGTCCGTGCAGCCCGGCGATCATGTCGCGATGTCGTTTATCCCGGCCTGCGGCGCATGCCGGTGGTGCGTGTCGGGCATGACCTACCTGTGTGACCAGGGCGCGCTGCTTTTCGCCAAGGAGATGACGACCGACGGCACCGCGCGACGGCACGTCAACGGTGAGAACCTGACCGCGATGACTCAGCTGGGCACGTTCTCCGAATATGCCGTGCTGGCCGAGGAGTCGGTGATCAAGGTCGACAAGTCGATTCCCTTCGAAGCGGCGTCGCTGGTGTCGTGCGGCGTCTCGACGGGCTGGGGTTCTGGAACCATCGGTGTCGGAACGGAACCCGGCGACGTCGTGGTGATCATCGGCACCGGCGGGGTGGGCATCAACGCTGTCCAGGGGGCCCGCGCGGCGGGCGCCAACGCCGTCATCGCGGTGGATCCCGTTGATTTCAAACGGGATACGGCCAAGTTCTTCGGCGCGACCGACACCAGCCCGTCCATCGAGGAAGCAATCCCCTTGGTGCACGAGTTGACCGCCGGCGTGATGGCCGACCGAGTGGTGCTCACCCCGAGCGTGCTTCACGCCGAACTGCTGGCGCCCGCGTTGATGCTGACGCGCAAGGGCGGCACCTGCTTGATGACGGCGGTGCCGAAATTCGAACTGAGCATGGTGCCGCTCTCGCTGGTCGACATGGTGCAGAACTGCAAGCACGTCAAGGGCTTGCTCTACGGCGGCATGAATCCACGCACAAGCGTGCCGATGCTGTTGACGATGTACCGCAACGGCCACCTCAAGCTCGACGAGCTGGTGACAAGGCGTTATCGTCTCGACCAGATCAACGACGCGATCGCCGACATGCGCGGCGGCCGAAACATCCGCGGCGTCATCGAGTTTCAGTAGCACGTGACCGACCATCGACGCCGGGCGCTCGAGGTCAGCGACGCGACCTACGCGGCGTGGAACGCCCACGACGCCGACGCGGTGGCGGCGGTGTTCGCCGAGGACGCGGTGACGCGCGAGGCGGGCAGTTCCGAGATCGCCGTGGGGCGCGACGCGGTGCGTGAACGCGCGGCGCGATTGTTCCTGGCGTTTCCCGACTTTCGGCTCCAGCGGCAGGCGCTCGTGATCGACGGGCCGTGCCACGCCGACCGCTGGGTGATGACCGGCACCCATCAGGGCGAGCTGTTCGGGATTGCGCCGACGGGGCGTTCGGTGCGGGTGGAGGGGGCGACGTTCACGGTGATGAACGACGACGGGCTGGTCGCCGAGGACTACCACTACATGGACGTCGCCGGGCTGCTCACCCAGCTTGAAGTCGGCTTAACGGGTTGATTACTCGCGATATTTGGGGGTGATCAACCACTTAGGCATCACGGCCCGCTGTAGCCCGGCGGGTTGGCCGCGTCGACCCAGAAGTCCACGCCAAGTTCCGAGCCCGGAACGCAGTCGTACACCGACAGATCGGTGGCGCCGTTGTCCACCAGCACGTCCTCGCACAGCAGGGTGTTGCCGGTGTACTCCTTGGCCGGTTTGTTGAGGATGACGTAGGCCGCGTCGGCGTAGACCTCGGGTTTGCGCGACCGCGCCATCGCAGCTTCGCCGCCGAGCAGGTTCTGCACCGCGGCGGTGGCCACCATGGTGCGCGGCCACAGCGTGTTGGAGGCGATGCCGGCGTCACGCATCTCCTCGGCAATACCCAAGGCGCACAACGTCATCCCGAACTTCGCCATCATGTACGGCGTCGGCTTGAGCCACTTCTTCTCCAGCAGAACGGGTGGCGAGAGCGTCAAGATGTGCGGGTTGTCGCGCCCCTTCATGTGCGGAATGCAGGCCTGTGACACCGCATACGTGCCGCGCACCTGGATGCCGTTCATCAGGTCGAAGCGCTTCAGCGGCACCTCCTCGATGGAGCCGAGGTTGATCGCCGACGCATTGTTCACGCAGATGTCGATCCCGCCGAACTGTTCGACGGTCTTGGCGACGGCCGCGTCCACCGACTCGCCGTCGCGGACGTCGCCGACGATTGGCAACGCCTGCCCGCCGGCGTCCTCCAGCTCCTTGGCGGCGGTGTACACCGTGCCGGGCAGCTTGGGGTGCGGCTCGGCGGTCTTGGCGATCAGCGCGATGTTGGCGCCGTCGGCCGCGGCCCGCTTGGCGATGGCCAGCCCGATGCCGCGGCTGGCGCCGGAGATGAACATGGTCTTCCCGGAAAGCGACATGGCTCACACCCTATGCGGGTCGCCGGCGCGTCAGGCCCGGATGTCCGCGACGACCGCGTTGGTCAGCCGGATCAGATCCTGCGGGTGCACCGCGACGTCCCAGCCCCGTTTACCGGCACTGCACAGCACCTTGTCCCAGTGCAGCGCCGACGCGTCGACCACCGTCGGCAGCGCCTTGCGCTGGCCGAACGGCGAGATGCCGCCGATGACGTATCCGGTGGAGCGCTCGGCGGCGGCGCGGTCGGCCATCGTCGCCTTCGGCACGCCCAGCGCAGCGGCCACAGCCTTGAGCGACAGTTTCGCGGGCACCGGCAGCACCGCGACGGCCAACCCGTCCGGCACGGCGACGACCAGCGTCTTGAACACCTGCTCAGGAGCAACGCCCTCGATCGCGGCCAGTTCTTCGACGGCCTCCTCGCCAAACGATTCGTTGCGGGGGTCGTGCTCGTACTGCAGCACCTCGTGGGGGACCTCCGCGGCCAGCAGGGCCGTGATCGCCGGGGTTGCTGCGCGCGCCACGGGCCTCAGACTAGTGGGCGCGAATCGGGAACAAGCGCGGCCGTCCGTGCTGTTATTGGGGGCAGTCCTGGCCGCATTTCCGCAGCCAGAAAACATGTCGGTCACAACCTCTAGGATCGGGAGAAGGGGATTTTGGTGCCAACCGTCTGCCTGGAACGTCCGGTGGATGTCCCGGGCGTATTCGGTGGCATCGCTACAGAAGGGACGGTGTCTCCCACGATGACCGACGTCGACGGGTCAACGCCCGATACGGCGCCAGAGACCGATGCCGAGCTGACCGCGCGCTTCGAGCGTGACGCGATTCCGCTGCTCGACCAGCTCTACGGCGGTGCACTGCGGATGACCCGCAATCCCGCCGACGCCGAAGATCTGCTGCAGGAAACCATGGTGAAGGCCTATGCCGGTTTCCGGTCTTTCCGCGAGGGCACCAATCTCAAGGCCTGGCTGTATCGCATCCTGACCAACACCTACATCAACAGCTACCGCAAGAAGCAGCGTCAGCCCTCGGAGTATCCGACGGAGGAGATCACCGACTGGCAGCTGGCGGCCAACGCCGAGCATTCCTCGACGGGTCTGCGCTCAGCGGAGGTGGAGGCACTGGAGGCCCTGCCGGATACCGAGATCAAGGCGGCTTTGCAGGCGCTCCCCGAGGAGTTCCGGATGGCGGTGTACTACGCCGATGTGGAAGGTTTCCCATACAAGGAGATCGCCGAAATCATGGATACGCCCATTGGCACGGTGATGTCCCGGTTGCACCGGGGGAGACGCCAGCTGCGCGCACTGCTGGCCGATGTGGCCCGCGACCGCGGCTTCCTCCGCGGTGAACAGGTCGATGCGGCGGAGGAGGTGTCGTCGTGAGCGACGAAGACGAGCGCTGGACGCCACCGATCGGTCCCGTCGACCCCGAGCATCCCGACTGTGCCGCGGTGATCGCCGAGGTATGGACGCTGCTCGACGGCGAATGCACGCCCGAGACACGGGACAAGCTCAAGCATCATCTCGAAGAATGCCCCGCATGCCTGCGGCATTACGGGCTCGAGGAGCGGGTCAAGAAATTGATCGCCAGCAAGTGCGGCGGGGAGAAGGCCCCGGATCGGCTGCGCGAGCGGCTGCGCATCGAGATCAGCCGCACCACCATCATTCGCGGAGGCTAAAAGAAAAGCGCCCCTAGGAGTTGGGGCGCTTTCCGTGGTTTGCCTTGGAATGTTTGCGGTCGCGCTTCTTGCGGCCACGCTTGGCCATGGTGTCCTCCGTCTGGTTGATGCTTGGCTACCAGTGTCTCATGAGCCGGCGGGTCCGCCGCTGGGGCCCGGTTGTGGTTCGATGTAGCCGGTAGACAAGCAGCCAGAGTGAGTGGGGTGAAGATGGCCGAGGACGTTCGCGCCGAAATCGTGGCCAGTGTGCTCGAGGTCGTTGTTCACGAGGGCGACCAGATCGGTGAGGGCGACACCCTGGTGCTGCTGGAGTCGATGAAGATGGAGATTCCGGTGCTCGCCGAGGTGGCGGGAACCGTCAGCAAGGTGGCCGTATCCGTGGGCGACGTCATCCAGGCCGGCGACCTCATCGCGGTGATCAGCTAACGCTTGGTGTAGTGCCCGATGTCCACCCTCGGTGACCTGCTCGCCGAGCACACCGTCCTGCCCGGCAACGCCGTCGACCACCTCCACGCGGTGGTCGGGGAGTGGCAGCTGATCGCCGACCTGTCCTTCGCCGACTATCTGATGTGGGTGCGACGCGACGACGGTGTGCTGGTGTGTGTTGCGCAGGTCCGGCCCAACACCGCGCCGACGGTGTTGCTTGCCGACGCCGTCGGCACCGTCGCCGACGCGGAGGCGATGCCGGTGGTCACCGCCGCGTTCGAATCGGGCGCGATCGGGCGTGAAGGCATTGGGGGACAACAGGATTCAGCTCCGGGGCTGAAGGTCGAAGCTGTTCCCGTGCGCTACAACAACCAGGTGGTCGCGGTGTTGACGCATCAGACCGCGTTGGCGGCCACCCGCAAGGCCAGCCCGTTGGAGGCCGCCTACCTCGACTGCGCCGGCGACCTGCTGCACATGCTGTCCGAAGGCACCTTCCCCAACGTCGGCGATCTGGCGATGTCGCGGTCCAGCCCCCGCGTCGGCGACGGGTTCATCCGCCTGGACAAGGAAGGCGTCGTCGTCTTCGCCAGCCCCAACGCGATCTCGGCCTACCACCGCATGGGCCTGACGTCCGAGCTCGAGGGGCACAACCTCGTCACGATCACCCGGCCGCTGATCTCCGACCCGTTCGAGGCGCAGGAACTGGCCAACCATGTGCGCGACTCGCTGGCCGGCGGATCCAGTATGCGGATGGAGGTCGACGCCGGCGGCGCGGCCGTGCTGCTGCGCACGTTGCCGTTGGTGGTGCACGGCAAGGCGGTTGGCGCCGCGGTGCTCATCCGCGATGTGACCGAGGTCAAACGCCGTGATCGCGCGCTGCTGTCCAAGGACGCCACCATCCGCGAAATCCACCACCGGGTGAAGAACAATCTGCAGACGGTGGCGGCGCTGTTGCGGCTGCAGGCCCGTCGCACCAACAACGCCGAGGGGCGCGAGGCGCTGATCGAATCCGTGCGGCGGGTGTCCTCGATCGCGTTGGTGCACGATGCGCTGTCGATGTCGGTGGACGAGGAAGTCAACCTCGACGAGGTGGTGGATCGGATCCTGCCGATCATGAACGACGTGGCCACCGTCGACACTCCGATCCGCATCAACCGCGTCGGCGAGCTGGGCGTGCTCGACGCCGACCGCGCGACGGCGCTGATCATGGTGATTACCGAGCTGGTGCAGAACGCCATCGAGCACGCTTTCGACACCAGCACCGCACAAGGCTGCGTGACCATCAGGGCCGAGCGGTCGGCGCGCTGGCTCGACGTCGTCGTGCACGACGACGGCCGCGGGCTGCCGGACGGGTTCAGCCTGGAGAAGTCGGATCGGTTGGGGCTGCAGATCGTTCGGACACTGGTGTCTGCGGAGCTCGACGGCTCACTGGGTATGCACGACGCTGCGGAGGGCGGCACCGACGTGGTGCTGCGGGTGCCGATCGGCCGCCGCGCGAGGCCGGCGATCTAGCCATCGGCGAGTGGTCGAATTTGCGGAAATCGCATACTTCGCAATTACGAGAATTGCGCAGAGTAACGGCCCCGACATTTGTCGGGGCCGTACCGGTTTTGCGATGGGAAAGGGAGCTAGACCCCGGTGCGGGCCTTGGTCCGGGCGTTGCGCCGCTTGAGCGCGCGCCGCTCGTCCTCGCTCATGCCACCCCACACGCCGGCGTCCTGGCCGGTATCCAACGCCCAGGTGAGGCACTCAGTGGTGACCGGACAACGGTTACAAACAAGCTTCGCGTCAGCGATCTGGGCGAGCGCCGGCCCGCTGTTCCCCACGGGGAAGAACAGCTCCGGATCCTCGTCGCGACAGACCGCCTTGTGGCGCCAATCCATAGATCTAACTCTCCTCACTATGTGCGCAGCAGAGCGCACGAGCTTTTCTTCGGCTGTTAACGCGTGCACACGAAATGTTTCTGCACTGTTGCATCCGATGCTTTCACAGGCTGAACAGATGTCAATACTCGTGAGTTAACTCGTGGGCAATCTCACTAAGGGGCCCGGGTTTCCCGACCACTCATCACGTTGTACTAGAATCGATCCACCTGCGCCCTAATTCGACAATTTGTGCAGATAAATGCAGGTCAGAGGGTTTTTGCAGGTGGAGCGACCACGCCCAGAGCCTCAGGAACCGCAGTAAACGTCATCGCATCGCGCGGACCAGCGAAGTCACCGTCGATCTGACAGGCCACAGGTGTGTCCGCAGTCACCCGGATCCACGGCAGGTCGTCATCGCGCACCAGGTGCTTGGCCTCGATGCGTGGCTTGCGCGACACCATCTGGCGCACCAGGAGCAGATTCGCCCAGACGTTCATG
The DNA here is from genome assembly GCF_002838065.1 of Mycobacterium hubeiense. Taxonomy (GTDB): domain Bacteria; phylum Actinomycetota; class Actinomycetes; order Mycobacteriales; family Mycobacteriaceae; genus Mycobacterium; species Mycobacterium hubeiense. Next base: position 39,052 of record NZ_PIZU01000010.1, on the reverse strand, counting down.
CTGGTCGTCGCGAACACGCCCAGCCCCGTCTCGAACGTCGTGCCCGGATTGGTCCACACCGGGCGGGCGTTGGCGTAGGTCCACGGGCTGGAGTTCGACACGAACGCGAAGTGCACCCCCGACACCGGTTCGCGGTCGGGCAGATGCAGCGTCAACGTGGGCTCCTTGCGGGCACTGGCGAGCACCTCGCGGATGGCGACGCGGATGTAGCGTGACGCGGTCACTTTGCGGCCCTTTGCGCGTTGGGCCTCAACGGCCGCCACCACGTCGCCGTCGACGCCCATCCCGGCGGTGAACACCCCCCAGCGTTCGCCGCAGTCCATCAGGCCGATGCGCCGCCACGACTTGGTCCGCCGGTAGTCGCTGAGCAGGTCCACCAGCTGATTCGTCGCCTCGATCGGATCGGGGCTGATACCCAGCGCGCGAGCGAACACGTTGGCCGATCCGCCCGGCACCACCCCGACCGCGGGGGCAGCGCCGCGGGGACCGCATTCGCCCACCACGCCGTTGACCACTTCGTTCACCGTGCCGTCGCCGCCGTGCACGATCAGCACGTCGACGCCGTCGCGGACCGCGTCGCGGGCGATCTCGATCGCGTGGCCGCGGTGGTCGGTGTGTGCGACGGTCAGCTTCACCCGGCTTTCCAACGCGTGCGCGAGCAGATCGCGCCCGGCCGGGGTGGTGGAGGTTGCGTTCGGGTTCACGATCAGCACGGCGCGCACGAGGAATGAGCCTAGCCGCGCAAGGTTTACGCTTGACCGTCGTGACCGTTGCATCGCCCACCACCGTGCGTCAGGCCGCCGTGCTGGTGGCGCTCGAAGGCGTTGTCGGATTGGTGGTGGCGGTGGTCTACGTCGTCAGCGGGCTGACCGGCCCCGACGAGCCCGGTATGAACAAGTTTGGCACTGCCGCCTGGTTCGCGATCATCGGCGCCGGCGTACTGGCGGCGGCCTGGGCGTTGTGGACCGGCAGACGGTGGGGCCGCGGCATTGCCGTGTTCGCCCAACTGCTGCTACTGCCGGTGTCTTGGTACATCGCCGTCGGCTCACATCAGTGGCACTACGGCATCCCGGTGGCGCTCGTCGCGCTAATAACGTTGGTGTTGTTGTTCAGCCCGTCCACGCTGGAGTGGTTGGGGGCCGCCGACGATCAGGATTCGGCCAGCGCCGACAATTCCGGACCCGACACCCGGTAGGTGATCCACTCGCGCTGCGGTTTGCCGCCGACGGATTCGTAGAGCGCGATGGCGTCGACGTTCCAGTCCAGCACGGCCCAACTCAGCCGGGTGTAGCCATGCGCGACGCATTCACGAGCTAACGTGGCCAACAGCTTTCGCGCCAGGCCGCGGCGGCGGAACCGCGGGCGAACGTACAGATCTTCCAGGTAGATGCCGGCGACGCCGTCCCAGGTGGAGAAGTTGTAGAACCACAGCGCCCCCGCGGCCGCTTCGCCGTCGATCTCGACGAGGTGCCCGTGTACCGTCGGCTGATCTCCGAAAAGTGCTGTCCGCAATTGACTTTCGGTGACGGTGCACTGTTCGGCGGCCCGTTCGAACTCGGCGAGCTCGTGGATCATCGCCGTCAGCTCGATTTCGTCGCCGGGACGCACGCGGCGGATGGTTTCGGTCATGGCTGCACTCCCAGGGCCGACAGGATCGTGGTGAATTTCGTTGTGGTTTCCGCGACTTCGTCATCCGGATCGGACTCGGCGACGATACCGCCGCCCGCGTGCGCGTCGGCGAAACGCCGGTCGGCGGACAGCTGCGCACATCGGATCGAGACCACCCAGCGTCCGTCGCCGTGCTCGTCGCACCAGCCCACCGCGCCGGCGTAGAAGCCGCGGTCGCCCTCCAGCTCGTTGATCAGGGCCGTCGCAGTCGAGGTGGGCACGCCGCCGACCGCCGGGGTGGGATGCAGCGCAACCGCCAAATCGAGTGCCGTGGCGGACTTTTCGCGCAGCCTGGCGGTGATCGGCGTGCTCAGATGCCAAACCGCCGCGGTGCGGTGCAGCTGCGGGGTCGGTGCGATCTGCAGGTCGACACACAACGGGTCCAATGCCGTGCGCATCGCGTCGACCACCAGTTGGTGTTCGTGGCGGTTCTTGGCCGACGCCGCGAGGGCGGCACCGCTGGCCTCGTCGGCATCCGGGTCGGCCAGCCGCGGCGCCGACCCCGCGAACGGCCGGCAGAGGACGGTTTCGCCGCGGCGGGCCACCAAGAGTTCGGGGCTGGCACCGACCAGGGTCGTGCCGGTATAGCTACCGCCGGCGGGGGTCAGATCGGCGAGATACGCGGTGGCGGCGGCGTCGGCCGCGAGTCGTCGCAGGATCGTGCGCTCGTCCAACGGTTCGTCGGCCACCAATCGCAGGGCCCGGGCGAGCACCACCTTGTGCAATCCGGTGTGCGGGTCGTTGAGCTGTTGTAGCGCGGCGCCGATGCGGGCCCGATGCTCCTCAGGTGCCGGCACGGTCTGGGCGATCCGCACCGTCGGCGTGCCCCGATCCGGCCAGTCCGGCATCGCGTCGAGGAACTGCACCGCCTGTGGGCGAAACAACGCGGTGGCGCGGGACACATCAAAAGGTAAGGCGCCGACGATAATTGGCGTCATACCCGATGCGAGCGCGGCCTGCGCGTCGGCCAGCTGCGGGTAGGCGGTGTGCACATCCTCGGCGATGACGACGCCGTCGGGACCCACCAACGCGAACGTCGGCGTCACGGTGCGCAGGGGTGCGGGTATCCGGTCAACGTCAGCGCGGTGAGCTGGCGCATGCCGTGCTCGAAGCCGCACACCGCGATCGACGCCGCCACCATCGCGAAGCGAATGCCTTGGGACAGCGGCAGTTCGATCCACCGGGTGATCACCGCGCGTGAGAAGTGACCGTGTCCGACGAACAACACATCGCGGGAAGCCATGTGCTGCAACGCCATAGCGATCGCAGCATCGGCGCGGTCGCTGACCTGCGCCACGCTTTCGCCCTCCGGGCAGCCATGTGTCCACACCAACCAGTCCGGCACATCGCGCCGGATCTCGGGCGTGGTCAACCCCTCGTAGGCGCCGTAATCCCACTCCGCGATGAGCGGCGACACCTCGTTTACGGAGAGTCCCGCCAACTCGGCGGTGACAAGCGCGCGTTTGCGGGGGCTGCTCACCACCAACGGGTCCTGCAGTTGCAGGCGGGCCAGCGCGTCGGCGGTCACCTCGGCTTGCTCGCGGCCGGTTTCGGTGAGCTCGAGATCGGTGCGGCTGGTGTGGCGGCCGGATGATGACCACTCCGTCTCGCCGTGACGCAGCAGTAGCAGCCGGTGCTGCTGAAGACTCACCGTGCCGATTCTGCCGCACGCCCGGTGGGGACATCCGTGCACATGCCAGGATGAACACCGTGACGCGTGTATTAGCGGTCGCCAATCAAAAGGGTGGGGTAGCCAAGACGACGACGGTGGCGTCGTTGGGTGCGGCGATGGTGGAGAAAGGTCGACGGGTGCTGCTCGTGGACCTGGATCCGCAGGGGTGTTTGACGTTCTCCCTCGGGCAGGATCCGGACAAGCTACCCGTGTCGGTGCACGAGGTACTGCTGGGCGAAGTGGAGCCCGATACCGCGCTGGTGGAGACGCCGGAGGGCATGACGCTGCTGCCGGCCAACATCGATCTGGCCGGCGCTGAGGCGATGCTGCTGATGCGGGCCGGGCGGGAGTATGCGCTCAAACGCGCGCTGGCGAAGATCGGCAGGGAATTCGATGTGGTGATCATCGACTGTCCGCCGTCGCTGGGTGTGCTCACGCTCAACGGACTGACCGCCGCCGACGAAGTGATCGTGCCGCTGCAGTGCGAGACGCTGGCCCACCGCGGCGTGGGGCAGTTCCTGCGCACCATCTCCGACGTCCAGCAGATCACCAACTCCGATCTCAAGCTGCTGGGCGCGTTGCCGACGTTGTATGACTCGCGCACCACGCACAGCCGCGACGTGCTGCTCGACGTCGCTGACCGCTACGACCTGGCGGTGCTGGCGCCGCCGATCCCGCGCACGGTGCGGTTCGCCGAGGCCAGCGCGTCGGGCGCCTCGGTGCTGGCCGGCCGCAAGAACAAGGGCGCCGAGGCCTATCGGGAGCTGGCGGCCGCGCTGCTCAAGCATTGGAAGAACGGCAAGGATCTGGCGACCTTCACACCGGAAATGTAGCTTGACCTTGCCCGTCGGGCAGGGTCCATGCTGGTCGCCGTGGACGATCTGCTGACCATCGGCGAGTTCGCGGCTCGCAGCGGTCTCTCGGCGAAAATGCTGCGCACCTACGCGGCCGCGGGTGTCCTCACCCCCGTCGCTGTCGACCAGGTGTCGGGATACCGCTACTACTCCGAGGCGCAGCTCGGCCAGGCCAAGGTGATCGCTCAGCTTCGTCGAGCCCAGATTCCCGTCGCGGACATCGCGGCGTTCTTGCGGCACCCCACCGACGAGCAGATCGACGCGTGGCGAACTCAACTTGACGACGAAATCGACGTTCGCCGGCATGCACTCGAAACGGCCCGCCGAGCGCTGGCCGAGGACGAAAGGGCAACGATGGTTAGGACATTGAAGGCATTGGCCGCCGCTAACCGCACCGACCAGGGTGTGGTCCGCGATATCAACCAGGATGCGGTGCTCGCCGCCGGAATGCTGTATGCGGTGGCGGACGGCTTTGGGGCCCTCGGGGACAAGGCAAGTCGGCTGGCGCTGGACATGCTCGGCTCCGAGTTCGCCGCCCAGCCGAACCGCAAAGGACTCGTCCAGGCGGTGCAGCGTGCAAATGAGACTGTGTGGCAACAGGTTTCGGCAAACACCGACGACGCCAGCATGGGCACCACGCTTACCGCGCTGGCGATGCTTCCCGCAGATGACGGCGGACCAGTGGTGGTCAACATTGGCGACTCGCGCCTGTATCGGATCCGCGGCGACCGGATGGATCAGCTGACCGAGGACCACACGGTCGTCGCCAATATGCTCCGATCCGGTGCGCTGACGTCCGACCAGGCGCGCAGCCATCCGCGCCGCCACCTGCTCACCCGTGCGCTTGGTCTCGGACCAGCGACGACACCAGACATCGTCGATGTCGATTGCCGCGCCGATGATCGGCTGCTGCTCTGCACCGACGGGCTGTACGCCGCCCTCGAGGCATCAGACATCATGGCGACAGCAACGTCCGCGGAACCGGAAACGGCTGCGCGTCAACTGATCAACATGGCCAACAGCGCGGGCGGCGCCGACAACGTCACGGTGGTCGTCATCGACGTCGGCTGAACTCAGCCCAGCGCCACCACGACGTCGCCGCGCTGCTCCATCAGCTTCGAGCCCGCCACGGCCGGCACCAACTCCGACTTCGTGGCGGGACGCTGCAACGGGATGTGTCGTTCGCCGGTGCCGGTTGCGGGGTCGAAGACGTCGTAGCCGTTCGTCACGGGCACCAGGAGCCGGCCCGCCATGATCGTCGCGGGCCCCACCGGCACATTGGGCCCCGACGGGCTGATCGTGTACTTGTAGCGCAACCCGTCGGCGTCGAACACCATTACGGAATCGCCTGTCCACCAAGTGATCAGATCCCCGGCCCGCGATGCGACCGCCTGGTCCGCCGGTGGCTTCGGCAGTAGCGTGCTGGCCACCGTGGCACCCGTTTCGTCGACGACGTTGACCGTCGGCCGGGGAGCCGACACGTACACCGCGGTGATGGTGTCGGAGACCGCGACGACGCGGGCGCCGGAATCCGGGCCGACGCCGGGCTGCGGCACGTACTTAAGGTCCGGGGTGTCCTCCTCGTCGGAGGGCCGCAGCAGCGTCAACCGCAGCTCGTCCTTGTTCGGGCAGCCTTCCAACACCGACACCGCCTCGGCACTGGCCGCCGCCGATACCAGCCGGCACAGCGGCGACGCTGGAATGCCCGGTTTGATCGGGGCGTCGAGTGCGCCGTAGCTGAGCATCCGGACCATGTCGGAGCGCCACAGCTCCAGTCGGCTGTCGCCGGCGGACAACACCGTCGTCCCATCGGAGGACAAGCTGACCTGCGGGTCGGCGTACCCCGTGCGGGCGGGTCCGCGGCGTCCGGTCCGGGCGTCGATGGTGCTGACCTGCCCGCATCCCCGTGAGTCCGGATAGACGGCGACGGCGTAGCTGTACACCCAGGTCACGCCGCACAGCTCGACATCGCGGGAGTAGCTCCACAGCGTGTCGCCGGTGGCCGGGTCACGTCCCTCGACGTCGCGGCCGTCGCCGGTCACGATGGCGCCGGCCACCACCAGCGGCACGGTGGTCTTCGGACTGTCCGCGGTCCACAATTGTTTGAGCGCGGCCGGAACCTCGCGGGCCGGCGTCAGAGCGGGAACCGGTTGTGCGGCAGGACGACTGATCGTCGCCCTGGCGTCGCTGGTCCACCAGATCAGGAAGGCCACCACCGCGATCACCACGACGATCGCGGCGGCCGCCACCACATCGCCGCGGGTGCGGCGCTCGGGTTTGACCACCTCGCCTAGCTGGCGCTAGCGGCTGCGGGCTTGCGGGGCCGGCGACGACGGCGACGACGCGCGGGCGCCCCCTCGTCCTGACCATCGGTTGAAGGCGGCTCGGGCGCGGCGGCGTCGGGGTGCGCGCTGACCGGTTTGCCGGCGCGGGTCCGTCGACGACTGCGGGTGCGCGCCGGGCGCTCCGTCGACTGTTCTGAGGTTTTCTCCGAGGACCGTTTGGGCTTCTGCGCCCGCGCCGGACCGACGGTGCCGGTGGCGTCGGTCGGGATTTCGAGCTCCTCGTACAGGTGCGGGGAGCTGGAATACGTCTCGGCGGGATGGGGGCAGTTGAGGCCCAGCGCCTTGTCGATCATCTCCCAGCGGGCCAGCTCGTCCCAGTCCACGAGGGTGATCGCGACGCCGTCTTTTCCGGCGCGACCGGTGCGGCCGATGCGGTGCACGTAGGCCTGCTCGTCCTCGGGGATCTGGTAGTTGATGACGTGGGTGACGTCGTCGATGTCGATGCCGCGCGCGGCCACGTCGGTGGCGACCAGCACGTCGATCTCGCCGGTGCGGAAGGATTTGAGCGCCTTCTCGCGGGCCGCCTGACCCAGGTCGCCGTGCACAGCGCCGACCTTGAATCCACGCTCGGCGAGCTCATCGGACACCTTCTGCGCGGTGCGCTTGGTGCGAGTGAAGATCATCGTCGCGCCGCGGCCCTTGGCCTGCAGGATCCGGCTGACCAGCTCCACCTTGTCCAGCGCGTGGGCCCGGTAGACGAACTGCTCGGTGGTCGAGTGCACGGCCGACGAGTGCGGCGCCTCGGCGCGGATGTGGGTGGGCTGGTTCATGAAGCTGCGGGCCAGCGTGATGATCGGGTCCGGCATGGTCGCCGAGAAGAGCATCGACTGGCGCTGCTCGGGGATCTGGCGCAGGATGCGCTCGATGTCGGGCAAAAAGCCCAGATCCAGCATCTCGTCGGCCTCGTCGAGCACCAGCACCGAAATGCCGCCCAACTGCAGATGCCCCTGCTGGGCGAGGTCGAGCAGGCGTCCGGGCGTGCCCACCACGACGTCGGCCCCGGCCTGCAGGGCTTCGATCTGCGGCTCGTAGGCACGGCCGCCGTAAATCGACACGACGGAGAGCTTGCGGTCCTCGGCGGACAGGTACTTCGCCGCGGCGACCAGGTCGCCGTACACCTGCAGACACAGTTCTCGTGTCGGCACGACGACGAGGGCGCGGGGGATGCCGCTCAGGGGGCGGTCGGTGTCGCTGGTGATGCGCTGCAGGAGGGGGACACCGAATGCATAGGTCTTGCCCATGCCGGTGCGCGCCTGGCCGATCAGGTCGTCGCCGGCCAACGCCAGCGGCAAGGTGAGCTCCTGGATGGCAAAGGCATGTTCGATGCCTTGCTCGGTCAGGGCCTTGACTATTTCGTCGCGAACTCCGAGATGGGCAAATGTGAGATTGAGTGCGGTCATGCTAGGTAGACGTAGCCTTTCAAAGTCATTCCTCATAGCGTCCACGCGCACACGAGTTTGACGATGAAGCGGCCAGGCCCTGCGCTGAGGTAGGCGGGCCAGCGTCGTGCGCGCACATTTCTTAGGAGCGGCTCGAACCGCTGCCTACACCCATGGTAGCTGGTCAGTTTGCCCGGCGGTCGCTGCGCCGCCCGGCGTCTAGAGTTGGGCCATGAATTCGACGCAGCCTGCGGCCTCCCCCGAGCAGAGGGTCAATCCGGCGACGACAGGCGTGTCGGCCGACCATCCGGGCATCAACGAGCTGTTCGCGCTGCTGGCCTATGGCGAGGTGGCGGCGTTCTACCGGCTCACCGAGGAGGCGCGGATGGCGCCCAGCCTCGCCGGCCGGATCAACATGGCGAGCATGGCGGCCGCCGAGATGGGCCACTATGAATTGCTGCGAGATGCCTTGGAGCACAGGGGAGTCGACGTTGTCCCCGCGATGACGAAGTACGCCTCCGCCCTGGAGAACTATCACCGGCTGACCACTCCGAGCACGTGGCTGGAAGCCCTCGTGAAGACCTACATCGGCGATGCGCTCGCGGCTGATTTCTATCTGGAGATCGCCGGGGCGCTGCCCGACGAGGTCGCCGACGTCGTGCGCGGAGTGTTGGCCGAGACGGGTCATTCGCAGTTCGTCGTCGCCGAAGTCAAGGCCGCGGTCACGGCGAGTCAGAAACAGCGTCACCGGTTGGCGTTGTGGTCACGACGGCTGCTGGGTGAGGCGATCACGCAGGCCCAGTTCGTGCTCGCCGACCACGACGAGCTCGTCGACCTGGTGATGTCGAGCGGGGAGGGGTTGACGCAGCTGGCCGAGTTCTTCGATCGGCTGCAGCACACCCACAGCTCCCGCATGCAGGAGCTCGGCCTCGCCTGAGCGATTTCGGCGCGCAGGGTCGCGCTGAGCGCGACTGCGCGCGCCGAAATCCCTACTTGGTGCAGGTCGCGATGATCGAGTTGTTGTTCTGCGCCGCGATGGTGGCGCCCGAAGCGTCGGTGATCGAGCAGTTGAGCTGACCCGCGACGCTGGTCGCCGTCACCGAACTGAGCTCGACGCCTGGATTCAGCACCACGGTCTTGGTCCACGGCAGAGCCACGTTGACGTCGGTCTGCAGCGCGCCCTGCTGGTCGGTGTAGATCACCGTCACGAGGTCGATGAGCTGGCGATTACCGGTCACCGTGTAGGTGACGGTGTTCGGCGCCGGGGGTGCGGCTGCCGCGGGCGCCGGTGCGCTGGGCTCGGCCGTCGCCGTTGGCGACGGGGTGACTGTGGTGACGGTCTCGGGCGGCAGCGATGACGTGACCGGGGGTTTGGACGTGGCGGCCGGGGGCGCCGAAGTGGTGGCGGGCTGGCTCGTCGTGGCCGGCGAACTGACCGTGGCCGACACCGAACCGCTGTCCCCGCCGCCGAGGATCACCACTGTGCAGATCACCGCGACCAGCAGGATGGCGCCTGCCACGCCGGCGATCCAGATCCAGCGCCGGTCGATCGGGTCGTCGTAATCGAAATCGTCAGAGTCCCCAGCGTCCCCGTACTCGGCGTACGCGTCGTAGTCGTACTCGTACTGCTCGGGCTCGAGTTGGTCGGTGAGCTGATCGGCGGCACTGCCGATGCGCTCGGTCTGTGTCGCGTCGTACGGTGAGTACGGCGAGTAAGGCCTGGTCATAGAGCCATTCCCATTCGTTTCGTGGAGTAGCGGACCTGATGCTATCGGTGCAGAAGTGACAGCTGAGGTTGATGAACGGGCGTGTTGATTACGGTCCGGACTCGGTTCGGGTCGAGTTTGGTCGCGCCTTCGCGCAGCGCGAACTCACCGCCGCGGCGCGCCGCCGCCGCCGTCCACTAGCCTTCACTTGCAGAACGCACACGAACGGAAAGGGTCCCAGCGTGGAGGTCAAGATCGGTGTCACGGACAGCCCTCGCGAGCTGATCTTCAACAGCGCGCAGACGCCCACCGAGGTGGAGCAGCTGGTCACCGACGCGCTCAGCAAGGCCTCGGGCGTACTGACTCTGACCGACGAGAAGGGCAGGCGCTTTCTGGTGCAGTGCGCCAGGATCGCCTACGTCGAAATCGGCGCTGCCGATGTGCGTCGGGTCGGGTTCGGCGTCGGGGTGGTGGGCGCCGAAGCCATCAAGAACGGGTAAGCGGCACGTGTGACAGGCCGCCCCAGGCGAACTGCACGGTGCCTTCGACCGCGTCGTCCTTGCTGATCGGCCGGTCATTGTTCAGCCAATACCGTGCCGAGTCCACGCTGATGGCCACCAGGCCCACCGCGATCATCCGGGCACGGTGTGCCTCCAGCCCGGAATCGCGGCTGATCAGGTCGAATACCGCATCGGTGCACGCCTCGGTGGCCACTTTGACCTGCGCAGCCACCTGCGGTTCGGTGACGTAGTCGTTTTCGAAGATCAGTCGGTAGCCCTGGCTGTCATGCTCGATGAAGTCGAAGAACGCCTGCACCGCCGCACGCAGCCGCTGACGGTTGTCGGTGGTGGTGCGAAGGGCCTGGCGGACGCCGGAGACCAAATTCTCGACGTGCCGCGCCAGCACCGCCAAGTACAGTTCTAGCTTGGACGAAAAATGTTGGTACAGAACAGGTTTGCTGACACCGGCGCGCTCGGCGATCTCGTCCATGCCGGCGGCGTGGTAGCCACGGTCGACGAAAACCTCGCTGGCAGCGACGAGTAACTGTCCGCGGCGCTCGTCGCGGGGCAGCCGGTTGCCACGCCGGTTCCCGCCAGGGGAGACGTCACCGTTGGCCGGCTGCGCGCCTCTCCTCTCGGCGGTGTTGGCGAGATCGCTCATTACTCTCTCTATCTGGTTCAACCTGGGTTCTCTTGAAGCCCCGACACTACTACCGTTCGTTCGGCATGCGCGCAACTGACGGCCGTCGGGCCGACCTGGTGGCGCGCCGGAAACCCAAGTGCCTGGCTCTGTGCCATTCTGTTTCGGTGACCTACGACTCGGGGCGTCGGGGCGGCGGTCGTGTGCCGGCGCTGCGCAACGAGTGGCGCGAGCCGCTGCGGGCCCAGCGCGACCCGCTGGCGGTGGATTCGGGTCGAGCCAGGTCCAACCGCGACCGGCGACGGCAATACCGCAAGCAGACCTGGCTGGGTCGCTTCGTGTCCACCTACGGATGGCGTGCCTACGCGCTGCCGGTGCTGGTGGTGCTGACGGCGGTGGTGTTGTACCAGACCATCACCGGAACCGGCGCGCCGCAGCCCGTCGACGAGGAGGGGCCGGTGCAGGGCCCCCCGACCTTCGGCGTCGCCGGCACCGCGATCATCGGCGCCCCGCCGAAGGGGTTGACGCAGTTCGACGCCAACCTGCCGACCGGGATCCTGCCCGACGGCGGGCCGTACACCGAGGCCGGTGCCAAGACATGGCACATCGTGCCGGGCTCCACGGAGAAGGTGGGCGAGGGCACCGTCAAGACGTTCACCTACACCGTCGAAGTCGAAGACGGTGTGGACACCACGACGTTCGGCGGCGACGACGGTTTCGCCCGGATGGTCAGCGAAACGCTGGCCAATCCCAAGAGCTGGACGCACAATCCGCAGTTCGCCTTCCAGCGTGTGGACGGGACCTATCAGGGCCAACCCGACTTCCGGGTGTCGCTGAGCTCGCCGCTGACCGTGCGCGAAGGCTGCGGGTACGACATCCAGCTCGAGGCGTCCTGCTACAACCCCGCCTATTTGGGCAGCGAGCCACGGGTCTTCATCAACGAGGCCCGGTGGGTGCGTGGCGCCGTGCCGTTCCAGGGCGACGTCGGGTCGTATCGGCAGTACCTGATCAACCATGAGGTCGGGCACGCGATCGGTTACCAGCGCCACGAGGCCTGCCCTGAGAACGGCGCGCTGGCGCCGATCATGATGCAGCAGACGTTTTCCACCAGCAACAAGGACGCGGCCCGGTTCGACCCCGAAACCGTCAAACCCGACAGCAAGACGTGCCGGTTCAACCCATGGCCCTACCCGATCGCGTGACGGGCATCGCTGCCGGGAAGGATCGCGACGGGACTACCGTTGTGGTGGGTACTAGCAGTTGAACTGAGGAGAATTCAGTGCCTTCAGGGTCGACAGGTTCGACGTTGCCACCGCTGGTGGAACCCGCGGCCGAGCTGACGCGGGAAGAGGTCGCACGCTACAGCCGTCACCTGATCATTCCCGATCTGGGTGTCGACGGGCAGAAGCGTCTCAAGAACGCCCGGGTGTTGGTCATCGGCGCAGGAGGGCTCGGCTCGCCGACGCTGCTGTATCTGGCCGCGGCCGGCGTCGGCACCATCGGCATCGTCGAGTTCGACGTGGTCGACGAGTCCAATCTGCAGCGCCAGATCATCCACGGCCAGTCCGATATCGGTCGATCAAAGGCGCAGAGCGCACGCGACTCGATCCTGGAGATCAACCCGCTTGTCGACGTGCGACTGCACGAATTCCGGTTGGAGCCCGACAACGCCGTCGACCTGTTCAAGCAGTACGACCTGATCCTCGACGGCACCGACAACTTCGCGACCCGCTACCTGGTCAACGACGCCGCCGTGCTGGCGAGCAAACCCTACGTGTGGGGTTCGATCTACCGGTTCGAGGGTCAGGTGTCGGTGTTCTGGGAGGACGCCCCCAACGGGTTGGGCCTGAACTATCGCGACCTGTACCCCGAGCCGCCGCCGCCCGGCATGGTGCCGTCCTGCGCCGAGGGCGGCGTGCTGGGCATCCTGTGCGCATCGATCGCGTCGGTGATGGGCACCGAGGCGATCAAGCTGATCACCGGCATCGGCGAGCCGCTGCTGGGCCGGCTGATGGTCTACGACGCACTGGACATGACGTATCGCACCATCAAGATCCGCAAGGATCCGTCGACGCCGAAGATCACCGAGCTGATCGATTATGAGGAGTTCTGCGGTGTGGTCTCCGAGGCGGCCGCCGAAGCCGCCGCCGATTCGACGATCACTCCGCGCGAGCTGCGCGAACTGATGGACGCCGGGAAACCGCTGGCGCTGATTGACGTTCGCGAACCCGTGGAGTGGGACATCAACCGGATCGAGGGTGCCGAGCTGATCCCGAAGTCGGCGTTCGAATCTGGTGATGCGCTGGCCAAACTGCAGCTCGACCGGACCCCGGTGTTCTACTGCAAGACCGGCGTGCGCTCGGCCGAAGTGCTGGCCATCGTCAAGAACGCCGGTTTCTCCGATGCGGTCCATCTGCAGGGCGGCATCGTCGCGTGGGCCAAACAGCTCGAACCCGACATGGTGATGTACTAACGGCTGGTTAGCCGGGTGACGCCTTAGGCTGAGGTTGTGACTGTGGAACGCCCGCCGGAGCATGTGCTGGCGGCGTTCGGTCTGACCGGATCGCGGCCGGTTCCGCTCGGTTCGAGCTGGGAGGGCGGCTGGCGTTGCGGCGAGGTCGTGCTCTCGATGGTCGCCGATCACGCCCGTGCCGCCTGGTCGGCGAAGGTCCGCGAGACGTTGTTCGTCGACGGTGTGCGGCTGGCCCGGCCGGTGCGCTCGACCGACGGGCGGTACGTGGTCGCCGGCTGGCGGGCCGACACATACGTCGCCGGAACCCCCGAACCCCGTCACGACGAGGTGGTTTCGGCGGGGGTGCGGCTGCACGAGGCGACGGCCAAACTCGAGCGGCCGCGGTTTCTGACGCAGCCGCCCGTCGTTCCCTGGGCCGATGTCGACGTGTTCATCGCCGCCGACCGCGCCGCGTGGGAGGAGCGGCCGCTGCGTTCCCTGCCGCCGGGCGCGCGGGTGTCACCCGGCTCGGCGGACGGACAGCGCTCGGTGGAGCTGATCAACCAGCTGGCCCGGCTGCGCAGGCCGACCAAGAGCCCCAGCCAACTGGTGCACGGAGACCTTTACGGCACAGTGCTTTTCGCGGGTACTGCCGCACCGGGAATCACCGACATCACCCCGTATTGGCGGCCCGCGTCGTGGGCGGCGGGAGTGGCGGTGGTCGACGCGCTGTCATGGGGCGACGCCGACGACGGGCTCATCGAACGCTGGGTGTCGCTGCCGGAATGGCCGCAGATGCTGTTGCGGGCGTTGATGTTTCGGTTGGCGGTGCATGCGCTGCACCCGCGCTCGACGGCGGCGGCGTTCCCCGGCTTGGCCCGCACCGCGGCGTTGGTGCGGCTCGCGCTGTAGTTTCGGCGTTGAGATTGGCACTGAGGGTTGCGATTTTGCGAAAACCGCAGCCCTCAGTGCAATCTCAACGGTCAGAACTCGTGGCGAACCTCGGCCAGGGGGATGCGCCCGTCGGTGGCCAGCACCCCCTCGGCGCGCAGCAGCTCCAATTGCCGCGTCGTCAAATGCGGCGCAGGTCGGCCCGACGCGCGTATCACCCGGTGCCACGGCAGGTCAGACGAGTCGGTGCGCATGATCCAGCCGACGATGCGCGGGCTGGAAAGCCCTGCGGCTGCGGCGATGTCGCCGTAGGTCGACACGCGTCCGGCCGGGATGGCGGCAACCAGCTCCCGCACCGCCTCCACCTGCTCGTCGGTGACGGCCGGCATCGCTACCCCAGCGCCTTGCGGATCACCGCCGCGGTGTCGGCGGGGCGGGCCTGCGGCACCATGTGATCGCAGTCGAAATCGATCAAGGTGAAATCGGTGTGCGCGCGCAGAGCGTCGAGCAGTTCGCCGGTGACATACGGCGGATCGGTGCGGGTGGCGCGCACCAAGGTTGCCGGTATGCCGTTGGGCGGCAAGGTGATTGGTCGCGCCAACTCGCTCCAGTAGGACATCATCGCCGGAATGCTGATCCGCCATCCCACGCGGCCGTTCGGCAGCTCGATCAGGTGTCCGTCGAGTTCGCGGTCCAGCTCCTCGGGTGCGACGTCGGCCCACGACCCGGTTGCCTTCTCGTTGCGGGCCTCGGCGCGGTCGGTGTAATCGGGTGAGGCGAACATGTCGTCGGCGATATCGCGCATCCATTCGCCGTCCAGTCCCACGGCCGGATCGAGCAGCACCAGCGCCGCGACCAGTTCCGGATGTCTCGCAGCGAGATTCAACGCGATCGCGCCGCCGAACGAATGCCCGACGACCACGACCGGGCCGTCGAGGAGCCCTGTCAAGGCGTCGACGTTGGCATCGATGGTCCACGGTGCCGCCCACGACGAGCGGCCGTGGCCGAGCAGATCCGGTGCGACGACGGCGACCTCCGGAAGATGTCGCGTCGCCACGGTCTGCCAGCGTTGACCGTGCCCGGTCAACCCGTGAACGGCAAGGATCTGCGCAGGACGGGACGGGCCGTAGCGATGCACATGCAAACTCACGGCATCGATGCTGCCAGGCGGCAGTTTGCGTCGACTTGTCGGACCCCTGTGCTGTCATGCCCACATGACCGCACCGCACTCCGTCCTCGCCCCGGACGCGCTCACCCAGCCCGGCATGCGCGGCGTGGTGCGCGTGCTGGGTGGGCCAGGCACGGGTAAGAGCACGCTGCTGGTCCAGACGGCCGCCGCACACGTTGCGGCGGGTATCGAGCCGGAATCGGTTCTGCTGCTGACCGGTTCGGCACGGCTCGGTGAGCAGGCCCGCGCGGCCATCACCGCCCGGCTGCTGGGCTCGGGTTCGCGAACCGTGGTCGGCGAGCCGTTGGTTCGCACCGTGCACTCGTATGCGTTCGCGGTGCTGCGGCTGGCGGCGCAACGCAACGGCGATCCGCCGCCGCGGCTGATCACCAGCGCCGAGCAGGACGGCATCATCCGCGAACTGCTCGCGGGTGACCTCGAAGACGGCGAAAGGTCTGCCGTCGCGTGGCCCGCGCACCTGCGTCCGGCGCTGAGCACGGTCGGCTTCGCCACCGAACTGCGTGACCTGATGGCCCGCTGCACCGAACGCGGGGTGGATCCGATTGCGCTGCAACGCCTCGGTCGCCAGGCCGGCCGTCCCGAGTGGCTGGCCGCGGGACAGTTCGCGCAGGCCTACGAGCAGATCATGCTGTTGCGCTCGGCGGTGGGGATGGCCGCCCCGCAAGCCACCGTGCCGGCACTGGGCGCCGCCGAACTCGTCGGCGCCGCACTGGAGGTGTTCGCGACGGATCCCGCGCTGCTCGCCGCCGAACGTGACCGCATCAAACTGCTCTTGGTCGATGACGCTCAGCATCTCGACCCGCAGGCCGCTCGGCTGGTGCGGGTGCTGGCGGCGGCGACGGATCTCACGGTCATTGCCGGGGACCCGAACCAGTCGGTGTTCGGCTTCCGGGGTGCCGACCCGACGCTGCTGCGCGGTGACGACGATGAGGCTGCGGTCGTTCTCACCCAGTCGCGCCGGTGCGCCCCCGCGGTGGCCAGGGCCATCACCGGGATCGCCGATCGGCTGCCCGGCGCCGCGACCGAAACCCTCACCGGCGCCGGTGAGTCCGCGGGCACCGTGGCGGTGCGGATCGCGGCGTCACCGCATGCCGAGGCGACGATCATCGCCGACGCGTTGCGGCGCGCACACCTCGTCGACGGCGTGGCGTGGTCGCAGATGGCCGTGATCGTGCGATCGGTGCCGCGGGTTGGTGCGCTGGTCGCGCGCACCCTCACCGCGGCGGGGGTTCCGATCGATCTGCCGGCCGTCACCACCGCCCTTGCCGAACAGCCCGCTGTACGGGCATTGATGACCGTCCTGGAAGCGGTGGCCGACGGACTGGACGGCGACAAGGCGTTGGCGTTGGTGACCGGGCCGATCGGCCGGGTGGACCCGGTGTCGTTGCGCCAGTTGCGGCGTGCGCTGCGTCGCGCCGACGGCGCCACCCCGCCGCGTGAGTTCGCAGAACTGCTCGTCGAGGCACTGGACGCGCCCCCGGCCGCGCTGTCAGCCGAACAGGCCCGCCCGCTACGGCGGATCCGTGCCGTACTGAACGCGGCGCGCCGCAGCGCCGCCGAGGGGCAAGACCCGCGCTACACCCTGTGGCAGGCGTGGAATTCCTCTGGGCTGCAACGCCGTTGGCTGGCGACCAGTGAGCGCGGCGGCGTCGGCGGTGCGGCGGCCGACCGCGATCTGGACGCTGTCACCGCGCTGTTCGACGCCGCCGAACAGTATGTGAGCCGCACCGCCGGGGCCTCGCTGCGCGGCCTGGTCGACCACATCGAGGCGCTGGGGTTGCCCGCAACGCCGCGTGACCGGCAGGCGGCGCCGGACGCGGTCGCGGTGCTCAGCGCGCACGCCGCGCTCGGCCGGGAGTGGGAGATGGTGGTGATCGCCGGCGTGCAGGAAGGGTTGTGGCCCAACACCGTTCCCCGCGGCGGCGTGCTGGGCACGCAGCGCCTCGTCGACGTGCTCGACGGTGTGGTGACGCCCTCTGACGCCGGGGTGTCTACCAGGGCGCCGCTTCTGGCCGAGGAACGCCGGCTGCTGATCGCCGCCATGGGGCGGGCGCGTACGCACCTCCTCATCACCGCAGTGGACAGCGACTGCGGTGATGAGTCGCTGCTGCCGTCCCCGTTCTGCCATGAGCTCGGCGAGTACTCCACCGAGCCTGACCCGGCGCCCGTCGCACCGGTCCACGCACCGCGAGTGCTGGCGCCTGCGGCGCTGGTCGGTCGGCTGCGCGCGGTGGTGTGCGCACCACCCGAGGAAGTCGACGACGCGGTGCGGGCCTGCGCCGCAACGCAACTCGCACGGCTTGCCGCAGCGGGAGTGCCCGGTGCCGACCCGAAACAGTGGTACGGACAGACGCCGCTGTCCACCAGCGAGCCGCTGTGGTCCGGCGACGACCACGTGGTCACACTGTCGCCGTCGACGTTGCAGACGCTGACCGATTGCCCGTTGCGGTGGCTGCTCGAGCGGCACGGCGGCTCTGATCTTCGGGACGTGCGCTCAGCGGTGGGTTCGGTGCTGCACGCCCTGGTGGCCGACTCGGGCGCGACCGAAAGTCAGATGCTCAACAAACTGCAAGCCATCTGGGACGCATTGCCGTTCGACGCCGAGTGGTACTCCGACAACGAGCTGCAGCGTCACCGCGCGATGCTGTCGACGTACGCGCACTGGCGTGCCGAGAGCCGCCACGAGCTCACCGAAGTGGGCACGGAGGTCGAGGTCGAAGGTGAAGTCGCGCCCGGGGTGCGGGTGCGCGGACGTCTCGACCGGCTGGAGCGCGACAGCGCCGGCCGCCTGGTGGTGGTCGATATCAAGACCGGCAAGAGCCCGGTCAGCAAGGACGATGCACAACGCCACGCCCAGCTCGCCATGTACCAGTTGGCGGTCGCCGAAGGGCTCCTGCCACACGGTGATTCACCCGGTGGCGGCCGCCTGGTCTATCTCGGCAAAGCCGGCAGGGACGGTGCCGCCGAGCGGCACCAAGATGCGCTGACGCCTGACGCGCGCGCTGAGTGGCTCGACGCGGTGCGGCGGGCCGCCGCGGACACGCAGGGGCCGCAGTTCGTGGCCCGCGTCAACGACGGCTGCGCCCACTGCCCGGTGCGGGCGATGTGCCCCGCACACGCCCCCGGGGATCGGGCATGAAACCGCGGTACAGTCCCGCCGAATTGGCTTCGGCGCTCGGCGTGTTCGCGCCCACCGACGAGCAGGCCGCGGTCATCGCGGCGCCGCCCGGGCCGCTGGTCGTGATCGCCGGCGCCGGCGCCGGCAAGACCGAGACCATGGCCGCGCGGGTGGTGTGGCTGGTGGCCAACGGCTACGCCCGCCCAGGTGAGGTGCTCGGCTTGACGTTCACGCGCAAGGCCGCCGGGCAGCTGCTGCGCCGTGTCCGCAGCCGGCTGGCCCGGCTCGCAGGCGCCGGTCTGGTACCCGGACTCGACACGGCCGACGAATCGGCAACGGTCGGCACCTATCACGCCTTCGCGGGCACCTTGCTGCGCGAGCACGGTCTGCTGCTTCCCGTCGAACCCGATACCCGACTGCTGTCCGAAACCGAACTGTGGCAGTTGGCGTTTCGCGTGGTCTGCGAGTATCCGGGCAAGCTCGACACGGACAAGACGCCGGCCGCGATCACCGCGATGGTGCTGCGGCTGGCCGGCCAGCTGGCCGAGCACCTCGTCGACACCGATCAGCTCCGCGACACCCACGTCGAGTTCGAGCGGCTGGTGCACACGCTGCCCGCCGGCCCCTATCAACGCGACCGCGGACCCAGCCAGTGGCTGCTGCGGATGCTGGCCACCCAAACCGAGCGCACCCAACTAGTGCCGCTGATCGACGCGCTGCACCGGCGGATGCGGGCCGACAAAGTGATGGATTTCGGCATGCAGATGGCGGCGGCCGCCCGCCTGGCGTCGACCTTCCCGCAGGTGGGTGAGCAGCTGCGACAGCGCTACCGGGTGGTTCTGCTCGACGAATACCAAGACACCGGCCACGCCCAGCGCGTCGCGCTGTCGTCGTTGTTCGGCGGCGGGGTCGACGACCAGCTGGCGCTCACCGCGGTCGGCGACCCGATCCAGTCGATCTACGGGTGGCGCGGCGCGTCGGCCACCAACCTGCCCCGCTTCACCACCGACTTCCCGCGATCCGACGGCACGCCCGCGCCCACCCTGGAGTTGCGCACCAGCTGGCGCAATCCGCCGCGGGCACTGTATCTGGCCAACGAGGTGTCGCGCGAGGCGCGGCGCCGGTCGGTCGCGGTGCGCGCCCTGCGGCCACGCCCGAACGCCGACCCGGGGACCATCCGGTGCGCGCTGCTGTCCGACATCGCGGCCGAACGTGATTGGGTGGCAGATCATTTGGCCGGTCTCTACCGCCAAACAGACACGCCGCCGACGGCGGCGGTGCTGGTGCGTCGCAACGCCGACGCCGCGCCCATGGCCGAGGCGCTGACGGCGCGCGGAGTGCCCGTCGAAGTCGTCGGGCTGGCCGGCCTGCTCGCCGTCGCCGAAGTCGCCGACGTGGTGGCGATGCTGCGCCTGGTGGCCGAACCCAGCGCGGGCGCCGCGGCCATGCGAGTCCTCACCGGCCCGCGATGGCGGTTGGGGGCACGCGACATCGCGGCGCTGTGGCGGCGCGCGGTCGACCTCGACGACGTCAGCCCCACCCAACGCGACAGCATCGAACACCTCGTCGCCGACGTCGGCCCCGACGCCGATGCCGCGTGTCTGGCCGAGGCGATCTGCGATCCCGGGCCCGCAGCGTCGTACTCGCCGACGGGCTATCAGCGGATCGTGGCGCTGGGCCGTGAGCTGACCGCGCTGCGAGCACACCTGAGCCACCCGGTGCCCGATCTGGTCGCCGAGGTGCGGCGCGTACTGGGGGTCGACACCGAGGTGCGGGCCGCCCAGCGGACGTCGGCGGGCTGGTCGGGCACCGAACACCTCGACAGGTTCGCCGACGTGGTGGCCGACTACGCCGACCGGCCCGGCGCGTCGGTCACCGGCCTGCTGGCGTTCCTCGACGCGGCGGCGCTCGTCGAAAACGGGCTGGCCCCTGCCGAAGTCGCCGTGGCCAAAGACCGGGTGCAGATCTTGACCGTGCACGCCGCCAAGGGCCTCGAGTGGCAGGTGGTTGCGGTGCCGCATCTGAGCGGGCGGGTGTTTCCCTCGACCGCGTCACCGCGCACCTGGCTGACCGACCCCGCGGACCTGCCGCCGCTGCTGCGCGGCGATCGCGCGACCGTTTCCCGGCACGGCGTCCCGGTGCTGGACACGTCTGACGTCAACGACCGAAAGAAGCTGTCGGACAAGATCTCCGACCACAAGCGAAGCCTCGAGCAGCGCCGCACCGACGAGGAGCGCCGGCTGCTCTACGTGGCGTTGACTCGCGCCGAAGACACCCTGCTGCTGTCGGGCCACCACTGGGGCGCCACCGAGAACAAACCCCGCGGGCCGTCGGCGTTCCTGTGTGAGCTCAAGGACATCATCGATCGTTCCGCCGCCGCCGGCGATCCGTGCGGCGTCGTCGAGCACTGGGCGCCCCCACCCGCCGACGGGGAGCAGAACCCCCTGCGGGACACGCAGATCAAGGCGTGCTGGCCAGTGGACCCGGCAGGATCACGGCGTGACGATCTGGACCGGGGTGCGGCCCTGGTGGCGCGGGCGATGACAGCCGGTATAGACGCCGGAGACAGCGGGCACGACATCGACGGCCTGGTCGCCGACGTCGATGCGCTGCTGGCCGAAAGGGAGCGAGGGCCGGATCGCCAGCCCGTCGCACTGCCCGCCCAGCTGTCGGTCAGCACGCTGGTCGACCTCGGACGCGATCGGGACGCGGCCCTGCAGCGGTTGGCCCGCCGACTGCCCGTACGGCCGGATCCACATGCCTTGCTGGGCACCGCGTTTCACGACTGGGTGCAGCGGTTCTTCCACGCCGACCGGCTGTTCGACCTCGACGACCTGCCCGGCGCGGTCGACGGCGACGTCGCGCACACCGTCGCCGAGGACCTGGCCGAGCTACAGGCGGCGTTCATGGTGTCGCCGTGGGCGGCCCGCACGCCGATCGACGTCGAGGTTCCGTTCGACATGGTCCTCGCCGGCAACACCATAGTGCGCGGCCGCATCGACGCGGTCTTCGCCGACGATGACGGCGGCGCCACCGTGGTGGACTGGAAGACCGGCGCACCGCCGGACACCCCGGAAGCCAAGCAGCAGGCGGCCGTTCAGCTCGCGGTGTACCGGTTGGCGTGGGCGGCGCTGCGCGGCTGCCCACCCGAACGGGTGCGTGCGGCGTTTCACTACGTGCGGACCGGGCAGACCGTCACACCGGAAACACTGCCCGGCGCCGACGATCTCGCCGCGCTACTCGCCACGCCCGCCGCGTGAAGCCACACGCTCAGGAGTTGCGATAGATCTTCAGCGCCTCGGTGATCATCGGAATCTGAAGCGGCAGTCGGGCGATCGCGCCGATCCGCATCGGCAACGGCTTGTCCCGCCACAGCCGCACCATGTTGAGGTTGGCCGGGAACACCGCGAGGAACAACGCCACCGCCGCCAACGCGCCGAGCCGCCGGGTGCGCGGCGCCAGCAGCAGCCCGCCCGTCGCCACCTCGGCCACCCCCGAGGCGTAGGTGTAGAACCGCGGGTTGCCCGGCAGCTCGGCCGGGACGATGCCGTCGAACGGCTTGGGCGCGACGAAATGCAGCACACCCATGCCGACGAGCGCCGCACCCATGCGATAGGCGCGCGCGGGGCCGGCGATCTGCTGCCGTCCGGGTGGAGGAGAGGCCATGATGGCAGTCATGATTGCATGGGCGGCGTGCGCACCGCCGGCGGACCGATGAAAGGCATTCGTGGCCAAGGGTAGGTTGCGGCGGCGGCTCGCCGCGATCGAACAGGATCTGACGACGCAGCCGGACGCCGCGCTCGTCGACATCCTGCGTATCCCCGAGCCGTTCGTCAGCCCCACCGAGCGCATCGTCCGGCGGATCATCTACGCCACGCTGGCTTTGTTCGCGGCCGTCATGATCGTCTACCTCGACCGGGACGGCTACCGCGACGCGCAGGAGAACCCGCTGTCGTTCCTGGACTGCCTGTACTACGCCACGGTGTCGCTGTCGACGACCGGATACGGCGACATCACGCCCATCACCCCGAGCGCACGTTTGGTCAACGTCCTGGTGATCACGCCACTGCGGGTGGCGTTCCTGATCGTTCTCATTGGCACCACGGTGGAAACGCTGACCAGCCAGTCGCGGCAGGCACTGAAGATCCAGCGATGGAGGAGCAGAGTGCGCAACCACACCGTCGTCATCGGATACGGCACCAAGGGCCGCACCGCGGTGGCCGCGATGGTCGGCGACGAAGTCGCCCCGGCCGACATCGTGGTCGTCGACGAGAACGCCGCCGCACTGGAACGGGCCAAGAGCGCCGGCCTGGTGACGGTGCACGGCGACGCCACCAAATCCGAGGTGCTGCGACTGGCCAGCGCCCAGCACGCCAAGTCGATCATCGTCGCCACCGACGACGACGCCAGCGCCGTGCTCGTCACCCTGACCGCCCGCGAGATCGCCCCCAACGCGAAGATCATCGCGGCGGCCCGGGAGGCCGAGAATCAGCATCTGCTGCGGCAGTCCGGCGCGGATTCCACGGTGGTGTCCTCCGAGACCGCCGGCCGGCTGCTCGGCATCGCGACCCAGACGCCCAGCGTGGTCGAGATGATGGAAGACCTGCTGACGCCCGACGCCGGATTCGCGATCGCCGAACGCGAGGTCAGCCCCAAGGAAGTCGGCGGCTCACCGCGGCACCTCACCGACATCGTGCTCGGCGTGGTGCGCAACGGCGAATTGATCCGCGTCGACGCCCCCGAGGTCGATTCCATCGAGGCCGGTGACCGGCTGCTGTATATCCGCAGCACGGACTCCGAGCGATGACCTTTCAGCTGCGCAATGTGCCGTTGCTGTCACGCGTCGGGGCCGATCGTGCCGACGCGTTGCGCACCGACATCGACGCCGCCACCGCCGGCTGGGCCGATGCGCTGCTGCTGCGGGTCGACCGGCGCAATCAGGTGCTGATCTCCGGCGGGCAGGTGGTGCTGGGCAAGGCGGCCAAGCTCGGCGACAAACCGCCCGAGCACGCGGTGTTCCTCGGCCGCCTCAACGACGGCCGCCACGTGTGGGCCGTGCGCAGCGCGCTCGAGGGCCCCGACGACCCGCACGCCGAGACCGAGGTGCTCGACCTGCGCCGCGGGGGACAGATCTTCGACGACGTCAGCGCGCAGTTGGTGGCCACCGCGACCTCCCTGCTGAATTGGCATGACAGCGCCCGCTTCAGCGCCCTGGACGGGGCGCCGACCAAGCCCGTCAAGGCCGGCTGGTCGCGGATCAACCCACTCAATGGTCACGAGGAGTTTCCCCGCATCGACCCGGCGGTGATCTGCCTGGTGCACGACGGACACGACCGTGCCGTGCTGGCCCGGCAAACGGTGTGGCCGGAGCGGCTGTTCTCGTTGCTGGCCGGCTTCGTCGAGGCCGGCGAGTCGTTCGAGTCGTGCGTGGTTCGTGAGGTGGCCGAGGAGATCGGCCTCACCGTCACCGATGTCCGCTACCTGGGCAGCCAGCCGTGGCCGTTCCCGCGGTCGCTGATGGTCGGCTTTCACGCCGTCGGTGACCCGCAGCAGGAGTTCTCGTTCAACGACGGCGAGATCGCCGAGGCCGCGTGGTTCACCCGCGCCGAGATTCGTCAGGCCCTCGAGGCCGGTGACTGGAGCAGCGACTCATCCTCACGACTGCTGCTGCCCGGTTCGATCTCGATCGCCCGGGAGATCATCGAATCCTGGGCCGCGCTGGACAACTAACCCAGTTTGGCCTTGACGTCGCGGATGCTCGGATTGGTCAGCGTCGAGCCGTCGGCGAACTTCAGCGTCGGCACCGTCTGGTTGCCGCCGTTGGCCGACATCACGAATTCCGCAGCGGCGGGGTCGCTTTCGATGTCGACCTCGGTGTAGGGAATACCTTCGGCCTGCAACGCCTTCTTCAATCGGACGCAATAGCCGCACCACGACGTGGTGTACATGGTGACCCCGGCAGCCTCAACAGCAGTCATAGCGGCTACAACCTAGCCGAGGCCATCGCTATTTCCCAAGCGATAGAAGGGGACCCTCATGCGAGTCGCAGTCGCAGGCGCAACCGGCAACATCGGATCGCTCACCGTTGCGGCCCTGCGCCGCGCCGGCCACGACGTCGTGCGCATCAGCCGCTCACTGGGCGTGGACCTGTCGACCGGCGACGGGCTCGACGCCGCGTTGACCGGGGTGGGGGCCGTCGTCGACGCGACCAACGCGCCGCCCGGCGATCGGGACGGCACGGTGCAGTACCTGGGCACCGCCACCGCCAACCTGCTCGCCGCCGAAGAGCGGGCCGGCGTCGCCCATCACGTCCTGCTCTCCATCGTCGGCATCCACGGCATCGAGGGGAACCCGCATTACGCCGGCAAGCGGGAGCAGGAGCGCTTGGTCGCCGCCGGCCCGGTGCCCTGGACGATCGTGCCCGCCACCCAATTTCACGATTTCGCCGAGATGGTCGTCGGGTGGACGGAGCACGACGGCGTCGCCCCGATCGCTCCGCTGCTCGTGCAGCCCATCGCGCCGGCGGATATCGCGGACATCCTTGCCGAAATCGCAACGGGCGCACCGCAAGGCCGCTACGGCGATGTGGCCGGTCCCGATCCGCAGGACCTCGTCGACATGGCGCGCCGCACCCTCACCGCACGCGGGCGCGAGGTGAAGCTGGTGCCGACGTGGTCGTCGGTCTTCGGCCTGGAGATGTCGGGCAACGCGCTGCTTCCCGGTGAGGGCGCCCGCATCGCGCCGACCACGTTCGAGGAGTGGCTCGCCCAGCAGCGTTAGCTGTCGCGGAACAGGGCGATTGACGCGGTAAACCCGTGCAACGCATTGCGACCCGCGATCGGGCCGATCTCTCCGGCCGCGAAGAAACCGGCCAGCGGGATGTCGCCGAGGAGGTCTGCGATGGTCGACGCATCGTGGTCCGCGACGCCGAACATTCGCCGCCCCCGCCCGTTGCAGGTGAACAACAGCGCGCCGGCCGGGCGCCCGGACAGCTGCGCCGCCGCGCGCTCGAGCGTGCGACGTAGATCCTTGTCGGCCCCGACCGCATCGCGAACCTGGAACTGCACGGTCGCGCCGACCTCGACGACCTCACCCACCTGGATGGCACCGGTCGACGGGTCGACGCCGAGCAACCCGCGGATCATGAAGTCGCCCTGATCGGGCACCGCCAGATGCTCGTCGACGACGATGCCGATCTGCAGGCCGTGGCTGACCAATTCCTGCTCCGCGGTGTCCAACTGCGCCACGATCTCGCGCAGCCGCTGCAGCGGCGGCCGGCCGCCCAGCTCGGTGATCAATGCGCCGTCGGCGCCGGTGACGACGTAGGGGTAGCCGATCGGCCGGCAGCCCTGCGACACGATCGGCACACATTGGCTGCGGGGCAGACGCACCCCGACGACACCCGACGTGAGCACGTCGCTGTCACGGAACAACCGGCTGTCGCCCGGCGCCAGCCCACCGCTGACGATGCCGCCCAGCGCGGTCGCCCCGGGCAGCTCGGTGTTCAAATGCTCGACCAGCAGATTCGACGGGAACGTGTACGG
The DNA here is from genome assembly GCF_002838065.1 of Mycobacterium hubeiense. Taxonomy (GTDB): domain Bacteria; phylum Actinomycetota; class Actinomycetes; order Mycobacteriales; family Mycobacteriaceae; genus Mycobacterium; species Mycobacterium hubeiense. The sequence goes on along the minus strand of NZ_PIZU01000010.1, from coordinate 13,094 downwards.
GTCCGGCAGCACCAGGTACAGGTCGTCGGCGGCCCGGTCGAACCGGTAACCGGCGAGCAGACCGCCTGTGCCGGTGCGGATGAAGTCCAGCTGGAACGTCTCGGCGTCCAGGCCGGAGGCCAGCCACACCGCGACCCCGGCGTGGTTCTCCAGCTCGCGACGCCCGGCCACCACGGCCTGCGCGACGCAGCCGATCAACCTCGGCGGTTCGGCCGTCTTCTGCACCGCATCGAGAATGTCGCCGGCCATGTCGGCGTGCGGCCGGGAGGCGAACAGGACGGCGAGCGACGGCGGTTCACCTGCGAGCGCATCGCAGGCGTCCGCCGCGGCGGTGATCGCCGCGTGGCGTGCGTCGTCCGCGGTGGACACTCCGACGCCGATGCGCATATCTCCATCATGCGCCGCAGATGTGGATCTGGCCGCTGACCGACATGCCCGTCGACGCATCGGGGATTGTCACTGGGCCCTGTAATGATGGGACGCATGCCGGTTGAGGCTCCCCCTTCATCGACCCGCGAGACGCTTATAGGCGATCTCGACGACGAGCAACGTGAGGCGGTGCTGGCGGCCCGCGGTCCGGTGTGTGTGCTGGCCGGCGCCGGTACCGGCAAGACGCGCACGATCACCCGGCGCATTGCCTATCTCGTGGCCTCTGGACACGTCGCACCCGGTCAGGTACTGGCGGTGACGTTCACCCAGCGCGCGGCCGGCGAGATGCGGGGCCGGCTGCGCGCGCTCGACGATGGAGTCGGCACCGGCTCGGTGCAGGCCATGACGTTTCACGCCGCGGCGCGTCGTCAACTGCGGTACTTCTGGCCCCGCGTTGTCGGTCAGACCGGATGGCAGTTGCTCGACAGCAAGTTCGCGGTGGTCGCCCAGTCCGCCAACCGGGCTGGCATCACCGCCAGCACCGACGACGTCCGTGACCTCGCCGGCGAAATCGAATGGGCCAAGGCGTCTTTGATCAGCCCGGAGGCCTACCCGGAGGCGGTCGCGCAGGCCGGCCGCGACATTCCGTTCGACGCGGCGAAGGTCGCCAACGTGTACGCCAACTACGAGACCCTCAAGGCGCGCGGCGATGTTGCGCTGCTGGATTTCGACGACCTGCTGCTGCACACCGCCGCCGCCATCGAGAACGACGCCGCGGTGGCGCAGGAGTTCCGCGACCGCTACCGCTGCTTCGTCGTCGACGAATACCAAGACGTCACACCCCTGCAGCAGCGGGTTCTCAACGCCTGGCTGGGCGACCGCGACGATTTGACCGTCGTCGGCGACGCCAACCAGACCATCTACTCGTTCACCGGCGCCTCGCCGCGCTATCTGCTGGACTTCTCGCGGCGCTTCCCCGATGCGGCCGTGGTGCGCCTCGAGCGGGACTACCGGTCCACGCCGCAGGTGGTGTCGTTGGCCAACCGGGTGATCGCCGCGGCGCGTGGCCGGATGGCGGGCAGCAAGCTGCACCTGGTCGGGCAACGCGATCCCGGGCCGAAGCCATCGTTCTCGGAGCACCCGGATGAGGTCGCCGAAGCCGCGGCGGTGGCCAAGAGCATCAACAAACTGATGGAATCCGGCACTGCGCCAGCCGAAATCGCGGTGCTGTACCGCATCAACGCCCAGTCGGAGGTCTACGAGGAGGCGCTCACCGAAGCCGGAATCGCATTCCAGGTTCGGGGCGGTGAAGGCTTTTTCAGCCGCCAGGAGATCCGTCAGGCGTTGTTGGTGCTGCAGCGCGCAGCCGAGCGCGACGACGTGTCTGGGGAGTTGCCGCCGTTGGTTCGGCAACTGCTGGAGCCGCTGGGACTGTCCGCCGAACCGCCGCCCGGCACGCGGGCGCGCGAACGCTGGGAGGCGTTGAGCGCGTTGGCGGAGCTGGTCGACGAGGAGGTTGCGGTTCGTCCGACGCTGGACCTGCGAGGCCTGGTCGCCGAGCTGCGTCAGCGCGCCGACGCCCGTCACCCACCGGTGGTGCAGGGAGTCACGCTGGCCTCGCTGCACGCGGCCAAAGGGCTGGAGTGGGACGCGGTGTTTTTGGTCGGGCTCGCCGACGGCACACTGCCGATCTCCCATGCGCTCGCCCACGGTCCCGACAGCGAGGCCGTCGAGGAAGAACGTCGCCTGCTCTATGTCGGAATCACCAGGGCCAGAACGCATCTCGCGCTCAGCTGGGCGTTGGCGCGGACGCCCGGTGGACGGCAGAGTCGCCGCCCCTCGCGGTTCCTGAACGGTATTGCCCCGCAGGCGTCGGCCGACAACGCGCCCAGCCGGCCGCGGCGACCGCGCGGACCCACCCCGCGGTGTCGGGTCTGCAACGGCAATTTGACGACACCGGCGGCAATCATGTTGCGCCGCTGCGAAACCTGCCCGTCCGACATCGACGAGGAGCTGCTGGCGCAGCTCAAGGACTGGCGGCTGCGGGTATCCAAGGAGATGAGCGTGCCGGCGTATGTGGTGTTCACCGACAACACCTTGATCGCGATCGCTGAGTCGCTGCCCACCGACGACGCTGCGCTGGTGGCCATCCCGGGCATCGGCGCACGCAAGCTCGAACAGTTCGGTTCCGACGTGCTGGCGATGGTCAAAGACCGCCAGACGTCGTAAAGATCGTGCCAAAACCGCTGGTCAGAAAATCGCTTGTGGGCCGCACCTGTTAAGCTCTAGCCTCGAGACCGCACAGTCTGTGAATTCTCATCGAAAGGAGGGTGCCGAGATCATGGCAGGTATCAACGCGTTCACCGGCGTAGCCGTTCTGGCTGGCGTTGCCGGCATGTCGCGGACCCTCCACACCGCCGCAGCGGTCATCGCCGCGGCGCATCCCGCGTTCCCGGCACCCGCCGCCGCTGGTTGGGCGCCCGCCGCTGCCATTGCGCCGCAGCGCAAGCGCCGTACCGCGACTGTCGCGTCCGTGAGGGGCCTCACTTAGGTAGCGCCCCAACAGAAGCCGAATGGCCACGGACCCGAAGTCGCCGGATCCGTGGCCATAGTTTTTCGGACACTCCGAAGCACTGGTCGCAGATCCACCAAAGACGCTGACAAGCAACTACGACCAGGAAGCAGAGGAAAAAGTCATGTCAGTCCGGGCATGCCGGGAAAGAACGAAGCTGTCGGTGCCCTGCCATGTCGGCGATCCGGACCTGTGGTTCGCCGAGAGTCCTGTCGATCTCGAACGCGCCAAGGCGCTGTGCGCGGAGTGCCCGATCCGCCAAGAGTGCCTGGCCGCAGCGCTGGAACGGCAGGAGCCGTGGGGCGTTTGGGGCGGCGAGATCATCGAGCGCGGCACCATCGTGGCGCGTAAGCGTCCGCGAGGCCGTCCCCGCAAGAACCCGCAGGAAAACCCGGCGGCGGCGTAGTGGTCGATATTGGTCGTCGAGACTGCGTACAGATCGTGAAATCGCGGGAAATCTCGATCTCTGCGCAGTCTCGGCGTACCGCGGCCCGTGCTAGGCGGCTTCTTCGGCGAAGCCCGGAATGAGCTCTGCGGCAAGCGCTCTGGCCGGAACGTGCGCGTCGAGCTGGCAGGCGATCGCGACGTTGGAGGCGATCACCCGCAGCGGAATCGCCAGCTTGGCCGGGACATCCATCTGCCGGGCCGCCTTGATCTGGCCCGGCGCGCGGTCCGGCGTCAAGTTTCTGGTGGTGATCTTCTGCAGCCATTTGCGCGTGTAGTGGAAGACCTCGACCTGGAGCGGTTCGACGTATTGCCGCATCATGTCGTCCATTTCGCGCTTGGACACCTGCTCGCCCTTCTGGACGAAGCCGATCTTCTGCATGGTCTTCAGCAGATTGTCGTAGTCGTCGTTGAGGGCGTATCGCGTCGCCAGACCGATCTCTACGGGAATGCCGCCGGGCAGCGGGGCGACGGCGCCGAAGTCGATGACGCCCATCTTGCCGTCGGGCAGCAGCATGAAATTGCCGGGATGAGCATCACCGTGCATCATCTCCAGCCGGCGCGGCGCATCGTAGGTGAGCTCAAAGAGCCTGGCCCCCATGAGATCCCGCTGTTCGGGGGTGCCCTCGCGGATGATCACCGACATCGGGATGCCTTCGATCCATTCCTGGATCACCACTTTCGGGGCGCTTGCCACGATGTGCGGTACCACGAAACGCGGATGGCCTTCATACGCTTTGGCGAAGGCGCGCTGGTTGTCGGCCTCCAGCCGGTAGTCCAGCTCCATCTCGGTGCGTTCGATCAGCTCGTCGACGACGCCCTGGACATCGGCGCCGGGGGAGAGCTGTTTGAGCACGCTCACCATGCGCTGCATGGTTTTCAGGTCGGCGCGCAGGGCCTCGTCAGCGCCGGGGTATTGGATCTTGACGGCCACCTCACGGCCGTCGGACCAGACCGCCTTGTGCACCTGGCCGATGCTGGCCGAGGCCACCGGAGTGTCGTCGAAGGACGCGAACCGCTCGCGCCATTTGGTGCCCAGTTGGGCGTCGAGCACGCGGTGCACCTTGGCGGCGGGCAACGGCGGTGCCTCGCGCTGCAGCTTGGTCAACGCCTCGCGGTAGGGCTTGCCGTACTGCTCGGGGATGGCGGCCTCCATCACCGACAGCGCCTGCCCCACCTTCATCGCGCCGCCCTTGAGTTCGCCCAGCACGGTGAACAACTGGTTGGCGGCCTTGTCCATCAGTTCGGCGTTGACCTCGTCTTTTGACTTGCCGGTCAGCCGTTTGCCGAATCCCAGCGCGGCCCGGCCGGCCATGCCCACGGGAAGGCTGGCCAGCTTCGCATTGCGGGCCGCGCGCCCGCGTTTGATGTCAGACACCAGACCATCATCCATGACGGCGCTGAACGCCCCGCAACGAACTGGCAACAAACGTTTTCAACACGGGCAGTGCGGGTGCTTGGACCATCGGCGCGCGATGATCGAGCCGGCGTTGACGTCAAACTCCAACGTGGTGTCCAGCGCGGGCGGCGGCTCCGAGCAGCGGCGCGGATCGCCGGAGTCACGCACCGCGCGGATCACCCGGTCGACCTGGTTGAGCGCCAACGCCGCGGTGGCCAGCACCGTGGCCCGGTCGGCGGTGCCGACCCTGCCGCGCAGTTGCGCTGACACGGCCGGCCAGGCCGCGTCGCGGTCGCTGCGGTGCAGGTCTGCGCAGCCCAGGCAACTGGTCATACCGGGAATCACCAGTGGGCCAACCAGGCCGGTGCCGTCGCGCACCCGTACCGGCAGGTGCGGCACACCGGCGAGGTGCAACTCGCGGACCACGTGCGGATCGGCGACCAGATAGTCCGTCAGCACCACCAGGTCGGTGCTGTCCGGCGTGACCCCCGCGTGCCGCTGGCTGCTGCGGGCGACTCGGGCGCCCGAGCAGCGCAGCGCGTTGGTCAGCAGATCCGACAGCGGCCCGCGCCCGTGGATTCTGATCGACGCCGTGCGCGTGTCGACACGCTCGGCAGGCTTTGCCACCCCTGAGTCGATGAGCGACTCGACCAACTCGACCATCGCGGAGGCGTCGACGGCGCCTCGCCGCGCCGCCTCGGCCTGCACGTCGGCCATCGACATCCCGGATTGCAGGGCGCGCAGGAGTTCAGCCAGGCCGCTGGCCGTCATGCCGGCGGGCGGCTGGACCAGCACCGCCCGTCGCGGGTCCCATCCCACCTGGACCGTGCCGTCGGGCCTCAGCAACACCGGCATCGCCGCGGTGAGCGCGTACATGGGCTGACTCTGCCACGACCGCGCCACCGCCCGCCGAAGTTATCCACAGCCTTGCGGGCCGCGCCGAAATCACTCGTCCGGGCCGTTTTCCAGGTCCGCGATGGCCTCGTCGATGCCGCTGGTATCCCCGCCGATCACCCGGTCGATGAATCCCGCGGGGTCGTCGAGATCCTCCGCAGCAGGCAGCAGATCCGGATGCTGCCAGACCCGGTCGCGCGCGTCGGCCCCGACCGCCTGCGTCAGCCGCTCCCACAACACCGCGGCCTCACGCATTTTGCGCGGCCGCAACTCCAGGCCCACCAGCGTCGCGAACGTCTGCTCGGCGGGGCCGCCGGTGGCGCGTCGGCGGCGCAGCATCTCCGACAGCGCCGCCGTCGCCGGTATCCGATCGCCCAGCGCGGCCGTGACGACCGTCTGCACCCACCCTTCGATGAGCGCCAGCAGCGTCTCCAACCGCTCCAGCGCGGCTACTTGCTCGGGGGTGGCCTTGGGCTCGAAGATGCCCTGGTTCAGCAACTGCTCCATCTCCGACGGATCGCTCAGTGACGCGGGATTGAAGCCGCGCGCGAAATCCTCGATGCCGGTCATGTCGATCTTCATGCCGCGGGCGAACGCCTCGACGGCGTTGAGCAGTTGGCTGGCCAACCACGGCACGTGGCTGAACAGTCGATGGTGCGCGGCTTCGCGGGCGGCCAGAAACGTAAGGATCTCACTGCGCGGCTGCTCGAGCCCCTCAGAGAGCGCCTCGACCGCATCCGGCATCAACGCGGCAATTCCCTTGGGTCCCAACGGCAACCCAATGTCGGTGGAGGTCAACACTTCTCGCGACAGCTTGCCCAGCGCCTGGCCCAGCTGCGAGCCGAACGCCATGCCACCCATCTGCGACATCATCGCCAGCAGTGGGCCGGCCATGCTGCGGGCTTCCTCGGGCAGGGCCGATGCCCAGACGGTCGAAATCTGTTCGGCCACCGGATCACACAGCCGCTTCCAGGTCTCCAGCGTGTTGTCGATCCAGTCGTTGGGGGTCCACGCCGCGGACTTGGTGGTGCCCGCGGGCAGCGCGGTCACGCCGTCCAGCCAGGTCTCGGCCAGATGCACCGCGTCGGCGATCGCCCGACTGGTCGTCTCCGGCACCGGCGCCACGAAACCGATCGAACTGGAGGCCAACTGCCGGGCAAGGTCGTAGTTCACCGGGCCGGATTGCTTGCCCGACGCCATCACGTTGCCGGCGCCGCTGAACATCTCCCCTAGGCGGGTGAAGATCTGCCCGAGGTCGCTCATGTCGAACCCGGCGCCGAACGGGTCGCCGGAGCCGGCCCCCGCATCGGGGTCCTTTTTGGGCTTGTCGCGCTCGGGGTCGTCGCCGGCGGAGAAGCCGAACGGCACGTCAGGCATACCGTCAACGGTACTCATCACCGGTTGCTGCCGCGGTCGCGCGGGTCACGCTCTTGGCGAAACGCTCCGAGAGAACGCGCGGTGCGCCGATTTCTGCGGCAGGGTCGTTGATCGCGCGTTTGCCCAGCCCCCGCACAGAATTCGGTGGTCATGGCGCCGTCACCGATGCCGCCGCCGGGACTTCTGCGCGTGAACCTTTACTGTGGGCGGCGTGAACAGGCGGGTTTTGACGCTGCTGGTCGCGCTGGTGCCGATTGTCGCGTTCGGCGTGCTGCTTTCGTTGGTGACGGTGCCGTACGTGTCGCTGGGCCCCGGCCCGACGTTCAACACCCTCGGCGAGGTCGACGGCAAGGAGGTTGTCGACATCGAGGGCACCGAGGTGCACCCGACGACCGGGCACCTGAACATGACGACGGTGTCGCAGCGCGACGGGCTCACGCTCGGCCAGGCGCTGACGCTGTGGATGTCGGGCCGTGAACAGCTGGTTCCCCGCGATCTGGTGTACCCCCCCGACAAGTCCAAGGACGAGATCGACGAAGCCAACACCACTGATTTCAAGCGCTCCGAGGACACCGCCGAATACGCGGCGCTGGCCTACCTGAAATACCCGAAGGCGGTCACCGTCGAGACCGTCAATGATCCCGGGCCGTCGGCGGGCAAGCTGGAGGAAGGCGATGCGATCGACGCCGTCAACGGTAAGCCCGTAGCGAACATCGACGAGTTCACTGCGCTGCTGAAGAACACCAAACCCGGCGACGACATCGTCATCGACTTCCGTCGCAAGAACGCGCCGCCCGGGGTGGCCACCGTGACGCTGGGCGCCAACGAGGACCGCGAATACGGCTACCTCGGTGTGGGTGTGCGGGATGCGCCGTGGGCACCGTTCACGATCGACTTCAACCTCGCCAACATCGGCGGGCCGTCGGCCGGTCTGGTGTTCAGCCTGGCCGTCATCGACAAACTCACCACCGGAGATCTGGGCGGCGAGAAGTTCATCGCCGGCACCGGCACCATCACCCCAGAGGGCAAGGTCGGCTCGATCGGCGGTATCACCCACAAGATCCTGGCCGCCTCTGAGGCGGGCGCCACCGTGTTCCTGGTGCCGGCGGACAACTGCGCCGAAGCCCGCTCCGCCGACGAGGACGGGGTGGAGCTGGTGAAGGTGGAAAACCTCGAGCAGGCGGTGGACGCGTTGAACACGTTGTCCGCCGGCGGTGAACCTCCCCGCTGCTGACCCGCCGACCCGCTGTGGATGCGTAGAGTTGTGGCACGTCGACAGGCGACGTCCCGGACCCGAGACTGGAGTTAACGAGAGTGGCTATGCGGCCCGCGGCGAGGATGCCGAAGCTGACGCGACGTAGCCGGATTTTGATCGGGATTGCGGTGGCCGCGGTGCTGCTGCTGCTGATCGGTCCGCGGCTGATCGACGGCTACGTCGACTGGTTGTGGTTTGGGGAGTTGGGCTATCGCTCGGTATTCACCACCGTGCTGGTCACCCGCCTCATCGTGTTCTTGGTAGTGGCGCTGGCCATCGGGGCGATCGTGTTCGCCGGGCTGGCGCTGGCCTACCGCACCCGTCCGGTGTTCGTGCCGACCAACGGCCCCAACGATCCGGTGGCGCGCTATCGCACCACGGTGATGACGCGGCTGCGGTTGTTCGGCATCGGCATCCCCGCGTTCATCGGCGTGCTCGCCGGCATCGTCGCGCAGAGCTACTGGGTGCGCATCCAGCTGTTCCTGCACGGCGGCAGCTTCGGCGTCACCGACCCGCAGTTCGGTCTGGACATGGGTTTCTACGCCTTCGATCTGCCGTTCTACCGCCTGGTGTTGAGCTTCTTGTTCGTGGCGACATTCTTGGCGTTCGTCGCAAACCTGCTCGGGCACTACCTCTTTGGCGGTATCCGGCTGACGGGTCGCACCGGCGCGCTGACCCGCTCGGCGCGCATCCAATTGATCACACTGGTCGGGGTCCTGGTGCTCCTCAAAGCGGCCGCGTACTGGCTGGACCGCTACGAGTTGCTCAGCCACACCCGCGCGGGCAAGCCGTTCACGGGTGCCGGTTACACCGACATCAACGCCGTGCTGCCGGCCAAACTCATCCTGCTGGCGATCGCGCTGATCTGTGCAGTCGCGGTGTTCTCCGCGATTGTGTTGCGCGACTTGCGGATCCCGGCGATCGGCGTGGTGCTGCTGCTGCTGTCGTCGCTGATCGTGGGCGCGGGCTGGCCGCTGGTGGTCGAGCAGATCAGCGTGAAACCCAATGCCGCGCAGAAGGAAAGCGAATACATCAGCCGCAGTATCACCGCGACGCGCCAGGCTTACGGCCTCACCGATGACGTGGTGTCCTATCGCCCCTACGGCGGGGACGCGCCGACGAGCCCGCAGGAGGTGGCGGCCGACCGGGCCACGATCTCCAACATCCGGCTGCTCGATCCCACCATCGTCAGCCCGGCGTTCACGCAGTTCCAGCAGGGCAAGAACTTCTACTACTTCCCCGACCAGCTGTCGATCGACCGTTATAGGGGCCCGGACGGTCAGCTGCGCGACTACGTGGTGGCGGCGCGCGAGCTCAACCCGGACCGGTTGATCGACAACCAGCGCGACTGGATCAACCGCCACACCGTGTATACGCACGGCAACGGGTTCATCGCCTCGCCCGCCAACACTGTGCGCGGAATCGCCAACGACCCCAACCAAAATGGTGGTTATCCCGAGTTCCTCGTCAACGTGGTGGGTGCCAACGGCAGTGTGGTGTCGCAAGGCCCGGCGCCGCTGGACCAGCCGCGCATCTACTTCGGCCCGGTCATCGCCAACACGGCGGCCGACTACGCGATCGTCGGGCGCAACGGCGCCGACCGTGAGTACGACTACGAGACCAACACCGAGACCAAGAACTACACCTACACCGGCACCGGCGGTGTGCCGGTGGGCAACTGGCTGGCCCGCAGCGTGTTCGCCGCCAAGTTCGCCGAACGAAACTTCTTGTTCTCCAACGTCATCGGCTCCAACAGCAAGATCCTGTTCAACCGCGACCCCGCCGAGCGGGTGGAAGCCGTGGCGCCGTGGCTGACCACCGACACCAGTGTCTACCCGGCCATCGTCAACAAGCGGATGGTGTGGATCGTCGACGGCTACACCACGCTCGACCACTATCCGTACTCGGAGTTGACGACGCTGTCGTCGGCAACCGCCGATTCCACTGAGGTGGCGCTCAACCGGCTTCAGCCCGACAAGCAGGTGTCCTACATCCGCAACTCGGTCAAGGCCACCGTGGACGCCTACGACGGCACGGTGACCCTCTACGCCCAGGACGAGGCCGATCCGGTGCTGCAGGCGTGGATGAAGGTGTTCCCGGGCACCGTGAAGCCCAAGAGCGAGATCTCCCCGGAGCTGCAGTCGCATCTGCGCTACCCGGAGGACTTGTTCAAGGTGCAACGGGCACTGCTGGCCAAGTACCACGTCGACGACCCGGTGACGTTCTTCTCCACGTCGGACTTCTGGGATGTGCCGCTGGATCCCAACCCGACGGCCAGCAGCTACCAGCCGCCGTACTACATCGTCGCGAGAGACCTTGCGTCCAATGACAATTCGGCGGCATTCCAGCTGACCAGCGCGATGAACCGGTTCCGCCGCGACTTCCTGGCGGCTTACATCAGCGCCAGTTCCGACCCCGAGTCGTACGGCAAGATCACGGTGCTGACCATTCCGGGTCAGGTCAACGGCCCGAAGTTGGCGTTCAACGCGATCAGCACCGACACCGCGGTGTCGCAGGACCTCGGTGTGATCGGGCGCGACAACCAGAACCGGATCCGGTGGGGCAATCTGCTCACACTGCCGGTGGCCCAGGGTGGGCTGCTCTATGTCGCACCGGTGTACGCGTCGCCGGGCGCCAGTGACGCGGCGTCGTCCTATCCGCGGTTGATCCGGGTGGCGATGCTCTACAACGACAGGGTCGGCTACGGCCCGACGGTGCGCGATGCGCTCGACGAGTTGTTCGGCGCCGGTGCCGGCGCGTCGGCCGCGCGGATTGCCCCGACGCCGGACGGTTCGCAGCCGGCTGCGGCGCCGCCCGCCGCCGACGGTGAGCCCGCCGAGGCGCCGCCGGCGAATCAGGCCGGCCGCGCACCCGAAGTGCCGGCACCGGCGGCCGGCATTCCGGGTACCACGCAGCTGTCGGGGGCGAAAGCCGCAGCGCTGCAAGAGGTCAACTCGGCGTTGGATGCGGTGCGCCAGGCGCAGCAGAGCGGCAACTTCGCCCAATACGGTGAAGCGCTGCAGCGGCTTGACGACGCGATGAACAAGTACCAGAACGCGCGGTAGCCGCGGGTCGACACGCCGCACGCTCGCGGCCGCTGAGCACGCGATTTGGCGGCGCACCGGCGGCACCGGTAACCTTGCGTTTACCCGTCGCGGGGTGGAGCAGCTCGGTAGCTCGCTGGGCTCATAACCCAGAGGTCGCAGGTTCGAATCCTGTCCCCGCTACCAGGTAAAACGGCCCTCGGAGGACACTCCGGGGGCCGTTTTCATTCGGTTTGTGAACGCGTTTGTGAACGTAGCACCTCCTGACGACCAGACGCCGCGACCGGTGGTGTACACCGACGCCGCGCGGGGCCCGGATCGCTGCCAGCCGAGAAGAGATCCGCCGCGTGCTCATCAAGAGCGCCAAATGCACCCGGCTATGAGCGCACCAACCGCACGCCAACAAATTTTTAGCAGAATCCGAAGCGGCCTATCGTTAGACCCATGCCGACGCCTACTCCCAGCCGGTCCCCACAGGTAGCCTCGCAGGCGATCGACGAAGATCTCCTCGACACCGCATACGCCCAGCTGGCCCCCGCGTTCAACACCCAGGACACCAACGCAGAGAGACGCGCGGTGCGCGACACTTACGCCAGCCGCTGTGAAAGCTAGCTTTCTGCCGTTGACCACAACCGGCTGGAGTCTGGTACTCGGCTGTGGCAGCTCTATAGTTCCGCGACTTCGCCGTATCGAGGTGTCATTTAGTCCACTCCCGTTGACGAGCGGTAGCCATCGCCGATCACGAACATCGCTGCCTGTTCAGCGGCGTCTCTGTCGTCGTTCTTTAATACGTGGGCATACGTCTGCAAGAAGAACCCGACGTCGGCATGCCCGATACGCTCGCTCACAGTTTTTGGGTTGACGCCAGCCTTCAACGCGGCCGTCGCGTACGAATGCCGCAAGTCGTGGAAGGTAATCCGCTCTAGGCCGGTGGCAGCCGCCAAGCGGTCAAACCGTTGACGGATGGAGTCGGGATGCGGCGGTCGACCATCCTGGAAGGTAAAGACGTAGTTTCCGGGGTGGTAGTCGCTTCCGAAAAATGCCCGCTCTTCATCCTGCAATTGTCGCCATTTTTGGAGTGCCGCAGCAGTAGTCCGATCTATCGCGATCGTTTGATCGGCATTGTGCGTCTTGCCGCCGGCTTTGTCCCTCGCGTGGCCGCCAACTACGACCCGATTGTCATGCACAGTGATCTCGCGCGCGTCCAGGTCGACGTCGTGCCACCTGAGGCCGCAGATCTGGCCGCGTCGTATTCCAGTGGTGAGCTCAAGCAGGAAAAGGGCAGCGAAGCGGTCGTGACTTGCCGTCTGCAGAAACGTCCGTATTTGCTCGGGGTTCCACACTGTTCGCCGCGCACGGGGACGTTTAGGCGGCTTTACATTAGCCGCCGCATTATGCGACGTGTACCTCCACGCGACGGCATCGACAAGTGCACGGTGGATCATTGCATGTATGTTCCGCACGGTCTTCGGGGCCAGCCCCGGATGCATCTGCTTCGGAGCGATGCCGGCGTTGTACCGGCGTACTGCAGCCCGGGCAGCGTGAATCGTTGTATCACACGCCTTAGCCACTTCGCGCGGACTCGGTGTCGACCCGTCGACCGTCTGGCTACGCCAGTAGTGATACATCGCGTAGTTGCGGTCCTGCTTGATCCGGCCCTCAGAAAGTAGTTTCGCGTAGAGCTTCAGGAGCTGTGGCTCATCGGAACCTGTCAACCTGAATGAGGCACCGTTGCGCGGT
>NZ_PIZU01000001.1 GCF_002838065.1 Mycobacterium hubeiense | reverse complement strand
CAACGCCGCCGACATGCTCATCCTGGGTGCCGGTCAACAAGTGGCGGGCGAAGAAGATGAAGTCGGGCCGCAATGCCTTGTATGCGCCGCTCGCCGGATCCTTGTAGGCGATGGCGAGCGAGTCTTTTGCCGTGCGTCCAGGGTTCCGCCACCACGCGACGAAGCCCGAGTTGGACATCTCCCGGTCGAGCACCTCAACTTCCCAGGGATTCAGGTCGATCGGCACCGCACCGTTCTCATCGCAGAGAAGGTGGTCACTCCGTGTCGGGAGGTCGCACTCGTTGCCGGCCGCGTCCCGCATCTTGGTGTTTGCCTGTCCAGTCTTGGGCCGCGCGAGCAGGGTCGGCTGAGGTGTGGTCGTCATCGACTCCAGGTCGTCGTAGACTGCCTGACGCTCGTCGGTCAGCCCCTTCCGTGCTACACGGGTCTCCAGCAGCCAGTCGGACGCGAGGCGGTTCGCTTCTGCCTCGACATCCGCGATCACCTCGGGGACAAGCGCGAGGGACGCTAGCTGAACCGTGGCGTCACGCAACTCGTCGTCGCCCGCTTGATCTCCTGCCAGATGACCAACGTACGTACGGGCGAGCTCCGCGCTGAACACGCGACCAGCTGCCCGGTAGGCGTCTTGGATCGCCCGATGGTCAGCCGTGTCGGTGAAGTAACTCCGAGAGATCGCGGTGTTGCTGTGCAGCTTCCCGCGAAGCTCCTCTCCTTCCATGGCCAGTACCTGATTCACCGCGGCCTCGATCTTCGCCTTGTATTGCACACTGCGGCCGTCTAGCACGGCATGTAGGTGGGCGTGGGCCTTCTTGCCCGCGTCAGCGATCAGCCCGTCGTCGGACAGCGCGTGTGCGAGCGCGGTGAGCCGCTTGATCGGCTTCGCATTGCGCTTCGGCAGGGACTGCGACGGAATCGAGTCGAACCGCTCCCACACGTCGTCGGGCACGCTCGGGTTGGGGAGGAGGGTGACCGGGTCGAACAGCACCCGCCGACCTGGACCGCCACTGGAGTCGGCCGCGCCGTCCGCTCCGGTCGCACCACGCATCAGTTCGTGAGCCACCTCGATCGCCGCCCTCCGGTCGAAGAACGGTAGGAGGCACTCGACAGAGTTCAGCACCTCGTTCCCGGGAATCCGGCGCGCAAGCGGAGTCCGCACCATCCGGCCGAGTAGTTGGGTGATGTGAGTGGGGTCGACCGCCGGGCGAAAGGACACCAATACCTCGGCTCTCGGGCAGTCCCAACCCGTACTGATCGCGGTCTTAGCGAAAAGCACACGAATCCACGGTGATTCCTGCACACGTTCAGGGGCGACGTAGGGGATCGGTACCTGCGAAACGTACAGATCGGTGTGCTCTCCGAAGACGTTCGCGAACGACTCGCTCGGCAGATCGGGCCACTCCTCGAAGATCGCATCCACCGCACGATTCAGCACGGGAGTCACCTCGCCGTCGGGCACCTGGACAACCAGTAGGGGCACGACGGGATCGGCCTCCTCCTGCGTCTTCGCGTAGTCGGCCCACGCCTTCGTGCTGGCGATGACCTTGCGAACTGCGCGTTTTAGGAGCACGGTGTCGAATACCCCAGACTCAGCCGGGATCGACAGCACGATGTCGTCCTTGAGGAGCCCGGAGGCCTGCACGAGTGCCGAGTCGACCTCGACGGCTGGGAGGGCTACGCGGTCCGGTGAGTCCTTCATCGCGTCTTCGAACCGCTGGGTGGTGGCAGAGATGCCCCACACAACGGGCATCGGCGGCACCTGACCATGGCCGTTGACCAATCTCTGCACGATTGTGGCGCGGTCATTGGCCGCGGTGCTCCACCCACGGTGCGCCTCGTCCAGGACGAAGTACAGCGTCAGGCGCTCGTCGGCGATCGTCTCGGTGATGATGTCGTAGATTGAGTTCTGAGCCGTGTCGGGCCGCGTAACCAGCGCTAGTTCATCGCCGTTGCCGTTGCGGTCACCTCGAACGAGGCGACTGCCCTTGCTCAGCTTCTGCGCGTTGAGGAAATACACGTTGCCCGGCCGTAGCTTCGGCTCGGAGAACGTGGACTCGATGATCCGCAGTCGAGAGTCCAGTTCGTTCGACGCCGCCTGTATTCGTCCGCGCGACTGCTCGTTGAGACTCGGGTCGTCGCTGAACCAGAGGACCACCGCGCCCGGATCGGCCGCGAAGTCAAACTCGTCGCTGCCAAAGAACAGGGCCTCAATGACCGCCGCCGCCATGACGGTCTTGCCAGCGCCCGTGGTTGCGGAGAGTGCGAACCTTGAATGCCACGGCTTGGGCTGATGGTACAGATTCCGCGCCTGAGCCAGGTTGTCGAGAACACGCCCCACTGCATCGACCTGGTAGTCCTTGAGCGTGTACTCCATCAGGCGAACCTTCCCGAGTTGATCTCGAAGTTGTGCATGTAGGACTCGTACAAACGGACCGGCTTCACTCGCGCCGGCAGGTCGCGGCACACCATTTGGAACGCAAGGTCATCGTCGGTGACGATGAACGCGGTGCGGGTCGACGGTGTCTCCTTCAACGCCGCGACGAACGCCGCAGCTGAGTCGAGGTCGTCCAGCACCCCGTAGGCGTCAGAGACATCCCAGCCCTTGTCGCCGAGCTCCGAGATGATCCGTCCTCGCGCTCCGGCACGCAGCCAGAGCATCGGTGCGATCCGTTGGAATGCGCGGTGATGCGCCACCGACAGCGGGCCTTCGTAGGTGAGCGTGAAGAACACCGCGTTCTCGTCGAAGCCCTCAGACATCGGGAACTCGTCGTAGAAGCCGTAGCTGCCCTGGATCTCTGCATTGTCACGGGTGCGCCCGGTGATCGCGGCCCGGATCCGCGGCTTCGTTATGTGGTCACAGATGCCCCACTGTTCCCAATCTGGATCACCCGGGCGTAGTCCATCTCGACGTAGCCGTGACTGTTCGGCCGCTGCTACTTCGTTGTTTGTCACAGAGATGCACTGGCGGCGTCCACCGTCTTGTCGGTTCAATCGCATCACCGCATGCGCTGTAGTGCCGGATCCAGCGAAGAAGTCCAGCACGATGGCATCCCGTTTGTCGGCGAGGAAGAATCTGAGCGTGTCCTCGACCGCGTATAGGGATTTCGGAAACGGAAACCGCGTCCCGGGTACGAACTTCGAAAGCAACGCGGTCCCATAGGTACTCGCGTCGTGAGATGCCATGAGCCACATCGTCTTCGCTCGCCGCGATGGTGCGCGCGTTGGAACGATGTTCAGCTTTCCCTCGGCATCCCGGCCATCGACTTCGAATACGCCGTCCCGGATGCGCCGTAGGTCACCAGATTTCAGGTAGACGAGAGAGCAAGTACCGTTATCGCGATCGGCAGTACGGAGGGCAGCGGTTCCCTCTGCGAGCTGTTCGCGAAGTCGGGCCGGGGAAATCTGCCATCGGCTTTCCTCCCCGGACGGATCGAGCGGCCACGCGGCCCATGTCCCGCGCGGTGCGACCACTTCGAGCCGGTTCTGCGTCGCGGGGATAGGTTCGCCGACTGAGTGGATGCCGCCGGAGTTCCGGATGAAGATCGGGTAGAACCCGTTGGGTCTATGGCTCCGCCGCCAATCGGTGCTGCCTCGGCGACGTAGGCCGTGCCAGGTCACCGAGGCCACTCCAACGCCTCCAACCGGATCCCTCAGCATGTCGGTCGAGCTCGAAGCGGGTCGAGCCGCGCCTACCATGACGAAAAAGATGTACTCCTCGACGCGAGAGAACTCATCGGCCCGCTGTGATCCGGACGGCTTGATGCACGTTGTCACCATCTGGATATTGGCTTCGGGAAATGTTTGCTCAAGGAGCAGCCCGAGCCGGAGGTACTCCTTCTCGTCGATCGTGACGACAAGAACGGAGTCCGTCGGGTTCAGTAGTTCTCTCGCGACTCGCAGTCGCCGCTCCATCATCGCCAGCCACTTGGAATGCCGATAGTCGTCGTCGGCCTCGACGTAGTCGTTGTTGTACTTCCAGTCCTTCGCGCCTGTGTTGTACGGCGGGTCGATGTAGATCGCGTCGAGCATGTGCCTATGTGTGTAGGTCAACATCTCCAAGCAGTGGAAGTTCTCAGCGTTGATGACTGTGTGGTACGGCTTGTCGCCACCGCGCTCGAGGCGGTCGGTCTCGACCAGCCCGGGGTAAATCTGGTCTCGGAATTCGGCTACCACAACCAGGTCGGAAACGAGCGCAACCGTTTCTTCCCGCGGTTCTTCGTGCGCGACCTCGACGAGATGCGCTACGCGGTCGTCGCGTTTGCCCTCGAATCGGGTTACCGTCCACAGCCGCCAGTCACCTCGGTCGGCTGACCCCCGCGGCGGTAGGACACGTACCTTGTCGCCCTTACGGATCGGTTGCCCTGCCAACTCGACTGCCTCTGGATGGTGGCGCTCGAAGACAAGGCCGAATGTCGTCCGTTTGCCAAGTGCGCGGAACTCCCGTTCCAAGTCAGCGCCGAGTTGGGGGTCTGCAGACTTGGCTTGGCGGATCAGATCCGACAATCTCGACACGCTTCAACTCCCCATAGACGGTCACTTGCTGGTAACCGTAAACGAGCTGGTCTTCGGACGATGCGGTACCCGGAACGTCGTGTTTGGATGCACTGGGTGTAGGACGTACATCACCGTTTCATTCCACCGCACCAGCGCCACCAGCGCCTGCCACCGCTCACCGCATCCGCCCGATCGCGCGGGCGAGCTGGGCGGCGAAGTTCGGTCCATCGTTAACGAGTGCGTATCCACCAGCTAATCCGCCGTGGCAACAGAGCGTTCGTCGTCGCCGCACGCGCCGGTGCTCCACCACGCCGGTCTTGCTGTCGACGCGGGCGACCCGGCGGACCGCTGTGCGCGGGACAATCGCGGTAGGGAAGCGATCCGCCGAGTCGCCGTATACCGCTTGGTTGCGCGACCAACGCCGCACGATTCGGCGAGCCGCGAAGTAGGCGTCCTGGGCGACCTCCACGGCAGCGATGGCTTTCTTGAGTCCGTAGACGCCCCAGAACCGGCCGGGCCCGCGACCCGGCTGCTGCCAGAGTTCCGGCACGATGTGTTGGTATTCCTTCTCGCCGTGCAGGTTTGGCGATGAGTGCTTGGTGAAGTAGATCGCCAGCCTTTTCGGGTCGCAGGCTTTCAGGCCACTGCGCACGTCGATGGCGGTGCCGGCGAGCCGATGTCGGGCCTTCTGCACCGGGTCGGGGTGATCGACGACCTGCGTCCAGGTCTCCGATAACCATTGAGCGAAGGCGCGACCCGAACGACCGGGCGATATGGGAGGTGCCATCCACAGGTGAATGTGGGGTGCGCCGCGGCGCTGGAATTCCAGTTTCCAGATGTAGCGGGCAGGTTCGCCATACTCGCGTTGAAAGCGTTTGCGCCACAACACCATATGCCGCTTCACGCTCGCGCCGTCCGGGGCCACGGTTTCCCAATCGCCCGGATAGGTCAGGGTGATCATCGCCGGGACACGGCCAGATTCCACCAGCGGGCTGTAGTCGAGTTCGGCGAAGGTGCGACACATCGCCGACCGCGATTTACGGGACCACTCGGTGATGAAACCTCCGGCACCGCGCTGCTCGTTTTCCGTAGACCTCCGTCGTGTCGGAGACACGACGGCCTGATCACCGTCCCCACCTGTAAGCGCGAAGTCAGTTCTGACTTGCAGCTTCACATCGTCAACGTCACGTTGGTGACGGACGACGGCCCGTTCCGCGGCCTTCTCAGCCCGGACGGGATTGGTCCACCCGAGTCGCACAACGCCGGGACCGACAGTGATGCGAAACCGCCCGGATTCGGATTCGGTGCCTCGCCGCCCGGAACCACAAGCCCACGGTGTTGCCGGCTCGAAGAGCGCCGCAGCCGCGGTGACCATCTCGGGGCCGGGGAACCGCAGTCCCAATGCGTCGATCGCCCGCAGTTCCTCGTCCGCGACCCCGTCGCCCAGTGGGGCGCGGACATTTTCGGCACATATAACAAGCCCGCCGGCCGTGGCCGGGTTGAGGCCGGTGCCCCGGTTGGCGTCCGGCCGACCACTGCCGCTCTCGCGCCCTGCGGCCTCGGCGGCCTCGGGCGCTCGCGACCTACCGCCAACCGGGGCACCTGCAGCGCCGTGCCGAACTGAAGGGTGTTGAGATGCCGATGTCGGGCCGTCTGTCGAGGGTGTCGACCCGGTGGCTGATGGTGCGATGCTGGGCATCGGGGTGCCTGCTCCCCGGAGCCCGCGAGGCTGCCCAAAAAGCACGCGGCAGCGCGGAAACTCCTGGCCGGGAGTGCACGCACCGTGTCCGGTTTATGTCCGTTCGTCGGACAGGCCGGGTATGTCAGCCCCTGCTCAATGCGACGCATACGACGCACAGAAGCAGATAGACCGCAGGTCAGCGGCTACCTCGTCCGCCTCACACGCGGAAGGTCACTGGTTCGATCCCAGTCGGGACCACTCACTGCAACTCACATTGACGGTTCGATTTGTCCGGCCTCGAAATGGTCAGCGGTCGATGGCGGGCAAATAGTCGGGCACCCTCACCACCAGCGTGTTAGCCAGGTGGGGTATTGACATGGCGAACGAACTGAATGTGAACAGCGACGGCCTGCGGATCGCGGCCGCCGACAGTGAAATCATCGCCGCGGAGTTGGCCGCGGGTACCGCAGAAGCTGGACGGGGTACCCATCCCAGCCAGGCCGGCGTCGCCGCGATTCTGGCTGCTGCCCAGTCCGTCGCCCGCCAGTCGCTCCGTATCGGCGGCCAGGCTGATGACCTCTCGGTGAGCGGCGCTCGCTATGACGACGCGGACTCCGGTGGCGCCGACGCCATCACGCTGGCTGTGTGAGCGCTGTGCCCTCCGGATCGGGCGGCGCGCTGCCCAGTCGAGCGGAGATTTTGGACCAGATCCTCAATCAGCACGCCGGCAAAGGGGATGGCCAGGACGGGCGTTATACGCCTTCCCCGTTGACTTCCCCGATCGTGGGGGCCGACCCGTCGATGGTCGATCGACAAGCCTCGCGGGTCGAGAGTGCCCGGCAAGCGCTCGATGCGGCGCAAGCCAAACTGGACGCTGCCGCCGGGCACGGCTACACGGAAGGTGGGGCGGGTCCCGGCCGCGACGTCACCGACCCATTGAGCCAAGCGGTGTTCGACGCCCACCGAGAACTGACTGAACAGACCGCGATCCTCGACCAACTCAATCAAGCCGCGGCCGAAACCGGTGCAGGCCCCGTGCCGATCCCGCCGCTTCCGGAAAACGCTGACGTGCCAGCGTTCCCGCCGCAGCCGGTATCGCCCCTATCCCCGGCGGCAAGCCCCTTGCCGAAGGAATCGAGCACGGACTTGAGGCCCTCAGCGGCGCAACCCGCCACGTCGACGACGTACCGACACCGACTCCTGGAACTCCTTTTGCGCCAGCCGCATCTCGTCACGGACCAGCCGCGACGTCTGCGCCGAGAGCTGACCCATCAACTCGCCGTTCGACGCGTCGGCGGTCGGTTTCGATTCGAGACTCATGCCACTGTGATGCCCGAGGTAATCGTCAACCAAAAACGATCCCGGCATACTGTGCCGGTGCCGGCCGACCGCAGTGCCAAACCCCCGATCCTTGTCCTCCACGGCGTCTTCGGCCGACCGTCGCTGCTGAAACCGTGGATCGACTACTTCGAGGCCGCCGGCCACCAATGCCATGCGCCCGCGCTTCCGGGGCGCGACCCCACCGACGACGACGTGCTCCGCCGCACCGGCGTCGACGACTGTTTCCAGGTCGCTCTCGCCGCCTACGACCAGCTCAGCGAGCCGCCCATCGTCATCGGGCACAGCATGGGCGGGCTGCTGACCCAGAAGATCGCCGCCGCCCGCACCCCACGCGCCGCGGTGCTGCTTGCATCTATCCCGCCCGGCGTGCTCTGGCCGCAGGTCAAGTCGCTGCCGCATCTGTTCCCGGTGCTGCCCGCGGTGCTGGCGGGGCGGCCGTTTCTGCCGTCGGTAAACACGATGCGCAAAGTCCCGCTCAGCACCCTGCCCGCCGCCGAGCAAGACGAGCTGATCCCGCTGCTGGTCCGCGACTCCGGCAAGGTATTTCGCGAGATGTCACTGGGCGCGTCGTCCACGAAGGTGAACGCCGCCGATGTGACCTGCCCCGTCCTCGTCGTCAGCGCGGGTGAGGATCGCAATGTCGCGCAATGGATTTCGCGCCGGATCGCCAAACGCTACAAAGCCGAGCACCAGATCCATCCGGACAAACCGCACTGGATCATCGCCGCATCGGCTCTCGACGAGGTCGCGCCGCCGGTGCTGGAATGGCTTAACAGAACTCTCAACCTCGTCGCGTAACGCGCACCGCGTCCTAAGCTGAAAATATCGCAGACAGCGACCCGTTCAGGACGCAACGCGACGTGGGCCCTGCCGTCGTCACGGAGTTGAGCGCGGCCGGATTCACCGACGCCGACGAGATCGGCCGCGGCGGCTTCGGCATCGTCTACCGATGCACCCAGACCGCGCTGGACCGCACCGTCGCGGTCAAGGTGCTCACGGCCGGCCTCGACGACAACCGCGAGCGGTTCCTGCGCGAACAACGCGCGATGGGCCGCCTCACCGGGCACCCGAACATCGTCGGCGTGCTGCAGGTCGGCGAGACCGCCAGCGGCTACCCGTACCTCGTCATGCAGTACCACCCACAGGGCTCGCTGGAGGCGCGGATTCGACGACTTGGCGCGCGCCCGCTGGACGAGGTGCTGCGCCTCGGCGTGAAGATCGCCGGCGCACTCGAAAGCGCGCATCGCCTGGGCGTCGTGCACCGTGACGTCAAGCCCGCCAACATCCTGCTCACCGACTACGGTGAGCCCGCCCTGAGTGACTTCGGAATCGCCCACATCTCAGGCGGTTTCACGACCGCGGCGGGAACCTTCACCGGTTCGCCGGCCTTCACCGCCCCCGAGATCCTCAGCGGCGACCCACCGAGCGAAGCCTCCGACGTCTACGGCCTCGGCGCCACGTTGTTCGCCGCGCTCACCGGCCACGCCGCCTTTGAGCGGCGCAGCGGCGAACAGATCGTCACCCAATTCCTAAGAATCGCCAGCGAATCGGCGCCCGACCTGCGTGAGACAGGCGTGCCCGACGACGTCGCCACCGTCGTCGAGAAGGCGATGTCACGCAATCCGCAGGACCGCCCGTCCGCGGCGGAGCTCGGCGCGGAGCTCCAACGCCTCCAGGCCCAGCGCGGATTACCGGTCGACGAGATGGCGCGCCGGGCCGGCGACACCACGCCACGACCGGCCGGTGCCACCCGCACCCTCGGCAACCTTCCGCTGGAGCTGACCAGTTTCATCGGTCGCCGCGACGAACTGTCGGCCGTACAGCACATGCTGACCTCCGCGAGGCTGGTGACGCTCACCGGCATCGGCGGCATCGGCAAGACCCGGCTGGCGTTGCGGGCCGCCTCCGAGGCCGCCGCGGATTTCGCCGACGGTGTGTGGCTGGTGGAGTTCGGTGAGCTGCGCGACGCCGGTCTGCTTGTCGACGTCGTCGCCGACACCCTGGGCCTGCGCGAGGAGTCGAACCAGCCGCTGATCGACCATCTGGTCGAGCACCTGTCGGCGCGAAATCTCTTGCTGGTGCTCGACAATTGCGAACAGGTGGTTGACACGGCCGCCGGATTGGCCGAGCGGCTGTTGCGGGCATGCCCCGGCTTGCGGATCATCGCCACCAGCCGGGAGGCCCTCGGCATCGGCGGTGAAGCGGTGCTGCGGGTGACGCCGCTGTCGCACGGCGACGACGCGGTCACCCTGTTCGCCGAACGGGCGGCCGCGGCGGTGCCGGGTTTCGCAGTCACCGACGACAACAAGGCCACCATCGCCACAATCTGCGCCAAGCTCGAAGGGCTGCCGCTGGCCATCGAACTCGCCGCGGCGCGGCTGCGTGCCATGTCGCTCGATCAGGTGCTGGACCGGCTGGACGACCGGTACGCACTGCTGACGCGGGGTCCTCGCGGGGCGCCGACGCGGCAGCAGACTTTGGCGTGGAGCGTCGGGTGGAGCTACGACCTGTGCACGCCGGCCGAACAGAAGCTGTGGTCACGACTGTCGGTGTTCGCCGGCTCATTCGAACTCCAAGCGGCAGAAGACATTTGTACCGGCTACTTCGTACCGGACGACGTCCTCGATCTGCTGTCGGCACTGGTGGACAAATCCATCCTGATCCGCACGGAAACCGACGGTATGGTTCGGTTCCGCTTGCTCGAGACGTTGCGGGACTACGGGCGAGAACGCGTCGAGTCGACCGCCGAGTACACCGCGCTACGCCGCCGACACGCCGACTGGTATCGGCGTTTGGTCGACGAGGCCGCCGCCGACTGGTTCGGTCCCCGGCAGGTCACCTGGATGCGTCGTCTGCACCACGAAGGCCTCAATATCCGTGCCGCACTTGCCTTTTTCCTCGAAGACTCGCCGCCAACCGCATTGGAGATGGCGAGCATCGTGCACCCGTTCGCGATCGCCCGCGGGTTCCTCACCGAGGCGCGGCACTGGCTGGACCGTGCGTTGGCCGCGACCCCGCCCGAACCGAGCTTGCACCGGATCAGGGCCGAGTGCGCCGCGATCACCATCGCCGCGTTGCAGGGCGACGTGGCGGCGGCGACGGAACGGCAAGCCGCGGCGCAGGCTCTGGTCGAACAGATCGCCGACCCGCAGGCCCGAGGCATCGTGGACTTCACCGACGGGCTGATCGCGTTGGTCGCCGGCGATTTCGACCGCGCATTCGACCGGTTCGAGAAATCCTTGCCGGTCGTCGACGACGATTTCTTGCGGGTTGGGTCGATGCTGCTGATCGGGTGGGCGTTGGAGTTCGGCGGTGAGATCAGCCGCGCGCTGATCTGGCAGGAGAAGGCGCTCGCATACACAAAGTCACGCGGCGAGTTGGTATTTCGCGGTTATGCCTCCTACTCGTTGGGAATCGGATGGTGGCGCCATGGGCACGCCGAACGCGCCGAAGAGTTGCTTAGCGACGCACTGCGCATCACCCGCGTGGTGGACGACCCCCGGCAGGGCTCGTCGAATCTCGAGGGGCTGGCCTGGATCGCCTGGGACAACGGCGACGCTCGCCGCGCCGCGGTGCTGATGGGCGCAGCGCAGCGACTGGCCCGGTCGGTTGGGCGCGTACCGTGGTGCTGCCTCACCTGCAGGGATTCCACGACGACTGCGCCAGCCAGACACGGGAAGCGCTGGGCGCCAACGAGTTTGAGCAGGCATACGCTCAAGGTGCCGTGATGAGTTTCGATGAGGCCGTCGAATACGCGACGGGGGAGCGGGCTTAACTGCCCGGTGACTGCGCCTTGGCGACGAGGTCGGTCGCGACCTGATACAGGGGCACGTTGGAGTCCTGGGACAGCTTGCGCAGCACGCCGAACGCCTGCACGGCGTCCACGCCGTAGCGCTCCATGATCATGCCCTTGGCCTGGCCGATGACGTCGCGGCTGGCCAGCGCCTTCTTGAACTGCTCATCGCGGCGCGCGGCGTTCCACGCCACCGACGAGTGGGTGGCGAAGATCAGGCCGATCACTTTGGTTTCCTGGCCGAACGCGTGCGGCTTTTCCGAGTAGACGTTCAACGCGCCCATCGTCTCGCCGGCGATGAACAGCTGAAACGCCATGATCGAGCGAATCGGCGTTTCGGCCAGCGCATCCTCGCGGTACTTCGGGAACCGTTCATCGGTTTCCAAATCCTCGACGTGAATCGTCCGCTCGTCCCAGGCCGCCGTCAGGCACGGGCCTTCGCGGTGACGCTGCTGGATCTTGTCGAGCAGTATCGGCCACTGGTGGGTGGCGGCGGGGGTGTCGATCTGCTTGCCGTTGCGGGTGACCGTCACGCCGGCGTACTGGGCGCCAGGAATCTCCACCGCGGCGTGCTCGGCGAGCTCGGCGATGACGGTGTCGGAATCGGCATCGGGTCGGCTGTACAGCTCGTGCACGATTTCGGCGATTCGCAGATGGGTGCCTTCCACCCCGGCAGGATCGTTCACCAGCTCCATCCGATCATTGTGCTCCGGTTGCCTAAGATTACGCGCAGCAGGTCAACGCATGGGCACGGTCGGCGTCACAATCCGTGCGCCTCGTCGCCGGCGAGGAACTCGCGCATGTGCACAAAGCCGTCGCGCCGCCAGGCCTCGAACGCCCAGATGCCAGCGATGATCGGCAATGGACCGATCGCCGCCCACCAACGCGCGCCCGCCGGCAGCAGGTCGGCGATGACCTCGCCGCGCGCGTCCCGTCCACCATCGCCGGCAACCACTCGTGCAGCAGGATGGTCAGCATCCGGGTGATCTCAAAGGGTCCCACCGTGGTCGCAAGAACCCAACTGAGACAAGCGATCAGCAGCGACCACGGCCACGCCAGCAGCAGCGACTGGTCGTCGACGATGTCGGCGGCGCAGCGGATCGATTCCGCGATGAACGCGAATCCGAGCGCCGCGATGAGCACCCCGACCTGCGCGGCGAGCAGATCCTCCAGCACGGAGCCGGCCAGCTCGTCAGGCCGACGGGTGGGTAGGCCGATCGCCAGCGCGACCACCCCGGCGACCAGGGCCAACAGCATGAGGTGCGATGTGGCGTCGCTGATCCGCTCGAACGACTCGGTGAGCGTGCGGGCCACCAGCTGCGACGAAGCCCGCGGCGCCGTGCGGTACAGCCCCATCACCACCAGCCCGGAGATGACGACGGCGACCAGCCACGCCACCACGGCGGTGCAGATGATCGCCAGCGCCAGCGAACCGAGCAGCGGCACCAGCAGGTCGTCGGTCTCGGTGCCGCTGCGGATCACCACCAGTGGCACCACGCCGACGGCCAGCACACCGGCGAGCCGCGCCAGCAGCGGGAATGTGAAGCTGGTGAGGTCGGCGGCGTCTAGCTCCGGGTCGCGTCGCCGGATCGCGGTGACCTCGGCCGTGAGCACGGACCGCGCCCCCGACAGCGACAGCCGGCGCGCCATCACACAGCCTTCAGGTAGCGCTTGGTCATCACCCGCTGCACCAGTGAGGTGACGGGCGAGGCGAGCCGACTCCACCACGTCGCGTGCCGGGAGAACGCCGTCACCTCCGCATACACCTGGTCGGTGGCGGGGTCGTGGCGCACCGCGAACAGTTCTTCCCCGGATTCGGCGTGGCCCGGCAGGGTGCCGTAGGCGAAGCCGCGCCGGTTCGGTTCGTTGATGACGTAGACGACGCGGCATGGCGCGCGCACCGGACCGAGGCCGACGATCACCTCCGCTCCCACGTCGGCCACCTCGCTGCTGGCGTGCACGCGCGCGCCGGCGCCGCGCAGCATGCCCCACCGCATCACCGCCGCCGCGGCCTGCTCGAAGCGCGCGCGTCCCCGCCCGATCACGGCCGATTCCTGGACGTGGTGATAGCCGGCCGGCAGCGGCCCAGCCGTGCCGCCGACTTCGGTGTAGGTCAACGACAGCGCGGACAGGTCGGTCAATTTCACGCCAATCACCATGTCACCTTGGGCGTACGGTCGGTGTCGTGACGATGCAAACTTTCACTCTCGGCGGCGATCTGACGGTGAACCGGCTCGGTTTCGGCGCGATGCGCCTGACCGGGAAGGGCACCTGGGGCCCGCCCGCCGACCGCGACGAATGCCTGCGTGTGCTCCGCCGAGCCGTCGAACTCGGCGTCAACTTCATCGACACCGCCGACTCCTACGGCCCGTACATCTCCGAGGAGTTGATCCGTGAGGCGCTGCACCCCTATCCCGATGGTCTGGTCATCGCGACCAAGGCCGGGCTGCTGCGCACCGGACCTGACCAGTGGCCGGTGCTGGGCTTTCCCCCCTACCTGCGTCAGGAGTGCGAGATGAGCCTGCGCCGCCTCGGCGTGGACTGCATCGACCTGTTCCAGCTGCACCGCATCGACACCAAGTTCCCGCTCGAAGACCAGGTCGGCGAGCTGGCGGCGCTGCAGTCCGAAGGCAAGATCCGCCACATCGGCCTGTCCGAGGTGACCGTCGAGCAACTCGAGGCCGCGCAGCAGACGGCGACCATCGTGTCGGTGCAGAACATGTACAACCTCACCGCCCGAACCGCCGAGTCGCTGCTGGACAAGGCCACCGACGAGGGCATTGCGTTCATCCCGTGGTTCCCGCTGGCCGCGGGTCCGCTGGCCGCCCCCGACGGGCCGCTGCAGCGCATCGCCGCCGACCACGACGCCACCCCGTCGCAGCTGGCCCTCGCCTGGTTGTTGAAACGTTCGCCGGCGATGCTGCCCATCCCCGGTACCTCCCGCGTCGCCCATCTGGAGGAGAACGTCGCCGCCGCCGAGATCGAGCTGTCCGACGACGAATTCGAGACGCTCAGCAACGCCGGTTCGGCGGGGTGACCGGCCACGCAATACGGTGAGGACGTGGCCACCACCGATTCCCTAGCGGCGCACCCCGGCGGCGGATTCAATCCGCCGGTTCCCACCACGCGGGGCGGACCGGACTACGGTCGGTTCATCGACGCGGTCCGCACCCTGCAGGACCACGCCCGCGCGGCGGACGCCCCCGACGAGGTCATCACCCGGGCCGCCGACCTGATCGAGGCGGTGTCGGATTTGCTCGCGCCTTACGACGCCGACGAGTGGAATTCACCGTCCGGTAGGCGCATGGACCTGCCCAACCGAGGCAACATCCTGCAGGTGCCGATGCATCTCGCGCCTACCGACGACGGCCGCGTCGCCGGACACGCCCAGTTCCGCCGCTATCACCTCGGCCGCAACGGCGCCGTGCACGGTGGCGCCGTCGGGTTGCTGTTCGACACGGTGCTGGGCTACACCGCCTACAAACTCTCCGGCAGCCGGGCGCAGCGCACCGCGCGTCTGGAAGTGAACTTCCGCAAGATCGTGCCGATCGAATGCGAGCTGCAGGTGGACGCCGGTATCGAGCGCATTGACGGCCGCAAGATCTACGTCGCGAGCCGGTTGTCTGACGGCGACACGGTGCTGGCCGAGTCCGAGGCGCTGTTCGTCAAGCTTCTGCCGGGGCAGCCATGACGCAGGAAGAGGCGACCGAGAAGCGCTCGGTGATGCGACGCCGCTGGGCCCGCTGGCGCGACCGGCTCCGCGAGCGGCGGCGCGCCGAATTCGTCTACCGCATCGTCGTCGGCGTGATCGGGCTGGCGGTGCTGGGCGTCGGCATCCTCGCCATCCCGTATCCGGGGCCGGGCTGGGCGATCGTGTTCATCGGGCTCGGCATCCTGGCCACCGAGTTCGCCTGGGCCCGCAAGCTGTTGGCGTACGCCCGCGAGCGCTACGACAAAGCGATGGAGTGGTTCCACCGTCAGCACGCGTTCGTCCAGGTGCTGGGCGGGCTGTTCACGGCGCTGGTGGTGCTGGCGACCCTGTGGCTGCTCGGCGCGCTGGACTGGATGGCCGAGCTGTTCGGAATCGAATACGAGCTGCTGAACAGCCCCATCGGCTTGGGGTCGTAACCACCCGCACCGATAGCATGGTCGCGTCCGTAAAAACCCCCGACCACATGGAGTGTCACTGATGACCGCCGCCGCACGCACCGACCCAGCAGCCCCGATCCGGGTGCCTGCCGGGACCACCGCCGCGGCGGCGGTGCGCGAGGCCGGGCTGCCGGGCCGCGGGGCGCCCGACGCCGTTGTCGTTGTGCGCGACGCCGAGGGCCGCCTGCGGGACCTGTCGTGGACGCCGGACACCGACGTCGAGGTGACGCCCGTCGCCGCCAACACCGAAGAGGGCCGCAGCGTGATCCGGCATTCGGCGGCGCACGTGCTCGCTCAGGCCGTGCAGGATCTCTTCCCGGAGGCCAAGCTGGGCATCGGGCCGCCCATCACCGACGGTTTCTATTACGACTTCGACGTGCCGCGGGCGTTCACCCCCGAGGATCTCGAGGCGCTGGAAAAGCGTATGCGCCAGATCGTCAAGGAAGGTCAGCTGTTTTCGCGGCGGGTCTATGAGTCCAAAGACCAAGCGCGCGAAGAACTCGCCAACGAGCCGTACAAGCTGGAGCTCGTCGATGACAAGTCGGGTGACCCCGAGGTGATGGAGGTCGGCGGTGACGAACTCACCGCCTACGACAACCTCAATCCCCGTAGCCGCGAACGGGAATGGAGTGACCTGTGCCGCGGGCCGCACATCCCGACCACCAAGCACATCCCGGCGTTCAAGCTCACCCGCAGCTCGGCCGCCTATTGGCGCGGTGACCAGAACAACGCGAGCCTGCAGCGCATCTACGGCACCGCCTGGGAGTCGCAGGAGGCGCTCGAGCGGCACCTGGAGCTGATCGAGGAGGCTCAGCGCCGCGACCACCGCAAGCTCGGTGCGGAGCTGGATCTGTTCAGCTTCCCCGACGAAATCGGTTCGGGCTTGGCGGTTTTCCATCCCAAGGGCGGCATCATCCGGCGCGAGCTCGAGGACTACTCGCGACGCAAACACATCGAGGCCGGATACGAGTTCGTCAACAGTCCGCACATCACGAAGGCCCAGCTGTTCCAGATTTCGGGGCACCTCGACTGGTACGCCGACGGGATGTTCCCGCCGATGCACCTCGACGCCGAGTACAACGACGACGGCACGGTGCGCAAGCCGGGGCAGGATTACTACCTCAAGCCGATGAACTGCCCGATGCACTGCCTGATCTTCCGGTCTCGCGGGCGGTCATACCGGGAACTTCCGTTGCGGCTCTTCGAATTCGGCACGGTCTATCGCTACGAACTCTCCGGTGTGGTGCACGGCCTGACCCGGGTACGCGGACTGACGATGGACGACGCGCACATCTACTGCACCCGTGACCAGATGCGCGACGAGTTGACCTCGCTGCTGCGCTTCATCCTCGAATTGCTCGGCGACTACGGCCTGACCGAGTTCTACCTGGAGCTGTCCACCAAGGACCCGGACAAGTTCGTCGGCTCCGACGAACTCTGGGAGGAAGCCACCGACGTGCTGGCCGAGGTGGGCGCGGCGTCCGGTCTGGAGCTGGTGCCCGACCCGGGCGGCGCGGCCTTCTATGGACCGAAGATCTCGGTGCAGGTCAAAGACGCGCTGGGGCGCAGCTGGCAGATGTCGACCATCCAGTTGGACTTCAACTTTCCGGAGCGCTTCGAGCTGGAGTACACCGCCGCCGACGGCAGCCGCCAGCGGCCGGTGATGATCCACCGCGCGCTGTTCGGGTCGATCGAGCGGTTCTTCGGCATCCTCACCGAGCACTACGCGGGTGCGTTCCCGGCGTGGCTGGCGCCGGTGCAGGTGGTCGGCATTCCGGTGGCCGAAAGCCATATCGCATACCTGGATGAGCTTGCCGAGCAACTGAAGTCGCGTGGCATCCGCGCCGAGGTGGACACCAGCGATGACCGGATGGCCAAGAAGATCGTGCACCACACCAACCAGAAGGTGCCGTTCATGCTGCTGGCCGGGGACAAGGACATTGAAGCGGGAGCGGTTTCGTTCCGGTTCGGCGACCGCACGCAACTCAACGGGGTGCCTCGCGAGGAGGCCGTCAACGCCATCGCCGATTGGATCGCGGCCCGCGAAAACGCCGCTCCCACCGCCGAACTGCTCAAGGTGGGTACGTCGAAGTGACCGGCAACGACGAGACGATCGTCGATCGGGGAGTCGGGGAGCCCGACCATCTGCAGCGGTTGTGGACGCCGTATCGGATGAACTACCTGGCCGAGGCGCCGCTACGGCGTGACGCCGAGTCGTCGCAACCGTTCACCGACATCCCGACGCTTCCCGACGAGGACGGCCTGGTGGTCGCGCGCGGGAAGCTGGTATATGCGGTGCTCAACCTGTACCCGTACAACCCCGGCCATCTGATGGTGGTGCCGTATCGGCGGGTGTCCGAACTCGAAGACCTGACCGAGGCCGAGAGCGCGGAGCTGATGGCGTTCACGCAGAAGGCGATCCGCGTGATCAAGAACGTCTCACGGCCGCACGGGTTCAACGTCGGGCTCAATCTGGGTACCTCGGCGGGTGGCTCGTTGGCCGAACATCTGCACATGCATGTGGTGCCGCGGTGGGGCGGCGACGCCAACTTCATCACCATCATCGGCAACTCCAAGGTGATCCCGCAGTTGCTGCGCGACACCCGTGCGTTGCTCGCGACGGAGTGGGCCAGACAGCCGTGAGCAACTTCTACCTGATGACCCGGGCGGCCTACACCAAGCTGTCCCGGCCGGTCGCGAAAGCCGCACTGCGGGCGGGTTTTACGCCTGACAGCATCACGATCCTGGGCACCGCCGGCACCGTGGTCGCCGCGCTGACGCTGTTCCCGATCGGGCAGTTGTGGTGGGGCGCCGTCGCTGTCTGGATTTTCGTGCTCGCCGACATGCTCGACGGGGCGATGGCCCGCGAACGCGGGGGCGGCTCCCGCTTCGGGGCAGTCCTGGACGCCACCTGCGACCGGATCGCCGACGGGGCGGTGTTCGCTGGGCTGGCCTGGTGGGCGGCCTTCGGGTTGGACAACGCGCCGCTGGTGGTCGCCACGCTGATCTGTCTGGTTACCTCGCAAGTGATTTCGTACATCAAGGCCCGCGCCGAGGCCAGCGGGCTGCGCGGCGACGGCGGCTTCATCGAGCGACCGGAACGGCTGATCATCGTGCTGGTCGGGGCGGGGTTGGCCGACCTGCCGTTCTTCCCGTTGCCGTGGACGCTGCACGTGGCGATGTGGGTGCTCGCGGTGGCCAGCGTGATCACCTGCGCGCAACGATTGCACACGGTGCGCACATCACCCGGTGCGATGGAACCGCTGGAGCCCGCTCCCTCGCAGGACGTCGCCGGCCAGGCGGCTCCGGACAGCGACAAACCCGAGGCGGACGGATCATGACCGCCATCCCGTCGGTAGCAGGCCATTTCACCGACCTCGGCTACGCGGCGGGGTGGCGACTGGTCCGGGCGATGCCGGAGTTCTTGGCGCGCAACGCATTCGATGCCGGCGCACTTTACGCGTCACGCAACGGCGGGCCGGAACAACTGCGCAAGAATCTGGCCCGAGTCGTCGGCGTCGAACCAAAACAGGTGCCCGGCGCGCTCATTCGCGCGTCGCTGGCCTCCTACGCCCGGTATTGGCGCGAGGCGTTCCGGCTGCCGACCATGGACCACCAAGCGCTGGGCCGCGAACTGTCGGTGCTCGACATCGAACGCGTCTGGGCGGCGCTGGACGCCGGCCGCGGGGCGGTGCTGGCGTTGCCGCACAGCGGCAATTGGGACATGGCGGGCGTGTGGCTGGTGCAGAACCACGGCAGGTTCACCACCGTCGCCGAACGCCTCAAACCCGAGTCGCTGTACAACCGCTTCATCGCCTACCGGGAAAGCCTGGGCTTCGAGGTGATACCGCATTCCGGTGGCGAGCGGCCGCCGTTCGAGATCCTGTGTGACCGCCTGCGGGACAACGGCATCGTCTGCCTGATGGCCGAGCGTGACCTGACCCGCACCGGCGTGCAGGTCGACTTCTTCGGCGAGCCCACCCGGATGCCCGCCGGCCCGGCGAAGCTGGCACTGGAAACGGGCGCGGCGCTGTTTCCCGTGCACTGCTGGTACGAACCGCAGGGCTGGGGCATGCGGGTGTACCCGGAGCTGGACACCAGCTCCGGCGACGTCGGCGTCATCACCCAGGCTCTTGCGGACCGGTTCGCCGTCAACATCGCCGCCCACCCCGAGGATTGGCACATGCTGCAGCCGCAGTGGCTGGCCGATCTCACCGAGGAGCGCCGCGCGTCGTTGGAGGCCGGCTGATGCGCATCGGCATGGTCTGCCCGTATTCATTCGACGTGCCCGGCGGTGTGCAGTCGCACGTGTTGCAACTCGCTGAGGTGATGCGGGCCCGTGGCCACTACGTCAGCGTGCTGGCGCCGGCGTCACCGCATGTCAAGCTGCCCGACTATGTGGTGTCCGGCGGTAAGGCGGTGCCGATTCCGTACAACGGGTCGGTGGCGCGACTGCGGTTCGGCCCGGCCACCCACCGCAAGGTCAAGAAGTGGTTGTCCGACGGCGGTTTCGACGTGCTGCATTTGCACGAGCCCAATGCGCCCAGCTTGTCGATGCTGGCGTTGATGGTCGCCGAGGGGCCGATTGTGGCGACCTTTCACACGTCGACCACAAAATCGTTGACGCTCAGTGTGTTTCAGGGAATCCTGCGGCCGTGGCACGAGAAGATCGTCGGCCGGATCGCCGTGTCCGACCTGGCGCGGCGCTGGCAGATGGAAGCGCTCGGCTCCGATGCCGTCGAGATTCCCAACGGCGTTGACGTGGCGTCGTTTTCGTCGGCGCCGCGGTTGGAGGGTTATCCGCGCCCGGGTAAGTCGGTGCTGTTTTTGGGCCGCTTCGACGAACCCCGCAAGGGCATGGCCGTGTTACTCGGTGCGCTGCCGCGATTGGTGAAGCGTTTCCCGGACGTCGAGATCCTCGTGGTCGGCCGCGGCGACGAGGAGGAACTGCGCGAGGAAGCGGGCAAGCTCGCCAAGCACTTGCGCTTCCTGGGCCAGGTCGACGACGCAGTCAAGGCGTCGGCCATGCGCAGCGCCGACGTGTACTGCGCGCCCAACACCGGCGGCGAGAGCTTCGGCATCGTGCTGGTCGAGGCGATGGCGGCCGGCACGCCCGTAGTGGCCAGCAACCTGGATGCATTCCGACGGGTACTGCGTGACGGCAAGGCGGGGCGGCTGGTCCCGGTCGACGATGCGGATGCACTGGCTGCGGGTCTGATCGAGGTGCTCGAGGACGACGCCCTGCGCAAGGGATACATCGAGGCCGCCGCCGAAGCCGTGCGCCGCTACGACTGGTCGGTCGTCGCGGGCCAGATCATGCGGGTCTACGAGACGGTCGCCGGGTCGGGTACCAAGGTGCAGGTCGCGGGGACCGGCAAGGCCGTGGCGGGCAGGGGAATCAGTTGATCACGTGGGTCGTGGTCGTCGCGCTGATCGTGCTGGTCGCGGTGATCGTGCTCGTCGGTGCCTGGGCGTTTCAGACCGCGAACCGGCTGGACCGCCTGCACGTGCGCTACGACCTGTCCTGGCAGGCGCTCGACGGCGCGCTGGCCCGCCGGGCGGTGGTGGCGCGCGCGGTGGCCGTCGAAGCCTATGGCGGCGGCCCGCAGGGCAAGCGACTGGCGGCGTTGGCCGATGCCGCCGAGCGAGCGCCGCGGCAGGCACGCGAAGCCGCCGAAAACGAGCTGTCGGCGGCGCTGGCGCTGGTCGATCCGGCGTCGCTGCCGCTGGCGCTAGTCGCCGAGTTGGCCGACGCCGAGGCGCGGGTGCTGCTGGCCCGTCGCTTCCACAACGACGCCGTCCGCGACACACTTGCGCTGCGTGAGCGCCCCGCGGTGCGCCTGCTCCGTCTGGGTGGAACTGCTGCGCTGCCAAGCTATTTCGAGATCGCAGAGCGTGCGGAGACGTCGTCGAGTGTAGTCAGCAGACGGGTGTCCGCGCGCATCGTGCTGCTCGACGAGGACGGCGCGGTGCTATTGCTGTGTGGCTCCGACCCAGCGGCCGAGGACGGCAGCGGCAGCCCGGCGCCGCGGTGGTGGTTCACCGTCGGCGGCGCCGTCCAAGAGGGTGAGACGCTGGCCCAGGCCGCCGCTCGCGAGTTGGAGGAGGAAACGGGTCTGCGCGTCGAGCCGGCCGAGCTGATCGGGCCGGTGTGGCGCCGCGACGCCGTCATCGACTTCAACGCGTCGGTGATCCGCAGCGAAGAGATGTTCTTCATCCACCGCACGCGTCGGTTCGAGCCGTCGCCGTCGGGCCGCACCGGGCTGGAGCGGGCCTACATCCATGGCCACCGCTGGTGCGATGCGACAATGATCGGCGAGCTGGTCGCGGCCGGCGAAACCGTCTACCCCCTGCAGCTGAGCGAGCTGCTGGTCGAGGCCAACGCGCTGGCCGATGCGCGAGGCGGATCGCCGCAGCGGCAGCTGCAATCGATCCGGTGAAGCTGCGGATTTAACACATTTGCGGCCGCTACTAAACTGGATCAGTAGCAATGTGGAGGAGATAGCAGTGGAAACCGCGGCGGAGAACGGCGTCCCAGGGGGCAGGGGCGATGTGACTCGGGGGACGGTTGCGGCCCAGACCGGGACCGCCCGGGTCAAGCGCGGCATGGCCGAGATGCTCAAGGGCGGCGTGATCATGGACGTCGTCACCCCCGAGCAGGCCCGCATCGCCGAGGGCGCCGGTGCCGTCGCGGTGATGGCGCTAGAACGTGTCCCGGCCGACATCCGCTCGCAGGGCGGGGTCGCGCGGATGAGTGATCCTGATCTCATCGAGGGCATAATCAACGCGGTCACCATCCCGGTGATGGCCAAGGTACGCATCGGGCACTTCGTCGAGGCGCAGATCCTGCAGAGCCTCGGCGTCGACTACATCGACGAGTCCGAGGTGCTCACCCCTGCCGACTACACCCACCACATCGACAAGTGGAAGTTCACCGTGCCGTTCGTCTGCGGTGCGACCAACCTCGGCGAGGCGCTGCGCCGCATCACCGAAGGTGCCGCGATGATTCGCTCCAAGGGCGAGGCGGGCACCGGCGACGTCTCCAATGCGACCACACACATGCGCGAGATCGGCGGCGCGATCCGCCGGCTCACCTCGATGTCCGAGGACGAGTTGTATGTTGCGGCAAAGGAATTGCAGGCGCCGTACGAACTGGTCGCCGAGGTGGCGCGGGCCGGCAAGCTGCCGGTGACGCTGTTCACCGCCGGTGGCATCGCCACCCCGGCCGACGCTGCGATGATGATGCAGCTCGGCGCCGAGGGCGTGTTCGTCGGCTCCGGGATCTTCAAGTCCGGCGACCCCGCGCAGCGGGCGGCGGCGATCGTCAAGGCCACCACGTTCTACGACGACCCCGATGTACTGGCCAAGGTCTCGCGCGGGCTGGGCGAACCGATGGTCGGCATCAACGTGGAGGACATCGCGGCCCCGCACCGGCTCGCCGAACGCGGCTGGTAGACCTTCTGCATGGCGATCGAGCAGATCCTTGATCTCGAACAACTCGAGGTCAACATCTACCGCGGCGGGGTGTTCAGCCCGGAATCCGGTTTCCTGCAGCGCACGTTCGGCGGGCATGTGGCCGGCCAATCGCTGGTGTCGGCGGTGCGCACCGTCGACCCGAAGTATCAGGTGCACTCACTGCACGGCTACTTCCTGCGACCCGGCGATGCCCGCGCGCCCTCGGTCTATCTCGTCGAGCGGATCCGCGACGGCGGGTCGTTCTGCACCCGCCGCGTCAGCGCCATCCAGCACGGCGAAACGATCTTCTCCATGTCGGCGTCGTTTCAGACCGACCAGAGTGGCATCGAACACCAGGACGCGATGCCCGTCGCCCCGCCGCCCGACGACCTGCCGGGCTTCCGCTCCGGCGGAGCGTTCGACGACGCCGGATTCGCCCAGTTCGCGGAATGGGACGTACGCATCGTCCCGCGCGACATGCTGGAACGCTCGCCGGGGAAGGCGTCGCAGCAGCAAGTGTGGTTCCGCCACCACGACCCGCTGCCCGACGACCACGTGCTGCACATCTGCGCGCTGGCCTACATGAGCGACCTGACACTGCTCGGTTCCGCGCAGGTCAACTACCCCAAAGAGCGCAAGCACCTGCAGGTGGCGTCGCTGGACCACGCGATGTGGTTCATGCGGCCGTTCCGCGCCGACGAGTGGCTGCTCTATGACCAGTCGTCGCCGTCGGCGTGCGGCGGGCGGGCGTTGACGCAGGGCAAGATCTTCAACCGCTACGGCGAGATGGTGGCCGCGGTCATGCAGGAGGGCCTGACCCGCTACCCGCGCAACTTCACACCATGAGCGCGCCCCGCATCGGCGTGCTGGCGCTGCAGGGCGACACCCGCGAACACCTGGCAGCGCTGCGTGAGGCCGGCGCCTCGGCGGCGACGGTGCGCCGGCTCGACGAGCTGCAGGCCGTCGACGCGCTGGTGATTCCCGGCGGGGAGTCCACCACCATGAGTCATCTGCTGCGGGAGTTCGAGCTGCTCGAGCCGTTGCGGGCCAGGCTGGCCGAGGGCATGCCGGCCTACGGGTCATGTGCGGGAATGATTCTGCTGGCGAGTGAGATCCTGGACGCGGGTGCAGACGGACGTCAGGCGGTGCCGTTGAAGGGCATCGATATGACGGTGCGGCGCAACGCCTTTGGCCGGCAAGTGGATTCGTTCGAGGGCGACATCGCGTTCGAAGGTCTGGACTCGCCCGTGCATGCGGTGTTCATCCGGGCGCCGTGGGTGGAGCGCGTCGGCCCCGATGTGGAGGTGCTCGCGGAGGCGGCCGGTCACATCGTGGCGGTGCGGCAGGCGAAGATGCTGGCGACGGCGTTTCACCCGGAGATGACGGGCGATCGCCGCATCCACAAGCTCTTCGTCGACATGCTGTAGCGATTTCGGCGTGATTACCATCGCTGAGCGAAGGTTTTCACGCCCAAATCGCCCGCTAGCGGATGGGCAGACCCGTGATCGCGCGGCCCATCACCAGCCGCTGAATCTCGCTGGTGCCCTCGAAGATCGTGAAGATCTTGGCGTCGCGGTGCATCCGCTCGACCGGGTAGTCGCGGGTGTAGCCGTTGCCGCCGAGGATCTGGATCGCCTCGTCGGTGACGTAGACGGCGGTCTCGCTGGCCACGAGCTTGGCCATCGAACCTTCGGCGTTGTCGAACGTCCTGCCGTTGCGGGCCATCCACCCGGCGCGCCACACCAGCAGCCGCGCGGCGTCGATGCGAGCTTTCATGTCGGCCAATTTGAATGCGATGGCTTGGAATTCGGCGATCTTGCGGCCGAACTGCTCACGCTGCAGGGCGTAGTCCAACGCGTATTCGTAGGCCGCGCGGGCCACACCGACGGCCATCGCGCCGACGGTCGGCCGGGTGCGTTCGAAGGTGGTCATCGCGGCGTGGCTCTTTGACGACTTGCCCTCGCGGGCCCGCGCAACGCGCTCCTCGAACTTCTCTTTGCCGCCGATGATCAGCCGGCTCGGGATGCGCACGTCGTCCAACACCACCTCGGCGGTGTGTGACGCCCGGATGCCGTGCTTGAGGAACTTCTGCCCCTGACTGAAACCGGGCGTGTTCGGCGGGATGATGAACGACGCCTGACCGCGACTACCGAGTTCGGGATACACCGACGCGACGACGACGTGCACCTCGGCGATGCCACCGTTGGTCGCCCAGGTCTTCGTGCCGTTGAGCACCCACTCGTCGGTGGCCTCGTCGTAGCGCGCGCGGGTGCGGATCGCGCCGACGTCGGAACCTGCGCCGGGCTCCGAGGAGCAGAACGCCGCGACCTTCGGGTCGTCGACGGTGCCGAACATCTGCGGCAGCCATTCGCCCATCTGCTCGGGGGTGCCGTTGGAGGCCAGCGATGCGGCTGCCAGGCCGGTGCCGAGGATCGACAGGGCGATGCCGGCATCGCCCCAGAACATTTCCTCGAACACGACGAGCATGCCCAGACCCGACGGTTCAGCGCTTTGCTCGGCGAAGAACTCCATCGAGTAGATGCCGGCCTTCGAAGCCTCCTGGATGATCGGCCACGGCGTTTCCTCACGTTCGTCCCACTCGGAGGCGGCGGGCCGGATCACGTCTGCGGCGAACTCGTGCACCCAGTCACGGATATGGACCAGGTCAGGGGAGAGCTCCAGTGAAAAGGTCATAAGTCGCGGTCCTTTCCTATGGTGATCCGCGCTTCTTTATTGCTCGAATCCCACCTTACTTCAGAGTAAGTTCGATGCGGAAGTCGTGTGGCTTAGCTAACAACTTGGGCCTGCCACGCATGTGCGCGCGTAGTGGGTACCGCATCGGTAGCACGCAAACGTCCACGTAAACTCGGTGGTCGGACTTCTAGCAGGACTTCTAGAGAGCGAGTTCTAACGGCATGAGCGGCCATTCCAAGTGGGCCACGACCAAGCACAAGAAGGCGATCATCGATGCGCGCCGCGGCAAGAACTTTGCCAGGCTGATCAAGAACATCGAGGTCGCCGCCCGCGTCGGCGGTGGTGATCCAGCAGGTAACCCGACGCTGTATGACGCCATCCAGAAGGCCAAGAAGAACTCGGTGCCCAACGACAACATCGAGCGGGCCCGCAAGCGTGGCGCGGGCGAGGAGGCCGGCGGCGCGGACTACCAGAGCATCACCTACGAGGGTTACGGGCCCAACGGTGTCGCGGTGCTGATCGAGTGCCTGACCGACAACCGCAACCGTGCCGCCGGTGAGGTGCGCGTGGCGATGACCCGTAACGGCGGCAGCATGGCCGACCCGGGTTCGGTGGCGTACCTGTTCTCCCGCAAAGGCGTGGTGACGCTGGAGAAGAACGGGCTGACCGAGGACGACGTGTTGACGGCGGTGCTCGAAGCGGGTGCCGAGGAGATCAACGATCTCGATGACAGCTTCGAAATCATTTGTGAGCCGGGCGATTTGGTCGCAGTCCGGACGGCATTGCAGGACGCCGGCATCGATTATGAGTCGGCCGAGGCCAGCTTCCAGCCGTCGGTGACGGTGCCCGTCGATCTCGAAGGCGCCCGTAAGGTGCTCAAGCTGGTGGACGCGCTCGAGGACAGCGACGACGTGCAGGATGTCTACACCAACATGGACATCCCCGACGACGTCGCAGCCGCACTCGACGAGGAGTGATTTCGGCATATCCGATCGGGGCGGCGCCGTACGGCATCACGGCCGGCCCGGACAATGCGCTGTGGTGCACCGAAATTCATGCAGGCCGGATAGGCCGGCTGACGGTGAGCGGCGACTACAGTACCTACCCGCTTGATACGCCGTCGGGCCGTCCGTCCTTGATTACCACGGGACCGGACGGTGCGCTGTGGTTCACCGAATCACAGGCAAACCGCATCGGCCGCATCACAATTGCCGGCGAGATCACCATGTTCGATGTCCCCACGCCAGATGCATCGCCCTTCGGCATCGCGTGCGGACCGGACCGCGCGCTGTGGTTCACGGAGATGAATGCCGGCCGCATCGGCCGCCTCGATGGCGACGGCGTGGTCACCGAATTCGAGCTGCCGACGCACGGAGCCTTCCCGTCGATGATCACCGCCGGCCCCGACGACGCCCTGTGGTTCACGATGAACACAGCCAACGCCGTCGGCCGGATCACGACCGACGGAGCCGTCACAACGTACGCGGTGCCCGCCGAGGACGCCGGCCCAGTCGGCATCGCCTGCTGTGAAGGTGCTTTGTGGTTCGCCGAGATCGGCGCGGGCCAGATCGGCCGCATCACGGTCGACGGGGAGATCACCGAATTCGCGCTGCCCGACCGCACGGCTCGCCCGCACGCCGTCACCGCGGGTTCAGATGGTTGCTGCTGGTACACCGAATGGGCCAGCGGCCGCATCGGTCGCATCAGCCCGGCCGGCGCTATCGACACCTACGCGTTGCCCGATCCGTCATGCGAACCGCACGGCCTGACCGTGGGCCCGGACGGCGCTATCTGGATTGCTTTGGAGACCGGGGCGATCGCCCGCCTGGCAGTGGGTTAGCGCCCGCGTGTCCTACCACGAGCTGTCGGCCGGCCGCGCTAGGCTCTCGAACAGCTGTTCTACGAAGGGGCTGGCGTGCGGGTGATGGGAGTCGATCCCGGGTTGACGCGCTGCGGCCTGTCCGTCATCGAAAGCGGGCGCGGCCGGCAGGTGATCGCCCTGGATGTCGACGTTGTCCGCACGCCCGCCGACGAGGCCCTGCAAATCCGGCTGCTCACCATCAGCGACACTGTCGAACACTGGATGGACACCCACAAGCCCGACGTGCTGGCCATCGAGCGGGTGTTCTCGCAGCAGAATGTCTCGACGGTGATGGGCACCGCGCAGGCCGGCGGGGTCATCGCGGTCGCCGCGGCCCGGCGTGGCATCGATGTGCACTTCCACACTCCCAGCGAAGTGAAGGCCGCCGTCACCGGCAACGGAAACGCGAACAAAGCCCAAGTCACCGCCATGGTCACCAAAATCCTTGCGCTGCAAACCAAACCGACACCCGCCGACGCTGCCGATGCACTCGCGCTGGCGATCTGCCACTGCTGGCGGGCCCCGATGCTTGCGCGGATGGCCGCCGCGGAGGCGCAGGCGGCCGAGGCGCGCCGCAAGTACGCGGCCAAGGTGAAGGCGGCCCGATGATCGCGTCGGTACGCGGGGAAGTGCTCGACATCGCGTTGGATCACGTGGTGATCGAGGCGTCCGGCGTCGGCTACAAGGTGATGGCCACCCCGTCGACGCTGGCCACGCTGCGGCGGGGGAGCGAAGCGCGGCTGATCACCGCGATGATCGTGCGCGAAGACTCGATGACGCTGTACGGCTTCGCCGACGCCGATGCCCGCGATCTGTTCCTGACGCTGTTGGGTGTCTCGGGCGTGGGCCCAAAGATCGCGCTGGCCACGCTGGCGGTGTACGACGCGTCCGCGCTGCGGCAGGCCCTGGCCGACGGCGACGTCGCCGCCCTGACGCGGGTACCAGGCATCGGCAAGCGCGGGGCCGAGCGGATCGTGCTCGAACTGCGCGACAAGATCGGACCTGTGACGGCCGCCGCGGGCGCGGTGGCGTTGAACGGCCACGGCGTGCGCGGCCCGGTGGTGGAAGCGCTTGTCGGGCTTGGATTTGCGGCCAAACAAGCCGAAGAGGCCACCGACAAGGTGCTGGCCAACGAACCCGAAGCCACCACGTCGAGCGCACTGCGGGCCGCATTGTCGATGCTGGGTAAGAACTGATGGGCCGTTTCGAAGACCCGGATTTCGCGGACGTCGAGGAACGCGACGTCTCGCCGGCGCTGACCGTCGGCGAGGGCGACATCGACGCCAGCCTGCGGCCGCGTTCGCTGCGCGAGTTCATCGGCCAACCGCGAGTGCGTGAACAACTACAGCTCGTCATCGAGGGCGCGAAAAACCGTGGCGGCACACCGGATCACATTCTGTTGTCAGGCCCGCCCGGGCTGGGCAAGACCTCGCTGGCGATGATCATCGCCGCCGAGCTCGGCTCGTCGCTGCGGGTCACGTCGGGTCCGGCGCTGGAACGTGCGGGTGATCTGGCCGCGATGCTGTCCAACCTCGTCGAGCACGATGTGTTGTTCATCGATGAGATCCACCGCATCGCGCGGCCCGCCGAGGAGATGCTCTACCTGGCGATGGAGGACTTCCGCGTCGACGTTGTCGTGGGCAAAGGCCCTGGCGCGACGTCGATTCCGCTGGAGGTCGCTCCCTTCACGTTGGTTGGCGCGACCACCCGGTCCGGTGCGCTGACCGGCCCGCTGCGCGATCGATTCGGGTTCACTGCGCACATGGATTTCTATGAGCCCGCCGAGCTGGAGCGGGTGTTGGCGCGGTCGGCCGGCATCCTGGGCATCGAGGTGGGCGCCGACGCGGGCGCGGAGATCGCCCGTCGGTCCCGCGGCACCCCACGCATCGCCAACCGGCTGCTGCGCCGGGTCCGTGACTACGCCGAAGTCCGCGCCGACGGGATCATCACGCGGGATATCGCAAAGTCCGCTTTGGAGGTCTACGACGTCGACGAGCTCGGTCTCGATCGGTTGGACCGCGCGGTGTTGTCCGCGCTCACCCGCAGCTTCGGTGGCGGCCCAGTGGGCGTGTCGACACTGGCAGTGGCAGTGGGCGAGGAAGCCGCCACCGTCGAAGAGGTCTGCGAACCGTTCCTGGTGCGTGCGGGCATGATCGCCCGCACGCCGCGCGGCCGCGTCGCGACGGCGCAGGCGTGGACGCATCTGGGCCTGAGCCCGCCTCCCGGCATCGGCGGCCTGGGGCAGCCGGTCCTGTTCGACTGATCGCGCTCAGCGGACGCGTGTAGCGTCGCTGTGT
The DNA here is from genome assembly GCF_002838065.1 of Mycobacterium hubeiense. Classification (GTDB taxonomy): domain Bacteria; phylum Actinomycetota; class Actinomycetes; order Mycobacteriales; family Mycobacteriaceae; genus Mycobacterium; species Mycobacterium hubeiense. The sequence goes on along the minus strand of NZ_PIZU01000001.1, from coordinate 323,241 downwards.
GAGGCGATCACTCGCCGTCCTGCTGCTGCCGCTCGCCATGTTTTTTCGGGGGGTGCGGACAGGCTGCGGCCGCACCTGCCGGGCTGGTCGACATCGGCAATGGCCGGAAGCTGTATCTGGAATGCCAGGGCGCAGGCGCGCCGACGGTGTTCATCATTCCGGGCAAAGGAAGCTACGCTGAAGCGTGGAATGTCATTGTGCCGCAGGATGATCCGATCAGGTCGTCACCGTATGACATCATCACGCAGGCCACGTTCGTTGCCAGCCCAGACGCCGTGCAACCCACCGTGGCGCGAACCACGCAAGTGTGTGCATACGATCGGCCCAACACCCGGCCGGACGGTGACGACCGATCCACCGAGGTGCCGCAACCACATGGCATCCAACAAGACGTCGACGATGTCGTCGCGCTGATCGACGCCGCGCAATTGCCCGGACCGTTCGTGTTCGTCGGACACTCTTACGGCGGTCTCGTGCTCGACCTCTTGGCGCGCAGCCATCCGGAGCTGGTCGCCGGCATCGTCATGGTCGATGGGGTTTCGGAATTTCTGCCGGCCGTCGGGACTCCCGAGCAGAACGCCGCATTTCAGCGTGACAGTGCCACCCCGCCTGAGCCCGGAGATGAAGCCGTCCTCGTGGACGACGCATTTGCGCGTATCGGTGCGGCGCCGCCGCTGCCCGTGGTGCCGGCCATTGTGCTCAGCTCTGACAAATTCGCGCCGCCGGAGGCGCTGAGGCCGGACAACTACACACAGGCACAGATTCACCAAGCGAACAGCATGCTGGCCGCCGCTCTTGGCACCGTGAACATCGTCTCGACCGGCAGCGGCCACAACATGATGCTGTACGAGCCAAAGTTTGTCGCAGACAACATCATTGACATCGTCGAGCGGGTGCGGCGGGGCTAACGAATTGCGGGCACGGCCTTCTCGGGTGCGGCGCGGCCGGCGAGCACTTCGACGGCGGCCGTCGCGTCGGGCCACGCGATCAGGAGATCCCTTGTGGCAGTGAGCGCCTCGGCGGATGGCTCAATGCCGCCGACGGCAGCGGCGAGATCCAGCAGGTGCACCGTAGCCTCCATCAGCGCCACTTCGGCGATCACGGCCAAGGTGGTGCTGCCGACGACCGGATAGCTGACGACCGTCTCATCCGACATGGCCGTAGCCCGCAGCCGGTCCGCGCTCGCAGTGAACCGCTCGGCAGCGGCGTCGGGCGTCAGGGCCGGGGCCTCCGACACCGCGCGGTCGGCGATGTCGTCGGCCATGGTGTGTGCGGGACCGTCAGGGGCGTTGAAGCGCCGCAACATCTCGGCGGCGTCGGTGACGATGGCGTGACCGTCGATTGTCGCGTTGTCGAGCGTGTCGAACAGCTCTGGGGACGGACAAGCGTGCGCGATCAGCGCGCCGACATCCCACGGCTTGCAGCGGGTCGTTGTCGACCATTCATCGGGCGTCAGTTCGGTGCATCTGCGCGTCCACCGTTCCCAGGCATCGGCCAGCACATCGCGCGTCGTAATCGGATCGATACGCATACCGCCACCGTAAGCGCGTTACACGTCTGCCCGGGCTGGGTACCCGATCAGTTGCAAAGGAGGCATCATGAGTGACTTTGATACCCGCGGCGGCCGGTTGCACATGCCGCGCAGTCGCGGAGCGGCCAGCGGATTCTTGCTGATCCTGCTGGGCGTCTGGGGTGCGCTGATCCCGTTCGTCGGGCCGTACTTCGACTTCGCGTTCACACCCGACCAGGAGTGGACGTGGACGAGCGCTCGCGGCTGGCTCGAGGTGCTGCCCGGCGCGGTGACCGTGCTGGGTGGTTTTCTGCTGATGACATCGGCCAATCGCGCGACCGCGATGTTCGGCGGGTGGCTGACGGTGCTGGCCGGCGCATGGTTCGTCATCGGGCGGGCTCTGGCGGGGCCGCTCGGTCTCGGCAATCCGGGCACTCCGGTGGCCGCGGGTGAAACCAAGCGGGTGTGGTTGGAGCTGACGTACTTCTACGGCCTGGGCGCGCTGATCGTGTTCCTTGGTGCGTTGGCGCTGGGTCGCTTGTCGGTGCGCAGTGTGCGTGACGTCGAGTTCGCGCAGCGCCCGGTCGCAGCGGCCGCACAGCCGCAGCCTGTGGCGGAGACGGCGACGACGACTGAGGAGGCGCCGACGACCGCGACAGCTCAACCCGAGCCGCGGCATCGCAGCTGGCGCGACATGTTCGGCCGTCGCCACACGCCGGCGCACTAGACCCTGGCGAGCAGACGCAGACTCGCACGTTCGTGTAGCGAATCGTGCGAGTCTGCGTCTGCTCGTGCTCAGTGGTGGGCCACGCAGAATGACAGCAAAGCATCATCTCAATTGATGCTATGCTGTCAAGCATGCGGACGACCGTGACGCTGGACGACGACACCCTTGCTCTGGTCCAGCGACTCATGAAGGAGCGCGGCGTGTCGTTCAAGAAGGCCCTCAACGATGCGATCCGCGAAGGCGCGCGACATCGGCCGGCGCCGCCCCCGTTCGAGACCAAAAGCGCCGACCTCGGTGTCCCGACGGTGAATCTCGACCGGGCGCTGCAGGTTGCGGCTGAGTTGGAGGACGAGGAATTGATTCGCCGTCAGCGTCGCGGCGCATGAGGATCGTCGACGCGAACGTCCTGCTCTACGCCGTCAATACCGCCAGCGAACATCACAGCGCGTCCAAGCGTTGGCTCGACGGCGCACTGTCGGGTGCCGACACCGTTGGCCTTGCCTGGGTCCCGTTGCTGGCATTCATACGACTCGTCACCAAGCAGGGATTGTTCCCGGCGCCGCTCGGGGTCGGCGAGGCGATGCGCCAAGTCACTGACTGGTGTGATGCGCCGGGCTCGGTGGTCGTTGGTCCCACGCCGCGCCACGCCGACGTCCTTTCGGGACTCCTGGACCGGGTGGGTACCGGCGGCAACCTCGTCAACGACGGCCATCTGGCCGCGCTGGCGATCGAACACCGTGCGGGAATCGTCAGCTATGACAGCGATTTCAGCCGCTTTGACGGTGTTGGGTGGGACACGCCCGACGCATTGCTTGGCTGAGCCGCGCGACCCCGGCCAAGACTCCACAAATCGCGAAAAGCTAGCCCGTGTACGCCATTACGTGCTTGATGCGGGTGTAGTCCTCCAGCCCGTACATCGACAGATCCTTGCCGTGGCCGGACTGCTTGAACCCGCCGTGCGGCATCTCGGCGACCAACGGGATATGCGTGTTGATCCACACGCAGCCGAAATCGAGTGCCGCCGATACCCGTAGCGCGCGCGACACGTCGCGCGTCCACACCGAGGACGCCAGGCCGAACGGCACCCCGTTCGCCCACGCGATCGCCTCGTCCTCGTCGGAGAACGACTGCACGGTGATCACCGGACCGAAGATCTCCTCCTGGATCAGCCGATCCTCCTGCTTCACCCCGCCGATGACCGTCGGCTCGACATAGAATCCTTTGTCGCCCTGTCGTGTTCCGCCCACCGCCACCTTGGCGTGCGACGGCACGTCCTCGAAGAAGCTCAGCACGCGCTGCATCTGGTTCACGTTGTTCACCGGCGGCACCCAGGCGTCCTCATCGTCGGCCGGCCTGCCGTAGGTGGTCGCCGCCCCGCGGGCCTGCTCGGCCAGCGCGTCGGTCAGATCCGAGGCAATCCGCGACGGGGCCAGCACCCGTGTTGCCGCCGTACAGTCCTGGCCGGCGTTGAAATAGCCCGCGGTCGCAATGCCTTCCGCGGCTGACGCGATATCGCAGTCGTCGAACACGATCACCGGTGCCTTACCGCCGAGCTCCAGATGCGTGCGCTTCAAATTGCCGCCCGCGCTCACCGCGACGGCCCGGCCCGCCGCCACCGAACCCGTGATCGACACCATCTCCGGCGTGGGATGCGCCACCACCGCTGCGCCGGTAACCCGATCGCCGGTCACGACATTGAGCACACCCGGCGGGAAATGCTTGGCCGCGATCTCGGCCAGCATCACCGTGGTGACCGGCGTGGTGTCACTGGGCTTGATCACGACCGTGTTACCCGCCGCAATCGCCGGACAGAACTTCCAGATCGCCATCATCATCGGGTAGTTCCACGGCGCCACCTGCCCGATGACGCCGACGGGCTCACGGCGGATCCACGAGGTGTGGTTCTCCATGTACTCGCCGGCCGACTTGCCTTCCAAAACCCTTGCCGCACCAGCGAAGAACCGGATCTGGTCGACCATCGGCGGAATCTCTTCGGCCATGGTCACGTGGTTGGGTTTGCCGGTGTTGCGGCCCTCGGCCTCCACCAACGCCTGGGCGTTGCGCTCGACGTCGTCGGCGAAACCGAGCAATGCCTTCTGCCGGTGCGACGGCGTCGTGCGCTTCCACTCCGAAAACGCTTTGGCCGCAGCGGCATACGCGTTGTCGATGTCCTGCTCGTTGGAAACCGGCGCGGTGCCGTACTCCTCACCGGTGCTGGGATCGACCAGCGGCATCGTCGCACCGCTGACGGAGTCGACGAGCTCGCCGTTGATGAAATTGCGAACCTTCACTGCGTCAGCCATTTTCGTGCTCCTTCTTCTACAGGTCGGCGAGTAACTGGGCAAGAACGTCGAGCCCCTCCAACAGCAGTTCGTCGCTGATCGTCAGGGGCGGCAGGAATCGCAGCACGTTGCCGAAGGTGCCACAGGTCAGCACGATCACGCCCGCGGCGTGCGCGGCGGCCGCCAGTTGAGATGTCAACGCGGGGTCGGGGTCGGCGCTGCCGGAGCGCACCAGCTCGACGGCGATCATCGCGCCGCGTCCGCGCACGTCGCCGATCCGGTCGTCTTCGGCCTGCAGCCGCCCGAGCCGGTCCTTCATCACCTTCTCGATGTGCCGTGCGCGATCGATCAACCCGTCCAGCTCGATGGTCTCGATGGTGGCCAGCGCCGCCGCGCATGCCACCGGATTGCCGCCGTAGGTGCCGCCCAGCCCGCTGACATGCGGCGCGTCCATGATCTCGGCGCGGCCGGTGACCGCCGACAACGGCAACCCGTCGGCGATGCCCTTGGCGGTGACGATCAGGTCGGGCTCGATGCCCTCGTGTTCACACGCGAACCACGCCCCGGTGCGGGCGAAGCCGGTCTGCACCTCGTCGGCGATGAACACCACGTCGTTGTCGCGGCACCAGGCGACCAGCGCGGGAAGGAACCCGTCGGCGGGCACCACGAAACCGCCCTCGCCCTGCACCGGTTCGATGATCACCGCCGCGAGGTTCGCTGCGCCGACGGTCTTCTCGATCACTGTCAGGGCGCGTTCGGCGGCCAATTCGCCATCGGTGCCCAGCTCCTTGGAGATCAGCCCATCGCGGTAGGGATACGACAGCGGCGCGCGGTACACCTCTGGGGCGAACGGCCCGAAGCCGCTCTTGTAGGGCATCGATTTGGCGGTCAGCGCCATGGTCAGGTTGGTGCGGCCGTGGTAGGCGTGGTCGAACGCGACGACGGCCGTCTTGTGGGTGTAGGACCGCGCGACCTTGACCGCATTCTCGACGGCTTCGGCGCCGGAGTTGAACAGCGCGGACCGCTTCTCGCCCGAACCCGGCGTGAGCCGGTTGAGGTGCTCGGCGACTTCCACGTATCCCTCGTAGGGCGTGATCATGAAGCAGGTATGGGTGAAGTCGGCCACTTGAGCGCGCACCGCCTCGACCACGCGGGGAGCGGCGTTGCCGATGGTGGTCACCGCGATGCCTGAACCCAGGTCGATGAAGCGGTTGCCGTCGACGTCCTCGACGATGCCGCCGGCCGCGCGCGCCGCGTACACCGGCATGGTGTTGCCGACGGCGCGCGACACCGCCGCGGCCTTGCGGTCGGTGAGTGCCGCCGAGCGCGGCCCGGGAATGGCGGTGGCGATATGGCGGCTCTGCTCGAGGGCGGTCACGTCCGGCTCCTCACGACCTGGGTTCGACGGGTGATTCGAGCCTAGTCGCTACGCACCGATTCGGTCGAAAACTTCGACACCCGTGGTCGAATCGTCGCCCGTTTCCGGTTACTGCAACGGATTTCGTATACCTCGGCCGGCTGAGTGTGCCATCGGCGCGCCTGTCACCAGGTCCGCAAAGGACGGCGGGGTGGCGGGATTTCACCGCCATCACGTCGATGTCGGCGACAGCAGCCGCGCAGGCGCCGACGGGCGCGGTCGGCGCTCGGCGGCCGCAATGGCAGACTGGTCAATTACGAGGCGACTGTGACCGGCCGGTCCGGGCGCCGTGAAGACCAACACGAAAGACATCTGCTGCCATGGACCTGGTCGTCTTCCTGCCCCTACTCATCATCATGGGCGCATTTCTGTTCTTCGCGTCTCGGCGACAGAAGAAGGCGATGCAAGCCACCATCGACCTGCACAACTCGCTGACCGTCGGCGATCGGGTGCACACCACCTCCGGTCTGGAGGGCACGATCACCCGCATCGACGACGACAACGTCGACCTCGAGATCGCCCCCGGCGTCGTCACCACCTGGATGAAGCTGGCCGTGCGCGACCGCATCGGACCCGATGTCGACGACGAGAGCGACGACATCTCGGACGCCGAGTCGACCGCGACCGAGGTGACCGAGAGCCCCAATACAAAGACTGACAGCTGAGCACACAGGGTAAGCACGTACCCTTTGCGGTGCTGACGAACTGATCTCGAGGAGACCCAAGCAACGTGGCATCGTCTTCGGCGCCGGTGCAGCCTGCCCGCTACCTGTCGCTCTTTCTGGTGCTGCTTGTCGGCGTCTACCTACTGGTGTTTCTCACCGGCGACAAAAAGGCCGAGCCCAAGCTCGGCATCGATCTGCAGGGCGGCACCCGCGTCACCTTGACCGCGCGCACCCCGGACGGGTCCGCGCCAACTCGTGACGCGTTGAACCAGGCCCAGCAGATCATCAGCGCCCGCGTCGACGGTCTCGGCGTGTCGGGTTCAGAGGTGATCATCGACGGCGACAACCTGGTGATCACCGTCCCCGGTGAAGAAGGCAGCGCGGCCCGCAACCTCGGTCAGACCGCGCGGCTGTACATCCGTCCCGTCATTCACCAGATGCCGGCCCAACCCGCCGGCCAGCAGAACGGCCTGCCGCAGGGCGAAGCGCCGCCCGCTGAAGCGCCTCCAGGAACCCCACCGGGAGCACCGCCCGCCGAAGCGCCCCCGGGCGCTCCGCCTGCACCACCGCTGCCCGCTGAGGCCCCGCCCGGCGAGGCCCCGCCCGCACAGGCCCCGCAAGCCCCCGAACCGGCGCCCCAGCCGCGGCCTTACCCGCAGGAGCCGCCGCCCACGCCGGCACCGCCCCCGCCGACCCCGGCGCCCGGTCCGAGCCCCGCGCCGGCACCGCCCAGGGAAAAGGCCGACCTCGCCAAGCGCATCGCCGATGAGAAGCAGATCCGCCAGAGCACCGATCCGTCGATCCAGCTGCTCGGTCTGCAGTTCCAGGCCACCCGCTGCGGCGAGGACGACGTGCTGGCCGGCAACGACGACCCGAATCTGCCGCTGATCACCTGCTCCACCGACGGGCAGACGGTGTATCTGCTGAACAAGTCGATCATCAGCGGTGAGCAGATCAAGAACGCCACGTCAGGGCTGGATCAGCAGCGCGGCGTGTACGTCGTCGACCTGGAATTCAAGGACGACGCCGCCAAGACTTGGGCCGACTTCACCGCGGCCAATGTCGGCACCCAGACCGCGTTCACGTTGGACTCGCAGGTGGTCAGCGCGCCGGAGATCCAGGAGGCCATCCCCGGCGGCCGCACCCAGATCACCGGCCAGTTCACCGCGGACTCCGCGAAGGAACTCGCCAACGTGCTGAAGTACGGCTCGCTGCCGCTGTCGTTCGAATCGTCGGAGGCCGAAACCGTTTCGGCCACACTAGGTTTGACGTCGCTGCGGGCCGGCCTGATCGCCGGTGCGATCGGCCTGGCGCTGGTGCTGCTGTACTCGCTGATCTACTACCGGGTGCTCGGCCTGCTGGTCACCTTGTCGCTGATCGCCTCTGGCGCAATTGTTTACGCGCTCCTGGTGCTGCTGGGCAGGTACATCGGGTACACGCTCGACCTGGCCGGCATCGCCGGTCTGATCATCGGCATCGGCACCACCGCCGACTCGTTCGTGGTGTTCTTCGAACGCATCAAAGACGAGATACGCGAAGGCCGTTCGTTCCGCTCAGCCGTACCGCGAGGCTGGGCCAGGGCCCGTAAGACGATCATTTCGGGCAACGCGGTCACCCTGTTGGCCTCGGTGGTGCTCTACGTGCTGGCGGTCGGCCAGGTGAAGGGTTTCGCGTTCACGTTGGGTCTGACCACAGTGCTGGACCTTGTCGTGGTGTTCCTGGTGACGTGGCCGCTGGTGTACCTGGCGTCCAAGTCGCCGACACTGGCCAAGCCGGCGTTCAACGGGCTCGGCGCGGTGCAGCAGATCGCGCGGGAACGTCGGGCGGCTTCGTACGCGACGACGGGACGGGGATAGGCAGATGGCCGCTAAACACTCCAACGACGTCGAATCGTCGGCCGTCGAGGCGCCGAGTCTCGAATCGACGCCGACGCCGCCGCAGCACGGCTTTTTCGTCCGGCTCTACACCGGCACCGGGGCATTCGACATCATCGGGCGCCGCAAGCTGTGGTTCGCGATCAGCGGCGCGCTGCTCGCGATCGCGATCGCCAGCATCGCCATCCGCGGCTTCACCTTCGGCATCGACTTCGAAGGCGGCACCAAGGTGTCGATGCCGGTCGCGGGCGCGAACGGCACGGCGACGGTGCAGCAGGTCGAAGACGTCTTCGCCAAGACGATCGGCGAGGAGCCGCAGTCGGTGGTGACCGTCGGCAGTGGCGATTCGGCGACCGTGCAGATCCGCTCGGAGACGTTGACCAACGAGCAGACCGAGCAACTGCGCACCGCCCTGTTCGACGCCTTCCAGCCCAAGGGCATCGACGGCCAACCCAGCAAACAGGCGATCAGCGATTCGGCGGTCTCGGAGACCTGGGGCGACCAGATCACCCAGAAGGCGCTGATCGCGCTGGTGGTGTTCGTGGTGCTCGTCGCGATCTACATCGCGGTCTGGTACGAGCGGTACATGGCCATCGCAGCGCTGACGGCCATGTTCTACACCATCATCACCACCGCGGGCGTCTACTCGCTGGTCGGCTGGGAGGTCACCCCCGCCACGGTGATCGGCCTGCTGACGATTCTCGGCTTCTCGCTCTACGACACGGTCGTCGTGTTCGACAAGGTCGAAGAGAACACCCGCGGATTCGAACACACCACCCGGCGAACATATGCCGAGCAGGCCAACCTGGCGGTCAACCAGACGTTCATGCGGTCGATCAACACCAGCTTGATCTCCGTGCTGCCGATTCTGGCGCTGATGGTGATCGCGGTGTGGCTGCTGGGCGTCGGCATGCTCAAGGACCTGGCGCTGGTACAGCTGGTCGGCGTCTTCACCGGTGCGTACGCGTCGATCTTCTTCGCCACCCCGCTGCTGGTCACGCTGCGCGAGCGCACCGAACTGGTGCGCACCCACACCGCGCGGGTGATGCGACGCCGCAAACCGGCCGCCGCCAAGGCCGATACCGCCAAGGCCGATACCGGCGAGGACGACGCTGCCGAAGCCGAACCCGAGCCCCTCGCGGCCGCCTCGGTGTCCAGCACACCGCCGCCCGACAAACCGGCGCCCGGCGCGCGGCCCGTGCGGCCTACCACCAGCAAGACGGGACGGCCGTCGGGTAAGCGAAAGACCCGTTAGGCGCATGGCTGCCTCGCCTCGGCGGACCGCCGTGCTGGCTGCGACGCTGTCGTTGGCCGGATCGCTGGGGTTGTCGTCGTGCGCGGGCGGCGCGGCCGACGAAATCGATTACGCCGTCGACGGCGCGTTGGTCACCTACAACTCCAACACCGTGGCCGGCGCCGCGTCGGGCGGGCCGCAGGCCTTCGCCCGGGTGCTCACCGGCTTCAACCTGCATGGCCCCGACGGCCAGATCGTCGGAGACCACGACTTCGGCAGCATCTCGGTGGTGGGGCGCGCGCCGCTGGTTCTCGACTACCAGATCAGCGACAAGGCGGTGTACTCCGACGGTAAACCGGTGACCTGCGATGACCTGGTGTTGGCGTGGGCGTCGCAATCCGGGCGCTATCCGGTGTTCGATGCCGCCAACCGGGCGGGCTACAGCGACATCGTGGGCGTCGACTGCACGCCGGGGCAGAAGAAGGCGCGGGTTTCGTTTGCGCCGGAGCGCGCGTTCGTCGACTTCGGCCAGCTGTTCGCGGCGACGTCGATGATGCCCTCGCACGTGATCGCCGACCAGCTGGGGCTCGGCGACGGCGGCGTCACCACCGCGCTGCAGCAGGGCGACGCCGAGACCGTCGACCGCATCGCCAAGGTGTGGAACAACACCTGGAACCTGAGCCCGGATCTGGACCTGAAGAAATTCCCGTCGTCGGGGCCGTACAAGCTCGAGTCGGTGACCGACGACGGCGCGGTGGTGCTGGTCGCCAACGACAAATGGTGGGGCACCAAGCCGATCACCGACAAGGTCACGGTGTGGCCGCGCGGCGCCGACATTCAGGACCGGGTCAACGAGGGCTCGTTCGACGTCGTCGACATCGCCGCGGGGTCGTCGGGTCTGCTCAACCTGCCCGACGACTACGTCAGCACCAACACCCCGTCGGCCGGCATCGAGCAGCTGATCTTCGCGCCGCGCGGCCCGCTGGCCGCCGTCCCGGCCCGACGGGCGCTGGCGCACTGCACACCGCGGGACGTCATCGCTCGCAACGCCGAGGTGCCGATCGCCAACGTGCGGCTCAACCCGGCGACCGAGGACGCGTTCAGCGCCGCCGAGAGTGCGGTGGAGGGCGGCCAGTTCGTCGCGGCCAATCCCGGGGCGGCTCGCGCCGCGCTCAACAACCAGCCGCTGACCGTGCGCATCGGATATCAGAGCCCGAACGCCCGGGCGGCCGCGACCGTCGGGGCGATCGCCAAGGCCTGCGCGCCTGCCGGGATCACCGTGCAAGACGCCGGCTCGGAAACCACCGGCCCACTGTCGTTGCGCAACAACGAGATCGACGTCCTGCTGGCCAGCACGGGCGGGGCCGCCGGCAGCGGTTCGACGGGCTCGTCGGCCATGGACGCCTACGCGCTGCACAGCGGCAACGGCAACAATCTGTCGGGGTACGCCAACCCGCGCGTCGACGGCGTCATCGGTGCGCTGGCCGTCGTCTCCGACCCCAAAGAACAGGCCCGGCTGCTGGGGGAGGGCGCGCCGATGCTGTGGGCGGACATGCCGACGCTGCCGCTGTACCGCCAGCAGCGGACCGTGCTGACGTCGAACAAGATGTACGCGGTGAGCAGCAACCCGACCCGTTGGGGCGCGGGCTGGAACATGGACCGCTGGAGACTCGACGGATGAGTTCGTCGGAGGTCTCCGAGCTCATCGCGTCGATGATGCGCGAAGTGCCCGACTTCCCCGAGCCGGGCATCCAGTTCAAAGACCTGACGCCGCTGCTGGCCGACGCGCACGGCCTGGCGGCGGTGACCGAGGCGCTGGCGGCGACCGCCGGTGATGCCGACCTTGTCGCCGGGATCGACGCGCGAGGCTTCCTGCTGGGCGCCGCCGTCGCCACCAAGCTCGGCACCGGGGTGCTGGCCGTCCGCAAAGGCGGCAAGCTGCCGCCGCCGGTGCACTCCGAGACCTACGACCTGGAGTACGGCACCGCGACGCTGGAGATCCCCGCCGAGGGCATCGACATCGCTGGGCGCACGGTCGTCATCATCGACGACGTGCTCGCCACCGGCGGCACGGTGGGCGCGACGGTGCGGCTTCTACGCCGTTGCGGTGCGACGGTGACGGGCGCCGCGGTGGTGCTCGAATTGACCGCCCTCGGCGGCCGCGACGTGCTCAAACCGCTACCGGTCACCAGCTTGCACATCATCTGAGCGATATCCTCGAAGTCGACGACTTTGGGAGGTGACCATGGCTGACGATCCCGTGACGGGCCAGGCCGTGCAGTCGCCTCCCACTGCGCCGGACGTGACGCCACTGGACGTCGCGAAAACCAGCGCGTCGCGGCGGGTCCGCGCCCGGCTGGCGCGCCGGATGACCGCCCAGCGCAGCGCCGTCAACCCGGTGCTGGAGCCGCTGGTCGCGGTGCACCGCGAGTTCTACCCGAAGGCCGACCTGGCGTTGCTGCAGCGGGCCTACGAGGTCGCCGAACGACGCCACGCCGACCAGCTGCGCCGCTCCGGCGATCCGTACATCACCCATCCGCTCGCGGTGGCCAACATCCTGGCCGAGCTGGGCATGGACACCACCACGTTGGTGGCGGCGCTGCTGCACGACACGGTCGAGGACACCGGCTACACGATGGAGGCGCTGACCGCCGACTTCGGCACCGAGGTCGCCCATCTGGTCGACGGCGTCACCAAGCTGGACAAGGTGGCGCTGGGCACCGCCGCCGAGGGCGAAACCATCCGCAAGATGATCATCGCGATGGCCCGCGATCCGCGGGTGTTGGTGATCAAGGTCGCCGACCGGCTGCACAACATGCGCACCATGCGCTTCCTGCCGCCGGAGAAACAGGCCCGCAAAGCCCGCGAGACACTGGAAGTCATTGCGCCGCTTGCCCATCGGCTGGGCATGGCGACGGTCAAGTGGGAGCTCGAGGACCTGGCGTTCGCGATCCTGCACCCCAAGAAGTACGAGGAGATCGTGCGGCTGGTCGCCGACCGGGCGCCGTCGCGCGACACCTACCTGGCCAAGGTGCGCGCCGAAATCGTCGCGGCACTGAATGCGATGAAGATCAACGCGGTGGTGGAGGGCCGGCCCAAGCATTACTGGTCGATCTATCAGAAGATGATCGTCAAGGGCCGCGACTTCGACGACATCCACGACCTGGTCGGGGTGCGGATCCTGTGCGACGAGATCCGGGACTGCTATGCCGCTGTGGGCGTGGTGCATTCGCTGTGGCAGCCGATGGCCGGGCGGTTCAAGGACTACATCGCCCAGCCGCGCTACGGCGTCTACCAGTCGCTGCACACCACCGTCGTCGGCCCCGAAGGCAAACCGCTCGAGATCCAGATCCGTACCCGCGACATGCACCGCACCGCCGAGTACGGCATCGCCGCGCACTGGCGATATAAGGAATCCAAGGGCCGCAATGGAGTTCCGCAGCATCCGCACGCCGCCGCCGAGATCGACGACATGGCATGGATGCGCCAGCTGCTCGACTGGCAACGGGAGGCCGCCGATCCGGGCGAATTCCTGGAGTCGCTGCGCTATGACCTTGCGGTACAAGAAATTTTCGTGTTCACCCCGAAGGGTGACGTGATCACATTGCCGGCGGGCTCGACGCCCGTCGACTTCGCGTACGCGGTACACACCGAGGTCGGTCACCGATGCATCGGTGCGCGGGTCAACGGCCGGCTGGTGGCGCTGGAGCGCAAGCTCGAAAACGGCGAAGTGGTCGAGATTTTCACGTCCAAGGCGCCCAACGCCGGGCCGTCGCGGGACTGGCAGAGCTTTGTGGTGTCGCCGCGGGCCAAGGCCAAGATCCGGCAGTGGTTCGCCAAGGAGCGCCGCGAAGAGGCGCTGGAAGCGGGTAAGGACGCGATCGCCCGTGAAGTGCGACGCGTTGGACTTCCATTGCAGCGCTTGGTGAATGCCGAGTCGATGGCGACGCTGGCCCGTGAGCTGCGCTACGCCGACGTGTCTGCGCTCTACACCGCTGTCGGCGAGGGTCATGTGTCGGCGCGGCACGTCGTGCAGCGGCTGGTGGCGCAGTTCGGTGACGAAGAAGCCACCGACGAGCTCGCGGAACGGTCCACGCCGGCGACCATGCCGGTGCGCCAGCGCAGCACCGAAGACACCGGCGTCGCGGTGCCCGGTGCGCCCGGAACGCTGACCAAGCTGGCCAAGTGCTGCACACCGGTGCCGGGCGACCAGATCATGGGCTTCGTCACCCGCGGCGGGGGAGTCAGCGTGCACCGCACCGACTGCACCAACGCGGCGTCACTGCAGCAGCAGTCCGAGCGGATCATCGACGTCGAGTGGGCGCCGTCGCCGTCGTCGGTGTTCCTGGTCGCCATTCAGGTCGAGGCGCTGGACCGGCACCGGCTGCTGTCCGATGTGACGCGAGTGCTGGCCGACGAAAAGGTCAATATCCTCTCCGCGTCGGTCACCACGTCCAACGACCGGGTGGCGATCAGCCGGTTCACCTTCGAGATGGGCGACCCGAAGCACCTGGGCCACCTGCTGTCGGTGGTGCGCAACGTCGAAGGCGTCTACGACGTCTACCGCGTCACCTCCGCGGCGTAGCGTCTGCTGGCCTTAATCCAGTGCGACCGAGGTGATCTTCACCTCGGTGGCCGGCTTGCCGTCGGGGGCGCCGCCCTCGATGCCGCCCGCGGCGATCTTGTCCAGCGTGGCCAGCCCGGTCTCGTCGATGGTGCCGAACTTCGTGTAGTTCGGCGGCAGCATCGAATCCTTGTAGACCAGGAAGAACTGGCTGCCGTTGGTGTCGGGCCCCGCGTTGGCCATCGCGAGCGTGCCGCGCGGGTAGGGAATCGGCTCGCCGCGCTTTGGATCGTCCGGCGCGTACTCGGTCGCGGGGAATTCGTCGGCGAACTGGTATCCCGGGCCGCCGGATCCGGTGCCCGTCGGATCGCCGCACTGCAGCACGTTCAAGCCCTCGGTGGCCGTCAGCCGGTGACACGGGGTGTCGTTGAAGTAGCCCTGCGACGCCAGGCTGGCGAAGCTGTTGACGGTGCACGGCGCCTTGGCGTTGTCGAGCATCAGGCCGATGTTGCCCTGGTTGGTGGCCATGCTGACGCTGACCTGCGCGGGATCGGTCGGCACCTTGCCGGCGCGCGGCGGGTTGACCTTCTTGGCCGCCGGCTGCGGCGACGGCGGGTACTGGCAATCGGCCGCCGGCCCCGGCGCGGCCGAGGCGGTGGTTTCGGAGTCCTTGTTGGTGATGACGTAGGCGGTCACCCCGCCGGCGATCAGCGCGACCACGGCAATCGACAAGCCGACGATGGTGAACAGCCGCCGTCTGCGTGCTTTCGCCTCCCTGCGCTCCAGCTGTCGCTCGAGTTTGCGCTTCGCCGCTGCACGCCGTTGTTCGTTGGTCGGCACCGCCGGTGTCCTCCTCGTGGTCTCGGTCGATCGGCACCGAGTGTGCCAGGCGTTGCTGAGGGATGGGAAACTGTATCCCGTGTTGATCACCGGATTTCCGGCCGGGATGTTGGCGTGCAATTGCTACGTCCTGGCCCCGCGAGCCGGGTCGGACGCCATCATCGTCGACCCCGGCCAGCGGGCGTTCGGCCCGCTACGCCGGATCCTCGACGAGCACCGCCTCACGCCGGCGGCGGTGCTGCTCACGCACGGGCACATCGACCACATCTGGTCGGCGCAGAAAGTGGCCGACACCTACGGGTGCCCGGCCTACATCCATCCCGAGGACCGATTCATGCTGACCGATCCGATCAAGGATTTCGGGCCACGCCTGGGTCAGCTGCTGTTCGGCGCGATGTTCCGCGAACCCAAACAAGTGGTGGAGCTCGACCGCGACGGCGACAAGATCGAGCTGGGCGGCGTGAGCGTCGCCGTCGACCACACGCCGGGCCACACCCGCGGCTCGGTTGTGTTCCGGGTGAGCGACGGCCCGTCGGACATCGTGTTCACCGGTGACACGCTGTTCCGCGAGTCGGTGGGCCGCACCGACCTGCCGGGCGGCAGCGGCCGCGATCTGCTCAACTCGATCGTGACAAAGCTGTTGGTGCTCGACGACGACGCCGTGGTACTACCGGGCCACGGCGAAAAGTCCACGATCGGACACGAGCGCCGCACCAACCCATTCCTCGAAGGTCTGACGCCGTGAGCGAATTCCAGGCGCCCAAAGGGGTGCCCGATTACCTGCCGCCGGAGTCCGCGCAGTTCGTCTGCGTGCGCGACGGCCTGCTGACTGCCGCGCGGCGCGCCGGCTACGCCGACATCGAGCTGCCCATCTTCGAGGACACCGCGCTGTTCGCGCGCGGCGTGGGTGAATCCACCGACGTCGTCACCAAGGAGATGTACACGTTCTCCGACCGCGGCGACCGCTCGGTGACGCTGCGACCGGAAGGCACTGCGGGGGTGATCCGCGCGGTCATCGAGCATGGCCTCGACCGCGGCCCGCTGCCGGTGAAGCTGTGTTATTCCGGGCCGTTCTTCCGCTACGAGCGCCCGCAGGCGGGCCGCTACCGCCAGTTGCAGCAGGTCGGGGTGGAGGCGATAGGCGTCGACGATCCCGCGCTGGACGCCGAGGTGATCGCGGTGGCCGATGCCGGCTTCCGCTCGCTGGGATTAGAGGGTTTCCGATTGGAGATCACCTCGCTGGGCGACGACAGCTGCCGCCCGCAGTATCGAGAATTGTTGCAGGAGTTCCTGTTTGGGCTGGATCTCGATGACGAAACACGACGACGCGCGGAGATCAACCCGCTGCGGGTGCTCGACGACAAGCGCCCGCAGGTGCGGGAGATGACGGCTGATGCACCGGTGATGTTGGACCATCTGTCCGACGTCGCCAAGCAGCACTTCGAGACGGTGCTCGCTCACCTGGACGCGTTGGGCGTGCCGTATGTGGTCAACCCGCGGATGGTCCGCGGGCTGGACTACTACACCAAGACGACGTTCGAGTTCGTGCACGACGGGCTCGGCGCGCAGTCGGGCATCGGCGGCGGCGGCCGCTACGACGGGCTGATGCGCGAGCTCGGTGGAAAAGATTTGTCCGGCATCGGCTTCGGCCTCGGTGTCGACCGCACGCTGTTGGCGCTGAAGGCCGAGGGCAAGACGGTCGGTGAGGCCGCGCGCGTCGACGTCTTCTGCGTCCCGCTGGGCGATCAGGCCAAGGCGCAGCTGGCAGTGCTGGCGGCGGGGCTTCGGGCGGCCGGTGTGCGCGTCGACATGGCCTACGGCGACCGCGGACTCAAGGGCGCGATGCGGGCCGCTGACCGCTCGGGCGCGTCGATTGCGTTGGTGGCCGGCGACCGTGACATCGAGGCGGGCACCATCGGTGTGAAGAACTTGTCGACGGGTGAGCAGGTCGACATCGCCGCCGACGCGGTTGTCGCAGAAGTGCTTTCGCGGCTAACGGGTTGATCACTCAGGTCAGGTGAGAGCGATCAACCCGTTAGCTGCTCGCCCTGAGTGATGGCGGTCAGCACCTCGTCGATGTTGCCGACGCCACCGTCGAATGGATTGCCGCGCTTGAGAACGTGCTTACCGCCCGGGGTCAGCGCGACTAATTTCGGTGAACTCGAACCGATTTGGAGTTTGCGCGCGAAGCGCACCTGATCCAGTTGCACCAAGGCGCCGCCGCAGTAGCTGAACAAGCCGAGCTTGCGGTCGATGACGGCGACGGGGCGGCATTCGTGTAGAGGCCGGCTGCGGCGGCGGCGAAACTTGCGCACCACCAGAAATGTCAACGCCGCCAATACGAGACCCGCCGCGACGAAGATGGCGCCGAGTGCTCGTGACGGGACGCCGGCGATGAGCGCGACGAGGCCGAAGCCGCCGCCGACGACGGTCAGCACGCCGAGCACGAACGCCAGCACTGCCAGCGGGCCCGTGCCGCGGTCGAAGACAAGGACGCGACGGCCGTCATCAGTGACGACGAGGCCGCCCGTATCGGCAAGTGTTCGGGTTTCGGCGGGTGCGCTCATGCCCGCCAGCATGCCGAACCGCTGAGGCGGGCGTGCATCAAACGCTCTAGATCGCCATGGCGGCGCGGACTTCGGATTCCGACGCCGAACCACCCCTGCCGGACGACGTGACGCGGCCGGACTCGAGAATGTAATACCGCTGCGACGACTCCAGCGCGAAACCGATGTGCTGCTCGACCAGCAGCACGCCCAGGTCGCCGCGCTGAGTCAAAGAGGTGATGGCGGCTTCGATCTCGGCGACCACCGACGGCTGGATGCCCTCGGTGGGCTCGTCGAGGATCAGACACTTCGGCGAGGTGATCAGCGCACGCGCGATCGCCAGTTGCTGGCGCTGACCGCCCGACAGCAGGCCCGCCCGGCGACCCAACAACTCCTTCAACGCCGGGAACAGGTCGAGCTGCTCGTCGATCAGCGCCTTGCCGTTGCGGCACCCGTCGGCGACCACCTGCAGATTCTCCGCGGTTGTCAGCTGGCCGAACGACTGCTGGCCCTGCGGCACATAGGCCAGCCCGCGCGCCACCCTTGCGCTGGGCCGCAGCTTCGAGATGTCCTCGCCGTCGAAAAGCACTTTTCCCGACGTGCATTTCAGCAATCCGACCGCGGCGCGCAGCAGCGTCGTCTTACCTGCGCCGTTGTGGCCCATCACCGCCGCCACCCCATCGGAAGGCACCGAAAGGCTGACGCCGTGGATTACCTCGGAACGGCCGTAGCCGGTGTGCACGTCGACAAGCTCAAGCATCATGACATCCCTTCGGCGCCAGCGGCGGCAGTGCCCAGATAAACCTCTTGCACCTTCGGGTTGGCCTGCACCTCGGCGACTGTGCCCTCGGCGATCACCTGGCCGCGCGCCAGCACGGTCACTGACGTGGCGAATGCGCGCATGAAATCCATGTCGTGTTCGACGACGACGACCGTGCGCTCACCGCCGATGCGGCGCAACAGGTTTCCGGTCTCTTCGCGTTCCTCGTGGCTCATCCCGGCGACGGGTTCGTCGAGCAGGAGCACGTCGGCGTTCTGCACCAGCAGCATGCCGATCTCCAGCCACTGCTTCTGGCCGTGCGGGAGCACGCCCGCCGGCTTATCGGCCAACGCGGTCAGTCCGGTGATCTCCAGGGCTTCCTCGATCGCGGGCAGCACGCCGGAGCGGCGACGCAGCAGCGTCCACACCGAACGACCTGCGCCGGCTGCGATGTCCAGGTTCTGCAGCACCGTCAACTGCTCGAAGACGCTGGCGGTCTGGAAGGTTCGGCCCACGCCGAGCCGTGCGATCTGGTGCACCTTCTTGCCGAGCAGCTCGACACCGGACTTGTTGACCGATCCGGTCGCGGGCACCAGACCGGTGATGGCGTCGATCACCGTCTTCTTGCCTGCGCCGTTGGGCCCGATCAGAAACCGCAGATCGCCCTGAAACAGCGTGAGGTCGACGTCGCTGACCGCCTTGAAGCCGTCGAAATCGACGGTGAGGCCGCGGACTTCGAGGTATTCGCTGGCACCCATGCCGACGTTGCCGCCGGCGACGGGTTCGCGTTCGGTCACGTCGCTGCCCCCACTTTCTCGGCCTCCGCTTCCGGTTCGGGGTCGGGCCGCGGTTCCGGTGCGGGTTTGCGGCGTCGACGCAGAAGGGCACCCAGTCCCGCCAGCCCGGCGGGGAAGAACCCGACGACGACGATGAACAGCAGGCCCTGGGCGTAGGTCCACTCCGACGGAAACCGTTCGGAGAACAGCGTTTGCGCCCACGCCACGCCGATGGCGCCCAGCACGGGACCCAGCAGCGTGGTGCGCCCGCCGATCGCCACACCGATCAGGAATGCGATCGACGGCAGGATGCCGACCTGTGACGGCGCGATGAACCCGACGATCGGAGCGAACAACGCACCGGCGATGCTGGCGAACAGTGCTGCGACGGTGTAGGCGACGACCTTGATATTGGCGGGGTCGTAGCCGAGGAACCGCACGCGTTCCTCGCCGTCGCGCACCGCCACCAACAGCTCCCCGTAGCGGCTCTGCATCAGCTGACGCACCACCGCGACTACGAGCAGCAGCACGCCCGCAGCGATGAAGTAGAGCATTCGCCGGTTCGCCGGATCGTTCAGCGTGAACCCGAAGAACGTGCGAAACCTATTGAGCCCGTTGGAACCGCCGAGACTGGTCTGGCCGACCAACAGGATCGCCAGTGCCGCCGCCAACGCCTGCGACAGAATCGCAAAGTAGGCGCCCTTGACCCGGCGCTTGAAGACGCCGAATCCAAGTGCTGCGGCAATGGCCGTCGGTAGCAACACAATGGCCGCCACCGTGAAGGCGGGGGAGGCGAAAGGCTCCCAGTAGGCGGGCAATTCGCGCGCACCCGCGATTTGCATGAAGTCCGGTACGTCGTTGCCGAAAATCTGCGCGTCGGCGATCTTCAGGTGCATGCCCATCATGTAGCCGCCGAGCCCGAAGAACACACCCTGACCCAACACCAGCATGCCGCCGCGGCCCCAGGCCAATCCGATGCCGACGGCCACGATCGCGAAGCACAGGAACTTCGCCAGCAGAGACAGGCGGAAGTCGGAGAGCACCAACGGCGCCAACCCGAACAGCAGCACCGCCGCCACCCCGAAACCCGCCCAGGTTTGCCACCTGCCAAGGATTTTCATGCGAGACTCCTGGTTCGCACGGTGAACAGCCCCTGCGGGCGGACCTGCAGGAAGATCACGATGATCACGAACACGATGACCTTGGCCAGCGACGCGGTGGTGTTGTATTCGATGAACGAGTTCAGGAAGCCCAGCGCGAACGCGGCGATCACCGTGCCCTTGATCTGACCCAGCCCACCGACGACCACCACCAGGAACGCGTCGATCAGGTAGCTCTGCCCGATCGTCGGACTCGTCGACCCGATCAATGTCAGCGCCACACCGGCCACCGCGGCCAGGCCGGACCCGATGAAAAACGTTGTGATGTCTGTGGTTCGGCTGGATATGCCACTGGTTTCAGCCAGATCGCGGTTGGCCACCACCGCACGGATGCGCCTGCCCATCGGGCTCGCCTTCAGCACGGCGGCCAGTACGGCCACGCATACCACCGCCAGCACCAGGATGAAGATGCGGGTCTTGGGCACCACCGCGCCGAGGATCTCCACACCGCCCGACAGCCACGACGGGGCAACGACGTTGACCGCGGGCGCGCCGAAGATGTCACGCGCCACCTGCTGCAGGATCAGCCCCACACCGAAGGTCACCAGGAGCGTGTCCAGTGGCCGGTCGTACATCCGCTGGATCAGCGTCACCTCCAGCAGCGCACCCATCGCACCGCCCACCACAAAGCCGATGACCAGCGAAAGCAACAGGGACACACCGGCGCTGGAGACGATCTGCTGCACCACGTACGCGGTGTAGCAGCCGGCCATGATGAATTCACCGTGCGCCATGTTGATGACGCCCATCTGACCGAACGTCAGCGACAGCCCGAGCGCAGCCAACAACAGGATGGAGCCGAGGCTCAATCCCGTTGTCAGCTGCCCGATCAGAACATCCATCTCAGCTGGAGAGGCCAGCCGCCCACGGATAGGACTTCAGGTATGGGTCCGGTTCGATCGGTCCGGGCGACTCCCAGATGGTGTAGATCAGTCCGTCCTGGCGGATCTCGCCGATGCGGGCGGTCTTGGTGATGTGGTGGTTCTCGCCGTCGATGGTGACTTTGCCCTCGGGCGCATCAAATGTCACGCCGTCGGCCGCGTTCTGAATGTCGTTGACCGCGAATGAGTTCGCCTTCTCTGCTGTCAGCTTCCACAGGTAAACCGACACGTAGGCGGCCTCCATCGGATCCGAGGTCGGCTTGTTGGCCCCGTACTTGTCCTTGTATGCCTTGACGAACGCCTTGTTCACCGGGTTGTCCACAGTCTGGTAGTAGTTCCACGCGGTGAGCTGACCGGTGATGTTCTGCACGCCGATGCCGCCGACTTCTTCCTCGGCGATAGACACCGACACCACCGGCATCTGTTGCGGCGTCAGGCCCACATTGCGGTACTCGCGGAAGAAGGCCACGTTGGAATCGCCGTTGAGAGTGTTGAACACGGCGTCGGCGTCGGCGGTGCGCACCTTGTTGACGATGGTGGAGAAGTCCGTCGACCCCAGCGGCGTGTAGTCCTCACCCTTGATCTCGATGCCGTTGGCTGCGGCGTAGGCCTTGATGATGCGGTTCGCGGTCTGCGGGGAACACGTAGTCACTGCCGACCAGATACAGCGACTTCACGCCGCGGCCCTTGAGGTAGTCCAGCGCGGGCACGATCTGCTGGTTGGTGGTGGCGCCGGTGTAGAAGATGTTCTTCGACGACTCGAGGCCCTCGTACTGCACCGGGTAGTACAGCAGCGAGTTGGCGCTCTCGAACACCGGGAGCATTGCTTTGCGGCTCGAGGATGTCCAGCCACCGAAAACCGCTGCCACACAGTCACTGCTGATCAGTTTCTCCGCCTTCTCGGCGAATACGGTGGGCTCGGATGCACCGTCCTCGCCGATCAGTTCGATCTGCTTGCCCAGCACACCGCCGGACGCGTTGATCTCATCGACGGCGAGCTTGATCGCGTCGCGGACCGTCACCTCGGAGATCGCCATGGTGCCCGACAGCGAGTTCAGCGAACCCACCTTGATGGTCGGGCCCGAGGTGTCCACACAGGACTCGGCGCTGGCCGCATCGGTCTGGCTGGCCTTGCTGCCGCAGCCGGCCAACAACATGGCGGTGGTCACCACCACGCTCCCCGCAGCTAGTACCGATCTGTTCAACGAGGAGCGTCGTGGATGTCGCATCAACAGCCTTTCCCTATGTCAGAGCACAAGTTCGACACACCCTGCGGGTGTCGACTCGGGACGTTAGAGCGCGCGTGTTTCTGCGAAATGTCTGTATGTGACGAACAAATTAACCTGTAGCTCGGGCCCTGTAACGATCCGCCGTTGTGCGCCGATGTGACGGAAGTGAGAGCAGTGGCGTGCAGGCCGCGCGGCGGCCGTGATAGAGGTAGAAGGCTATGAACACAGCGAATCTGCGAATCGGTGCGGCGCTGACCGTCGTCGCCGGGTTGATGTCCACGCATGCGACGGCGAATGCGGAGCCGGCCGGTCATCAGGTCCGGTACACGCTGACTTCCCAAACCGCCGTGGGATTCGACCTCTACTATCTGACGACTCAGCCGCCGAGCAAGGAGGCCTATGACGCCGACCCGTATGCGTTCATGAAGAACGAGCGGGTGAATGTGGCGCCGGGCGCGCCGTGGGTGTTCGAAACCACCCTCGACGACCCGCAATGGGCCATCCTCACCGCGAGCACCGCCGTGCACGCCATGCAGGCCCCACCGAACCCGCACTGCGAGATCGCGATCGACGGTCAGGTATCGGTGCAGCAGGACGGCCCGTACACGGTGCAGTGCCAGCTGAAGGCCTGGTAACTCTCGCGAGATTGCGTTGCGGCAGGGCCGCACTCGAACTTCTCCTGCCGGAATGCAATTTCGCGACTTGACTTTGCATCGAACAAATGTTCGAATAAGTGTATGCGGTGGGATGGCCAGGGCGTCCGCGTCGACGACGGCGCCTTGCCCGGCCTGCAGCGCATCGGCTTTGTCCGCAGCGTCCGCACGCCGCAGTTCGACGGCATCACGTTCCACGAGGTGCTGTGTAAATCGGCCCTGAACAAAGTGGCTGCCGCGTCCATGCTGCCGTTTCGCTACACCGTCAACGGCTACCGCGGCTGCTCGCATGCCTGCCGGTACTGCTTCGCGCGGCCCACACATGAGTACCTGGATCTGGACTGCGGCAACGACTTCGACACTCAAGTGGTGGTGAAGACCAATGTCGCCGACGTGCTCTGGCGCGAGGTGCACCGTCCGTCGTGGATGCGGGAGACCGTCGCACTGGGCACCAACACCGACCCGTACCAGCGGGCGGAAGGACGCTACGCGTTGATGCCGGGGATCCTGCGCGCACTCGCCGATTCGGGCACACCGTTTTCGATCCTCACCAAGGGCACGCTGTTGCGCAGGGACCTTCCACTGATTGCCGAGGCTGCCGGCCACGTCGACGTCAGCGTGGCGGTGTCGCTGGCGGTCGGTGACCCCGAATTGCATCGCGACGTCGAGCCGGGGACGCCGTCGCCGCAGGCCCGGCTCGCGTTGATCACGGCAATCCGCGACGCCGGCCTGGATTGCCACGTCATGGTCGCGCCGGTGCTGCCGCACCTGACGGACTCGGTGGAGCACCTCGACGCGCTGCTGGCGCAGATCGCCGCGGCCGGCGCCACCGGTGTGACGGTGTTCGGGCTGCACCTGCGCGGCTCGACACGTGGCTGGTTCATGGCGTGGTTGGCGCGGTCGCATCCAGAGCTGGTGGGACAGTATCGCGAGTTGTACCGCCGTGGCGCCTATTTGCCGTCGGAGTATCGACAGACGTTGCACGACAGGGTGACACCGTTGGTGGCCAAGTTCGGCCTCGCGCCGGACCGCCGGTCGTTCAGAGCGCCCCCGCCGGTTGCCGCTGGTCCCGTTCAGCCGACGCTGTTTTGACGGCTCAGGTCTTGCCGCGCTTGACGTCCTTGAACGGGACGCCGCGGTCGGCGGCGTACTCGCGGGGGAAGCCCAGCACCCGCTCGCCGATGATGTTGCGGGCGATCTCGGTGGTGCCGCCGCCCAGCGACGCCGTCTGCCGCGACAGGTACCGTTCGCCGTAGCGGATCAGATCGTCGTCGCCCTCGACCACACCGGTGCTGCCGGTGAGGGCCAACGCGGTGTCCATCTCCATCTGATGGGTTTCGGCGTGTGTGATGCGGATGATCGATCCCGCGGCGGGGGGCAGCGAGCCGTCGAGGACGCCGTGATAGACGTGGTCGATCAGCTGCTTCTGTACCTCCCGGTGCACGATCGCGCGGCCAGCCATCTCGCGGGCACGCTCGTTGTCGGATTGTCCTGTCGAAGCCAATAATTCGACGAAGTCGACGGGTACGTCCGTCTTGCCTTCGGCGCCGATGCCGCTGGCGAACTCCGAGCCGCCGCCGACCGCGCGTCGCTCGTGGTACAGCTGCCGCGACGCCACCTGCCAGCCGTCGTTGACCTCGCCGACCACGGCCTCGTCGCCGAGTTCGACGTTGTCGAAGAACTCCTCGCAGAACTCCACCGAGCCGTTGACCTGTTTGATGCGCCGCAGCGTGATGCCGGGGCTGTTGATCGGCACCAAGAACATCGTCAGGCCTTCGTGCTTGGGCACAGTCCAGTCGGTGCGTGCCAGCAGTAGGCCGTAGTCGGCGGCGAATGCGCTGGTGCTCCATGTCTTTGCGCCGTTGATCACCCACTTGTCGCCCTTGCGGTCGGCGCGGGTGATGACGCCGGCCAGATCCGATCCGCCGCTGGGTTCACTCAGCAGCTGCACCAGCACCTCCTCGCCGCGCAGCGCGGCCGAGATGTGCTGACGTTTCTGCTCCTCGCTGCCGGTGTCCAGGATGGTCGCTGCGCAGATCGTGAAGGTCGGCGTGTTGAGAATGATCGGCATTTCATATCCGCGGGACTCGATGTCGAACGCCCGCTGATACTCGATAGGCAGACCCAGCCCGCCGTACTCTCGCGGGAAGCAGATACCGGCGAAACCGCCCTCATAGAGCTTCTTTTGGAGTTCCCGCGCCCGCAGCCATGGCCCCTGCTCGCCACGGTCCACTTCGGGCGGGTTGGCCGGATCGATGCGAGGCATATTCTCGGCCAGCCATGCCCGGGCCCGCGCCGCGAAGTCCTCGACGGATTCGGTGGTTTCGGTCGACAAGGCCGTCGTCTCGGTCATCAGGCTGACTTCCGTTGTTCGGTCAGCGCATACACGCGCAGGTTGTGGTCCTCGGGTGTGCCGAACATCGAGCGGTACAGCGTGACTCGGCGCAAATACAGATGCAGATCGTGTTCCCAAGTGACGCCGATACCGCCGTGCAGTTGAATGCAGTCCTGCAACATGCCCGGAGCACGTTCTCCCACATACGATTTGGCCACGCTGACCGCCATGTCGGCACTAGGGGAGCGCTTGGAAACCTCGGTCACCGCAGCGCGGGTGGTAGCGCGGCACGCCTCGAACCAGATCTTCAGGTCCGCGTAGCGGTGTTTGAGTGCCTGGTACGACGCCAGCGGACGCCCGAACGAGTGCCGGTCGAAGGCCCACTGAATGGTGAAGCCCAGCACCGTGTCGAGGATGCCGACGACCTCGGCACACTGGAGCATCACCGCGATCTGGCTCTGCCGATCGACCAGCGCTGCGGTCTGCGCCGCGGTTCCTACGGCGGCAGATTCGTCGACCTCCACATCGTCCAAACGCACGGTGGCATAACGCTTCACCAGGTCGATCGACCGGCGCGCCTGGACCTCGACGCCGTGCGCATCGGCCGGCACCAGGAACTGTCGCACCGCACCGTCGCATCGCGCGACGACGAGGAACACGGAACACTGATCGCCGGCCTCGACCCGGTCCTTCACCCCGTCGAGGCGGTAGCCCGTCGCGGTTGGGGTTGCGGTCACACCCGGATCGAGCGGCGACCACGGCTTGCCCGGCTCGTAGACCGCCCACGACGCCACCGATTCGCCGGACACCAGCGATTCGATTGTCGCCTCGTGGTTTTCGGGCGCCTCGACCAGTCCGGCGAGAACGGTGCTCACCGGATGCAATGGGCCCGGTGCGACCGTCTTGCCGGCCTGCTCGGCGACCAGCGCGAGATCGGCCACGCCGTCACCGGACACGCTGCCGCCGCCGAGCGCTTCGGGCACCAGCAGGCTGGCCCAGCCCAATTCGGCGGCGCGCCGCCACCAGTCGGGCTCGAACGAG
Organism: Mycobacterium hubeiense; assembly: GCF_002838065.1. Classification (GTDB taxonomy): domain Bacteria; phylum Actinomycetota; class Actinomycetes; order Mycobacteriales; family Mycobacteriaceae; genus Mycobacterium; species Mycobacterium hubeiense. The sequence continues at coordinate 296,747 of NZ_PIZU01000001.1, read as the reverse complement.
ATGCCTTGCTCGTGCAGTTCACGTACCCGGCTCAGCGGCGCTTCCTTCTCCAGAAACGCCTGCGCCGTGGAGGCGAACAACATTTGTTCGGGATTGGCGGCGTCGGTCATGAGATCAGTTCAGCCTCTTGTTGTTTGGGCTCCACCCGCCGCGAGCACACCCGACTGCCCGGCGCACTCGCAGCGGCGGAATTGGTCAGGCCGGGATGACGAGCGGTGGCACGTCCGGCTTGTGGACGATCTTGTCCTCCACATTGAACAAGTCAATCATGTTCTTGCCCATCACCTTCCGCACGCCCTCGTCGTCCAGGCCATGGGCTTGTAGATCGTCGGCCAGCTTGATCGGATCTGCCAGACCCTCCGGATGCGGCCAGTCGGAGCCGAAGATGACGCGGTCGATGCCGACCAGATCTGCCATCTCCTTGAAGTTGTCCTCCCAGAACGGCGCGACGTACACGTTGCGCTTGAACGCCTGGATCGGGTCCTCGGGAAACTCATTCGGCATCTTCGCGTAGGTGCTCTTGAACTGCTTGAACAGGTAGGGCACCCAGTCGGCGCCGTTCTCGACGGACAGGATGCGCAGATCAGGATTGCGCGTCAGCGCGCCGTGGCAGACCAGTGCGGCCATGGTGTCCTCGATCGGGCGCTTACCCATCGCGACCATCCGGAATGCGGTGGGCTTGAACGGCAGGAACTCGTCGGCGGGCTCCCAGTCGTTGAGGTACTGGGCGTATCCACTGTCCGACGCATGCATCGCCACCGGGATGCCGGCCTTGACGCAGGCCTCCCAGAACGGGTCGAACTCGGGCAACCCGAACGAGCGGGTGCCGCGGTAGCCGGGCACCGGCGCGGGCCGGACCAAAACAGTCTTGGCGCCGCGTTCCAGACACCACTGAAGCTCTTCGAGCGCCCGATCGACGATGGGCAGCGTGATGACCGGGGTGGAGAAGATGCGGTCCTCGTAGTTGAACTGCCACGTCTCGTACATCCACTGGTTGAGCGCGTGGATGATGTCGTGGATCAGTTCCGGATCGTCTTTCAACCGCTCCTCGACCAGCGAGGCCAGGGTTGGGAACATCAAGGTGTAGTCCAGGCCGAGCCCGTCCATCACCTCGAGGCGCGCCGCCGGATCGCGGAACGCGGGGATGGCCTTCATGGGCTTGCCCAGCACCTCGCGGTAGCTCTTTCCGCCGCTGCCGTGCCGGAAGTACTCCTCCTGCGCGCCAGGGCGAGCGACCACCTCGAAGGTCGGGTTGGGGATGTAGTCGCTGATGTGGTTGCGAACCATGATCTTGGTCCGCCCGTGCACGTCGATGTAGTCGATGACGCCCTTGCGGTTGTCGGGCAAGAACTTCGTCAGGGCTTCTTTGGGCTCATAGAAGTGGTTGTCGGCGTCGAACACGGGATACGACAGCTGTCGAGATGGCATGTTCGCCTCCTTGGAGAGTCTCGTTGTCGAAAGTGGTAATGACGTTACCACGCCGCGAGCAGGGTAAACAACGGGGTCACCCGGCGCTGGTCAGGCCGTGTACGCAGAAGTCGTAGATGTGGTCGGCGTCGACAGGGACGCCGTTCAACTCGGCGCCCAGGACGTGCAGGCGCATGGCCCCGAGCGCCGACTGCATGATCAGTGCGGCGGTGGCGTCGACGTCGAGGCCGGCCCGGAAGGTGCCGTCGGCGATCCCCCGGTTGATGATGTCTTTGATCAGTCCATGCAGCGGGGACAGCACGCGGGCGTACTCGCGGGGCAGCGTCTCGGCGAGGCGGTCGTTGTAGGACGTCAGGCCGCGGTTGACCCTGTCCTGGGTGCTGGTTTCCGCGGGTGTGCAGATCCGGTCGATCAACAGGCGCAGCGCGGCGAGGCTGTCCAGGTCCTCGGTTTCCTCCCGCCACCGGCGGGTCGACTCGGCCATGATCTTGTCGATGAGCGCGAGCAGCAACTCGTCCTTGGTCGAGAAGTGCTGGTAAAAGGACCGCAGTGACGTCTTCGACCGCTCCACCACTTCCAGCACGGTGAAGTCTGTGCGGCCCGTTTCGCCCAGGATCGCCAGCGCGGACCGCATGAAGCGAGTCGCGCGCGATTCGGTGTCGATCGCCCCGGGCTCTGGTTGTCGTCCGCTGGGCTTAGCCATGAGAACGACGTTACCGCTTTCGTAGAAGCTCGGTTACTGTGTTGCACCGATGGCCGAATGGTTCCTCTTCCTGCCACAGGTGCGGTTGGAAATCGCCGAGATCGTCGAGCGTGCGCGCGTCGCCGAAGCCAGCGGCTTCGACGGCATCGCGTTCATCGACCATCTCGAGTCGCCTGGCGCCGCGCACCAAAGCATTTGGGAGGCAATGACCGTCGCCGATTGGGTGGCCGCCCGCACCGAAAAGCTGCGCATCGGGCATCTGGTGCTGTGCAGCGCGTTTCGGCATCCAGCGGTGCTCGCGAAGCAGGCGGTGACCCTGTCCGCGGCATCCGGCGGCAGATTCGACCTCGGCCTCGGCTCAGGTTCGTGGCCGGCCGAGTTCACCAGATTCGACATCGAAGGCGCCGACGACGTCGGGTCGCGCGTGCGGCGCCTCGAGCGCGACCTCGAGCTGATCCGCCAGTATTGGGGCGATTCCGACGTGGCGCAGCAACCCCGGCCGCCGCACCGAATTCCGTTGGTGCTCGGGGGAACGGGCAAGAAGACGATGGCACTGGTCCGCCGGTACGCCGACTGGTGGAACATTCCCGCGCCCGAAATCGGCAAGCTGGCGCAGCTGCGGCCTGATGCCGGCGCTGCGCGGGTGTCGATTCAGCAGATGGTGGGATTCGTCGGCGCCGGCGCCGACCGGGATTCGGTCATCGAGGTGAGCAACCGGCGATTCGGCCATCTCGGCGACGGTCTGGTGTGCGGCGACGCGGCAGAACTCGGCAACCATTTCGCCGGCCTGGCGGCCCAAGGTGTCGAACGCTTCTACGTGTGGTTCGCCGATTTCGCCCAGCCCGAAACGCTTTCCGAGTTTGCCGACACGGTGATGAGAGAGGACGCGACATGACAACGGAATCCGACCAGGCGCAATGGACGGTCGAGGGCCTGCTCGAACTCTTCGATGCGCAACCGTCAGGCGAGGGCCGGTTCACGGCCCCGACCGGTCCGGCGGGCGAGGATGACCGGCAGGTCGTGGAGGGCACCCAGGTGCTGGCCCAGGCGATTGTCGCGGTGGCCAAACGGTTTCCGGAGAAGTCGGTGCGCTCGGCGCACGCGGTGTTCGCGCGCGCCGTGATGGTCGGGCCGCCAGTGGAATTCGATATCGACGTCATCAGTGAAGGGCGCTCCACCGCGACCGCGGTCGTGTCGGCGTCGCAGAACGGCAAGCGCTGCATCACCGCGACGGTGTTCACCGATGTGCCGTCGGACGACGTCATCCGCCACCACCTGCCGCGGCCCGACGTCGCCGGCCCCGCCGACGCGAACGTGGCGCAGATGCCGATGGCCGGGCGCCAGGTGCGACTGGTCGACGTCGTCGACGTCAACAGTCCCGACGAGGTCGGACCGCCGGAGCTGTACGCCTGGCTGCACTACGACCCGATCCCGACCCGTGACGATCTGGCCAAGGCGCTGCTCGCGTATTTCACCGGCCATTTGGGGATTTCGACGACGATGCGGGCGCATGAAGGCATCGGTACCGCCCAGGCACATCTGACGGTATCGACCGCCCCAATGACGGTGACGGTGAGCTTCCACGAGCCGGTGCGCTGGGACGGCTGGCTGCTGTACAGCCACGAGAGCACTCAGGTGGGGTCGGGTATGTCGTACGTCCGCGGCACGGTGCACACCGAATCCGGCGAGATGCTCGCCTCGTTCAGCCAGGACGCGCTGATCCGCCCGCTGCGTACCACCGACACGGCGATCAAGGAACAGTCGCGCCTGTAGCCCGTACTTCGACGGACGTCAGATCTTCAGATAACCCTTGTCCGCGGGGATTTGGGCGGCGGTCACCAACGACGACGCGTCGCTGGCCAGCCAGACGACGATGTCGGAAATCAAGTCCGGCGCGGCCAGCGAGTCGGTGGGCAGCGCGCCGGGCGAGAAGCTGTGGATGTAATTCGGGTGGTCCTGGAAGATCTTGTACATCGACACGTCGTTGCCCATCGGCGTGTCGGTGCCGTACGGGTGCACTGAATTCACCCGGATTCCGAACTCGCCCAGTTCAACTGCCAGTGAGTTGGTCAGCCCGACGACGCCGAACTTGCTGGCGCAGTAATGGCCGCAGCCCGGCACGGCCTTGATGCCGGCGGCTGAGCTGATGGTGATGATCGAACCGCCGTTGCCGGCGCCGATCATGGGCGGCACCACGGCTTTGATGGTGTTCCACACACCGGTCAGGTTGACGTCGAGGACGTCCTGCCACTGCTCGGCCGAAATCTCCCACAGCCGACCCCAATTCATCACTCCTGCGTTGGCGACGACGATGTCGAGACGGCCGAACTGCTCGACCGCGTCGGCGACGACACGCTGCTGTCCGGCGGCGTCGCGCACGTCGACCTCGGCCGCCAGGATCTTGCGGCCCTCACCCTCTACGAGGCTGACCGTTTCGGCGAGGTCCTCGGGGCGGGCGGGCTCGTAGCCGTTGTGCTGGGCCACCGGACCACAGGCGTCGATGGCGACGATGTCGGCGCCGGCCCGCGCCAGCCGCACGCAGTGCGAGCGACCCTGTCCGCGTGCCGCCCCCGTCACATAGGCGACCTTGCCCGCCAGCGGTGTGTCCGTCATGCCGTTTTCTCCTTGACTGGTGTGTAGGCCGGCCGTTGGGAGAACTGGTAGTCCGACAGCGGTGAGCGCCGACTGAAACGCCTTGCCCCGGTGATGGTTTGCGGCCGGTAGTACACAACCTCGCCGTGTGAGTTGACGAAGTAGCTGTTCAGGCCGCGATTGCAGTCGACGATGTAGACCTGCACCGCCTTACCCTGCCGGCGCATCCGCTCATTCCAGCGGTTGAACGCGTCCTGGCTGACCTCGACGACGTGGGCGCCGCGCCGGCGGGTCTCCTCGATCATGCGGACCGCGTGCTCGGCCATCGTCTCGTCGTAGTCCATCCACGCGAAGCCGACGAAGCCGGTGGGGCCGACGATCTCCCATCGGTTGGGCAGCCGTGGATGCGCAGTACCCGCATAGCTGCGCAACCCGTGCGCCCGGTAGTACTCGGCAAGATCAAATCCGTTGGCGCCCAGGATAGTACCCGGTCGATACGTCTCCGGATCGGTCCACAGCTCGTAGCCGGTGGCCGCCACGATCAGATCGGCGGCGCGTTCGGTGCCGTCGGTGGTGCGCACGCCGGTGTGGGTGATTCTCTGGATGGGAGTGGTGATCAACGACGTGTTGGGTCTGTTGAGCGCCTTGAAGAACGTGCTGGAGATGACCGGGCGTTTGGCGAGGATGCCGATGCGGGGCAGCAGGGCTTTGCGGTAGGCGGGGTCGTCGACCGTCGCGCGCAGCAGTATGCGGTACAGCAGTCGGCACCACTTGTCGTAGAGCGGAAGGACGCGGACGAGCACTTTGTCGGGCAGCCGCGACAGCAGGTGCACGATGGGCGCCACCATGAATGCGTCCATCACGACTCGGCCCGCCAGATTGACGGCGGCGATCAAACCGGGCAGGCTCAAAGCTTTTCGCATCCATGGCGTGAACTCGAAGTCGATCTTGGGCAGTATCCAGCCGGGTGTGCGCTGGTAGACGTCCAGACTGCGGGCTTGTGCGGCCAGCGCCGACGCGATCTGCACGCCACTGGATCCAGTGCCGATCACGGCGATGCGCTTTCCGCGAGTGTCATAGCCATCATCCCAGGCGTTGGGCCGCAGAATCGTGCCCTCGAAATCGTCTACGCCGTCGATGTCGATGGTGTTCTTGGCGTTGACGTAGCCGCCGACCGAGCTGATCACGAATCGGGCGGTGACGGTCGGCCGGTTCTTGATGCGCAGACGCCACATGCCCGCATGGTCGTCCCACTGCTGCTGTGTCACTTCAGAATTGGCCTGCAGATACTGATACAACCCCAGCGTGCGGGCGGTGTCCTGAAGGTACCGCTGGATCTCGGGGCCTGGTGCGAACAACCGGGACCAGTTGGGGTTGGGCGCAAACGGCAGCTGGTACCACAGCGACGGAATGTCGACGGCCAGCCCGGGGTAGTGGTTGTCGCGCCAGGTGCCGCCGAAATCGCTTGCCCGTTCCAGGATCACGAAGTTTGTGATGCCCTTCTTGAGCAGCATGTGGCCGGCCGTTATGCCGCCGGGGCCCGCGCCGATGATGGCGGCCTCGTACGTCGGCGCAGTCACCGGAGCCCTGCCACGATGTGCTCGGACACGAACCCGCGGACTGCGCGCGGGCTGTCCAGGTTCACGCCGATGGGCGGTAACAGCTCGAAACTCAACAGCATTCGCACAATCCATTCACTCGCTCGTGCCGGATCAACGCCGGCCCTGACCTCTCCACGGTCTTGCGCCGCGCGCACCAGCGGCTTCCACAGTTCGACCGATCGCTTCATCAGGTCGTCGCCGATGTTGCGCAGCAGCAGCACCAGGATGCTCTCGTTGATGCCGCGTGGCGCTATCGAATCCGAGCGCTGCCGATGCGCGCAGATCACCACCGCCGCGGCGGCCACCTGGTCGGCCAGCATGGTCTGCTTGTCGACCTCGGCCGCCATCGATTCGACAAAGACCGACGCCAGATGGTCCAGCGCGGCCTTGATCGCACGATCGCGACTGCCCAGGGCGTTGTGGACGGTGCCGCGGGAAACGCCGGCGGCGTCGGCGACCGCGGTCAAACTGAACTGGCGCGGACCGAGTCGACGCAGCGTCTCCGCCGTCGCGGCCAGCAGCGCGGGGGATACTCGCTTGTCCGGCGCGGCCCGCATTTGAACACATTAGCGGGATGTGTTCAATGTGGTCAATGGACCACGGGCGCCCGCCCTCAACCCAGCAGCGCGGACTTCAGCACATCCAGCGGCAGTCCGCCCAGATCCAGCGCACGCCTGTGAAACTCCCGTAGTGACAGGCCACGGCCCAGCATCTCGTCGCGCAGCTGCTGCCAGATTCGTTGTCCGATCGCATACGACGGCGCCTGCCCGGGCCAGCCCAGGTACCGGTCCAACTCGAAGCGCAGATTTGCTTCGGCCATCGCGCTGTGCGTGGTCAGAAACACCCACGCTTTCTCGGCGTCCCACACGCCACCGTCGGGTGCCGTCATCCCGCAGTGCACACCGATGTCGATAACCACCCGTGCGGCGCGGAAACGCTGGGCGTCCAGCATGCCCATGCGATTGCCTGCGTCGTCGAGCCAGCCCAGCTCGGCCATCAACCGCTCGGCGTACAACGCCCAGCCCTCACCGTGACCGGATACCCAGCAGCCCAGTCTGCGCCAGCGGTTGAGTTGGTCGGCCAGAATCACCGACCGGCCGATCTGCAGATGATGACCGGGCACGCCCTCATGGAAGACGGTCGTCGTCTCCTGCCACGTGTGAAACGTGTCGACGCCACGCGGTACGGACCACCACATGCGGCCCGGCCGGGACAGGTCTTCCGACGGGCCGGTGTAGTAGATGCCGCCGGTGTGTGTCGGCGCTATGCAGCATTCCAGCCGGCGCAGCGGCCCGGCGATCTCGAAGTGGGTGTCGGCCAAGGATTCCACCGCACGGTCGGACAGGTCCTGCATCCAGGCCTGCAGCGCGTCGGTGCCGCGCACGATGTAGCGCGGTTCCTCGTCGAGCCGGCTCAGTGCTTCGCTGACCGACGCGCCCGGGTAGAGCCGGTCGGCGATCGATTCCTGTTCGGCGACAATGCTTTGCAGCAACCGCAAGCCCCAGTCGTAAGTCTCGTCGAGGTCGACTTCGGCGCCCAGAAACGCCCGCGACAGCAGCCGGTAGGTATCACGGCCGCATGCGTCGTCGGAGCGGGCGTGCGGGGCGATGTCCTGACGCAGAATGGTCGCCAGCCCCGCGTACGCGTTTGCGGCGGCGGCGGCGTGCTGCTGCAATTCGTTGTTTAGCAACGGGTTTTCCGGCGCGGCAGACGCCACCATGTCGACGAACAACTGCTGGATCTGCCCGGCCTGCTCGACGCCGCGGCTGACCTGTCGTGCGGCGGGCGCGTGGCCTTGAGCCACCGCGGAGCGCAACGCGGCGGCGTAACCCGCGACGCGGTCGGGAATCTTCGACAGCCTCGTCCCGATCAACCGCCAATCATCCTCGGTGTCGGTGGCCATCAGGTCGAATACGTCGCGCATATTCTGCAGCGGCGAGGCGATCACGTTGAGCTCGCCGAGATCCAGCCCCGCCTCGTGCAATTCCACGAGGACACCGAGCCGTTCGCGCATCGCGGCGACCGTCACCACGTCGACGTCGTCCACAGGCGCCACGCCGTCCAACTCGCGCAGCGCCGAACGAGCCAACTCGGCCCGCGCCGCTACGCCGTCGGGGGAGTAGTCGGTGATGTCGTCATCGTGGCCCGTGATGCCCAGTTCGGTTGCCGCACAGGGGTCGAGCGCGGCAAACGCCTCGAGATAACGCTCGGCTACGGCATCAACCTGAGTAGGCCGCCTACCCAAGGTCGTTCGTCGCGAAGGTATCGCACTTGTTGGGATCGCCGGTCTGGTACCCGATGGTGAACCACTTCTGACGTTGCTCGGCGGAGCCGTGCGTCCAGGCCTCGGGATTGACCCGCCCGGTGGCGGCCGCTTGGATGCGGTCGTCGCCGACGGCCGACGCCGCCGAGAGCGCATCGGCAATATCCTTGTCGCTCAACGGCTGTAGGTACGGCACACCGGTGCTTTCCTGCTTGGTGATGGCCGCGTAATGAGCCCACACACCGGCGTAGCAGTCGGCCATCAATTCGGTGCGCACACCACCGCCGGTCGCGCCGGTCGGATCCTGCTGGGCACGGCCGAGGATGCCCTGCAGATTTTGCAGGTGATGCCCGAACTCGTGGGCGACGACGTACTCCTGCGCCAACGGCCCGCCGCTGGAACCGAACTGGTCGACGAGCACCTGGAAGAAGTCGGTGTCGAAATACGCGGTCTGGTCCACCGGACAGTAGAACGGGCCGACGTCACTGGTGGCCATGCCGCAGCCGGTGTTGACCTGGCCCTTGAAGAGCCGCACGTGCGGACGCTTATAGCCGGGCGCCAGCTGTTGCCACACACCGTCAACCGAGTTACCTGTCGCCACCACGCGGCATTCGGTGATTTCGTTCGCGTCGGCGCCGGTCTTGCACTGGCTCAGGTCGAAACCTTCCGCGGAGACATCCTCGGTGCTGATCTGCTGTTGCGTCGGCATAACCGTGCCGGGGTCGATGCCGAGCAGCAGCGCTGCGATCAAAACCACCAGGCCGCCAAGGCCCCCGCCGATCGCCATACCCCGCCCAGGGCCACGGCCGCCACCGCTCGTCGAGGTGGTGGACGTGTCGATCTGCATGCCCTCGCTGAAGGTCATCGCACTGCTCCATCGCTCGCCGTTGGTCTGGATACCAGCCGCGTTCAGCTTGCCACACTACGATTCAGCCGTGTCCGTCGTCGCAGAAGTTTCGACCATCGCGCACACCTCGCTGGGGCGTTTGCGGGGCACCACCGAAGGCGGCGTTGCGGTCTGGCGAGGCGTCGCATATGCCCAGCAACCGATCGGTGAGCGGCGGTTTCTGGCGCCGAGACCACTTCAGCCGTGGACCGGTCTGCGCGATGCAATCGAACACGGGCCGCTGCCGCCGCAGGGACGATCGTTTGTCGGCGGCGGCCGCGACGATCCCAAGGTCCGCGACGAGGCCTGCCTGACCGTCACCGTCTGGTCGCCCAACACCCGGGGTTCATTGCCGGTGATGGTGTGGATTCCCGGCGGTGCGTTCGTCTACGGCGCGGGCCAGTTACAGCTGTATAACGGGTCGCGGCTGGCCGCGAACGGCAACGTGGTCGTCGTCAACGTCACCTACCGGCTTGGGGTGTTCGGGGGTTTCGAACTCTCTGATCTCGGCGAGGGATTCGACGACAACCTCTGTCTGCGCGACCAGATCGCCGCGCTGCGTTGGGTGCAGGACAACATCGCCGCGTTCGGCGGTCATCCCCAGAAGGTGACGGTATTCGGTGAATCTGCTGGCGCCACATCGGTGTTGGCGCTACTGGCCAGCCCGTCCGCGAAGGGGCTGTTCGCCCGCGCGATCGCCCAAAGCCCCGCGCTGCCGTTGATCGCCGACCGCGAAATCCGCGCGCAACGGGCCCGACGCTTTGTGGAACGGCTCGGCGTCGGAGTCGACGAGATCAAAGCTTTGCCACAGCGGCAGCTGCGCCGCGCGGCCGGGCAGTTGCAACTCGAAAGCGCCCAGGAGACGCCGACATTGGCCTACGGCCTGACCCACGGAGTCGACTTGTTGCCACGACACCCGATCGAGGCCGCGCGGGCCGGCGAGGTATTGGAGGTGCCGCTGATCATCGGCACCAACAGCCACGAGGCGTCGATGTTCGCGTGGGGCAAGCCGCCGATGCTGCCCACCACGGTCGCCGGCGTCGAAGGCTATTTCCGGCGGCGGGCACCGGACGCGAAGGACCGGGTGCTGGCCGCATATCCGGGCTATCCGCGACGACGGGCGCTGGTGGCGTTCGGCTCCGACGTCATGTTCGGCGCCCCGACGTGGGCGTTCGCCGACGCCTACAGCCCGCACGCGCCGACCTACGTGTACCGCTTCGACCACACGACGTGGACATTGCGGGCGTTGGGCCTCGGTGCGACGCATGGCAGCGAGATCGTGCACATCCAACACAGCTACGCGTCATATCTGGGCCGCAAACTCCATCCGCTGGGCCGGCGTGTGCAGCCGTCGGTCGGCCGGCGGATGCAGCGCACGTGGCTGGACTTCGCCGCCGACGGCCTGGGGCCGCAGTGGCCGCGCTACGACACGGACCGGCGTCGTACCCGTGTCATCCGGTCCACCCGCGACGACACCGTCGACGACCCCGATGGCGTCCGGCGTTCGGCGTGGGAGGGGCTGTACTAGCCCCCGTAGCGTTCGTCGCAGTAGCGGCGCAGGTTGTAGAGGAACCGCTGGAACATCCAGGCCATCACCGGCCTGCCGAGCGTCATACCCAGCCGCGCCGCCAGCCCCTTGGGCTTCATGGCCATCACCCAGGTCAGGTGGCAACCACCCGACGTCTTCACCACGCGATAGTCCTCGGCGAACGCCGCAATACTGCCCGTCGACGCCTCGTTGAATCGAAACGCCATGTGGCTGAACGGTTCCCAGGCCAGAAACTCCTCATCGCCGACGATGCCGCCGCGCATGTGCACCGTGCGTGTGGTGCCGACGCCGCGCGGCTCCGGACTGGTCCAGGTCACCTTGGTGATCACCGTGGCCCACTGCGGCCATGACTCGGCGTCGGCAAGCACCTCGAAGAGCTGCTCGGGCGTGATGGCGAGCTCGACGGTGCTGACGAACCGGTACGGCGCGGAGTCGATGAAGTCCAGGTCGACGCGTTCGCAGGGCCTCATGGCCATACACAGTAGATCAGCCTGTCTAGTCGCGGTGCAAGGCAAGGACCATCGGCCGCACCTCTTAGACTGTGGCGGTCCCAAACACCTACTCAGGGAGTTTTTGTGCTGCGCAGTCACGCCGCCGGTTCGTTGCGGCCCACCGATGCCGGGCAGACGGTGACCCTGGCCGGGTGGGTGGCGCGTCGCCGAGACCACGGCGGCGTCATCTTCATCGACCTGCGCGACGCGTCGGGCGTATCGCAGGTGGTGTTCCGCGAGGCCGACGTGCTGGAGCAGGCGCACCGGTTGCGAGCGGAGTTCTGCATCGCCGTCGACGGCGTCGTCGAGATCCGGCCCGAAGGCAATGCCAACCCCGAGATCGCGACGGGCGAGATCGAGGTCAATGCCACCGCGCTGCGGGTGCTGGGGGAGAGCGCGCCGCTGCCGTTCCAGCTCGACGAGCCCGCCGGTGAGGAAGCCCGGCTCAAGTACCGCTACCTGGATCTGCGCCGCGAGGGGCCGGGCTCGGCAATTCGGTTGCGCTCCAAGGTAAGTGCGGCTGCGCGCGCGGTGCTGGCCAAGCACGACTTCGTGGAGATCGAGACGCCGACGCTGACCCGGTCGACGCCGGAGGGGGCGCGTGACTTCCTGGTGCCGGCGCGGCTGCAGCCCGGTTCGTTCTACGCGCTGCCGCAGAGCCCGCAGTTGTTCAAGCAGCTGCTGATGGTGGCCGGCATGGAGCGCTACTACCAGATCGCCCGCTGCTACCGCGACGAGGATTTCCGCGCCGACCGCCAGCCCGAGTTCACCCAGCTCGATATGGAGATGAGCTTCGTCGACGCCGAGGATGTCATCGCGATCTCCGAGGAGATCATCGCGGCGCTGTGGGCGCTGATCGGTTACGAGGTACCGCTGCCGCTGCCGCGGATGACCTACGACGACGCCATGCGCCGGTTCGGCTCCGACAAGCCCGATCTGCGCTTCGGACTCGAACTCGTCGAATGCACCGACTACTTCTCCGACACCCCGTTCCGGGTGTTCCAGGCGCCCTATGTCGGCGCGGTCGTCATGCCGGGCGGCGCGTCGCAGCCGCGGCGCACGCTCGACGGCTGGCAGGACTGGGCCAAGCAGCGCGGACACCGCGGGCTGGCCTACGTGCTGGTGGGCGACGACGGCACGCTCGGCGGGCCCGTCGCCAAGAACCTGTCGGACGCCGAACGCGCCGGGCTGGCCGCGCACGTCGGCGCGGCGCCGGGGGACTGCGTGTTCTTCTCGGCCGGTCCGGCGAAGTCGTCGCGCGCGCTGCTCGGCGCCGCGCGCATCGAGATCGCGAAACGGCTCGACATGATCGACCCGAACGCGTGGGCGTTCACCTGGGTGGTGGACCCGCCGCTGTTCGAGCCGGCCGATGAGGCCACCGCCGCCGGTGAGGTGACGGTCGGCGGCGGGGCCTGGACGGCCGTGCACCACGCGTTCACCGCGCCCAAACCGGAGTTCGCCGATCGCATCGACACCGATCCGGGCGCCGTGCTTGCCGACGCCTATGACGTGGTCTGCAACGGCAACGAGATCGGCGGCGGGTCGATCCGTATCCACCGCCGCGACGTCCAGGAAAAAGTGTTCGCGGTGATGGGTCTGGACAAGGCGCAGGCCGAGGCGAAGTTCGGTTTCCTGTTGGAGGCGTTCATGTTCGGCGCGCCGCCGCACGGCGGAATCGCGTTCGGCTGGGACCGCATCACCGCACTACTGGCCGGGATGGAATCCATCCGCGAGGTCATCGCGTTCCCGAAGACCGGCGGCGGCGTCGACCCGCTGACCGACGCGCCGGCGCCGATCACGCCGCAGCAGCGGCGGGAATCGGGAATAGACGCCAAGCCGAGGAAGCTTGACGAGGCATGACCGAATCCCTGCAGGCGTTCAACGAATCCATCGTCGATGAGTTCCGCGCCAACGGCGGCAAGGTCGGCGGCCAATTCGAGGGCGCCAACCTGCTGCTGCTCACCACCACCGGCGCGAAGTCGGGCCAGCCGCGGCTGTCCCCATTGGCCTACCTGACCATCGACGATCGCATGATCATCGTCGGCTCCTACGCAGGCGCGGACGTCCATCCGGCGTGGGTGCACAATCTGCGGGCCAACCCGCGGGCGCACGTCGAGGTGGGCACCGACGCCTACGACGTGATCGCCCGCGAGTTGCCACCCGCGGAACGCGATCAGCTCTATCCGAAGATCGTGGAGCTGGCACCGGTATTCGCCGAGTATCAGGCGAAGACTTCTCGCGTCATCCCGCTGTTCGAGCTGCAGAAGGTGTGATTTCGGCGGGTTGCCGTTGAGTTTGCACACCCGGTCGTGGATTGACTGATTTCACAGCCTTGCGCGCAACCTCGACACCCGCAGGACCAACCGCTACCCGTTACTCTCGCCGGGTGCTGCATTTGCGCGTGATCGCGCCGTCCGAACTGCGCGAAGCGGTGCTCGACCTGCTCTCCGCCACCGACGGTGTCGCCCACATTGTTTTCCACCGCGAGGCCGCCCTGGACCCCCGCGGTGACGAGATCACCGCCGACATCGCCCGGGAATCGGCCAACGACGTGATCGACGGGCTCAAGGCGCTCGGCGTCAAGGAGCGCGGGGCGATCACGCTCGACGTCGTCGACACCGTGCTGTCCACCCGGGCCTACCGCGCCGAGGACGAGGCCGAGGGCGATCCCGCCGACGCCGTGGTCTGGGACGAGCTGGCCGCCCGCACCCGCGAGGAGTCCACCCTCAACATCACGTTCCTCGCGTTCTTGTGCCTGGCCTGCCTGATCGCGGCCATCGGGGTGGCCACCGACTCACCCGTCACCGTGGTGGGCGCCATGGTGGTCGGACCGGAGTTCGGCCCGCTGGCGGCCCTGGCCGTGTCGCTGGTACGTCGGCGGATGTATCTGGCCCGCCGCGCGGCGCTGGCGCTGATCGTCGGCTTCCCGGTGGCGATGCTCGTCACCGCGGCGGGTGTGCTCGCCGGCGAGGCAATCGGCTGGATCGACTTGACCAGCACCCGCCAACTCGACCAGGTGGACTTCATCTTCCAGGTCGGCCCGCTGTCTTTCGTGGTGGCGCTGCTGGCCGGAGCGGCCGGCATGCTGTCGCTGGTGTCGGCGAAATCGGCTGCGCTGGTAGGGGTTTTCATCTCAGTGACGACGGTGCCCGCCGCGGGATTCGCGGTCGTCGCCGCCACAGTCGGCGATTGGGACGTCGCCGCCAAGTCGGCTTTGCAGCTCGCGGTGAACCTGGTGGGCATCGTGCTGGCCGGCGTTCTGGTGTTGTGGGCGCGCCGGGCGGCGGACTGATCACGGTGTGCCGGGCATGTACGACGCGGGACCAGTGATTACCGTTCTGGGTTGATGGTTCTTCCTACGAACGGTCGCGACGTCGATCTGCTGGCCGGGTACCGCGCCGCCCGGGCCCAGCAGGCGCTGTTCGACCTGCGCGGCGGCGCGAGCGCGGGGTACGACGAATTCATCGACGCCGCAGGCGAAGTACGGCCGGCCTGGCAGGAGCTCGCCGACTACGTCCGTGAACGCGGCCGCGACGGGCTGGACCGGCTGCGCGGGGTTGTGCGCAGCCTCGTCGACAACGACGGCATCACCTACGTCCAGGTCGACCACAACGGCTCGGTTCTCGGTCAAGCGGCCACCAACGGAGACGTCACGGCCGAGCCCGGACCCTGGCACCTCGACGCATTGCCCCTGCTGCTCTCGGCGTCGGATTGGGACACGCTGGAATCGGGTCTGGTGCAACGCTCGCGGCTGCTCGACGCGATTCTCACCGACCTGTATGGGCCGCGGGTTTCGGTGACAAGCGGAGTGCTGCCCGCGCAACTGCTGTTCGCCCATCCGGGTTACGTGCGCGCCGCATGCGGTATCGAGGTGCCCGGCNCCGCGGGTTTCGGTGACAAGCGGAGTGCTGCCCGCGCAACTGCTGTTCGCCCATCCGGGTTACGTGCGCGCCGCATGCGGTATCGAGGTGCCCGGCCGTCATCAGCTGTTCCTGCACGGCTGCGACATCAGCCGCACCGCCGATGGGGGTTTCGTCGTCAACGCGGACTGGACCCAGGCGCCGTCGGGTGCCGGGTATGCGCTGGCCGACCGGCGGGTGCTGGCGCACGCCGTGCCCGAGCTGTACGAGCAGATCGGCCCGCGGCCCGCCTCACCCTGGGCGCAGGCGCTGCGGTTGGCGTTGATCGACGTGGCGCCGGAATCGGCCGAGGAGCCCGTCGTGGTGGTGCTCAGTCCCGGCATCTATTCCGAAACGGCGTTCGACCAGGCCTATCTGGCCAGCGTGCTGGGCTTCCCGCTGGTGGAGAGCGCCGACTTGGTGGTGCGCGACGGCAAACTGTGGATGCGCTCGCTGGGCACGCTCAAGCGGGTCGACGTGGTGCTGCGCCGGTTGGACGCGGACTACGCCGATCCGCTGGATCTGCGCGCCGATTCCCGGCTCGGTGTGGTCGGCCTGGTCGAGGTGTTGCGCCGCGGCGCGGTGACGGTGGTCAACACGTTGGGCAGCGGTGTGCTGGAAAGCCCTGGGCTGCTTCGCTTTCTGCCGGAGCTGGCCGAGAAGCTGCTCGGCGAGACACCGATGCTCCCGACGGCACCGCTGTACTGGGGCGGTATCAGCACCGAGCGCTCGCACCTTCTGGCCAACCTGGGGTCGTTGCTGATCAAGGCCGTCACGGGCGGCGAGCCGATCGTCGGGGCCGCCCTGTCGGCGGCGCAGCGGGAGGCGTTGACGGCCCGCATCGAGGCCGCGCCGTGGCAGTGGGTGGGCCAGGAGCTGCCGCAGTTCTCGTCGGCGCCGACCGACTACTACCCGGGCGGGTTGTCGGCCGCGAACGTCGGCATGCGATTGTTCACCGTGTCACAGCGCAGCGGCTATGCCCCGATGATCGGCGGGTTGGGTTACATCTTGGCGTCCGGGCACGCCGCCTACAAGTTGAATACCATTGCTGCCAAAGATATTTGGGTACGCACACCGGCGCGGGCAACGGTCGAGGAGATCCCGACCATCCCGGCCGAACTACCCGCGATCACCCCCAGCCCGACGCGCGCCGTCAGCTCGCCACGCGTGCTGGACGACATGTTCTGGATCGGCCGCTACGCCGAACGCGCCGAGAACATGGCGCGGCTGCTCACCGTCACTCGCGAGCGCTACCACGAATTCCGCTACCGCCGCGAGATGCCGGGCAGCGAGTGTGTGCCCGTGTTGCTGGCCGCACTCGGCGAAGTCACCGGCACCGACACCGGAGCCGGCGCGGACTACGCGGAAATGGTCGCGACGGCCCAGTCGACGCTGTGGTTGTTGACCACCGATCGGCATCGTCCGGGCTCGCTGGCCCAATCGGTCGAGCGGCTCGGCTTGGCCGCCCGCGCCGTGCGCGACCAGATGTCCAACGACACCTGGATGGTCTTGGCGGCCGTGGAGCGCACGCTGCTGCACGTGCCGCCGTCGCAGACCGAGAGCGACGACTACCTCACCTCCGCGAGCAACCTGACGCTGGCGGGGATGCTGGCGCTGTCCGGGGTGGCGGCCGAGTCGATGGTGCACGACGCCAGCTGGACGATGATGGACGCCGGTAAGCGCATCGAACGCGGGCTTGCGCTGACGGCGCTGCTGCGTGCGACGTTGACGACGGTCCGAAGCCCGGGCGCCGAGCAAACGATCACCGAATCGGCTCTGGTGGCCTGCGAGTCCTCGGTCGTCTACCGGCGGCGGACCTTGGGCAAGGTTAGTGTGGCTGCCGTGGCGGACCTGGTGCTGTTCGACGCCGAGAACCCGCGCTCGCTGGTGTACCAGATCGAGCAGCTGCGCGCAGACCTCAAGGCGCTGCCGGGGTCCTCGGGTTCGTCGCGACCCGAGCGGCTGGTCGACGAAATCGCCACGCGGTTGCGCCGCGTCGACCCCGCGGATCTGGAAACCGTTGCTGCGGACGGTAAACGGACGCGGTTGTCCGATTTGCTCGACAGGATGCAGGCCGACCTGCGCGGCCTGTCCGACGTCATCACCGCGACCCATCTGTCGCTGCCCGGCGGTATGCAGCCGCTGTGGGGTCCCGACGTGCGCCGGGTCATGCCGTGACGCGCTGCTACCAGATCGTGCATCGCACCGTCTACCACTACTCCGACGTCGTGACGAGTTCCTACGGCCGCGGGTTCTTGACTCCGCGCGACGCGGCGACGCAGCGCTGCCTGTCGCACGAGCTGCTGATCGACCCGGAGCCGTCGGATCGGTCCACCAGTCGCGACGCCTATGGCAACCTCAGTTCGTATTTTCACGTCACCGAACGCCACGACACCCTCAGCATCACCAGTCGGTCGGTCGTCGAGGTGGATCCACCGCCGCCGGAGCTCTACGGCGGAGGGTCGGCGGTGGCGCCGTGGGAGATCTCGCGACCGGTCGGCGTCGACGCGGCGTTGGCCATCGAATTCACGCTCGATCTGCAGCCGCCCGAGATCACCGACGCGGTACGCGAATACGCCGCGCCGAGCTTTGTGCCGGAGCGTCCGCTCATCGAGGTGTTGTCCGATCTGAACACCCGCATCTTCGACGATTTCACCTACCGGTCCGGTTCCACGACGGTGTCGACGAAGGTCGACGACGTGCTGGCGGCGCGGGAAGGCGTGTGTCAGGACTTCGCCCGGTTGGCGATCGCCTGTCTGCGCGCGAACGGTCTTGCGGCAAGCTATGTTTCGGGCTACCTGGCGACGGACCCGCCGCCCGGCAAGGAACGCATGATCGGCATCGATGCCACGCACGCGTGGGCGTCGGTGTGGACGCCGCAGAACCAGTGGCTGGGTCTGGACCCCACCAATGCTCAGATGGTCGATGAGCGTTACATCGTGGTCGGGTTCGGTCGTGACTATGCGGATGTCCCGCCGCTGCGGGGCATCATCTACACCGACTCGAAGAGCAGCATGATCGACGTTGCGGTCGACGTGGTGCCCTACGAGTCCGGGGTGGTCAATGCGTGACTTCAGCTGTCCGAAGTGCGGGCAGCGCCTGGCCTTCGAGAACTCGCTGTGCCTCAATTGCGGTAGCGCTCTGGGGTTTTCACTCAAGGACATGGCGCTGCTGGTGATCGCGCCTGCGGATCAGGGCGAACATCCCGGCGTGGTTGATTCGCGTCGGTATCGGTTGTGCGCCAATCTTCATCTGGCCGAATGTAATTGGCTGGTCGAAACCGGTCCGGTGCCCAAACTGTGCATCTCGTGCGCGCTGACTCGCACCCGTCCGAACGACAACGACGCCATGGCGTTGCCGGCGTTCGCTGCCGCGGAGAAGGCCAAGCGTCGGTTGATCGCCCAGCTATACGAGCTCAAGCTGCCGATCATCGGACGCGACGAAGATCCGGCGTACGGCCTTGCGTTCGACCTGCTGTCCAGCGCGGACCACAAAGTGTTCACCGGACACCAAAACGGTGTCATCACACTTGATCTGGCCGAGGGCGACGACGTGCACCGCACACGCCTGCGCATCGAGATGGACGAGCCGTACCGAACCCTGCTCGGACACTTCCGGCACGAGATTGGGCACTACTACTTCTACCGGCTGGTGAGTCCGTCGCAGGAGTATTCGCAGCGGTTCCGCGAACTGTTCGGCGATCCCGATGCCGACTACCAGGCCGCGCTGGACCGACACTACGAGCACGGCGCGCCGCCCGGGTGGGACGACCGCTACGTGTCCTCCTACGCGACCATGCATGCCAGCGAGGATTGGGCCGAAACCTTCGCGCACTACCTGCACATCCGGGACACGCTGGACACCGCCGCGGCGTTCGGTTTTGCCCCCGCGGGCGCGATGTGCGAACGAACGGTGTTGGGGTCCAGCGGGTTTGACACGATAATAGAGCTGTGGTTGCCCTTGGCGTGGGGGCTGAACATGGTCAACCGCTCGATGGGCCGCGACGACCTGTACCCGTTCGTGCTGCCGCCTGCGGTGTTGGAGAAGATGCGGTTCATCCACACCATCGTCGACGAAATCACTCCGCAGAAGTAGCGCGTTGCAGATACGCGCGGCCGCGCGGCGACAGCCGATAACCGACGTCGAGGCTGATGGTCAGACCCAGCCCCTTGAGCTGGCGTACCCGCCGCTTGAACCGGGGCACATCCAGCCCGACGCGGAAGGCCAAGTCGGGTGCGCGGACCGCCTCGTTATCGCCGATCATTTCCAGGTACTCACGCGTCCACGGCGACGTTGCGGCATCCCAGCGAGTCAACCGGGCGGTGATCGCCTCCACGTCGGCGTCGGAAAGCCGGTCGTCGGCGGCCAATACCGGGCGCTCGTCGGGGCCGACATAGGACACTGTGATCACGTAGGTGTGCCGGGCCGGGCGACGATTTAGGTCGGCCTGCGCGGTCTTGGCGTCCGGATATCCGGCCGCGCGGGCTTGCGCGGCGGTGACCCGGTAACTGCCGGGGTATTCGGTGACGTCGTCGATGCGAATCGTGCCTGCCGGGGTGCGCTGTGTGCCACCGGCTTTCACGCGCGGGGCGTCCCAGCGCCGCAAGACGATCGTTATGTCACCGTTCGCAATGCCTTCCGCCGTGTCGCGATTGAGCAGCACGGGTGTGACCCTACGATCGGGCGGTGGCTGATCGCTATGGGACAGACGTACTCGCCAACAATCCGCACAACACGCGGAAGGTTCGCTCCACCGAACAGCCGGTGGATACCGGGATGGTCGTGGAGGACGCGCAGAGCGGCTTCGTGGGCGCTGTGGTTCGCATCGAGAAGAGCCGCATCGACCTCGAGGACCGCAACGGCCGGATCCGCTCGTTCCCGCTGGGGCCGGGCTACCTGATCGACGGCCGGCCGGTGATCCTCACCGCGCCGCAGCGTCCGGCACGCACCGCGACACGCACGGCGTCGGGCTCGGTGGCGGTGCCCGCGACGCGTGCCCGGGTGGCGCTCGCCAGCCGCATCTACGTCGAGGGGCGCCACGACGCCGAGCTCGTCGAGCAGGTGTGGGGCGACGACCTGAGGGCCGAGGGCGTCGTCGTGGAGCACCTCGGCGGGGTCGACGACCTTGTCTGCATCGTCGAGCAGTTCCGGCCCGGACCCGGCCGGCGGCTCGGAGTGCTCGTCGACCATCTCGTCGCCGGGTCGAAGGAGGCCCGCATCGCCGATGCGGTGCGACGCGGGCCGGGCGGCGCGCACACGCTCGTCGTCGGACATCCGTATGTCGACATCTGGCAGGCGGTCAAGCCGGCCCGCGTCGGCCTGCAGGCCTGGCCGATCGTGCCGCGGCACACCCAGTGGAAGCACGGCGTCTGTCAGGCACTGGGCTGGCCGCACGCCACGCAAGCCGACATCGCGCAGGCGTGGCAGCGGATCCGCGGGCGGGTCCGCGACTGGAACGACCTCGAGCCGGCGCTCATCGGCCGGGTCGAGGAGCTGATCGACTTCGTCACGCAAACCTGACGGCTCGCGCGGGAGATGTCGCCGCCGCGTGGTATGCCTGAAGCGTGTCCGAAGGTCTGTTCGACCTGCCCGGCGCGTCCGGGCTGACCGACCGCAGCGGGACGCCGGCTCCGCTGGCGGTGCGGATGCGCCCGGCCACGCTCGACGAGGTCGTCGGGCAGGACCACCTGCTGGCGCCGGGGTCACCGCTGCGGCGGCTCGTCGAGGGCGCCGGGGCTGCGTCGGTGATCCTCTACGGGCCACCCGGCACCGGTAAGACGACGCTGGCGTCGTTGATCTCGCAGGCGACGGGCCGGCGATTCGAGGCGCTCTCGGCGCTGTCGGCCGGTGTCAAGGAGGTCCGCGCCGTCATCGACACCGCCAGGCGAGCGGCGGCCCACGGCGAGCAGACCGTGTTGTTCATCGACGAGGTGCACCGGTTCTCCAAGACGCAGCAGGACGCGCTGCTGTCCGCGGTGGAGAACCGGGTGGTGCTGCTGGTCGCGGCCACCACCGAAAATCCATCGTTCTCCGTGGTGGCACCGCTGCTGTCGCGCTCGCTGATCCTGGCGCTGCAACCGCTGAGGCCAGACGACGTCCGCACCGTCGTCAAACGGGCCATCGACGATCCGCGCGGCCTGGGTGGGCAGGTCCAGGTCAGCGACGACGCCGTCGAGCTGCTGGTGCAGCTCTCGGCGGGTGATGCCCGTCGAGCGCTCACCGCGCTGGAGGTTGCCGCCGAAGCGGGTGACGAGGTGACGGTCGAAGCGATCGAGCAGTCGCTGGACAAGGCCGCGGTGCGCTATGACCGCGACGGGGATCAGCATTACGACGTCATCAGCGCGTTCATCAAGTCGATCCGCGGGTCCGACGTCGACGCCGCCCTGCACTACCTGGCCCGGATGCTGGTGGCGGGGGAGGACCCGCGGTTCGTGGCGCGCCGGCTGATGATCCTTGCCAGCGAGGACATCGGCATGGCCGACCCGACCGCGCTGCAGACCGCGGTCGCCGCCGCGCAGACGGTCCAATTGATCGGAATGCCCGAAGCCCAGCTGACCCTCGCACACGCCACCGTGCACCTGGCCACCGCACCGAAATCGAATGCGGTGACGACGGCGCTGGGGAAGGCGATGAACGACATCCGCGACGGCAAGGCGGGGCTGGTGCCGCCGCATCTGCGCGACGGGCATTACTCCCGCGCGACCAAACTGGGCAATGCCGTGGGCTACAAGTATTCGCACGACCACCCCGACGGCGTTGTGGCCCAACAGTATCCACCCGACGAGCTGGTCGGCGTCGACTACTACCAGCCGACGGGCCGCGGAGCCGAACGCGAGATCGCGAGCCGGCTGGAAAAGTTGCGGGCCATCATCCGCCGCAAGCGCGACAAAGCCTGAGGGTCACACCATCTCAGGTACCCGCAGGTGCGCGATCGCCAGCTCGAATTCGCCAACGTCGATCACGTCAGCGCCCAATTCCCGGGTCCGTGCATTTCTCAGTTCTCGCGCGTGTTCGCGGTTGCGCTCCATGGCGTCGCGGCTGTCGAACGTCGTCGACGACACGCCACGCCCCGATGAGCGGTTGACAAGCAGGCTGGCGCTGGAGAAACCCTCCAAGTTCTCTAGCGACGGCAAGACCGACGTCCGATAGAACTCGACGGCGCGGTCGGCCTGATCCGGTGGCAGCTTTAGCCAGGTAGCCCGCACGCAAGCGCCCTCACTCGACGGGTGGTCACGGTGCAGCACCGCGAGTTCCCATGAATCGATCGTCGGGGTGCCGCCGAAGATCTCCGCGGCCCGCTCCCGAAGCGGTGCAGCCTTCTCGGTGCTGATGCGCAACGCCTCCTCGGTTTCCCAGGCGCTGGTGGCGATGCAGTGGCCGGACTCCCTGTCGACCAACAGCGATAGGCCGACGTAGCCGTCCATTTGCGCTAAAGCCGGCATGACTTCGTCACGGACGTAGGCGATTCCGGCATCGATGGACTCCGGCTTGGCATCGATAGTCGTAGAGCGCGCGTACACGATCCCCACCTCTTCGTGTCGGGGCAGCGCCCCGGTGGCGCCACCGGATCTACCCAGCCTCCTCCCGCAGAGCAAACATTTCAATGAAGGCCGCGCTGTCGCGAAGCTGTAGTTGTCGGGGTATGCACTCGAACAACGTCTCGATATCTACAGCCTCGACGAAACATCTACAGCCTCGACGAAACCCGAAGAGATTGCTCCTTGACACCCGGCGAACCATCCCTTAGCTTGGCAATCAACCAACAGATTGATCAATGAAAAGGTTGACTATTGGGGAGTGAGGGAGATGCCGAAGCTCGGCTGGATCGCGCCTTCATGGCGCTGGCGGACCCCGTCCGGCGCGCCATCGTGGCGCGCCTGTCGCGGGGCCCAGCCACTGTCAACGAGCTGGCCGAGCCGTTCGACATCACCAAACAAGCTGTGTCCAAACACATTCAGGTGCTCGAGCAATCGGGTCTGGTCACCCGGACCCGCGACGCTCAGCGCCGCCCGGTTCATCTGGACGCGGCCGCACTGGAGCGGCTGACCGCCTGGATCGACCGGTATCGGCTCGACGCCGAACGCAATTACCGCCGGCTGGATGCCCTGCTTGCGGCGATGAACACCGAGAAAGGAAGCGAAGAATGACCAACGCACTGGATCTCAACGCCCCCGTCGACACCCTGGCGATGGAGTTCACCCGGGAATTCGACGCGCCCGTGGAGGCGCTGTTCCGCGCGCACGCCGAGCCGGATCTGATCAAGCAATGGTTGGGTCCGCACGGCCTGGAGATGACGATCGAAGAGTGGGACTTCAAGAGCCACGGCGGATATCGCTACTCGCACACCGACGAGAGCGGCGAATACCGGTTCAACGGCGTGTTCCACACGGTGCGCGAGAACGAATTGATCCTGCAGACCTTCGAATTCGAGGGCGCACCCGACCAGGTCAACATCGAGTACATGTGGTTCGAGGACCTCGGCGACGGACGCAGCCGACTCCGCGGCCGGTCCATCTGCCCGAGCGTCGAGGCCCGCGACGCGCTGCTGTCCTCGGGTATGGAGGGCGGCATGACCGAGGGTTACGAGAAGCTCGACGCGCTGCTGAAGACGCTGTGACGATGGATTGGACGCTCGAGGTGGTGGTGGTCCCGGTCAGCGACATCGACCGGGCCATCGCCTTCTACCGCGATCAACTCGGCTTCCACCTCGACCACGACACCCAGGCGCCGGGCATGCGGTTCGCGCAGTTGACGCCGCCGGGGTCGGGCTGCTCGATCGTCGTGGGTGACCAGCCCGGTGGCCGGTCGATGCCGCCGGGGTCGCTCAAGGGTCTGCAACTGGTGGTGGCCGACGCCTACCGGGCGCACGACGTACTGGCCGCGCGCGGCGTCGCGGTCGGCGACATCAACGTCATCGACCAACGCGACGGCGGCACCCTGTTTGAGTTCGCCGACCCCGACGGCAACGCGTGGGTGGTGCAACAGATCAAGGCGCGGGCGGAGGAGCCGCTCATCCCGCGCTGAGATCCGTCAGGCCAACTCGGGGACCCGCAGATGAGCCAGCGCCAGCTCGAACTCGCACTCGTCGACTTCTTCGACCGCGCCGAACTCGGTGATCTTGGCGGCCTTGAGCTGGTTCGCCTGCTCCCGGTTGCGTTCCATCGCCTCGCGGCTGTCAAACGTCACGGTGGACACCGAACGCCCGGTAGCCCGGTTGGTCAGCAGGCTGGCGCTGCAGAAGCCCTCGAGGCCCTCCAGGTCGTGGATGACCGAGCTCTTGTAGTACTCGATGCCGGCGTCGACGTTGGCCGGGTCGGTCTGCACCCACGTGGCCCGCGCGCAGGCCACGTCGTGGGTGGGATGGTCGCGGTGCAGCGCGGTGATCTCCCAGTCCTCGACGGTCGCGCTACCTCCGCCGAACATCTCCACGGCCCGGTCCCGAAGCGGCTTCACCCGCTCCAAACTGGCGGCTCTGGCGTCCTCGGTCTCCCAGGCGCTGGTGGCGATGCAGCGGCCAGACTCCCGGTCGACGAGCAGTGACATGCCGACACACCCATCCATCGCCTGCAGGGCGGGCATGACCTCATCGCGAACAAACGCAATTCCGGCGTCGATCGACTCCGGCTGCGCAGTAATAGTGGTAGAGCGTGCGTACACGACCCACCCCCTTTTGTTCGGGGCAGCGCCCCGGTGGCGCCACCGGTCACTCCTAAGGGTCCTCCGCTGCGTTGCCTGAGGCAATGCCCTCAAGCTGCCCTCGTACGCTGGAAATATGGAATCTGATGTGCTGGATGTGGACACCTCCCGCCGCCGGATCGTCGACCTGACCGACGCGGTGCGGTCCTTCTGCGCGGGCCACCGCGACGGGCTGTGCAACGTGTTCGTTCCACACGCCACGGCGGGGGTGGCGATCATCGAAACGGGCGCCGGGTCCGACGACGATCTGGTGGATACGTTGGAGCGGTTGCTTCCCCGCGACGATCGCTACCGGCACGCCCACGGTTCGCCCGGCCACGGCGCCGACCACGTGCTGCCGGCCTTGGTCTCACCGTCGGTGACGGTGCCCGTCGCGGCGGGCGAACCGTTGCTGGGCACCTGGCAGAGCATCGTGCTGGTGGACCTCAACCGAGACAACCCGCAACGGTCGGTGCGCCTCAGCTTCATCACCGGCTGACGGACGGCAACCGGTACTGTAGTGCGGTCGATTATTCGCGACGGAACAAACATTAAGGACAGCAGCCAGTGCAGACACACGAGATCAGGAAGCGCTTCCTCGATCATTTCGTGAAGGCGGGTCATACCGAGGTGCCCAGCGCCTCGGTGATCCTCGATGACCCCAACCTGCTGTTCGTCAACGCCGGCATGGTGCAGTTCGTGCCGTACTTCCTCGGCCAACGCACGCCGCCGTACAAGACGGCCACCAGCATCCAGAAGTGCATCCGCACTCCGGATATCGACGAGGTGGGTGTCACCACCCGGCACAACACCTTCTTCCAGATGGCGGGCAACTTCTCGTTCGGCGACTATTTCAAGCGCGGCGCCATCGAGCTGGCGTGGACGCTGCTGACGACGTCCATCGACGACGGCGGCTTCGGGATGGATCCCGAAAGGCTTTGGGCCACTGTCTATCTGGACGACGACGAGGCTGCAGAGCTCTGGCAGGAGGTAGCCGGGCTGCCGCCCGAGCGCATCCAACGTCGTGGAATGGCCGACAATTACTGGTCGATGGGCATCCCCGGCCCGTGCGGTCCTTGCTCCGAAATCTATTACGACCGCGGCCCTGAGTTCGGTGTCGAGGGCGGGCCCATCGTCAATGAGGAGCGCTACCTCGAGATCTGGAACCTCGTCTTCATGCAGAACGAGCGTGGCGAGGGTACGTCGAAGGAGGACTTCGAAATCCTCGGCCCGCTGCCGCGCAAGAACATTGACACCGGAATGGGTGTCGAGCGGGTGGCATTCCTGCTGCAAGGTGTGCACAACGTCTACGAAACCGACCTGCTGCGGCCGATCATCGACACCACGGCACGGTTCGCCCCGCGCGGATACGACGTGGGAAACCACGACGACGACGTCCGTTACCGGGTCATCGCCGATCACAGCCGAACCGCGGCGATCCTGATCGGCGACGGCGTCAGCCCCGGCAACGACGGCCGCGGTTATGTGCTGCGCCGGTTGCTGCGTCGCGTCATCCGGTCGGCCAAGCTGCTGGGTATCGATGTCCCGATCGTCGGCGAACTGATGAGCACGGTGCGTGACGCGATGGGTCCGTCGTATCCGGAGCTGGTCAACGATTTCGACCGTATTCAACGCATCGCGGTCGCCGAGGAGACCGCGTTCAACCGCACGTTGACCTCCGGATCGCGGTTGTTCGAAGACGCTGCGCGCGCGACGAAAGCCGCTGGCACCACGGTGCTGTCGGGCTCCGACGCGTTCACGCTGCACGACACCTACGGCTTCCCGCTCGAGCTCACGCTGGAGATGGCCGCCGAGGCAGGGCTAAGTGTCGACGAAGAGGGCTTCCGGCATCTGATGGCCGAACAGCGACAGCGGGCCAAAGCCGACGCCGCGGCGCGCAAGCAGGCGCACACGGATCTGTCGGCCTACCGCGAACTCGTCGACACCGCCCCGACAGAGTTCACCGGTTTCGACGAATTGACTTCCGAGGCAAAGATTCTCGGTATCTTCGTCGATGGTCACAGGGTGCCGGTGGTGAGCCACAACGGCGGCCCGTCGCCGGATCGTGTCGAGCTGATCCTGGACCGCACCCCGTTCTATGCCGAGTCGGGCGGACAGATCGCCGACGAGGGCACCATCGTCGGGACCGGTGCGTCGGTCGCCGCCAAGGCCGCCGTCACCGATGTGCAGAAGATCGCCAAAACACTGTGGGCGCACCGGGTCAACGTCGAGTCGGGCGAGTTCGTGGAGGGCGACACCGTCGTCGCCGCCGTCGACCCACGGTGGCGCCACGGCGCGACGCAGGGCCATTCCGGCACCCACATGGTGCACGCCGCACTGCGGCAAGTGCTGGGGCCCAACGCCGTTCAGGCCGGATCGCTCAACCGGCCAGGGTATCTGCGGTTCGACTTCAACTGGCAGGGCGCGTTATCGGAAAGCCAGCGCACCGACATCGAAGAGGTCACCAACGAAGCCGTCGAGGCCGACTACGAGGTGCACAGCTTCACCACCGAACTCGACAAGGCCAAGGCGATGGGCGCGATGGCGCTGTTCGGCGAGAGTTATCCCGACGAGGTGCGGGTGGTCGAAATCGGGGGCCCGTTCTCACTGGAGCTGTGCGGCGGTACACACGTGCGCAGTTCGGCGCAGATCGGTCCGGTCACCATCCTGGGCGAGTCGTCGGTGGGGTCGGGCGTGCGGCGCGTCGAGGCCTACGTCGGGTTGGACTCGTTCCGCCACCTGGCCAGGGAGCGCGCGCTGCTGGCCGGACTGGCGTCGTCGCTGAAGGTGCCGTCCGACGAGGTGCCCGCCCGGGTGGCCCAGTTGGTGGAGCGCCTCAAGGTCGCCGAGAAGGAACTCGACAAGATGCGGCTCGCCAACGCGCGAGCAGCCGCGGCAAATGCCGTCGCAGGCGCCGAGATCATCGGTAAGGTCCGACTCGTGGCGCAGCGGATGGCCGGCGGGATGTCGGCGGCGGATCTGCGCACGCTCGTCGCCGACATTCGCGGCAAGCTCGGTAGCGACCCGGCCGTGGTCGCGTTGCTCGCCGAGGGCGAGAACGATACCGTGCCTTTCGTCGTGGCGGTCAACCCGGCCGCACAGGACCTCGGCTTGCGCGCCAACGAGTTGGTCAAAACGGTGGGCGTAGCGGTGAACGGCCGCGGGGGCGGCAAGGCCGATCTGGCGCAAGGTTCCGGTAAGGGGGCGGGGGGCATCGACGCGGCATTGGCCGCGCTGCGCGCAGAACTGGGCCGGAGTTAGCTTTGACCTACACCGATGATCGCCTGCCGGATCGACCCGGGCGTTTCTTGACGCCACCCGATCCCGGGCGCGGACGACGGCTGGGCATCGACGTGGGCAGCGTCCGCATCGGGGTGGCCACCAGTGACCCCGACGGCATCTTGGCCACGCCGGTGGAAACCGTGCGGCGGGATCGGTCGGGCGGGCATCTGCGCCGGCTGGCCAGCTTGGTCGACGAGCTCGCGGTGGTGGAAGTGGTGGTGGGCCTGCCCCGTACGCTGGCCGATCGCACCGGCCCGTCCGCCCGCGACGCGATCGACCTGGCGGACGCACTCGCCCGGCGTGTCGCGCCCGTCCCCGTGCGCCTCGCCGATGAACGGCTGACTACTGTGACGGCGCAGCGGTCGTTGCGCGAGGCCGGAGTTCGCGCTAAGAGTCAGCGGACGATGATCGACCAAGTAGCCGCCGTGGGGATTTTGCAAGGCTGGCTGGACCAGCGGCGCGCGGTGATGGCCGCGCCCGGAGAGGGCGGCGATGGTTGACGACTGGGGTACCGATCGCGCACAGCCTGTGGCGGTGGGGTCGCCGCGGCGCGCAACGAGCCGCGCCGAGAAGAACCGGGAGGCCCGACGGCGGCGCAGGCGTCGCATGGTTCGGGGGTTCTCGCTGGCCGCGCTCATCGTGGTGGTCGTCGGCGCGATCTTTGTGGGCTCCAGGTTGTGGCACAACATGTTTGGCGGCGTCGACGATTACGCCGGCGGCGGCGTGGACGACGTGGTGATCCAGATTCACGACGGCGATTCCACGACAGCGATCGGCCAGACGCTGGAGGACCACAATGTGGTGGCGACGAGTGAGGCATTCGTCGCGGCGGCGGCGGGCAATTCTGCGATCTCGTCGATTCAGCCCGGTTTCTATAAAGTCCGCACCGAGATTTCCGCCTCGAATGCCGTTGAGCAACTGGCCGATCCGCAGAACCGGGTGGGCAAGCTGGTGATTGCGGAGGGACGCCAGCTCGACGACGTCGCCGACGTCAGGACCAATGCGGTGACCGAGGGCATCTTCACCTTGATCTCCCGCGCGTCGTGCGTGAACCTCAACGGCGAACGTCGCTGTGTAGATGCCGACGAGCTGCGTGAGATAGCGCGTACCGCCGAGCTGTCCGCGTTGTCCGTGCCGGACTGGGCCGCAGAACAAGTCGAGGCGATGGGCGACGACCACCGCCGGCTGGAAGGGTTGATCGCACCGGGTACGTGGAACATCGACCCCTCCGCGTCCGCGCAGGACATCCTGTCCCGGTTGATCGCCGACAGCGTGAAGCAATATGAGGAAGGCGGCCTGCTGGAGACGGCGAAGACGCTGAACATGTCGCCCTACGAGATTCTCACGGTGGCTTCGCTGGTGCAGCGAGAGGCGCTGCCGCAAGACTTCGCGAAGGTCGCACGCGTCATCTACAACCGGCTGGTCGAGTACCCCAAGCTGGAGTTCGATTCGACGGTGAACTATCCGCTGGATCGCATCGAGGTGGCCACCACCGACGCGGACCGTGCCCAAGCGACACCGTGGAACACCTATGTCCGCGAGGGACTTCCGGCCACCCCGATCGGTTCACCCGGCGCGGAGGCGCTGGCGGCCGCCGAGCACCCGGCGCAGGGGGACTGGCTGTACTTCGTCACCATCGACATGCAGGGCACGACGCTGTTCACCCGGGACTTCAACGAGCACCTCGCGAATATCCAACTGGCTCAGAACAACGGTGTCCTCGACTCCGCGCGATGAGCGCCAGCGAAGAGCGCAATCGGGTAGCGCACGGTAGAAAAGCCGCCGTTCTCGGGTCGCCCATCGCGCATTCCCGCTCGCCCCAGTTGCACCTGGCCGCGTACCGCGCGTTAGGGCTTCACGACTGGACTTATGAGCGCATCGAGTGCACGGCCGAGCAATTGCCCGGTCTGGTAGGCGGTTTCGGCCCGGAATGGGTGGGCGTCTCGGTCACCATGCCCGGCAAATTCGCGGCGTTGCGATTCGCCGACGTGCGCACCTCACGCGCGGATCTGGTGGGCTCGGCCAACACGCTGGTCCGGACGGCGACCGGCTGGCGGGCAGACAACACCGACACCGACGGCGTGATCGGCGCGTTGGGATCCGCGACGGGACACGCGGTGGTGGTGGGTTCGGGCGGCACCGCCCCGGCGGTGGTGGTCGGTCTGTCCGAGCTTGGTGTGCAACGGATTACTGTCGTTGCGCGCAATCCCGACAAGGCCGCGCCGCTGGTGGCCCTCGCGGCCGGTGCGGACATCGAGGCGTGCTGGTGCGATATCGAGGGCGTCGAGCTGACGGACGTCGACGTGATGGTCAGCACCATCCCGGCGGACGCGGCCGCCCCGTATGCGCAGGCGCTGGCGGTGACGCCGCTGCTGCTCGACGCGATCTATGACCCGTGGCCGACGCCGCTGGCCGCAGCGGTCGAAGCGGCCGGCGGCCGGGTGATCAGCGGGCTGGAGATGTTGTTGCATCAGGCGTTCGCTCAGGTGGAGCAGTTCACCGGATTGCCCGCGCCCAAAGAAGCGATGAGGGCGGCGCTGGACGGGCCTTAACCTCAGTGGGTGGGGGTGGTGGCGGCCGTACTGGGGCTTGGCTGGTTGGTCACGCTGAGTGTGTACGACGTGCGGGAACGGCGACTGCCGAACCGTCTGACACTGCCCGGTGCCGCGGTGATCCTTGTCGGAGCTGTGGTGGCCGGGCGCGGGGTGGGCGCGGTTGTCGGCGCCGCGACGCTTCTGGGGCTGTATCTGCTCGTGCATCTGCTGGCGGCCCAGGCGATGGGCGGCGGCGACGTGAAGCTGGCGTTCGGCCTCGGCGCACTGACGGGCGCGTTCGGGATGGACGTGTGGATGCTGGCCGCGCTCGCGGCCCCGCTGCTGACCGCCGCGTGGGCCGTCGTCGCGCTCATTCGACGGGCCGGACCGGCTGTGCCGCACGGCCCGTCGATGTGCCTGGCGAGCGCTGCGGCCGTCGCCATGGCGACGTGGGCGTAATTGGTTCCGCTGCGCGCCACCCAGCACGCCGAAATCGCACGCCAGGGCCGTCGTGGGAAGATGGGACACGTGTTGCGATGGACCACAGCTGGTGAATCTCATGGCCGCGCGCTGGTGGCCGTGCTCGAAGGCATGGTCGCCGGCGTTCACGTCACCTCCGACGACATCGCTACCCAGCTGCAGCGCCGGCGGCTCGGCTACGGCCGTGGCGCCCGTATGAAGTTCGAAAAAGACCACGTCACCCTGCTGGGCGGCGTCCGGCACGGCGTCACGCTCGGAGGCCCGATCGCCGTGGAGATCGGCAACACCGAATGGCCCAAGTGGGAAACCGTGATGGCGCCCGATCCGGTCGACCCCGCCGAACTCGAAGACAGCGCCCGTAACGCGCCTCTGACCCGGCCCCGTCCGGGCCACGCCGACTACGCCGGCATGCTCAAATACGGTTTCGACGACGCCCGTCCGGTGTTGGAACGGGCCAGCGCCCGCGAGACCGCCGCCCGCGTCGCCGCCGGGACGGTCGCGAAGCAATTCCTCAAGCAAGCGATCGGGGTCGAGGTGATCTCACACGTCATCTCCATCGGGGCGTCCGCGCCGTATGACGGGCCGCCGCCGCAGCCGGGCGATCTGGCCGCCATCGACGAGAGCCCAGTCCGGGCCTATGACAAGGACGCCGAATCGCGGATGATCGCCGAGATCGAGGCCGCCAAGAAAGACGGCGACACCCTCGGCGGTGTCGTCGAGGTGGTCGCCGACGGCCTCCCCGTGGGCCTGGGCTCGTTCACCAGTGGTGACAACCGGCTCGACAGCCAGCTGGCGGCCGCGGTGATGGGCATCCAGGCGATCAAGGGTGTCGAGATCGGCGACGGCTTCGAAACCGCGCGCCGCCGCGGCAGCGTGGCCCACGACGAGATGTTCCCCGGTCCAGGCGGTGTGCTGCGGTCGACGAACCGCGCCGGAGGCCTCGAGGGCGGCATGACCAACGGCCAGCCGCTACGGGTGCGCGCCGCGATGAAACCCATCTCGACCGTGCCCCGGGCGCTGTCCACCGTCGACATGGCCACCGGCGACGAGGCCGTCGCGATCCATCAGCGCTCCGACGTGTGCGCGGTGCCCGCCGCCGGCGTGGTGGTCGAAGCGATGGTCGCGCTGGTGCTGGCCCGCGCCGCGCTGGAGAAGTTCGGCGGCGATTCGCTCACCGAGACGCGCACGAATATCGACACCTACCTTCGCGCCGTGGCTGCCCGCGAACCCGCCACCGAACCGGCACAGGCGTCGGGCTGATGGCACCCAAGGCGGTTCTGGTGGGCCTGCCCGGCTCGGGCAAGTCCACCATCGGTCGGCGACTGGCCAAATCGTTGGGTCTGACGCTGCTCGACACCGATGCGGCGATAGAGGAACGGACCGGTCGCACCATCGCCGACATTTTCGCCAACGACGGTGAGCAGGAATTTCGTCGCATCGAGGAAGAGGTCATCCGGTCGGCGCTGCAGTCGCACGACGGCGTGCTCTCGCTCGGCGGCGGCGCCGTCACCACGCCAGGCGTGCGGGAGGCGTTGGCCGGCCACACCGTCATCTACCTGGAGATCAGCGCCGCCGAGGGGATTCGCCGCACCAGCGGCAACACCATGCGTCCGCTGCTGGCCGGCGGCGACCCGGCCGAGAAGTTCAAAGCACTGATGTCCCAACGTGTTCCGCTGTACCGGCGGGTTGCCACCATGCGGGTCAACACCAATCGCCGCAACCCGGGAGCCGTGGTGCGCCACATCGTGACGCGCCTGGAGAATCCCGACGCGCCGAGTGCGTCGCGCCGCCGGCGCCGGCCGTCGTGGCGTCGTGGCCCCGCCCGCCTGATCGCGCCGCCGAGCACCGAGGCGCCACCTACCCCCGCGGCCCTGGCCGCGCGCAATCTGGAGCGCAACAAGTGAGCCAACCGGTAACCGTCGACGTGCTCGTCGATCCGCCCTACCCGGTGATCATCGGCACGGGGCTGCTCGGCGAGCTGGTCCGCATCCTCGATGGCCGCCACAAGGTCGCCATCCTGCACCAGCCGGTGCTGTCCCAGACCGCTGAGGCTATCCGGAAGGCGCTGTCCGACACCGGGATCGACGCGCATCGCATCGAAATCCCCGACGCCGAGGCGGGTAAGGAACTGCCCGTCGTCGGATTCATCTGGGAAGTGTTGGGCCGCATCGGCCTTGGTCGCAAGGATGCAATTGTCAGCCTGGGCGGGGGAGCGGCCACCGACGTTGCCGGCTTCGCCGCGGCGACCTGGTTGCGCGGAGTGGACATCGTGCATGTACCCACCACGCTGCTCGGCATGGTCGACGCGGCGGTCGGCGGCAAGACCGGTATCAACACCGAGGCGGGTAAGAACCTGGTGGGCGCGTTCCACCAGCCCGCCGCCGTACTGGTCGACCTGGCGACGCTGGAAACCTTGCCGCGCAACGAGATCGTGGCCGGTATGGCCGAAATCGTCAAAGCCGGTTTCATCGCCGATCCCATCATCCTCGACATGATCGAGGCCGACCCCGAGGCGGCGCTCGATCCGACGGGAACGGTGCTGCCCGAACTGATCCGACGGGCCGTCGCGGTCAAGGCCGAGGTGGTCGCGGCCGACGAGAAGGAATCGCAGCTGCGCGAAATCCTCAACTACGGCCACACTTTGGCCCATGCCATCGAGCGGCGTGAACGCTATCAGTGGCGCCACGGCGCCGCGGTGTCGGTCGGGCTGGTGTTCGCGGCCGAACTTGGCCGTCTGGCCGGACGGCTCGACGACGAGACCGCCGATCGGCACCGGTCGGTGCTGACCGCGCTGGGCTTGCCGGTCAGCTATGACACCGACGCATTGCCGCAATTGCTGGAGTTCATGGCCGGCGACAAGAAGACTCGCTCCGGGGTGCTGCGGTTCGTCGTGCTCGACGGCCTGGCCAAGCCCGGTCGACTGGAGGGTCCCGATCCGTCGCTGCTGGCGGCGGCCTACGCGGAGGTTGCGGCGCAATGACGACGGTGCAGGTGATCAACGGACCGAACCTGGGTCGGCTGGGTCGGCGCGAGCCCGACGTCTACGGCAGCACCACCCACGACGATCTGGTTGCCCTCATTGAACGCGAAACCGCCGATCTCGGCTTGAAAGCCGTTGTGCGGCAAAGTGACAGCGAAGCCGAATTGCTCGGCTGGATTCATGCCGCCGCCGACGCCGGCGAACCGGTGGTGCTCAACGCCGGCGCGCTCACGCATACGTCGGTGGCGTTGCGTGACGCCTGCGCCGAATTGCGGGCCCCGCTGATCGAGGTGCACATCTCGAATGTGCACAAGCGCGAGGAGTTTCGGCACCACTCCTACATCAGCGGCGTGGCGACGGGCGTGATCGTCGGCCTGGGTGTGCAGGGCTATCTGCTGGCGCTGCGGTATCTGGCCAGCCTGGATTAGGTGCGGTTCTGGTCCTGCGGCGGCACCGGTTGCGTGGCATCGTCGGGATGGCGCACAGCGGCGAATACATCGGTATCCGCGCGATCTTCATCGATGGCGGCCAGGCCGTGGTGCTTCACCACCACGTCCGGGGCCTTGCGGTCGACGAGGTAGCGGCCGAGCGCGACGCCGATGATGGCCGCGACGAACGTCAGCAACGCGGTGAACGCGGCGAACGTCGTCAATTCGTTGATCAGACCCTCGACGTAGAGGTTCTTGTAGAACAGCCCGATGAACCACGCGACCGCACCGCTGACGATGCCGGCGAACAGACCCGCCAGCAGCCAGGTCATCGCGAAGTCGCCGCGGCGGTCGGGGTCAGGATTGGCGCGGGCGTCTCCGCGACCGTCGACCACACCCCACAGGAAGGCGGCGAGGGCGTACAGGCTCACCAGCACCGCGCTGATCAAACTCGCTCTGGTTTCCCACACGTTGATCATCGCGCCCTGGATCAACCGGACAATCACCATCAGGGCCGCGAACACCAGTCCGCGCAGTAACCACTTAGTCATGGGCAGACAGCGTAGCGAGTAGCGTCAAGAGCTGTGACTATTTCCCAGCGTCGGGACCGCTTGCGGCGCAAGCTGGCCGAAGCCGAACTGGATGCCTTGCTGGTATCGGACCTGGTCAACGTCCGTTATCTGTCCGGGTTCACCGGGTCGAATGCGGCACTGTTGATCCGCGCGGACGACGAAACGCCGGTGTTGGTCACCGACGGGCGCTATCGGACCCAGGCCGCGCAGCAGGCGCCGGACGCCGAGATCGTCATCGAGCGCGCGTGCGCACCGCGATTGGTCAAGCGGGCCGTCGCCGACGGTGTGCGGCGGCTGGGCTTCGAAAGCCATGTGGTGACCGTCGACGCCTACGACGCGCTCACCCGGTCCGGCGACGGCGCCGTCGAGCTGGTGCGCGCCGCGGGCATGGTGGAGGCGCTGCGCGAGGTCAAGGACGCCGGTGAGGTCGCCATCCTGCGGCTGGCGTGCGAGGCGGCCGACGCGGCGCTGACGGACCTGGTCGCCCGCGGTGGGCTGCGGCCGGGACGGACCGAGAAGGACGTGGCACGGGAGCTGGAGTCGCTGATGCTCGACCACGGTGCCGACGGGCCGTCGTTCGAGACCATCGTGGCGGCCGGTGCCAACTCCGCGATCCCGCACCACCGGCCCACCGACGCGGTGCTCAAAGCGGGTGACTTCGTCAAGATCGACTTCGGCGCGCTGGTGTGCGGGTATCACTCCGACATGACCCGCACCTTCGTTTTGGGGTCCGCCGCGCAGTGGCAGCGCGAGCTCTACGACCTGGTCGCCGAGGCGCAGCGGGCCGGCCGGGAAGCGCTGGAACCCGGGGCGTCGCTGTGTGATGTCGACGCCGCGTCTCGGCAAGTCATCGCCGACGCCGGCTACGCCGACAACTTCGGTCACGGCCTCGGCCACGGCGTCGGCCTGCAGATCCACGAAGCGCCCGGAATCAATTCCGCGGCCGCCGGTACACTGCTTGCTGGCTCCGCGGTGACTGTGGAACCCGGCGTCTACTTGCCCGATCGCGGCGGTGTCCGCATCGAGGACACCCTGGTCGTGTGCGAGCCGGCGCCCGACCTGCTTACCCGGTTCCCCAAGGAACTGGCTGTTATCGATTGAGACTCAGGAGAACAACCGACCGTGGCAACGACCGCCGACTTCAAGAATGGGCTGGTGCTTCAGATCGATGGCCAGCTGTGGCAGATCGTCGAGTTCCAGCACGTCAAGCCCGGTAAGGGACCGGCCTTCGTGCGCACCAAGCTGAAGAACGTGGTGTCGGGCAAGGTGGTCGACAAGACCTACAACGCCGGGGTCAAGGTGGAGACCGCGACCGTCGACCGCCGCGACGCCACCTATCTGTACCGCGACGGCACCGACTTCGTGTTCATGGACTCCGAGGACTACGAACAGCATCACCTTCCGGATTCGCTGGTCGGTGACGCCGCCAAGTTCCTGCTGGAGAGCATGCCGGTGCAGATCGCGTTCCACAACGGCACCCCGCTGTACCTCGAACTCCCGGTCACGGTCGAACTCGAGGTCACCCACACCGAGCCCGGTTTGCAGGGCGACCGTTCCAGCGCGGGCACCAAACCTGCCACCGTGGAGACCGGCGCGGAGATCCAGGTGCCGCTGTTCATCAACACCGGCGACAAGCTCAAGGTGGATTCGCGTGACGGCAGCTATCTGGGTCGGGTGAATGCCTGACCGCAAAGGCGACCGTGGCAGGCATCAGGCCCGCAAACGCGCCGTCGACCTGTTGTTCGAAGCCGAGGCGCGTGGCATCACCGCGGCCGAAGTGGCCGATGCGCGAAATGCATTGGCCGACAAGCAGTCCGACGTTTCGCCGCTGAACCCGTACACGGTCACGGTGGCGCGCGGCGTGACCGAACACGCCGCCCACATCGACGACCTCATCTCCGCGCACCTGCAGGGGTGGACGCTGGAGCGGCTGCCCGCGGTGGACCGGGCGATCCTGCGGGTCGCGGTGTGGGAACTGCTGCACGCCGACGACGTTCCCGAGCCGGTGGCCGTCGATGAGGCGGTGGAACTGGCCAAGCGGCTCTCCACCGACGAGTCACCGGCGTTCGTCAACGGCGTGCTGGGCCAAGTGATGTTGGTGACGCCGCAGATCCGGGCGGCGTCCCAGGCGGTCCGGAGCACCGGGAACGGCAGCGCCGGTTAGCGGTGGGCACCCCGCAGGACTGGGCCCCGTACTCCAGCTTGGAGGACGCGGCCAAGGTGTATCTGCGTGACCCCGATCTGGCGCTGGAGGCGCTGCGCCCCGTCGTCGACCTCGCCGCCATCAAGGCGTTCATCATGGCGCGGGGCAGCACCGAAGAGTCGTGGGGCGAGGCCATCTGGCAGGAGGTGGTGCTCACCGACGGCCACCGGCTCATCATGTGGCGCGCCGACGACGGATCGTCGACGGCCGGAGACCGCGAACGCCGCCTGCTCGACGCGTCGGTGCGCACGATCCTGCTGTCGTCGATCAACGACCACGTGCTGACCGCCGAATATGAGGTGCTTGACGACGGAACCCGGCGGCTCTTGGAAGTACGGCTGCGGTTGTACACCCAACTCGTGACGCGCAGCCGGCAGAAATCGGCGACCGAAACCGACATCTACTGTGAATCGTTTCGCTACCAGAAGACGGTCGACAACGGCGGGCTGGCGCAGATGCAGCGGCTGCTGCAATTCGGCCGAGTGCTGTCGCGATGCATGCAATAGGGGAGATCTGTTGAATCCGTTGAAGTTACGCGTGGTGGCCGCGAGCGTGCTGGCCGGCCTCGTCGTACTCGGGGCTGTCATCTGCGCGGCGCTGGACCTGGCCGTCGTGGCGGCGGCGTTGGCGATCTACGCGCTGGGCGCCGGCGCCTGGCTGTACCACGCGATCGAGCGGTACGTCGTCGCCAAGCGCGTCGACACCGTGATCGAGGCGAATCGGCTGAGTCCCATTCGCTACGCGGCCAAACCGCTGCTGCCGGTGATGGCGGCGATCATCGGGTTGACACAGGCGGTGGTCAGGGTGCTCAGCGACGCCACCGAACTCCATGAGCGGCGTGATCTCGGGCTGCGACGGCCGAGCCTGCCCGCGCTCACCCGCCGCTCGCGCACCATCGACGCCGACGAGGACTCCTAGAGCCGCGGAGGTCGCGATGTGGGAGCCGGTGATCAGCGCGATGACCCCGGTGATGCCGGCGCCGAACCGGAGTCGTAGTCCGGCAGTACGATGGCGTCGGCGGTGGTGAACCACTTCTTCTCGGCGAACGGGCGGAACGGCCAGCGCTGCATCCATTTCATCGCCTGAGCGTTGATCGTGATGTCGGTCGCCGACTTGGGTAGATAACCGTCGATGCCGTTCGGCAGATCCTGGCAGCGGTCTATGTAAGGCCTCATCACCGCTTCGTACTTCTGCAATGCCGTCTGAATCCGTTCGGCATCAAGGGAATCCGCGGGGCCGAGTTCGCCAGCCAACACGTACCCGCCGACCAGCGCGAGGCTGGTGCCCATGCCGGACAGCGGCGACGCGCAATAGCCGGCGTCACCGACGAGCGTCACCCGCCCACGGGAGAACGTCTCCATCTGAACCTGGGCGAACTCGCCAAAGTAGAAGTCATCGGCGTCCGCCGCCGCCGCCAGCAGGGCGTCACAATGCCAACCTGCACCCGCGAAGTACTGCGTCAGCAATTCACGTTGTTCATCGAGGTCGCGCCGGTCGTAGGCGATCGGATCCGACCGAAATGCCAACCCCGCCTTGGCCTTCTGCGGGTCGTGCGACGAACGCATCGAGGCGTTCAGACCCGGCGCCTGATACATCAGATACCAGCCGTGCAGCCCGACGGTGTCCGGTGCGGTGAACCATGCGTTGTAGCCGCCGAGTGGCTTGACGAACCGCTCCTCCGGGCCGAACACCAGGCGGCGAACTGCCGAATGGGGACCGTCGGCACCGACCACCAGATCCGCCGGAACTTCAGTGCCGTCGGCAAGCGTCACGTTCACCGCATTGTCGGTCTGCTCGATGGCGGTGATCCGGTTGTCAAAACGGTAGTCGGTGTATTCGGCGGTGGCGCGGTACAGCACGTCGGCCAGGTCGCCGCGCAGGATTTCCAGCTTCGACACCAGCCCGTTGCCGTGGAAGGCCTCGACCGGCATTTCGGCGCGCCGGCTGCCGTCCCTGCGCACCCACGCAACGCCCTTCTGGTCGAGGGACCGCTCGTTCATCTCGCCGAGCAATCCCATCCGCCTGACCACGCGTCGCCCGGCACCGCGCAGGTCGACGGTCTGCCCGCCCGGACGAATACCCGGCGCGACCTCGACGACGATCACGCGGTACCCCGAGCGGTGCAGCCAGTAGGCGAGTGACGGGCCGGCGATCCCGGCGCCGCTGATGAGCACAGTCCGCTGTGTCATGGCGCTAGGGTAAGCGCCGAACTCTCCATACAAAAAGGTATGGTAGCGTCACAGACCATGACCGCGACGGTGCCGACCCTGACCGATGAGTTCATCGACCGGCTCGCGGAGCGCGCCGCAGAAGGCGAACGGTTGCGCCGGCTACCGGACGCCACCATCGCCGAGTTCCGCGCCTCGGGCCTGGCGAACCTGCTGCTGCCGGCCCGCTTCGGCGGCGCACAGGCCGACTTCCCGGCGATCCTCGATCCGGTACGACGGATGGCATACGGATGTGCTTCCAGCGCTTGGACTTTGGGCTTCTACATCCTGCACAACTGGATGCTCGCGCTGTTCAACGAACAAGCGCAAGATGAGGTATTCGCGTCCGGGCCGGTGTTGTGTCCGGCCCCGCTGGCGCCGACCGGTCGCGCCATCCCGGCCGACGGTGGCATGCGGCTGACGGGCCGGTGGTCATGGGCCACCGGAGTGATGGACGCCGACTGGATCCTCGTCGGCGCGCTGTGCGGACCGGACGACGCGATCTACCCGGCGCTGGTGCTGCTGCCCGCGTCGGACATTCGCATCGAGGATGTCTGGCACACCTCGGGGATGCGGGCCACCGGATCCAACGACGTGGTCGTCGACGACGTCTTCGTGCCCGCTCACCGGCAGGTCGCGGTGCTCGACATCTACGGCGGCACGGCACCCGGCGCGGCGCTGCACGATGCCTCGACCTACCGGTGGCCGATGGTGCCGGCGCTGGCGCTGCTGGCCGCGATGCCGGCGCTCGGATCGGCCGAGCGGGTCGCGGACCTGTTCGCCAAGCGGCTGGGGGAGCGGGTGCTCGCCTACTCGGGCACCGCGCAGAAAGACCAACCGATGGCGCGGATGCGGCTCGCCGACGCGCGGGTTCGGCTGCGCGCCTTGACCGGACTGCTCGATGACACCGTCGGACAGATTCAAGCGATCGTGGCGGCCGGGGACGAGGTGGCGCGCCCCGTGCGTGGCAATGCCCGTGCCGCCGCGGCGCACATTGTGCACGAGTCACGCGCGGTGATCGCCGATCTGCTCGAAGCGTCCGGCGCGAGTGCGCATTTCGTCGACAACCCGCTGCAGCGGTTCAAGCGCGACATCGACATCATCTCCGGGCACGTGGTATTCGACTACGACGTCAGCCGTGAGCTGGCGGGCGCGCTGGAGATAGGCGCCAAGGTGTCGCCCATCGCGATGGTCTGAAACTGGGGTAGCCCTCTACCGCAGTTTCGATGCGTCGAGTGTGCGCTGACCGCATCGAGTGTGCGATGGCTGCGCAATTTCTTCACGATCTCAACCGTGGGCGCACACTCGAAACAGTGACCGCACACTTGACATCAGGTCTACAGGTCCAGTGCCCGATACGTGCGGCGGACGAATTTCGGTTGGGCCGACTGCAGTTTCGCCAATGACGTGTTGCCCGAGACGGCGGCGGCCGAGTCGACGCCCATGTCCGGATGGTTCTGAATCAGGTATAGCAGAATGAGATCCGCGCTCGGATCGGCCTGCCACCACGTCCCGTATGCCCCCGGCCAGCTGAACGTGCCCAGCCCGCCGGGGCCGAACAGCTGCCGCGACTGCGACGGGTCGGTCACCACCGACAGGTTCAGCCCGAACCCGCGGCCGACCCAAAACGGTGCTCCCAGAAAGTTGTGCCGCTTCTGCTCAGTGGTCAGCCGGTCGGTGCGCATCAACCGCACCGACTCTTCCGAAAGCACCCGCACCCCGTCGACCGTGCCGCCGCCCAACAGCATCCGGACGAACTTCAGGTAGTCGTCAACCGTCGACCACAGCCCCGCGCCGCCCATGCAGAACGGGGGATCGGCAATCGGAGCGGGGCCCATCACGTCGTGGCGCAGCACGTTGTCGGAGTCGAGCTTGTACATCGTCGCAGCGCGCCGCCGCCCGTTCGGCCCGACGTGAAAACCGGTGTCGGCCATGCCCAATGGCTCGAAGATGCGCTCGGCCAGCACCTGGGACAACGGTTTGCCCTCGATACGGGACAGCGCGATGCCCAGCACGTCAGTGCTATGGCTGTAAGTGACCCGCTCGCCAGGCTGATGAGCCAGCGGAAGCTCGGCCACCTCCGCAAGCCAGCGATCCTGGTCCTGGCGCATCGAAATCTTGCCGTAGGCGAATCCCAACGGACCCAAAACCGAGAACACATAGGCCAGCCCGCTGCGATGGGTCATCAGATCGTCGAACGTGATCGGTCGCGCGGCCGGCTCGGTCTGGTCCAGCGGACCGTGCCGATCGAGCAGCACCCGCATATCCGACAGCTCGGGCAGCCACTTGACCACCGGGTCGCTCAGCGCCAACTTGCCCTCGTCGACCAGCGTCATCGCGGCGGCCACCGTCACCGGTTTGGTCATCGACGCGATGCGGAACAGGGTGTCGCGCTGCATCGGCAGCCGGGCGTCGACATCGCGGTAGCCCAGCTCGTTGACCTGCAGTATCTCGCCGGACTTCCATACCAGCGTGACCGCGCCCGCGAGCAGGCCGGCGTCGATCGCCTCGGTGATGGACGCCTTGTTGCCGTCGAGGTTCACGACAGCCAGGCTAACCAGCTAGATACCGGCGGGCAGGGACCGGGTTCCCACCAGCGCCCGGATCACCGATGGCCCGTTGGTGTGGGCCTTGGCCGCCGCGAGCGCGGTGCGCAGCCCGGCGACGGTGTTGACCGTGGCCACCTTGGTGACGCCGAGCGCTTGGGCGAACGCGTCGAAATTCCAGTCCGGCAGCACGTTGTACGCCAGCGGCGGCTGTGACGGATTGGTGTAGAAGCCCGGCCCGAGCAGAAACTGCTCGATGCCGTAGAGGCTGTTGTCGATGATGACGATGATCGAATTGTGTTGGTAGCGAACCATTGTCGACACGGCCTGGCCCACCATCTGGAAGCCGCCGTCGCCGATCAGCACCAGTGGCCGCTTGCCGCCGGGCCCCCACACGCCCACCGCCGCACCGACCGAATGACCGATCGACGCCCAAATCCCGTCGGAGATGAACATGTCCGCGGCGGGCAGCTTCATCCGCGC
Source organism: Mycobacterium hubeiense (assembly GCF_002838065.1). Taxonomy (GTDB): domain Bacteria; phylum Actinomycetota; class Actinomycetes; order Mycobacteriales; family Mycobacteriaceae; genus Mycobacterium; species Mycobacterium hubeiense. The sequence goes on along the minus strand of NZ_PIZU01000001.1, from coordinate 253,945 downwards.
CGCCGGGTAGATGCCGAGGAAGGTGTCGGGAATCACGGCGAACGACGAATCCAGGAAGGCCGGCTCGGAGACCACGTCGAACACTTGCTGATAGCTCAACTCGACCGCCGCGGCCGCGGGCGGATCCGCGACCGGCGTCGCTACACCGGTGTAGGTGATCGGTGTGGCACTCACGGACTGGCTGTCCAACGCGGCCACCAGCGCCGGCAGACCCACCGGGCGCGGCCCGGCGGGCGGGATGACGGCCGCGCCGTCCCAGATGCGGATCGTGTGACCCGCCTTCGGGATCATCAGATTCGCGTGCCCGGAGCCGAAAACCGCGCCCAGCGCGACAACCAACCCCGCCTGCTGGATGGCGCTCTTCAGCGGCGCAGGCGCCTTGTCGCCGTTGAAGCAGCCGAGGAAACGCGGATGCTGTTCGGACAGCACCGATTTGCCGACGACGGTGGTGGCCCACCGCACCTGCAACCGGTCCACCACCGCCTGCACCTGGGCGGCAACGCGGTAGCGCTGCACCTCTTCCCCGACGATGACCACGGGATTGGTTGCGGCAGAAAGCTTCTGCAGGATCGAGGCGGCGACGGCGTCGGCGTCGCCCGCGGGCACGGTGACGTCGATGGTGCCGGTCGGTGCCGGGCACGGCGCATCGAACAACGCCTTCGGAAATTCGATGTAGACCGGATGCTTGCGGATCAGCGCCGTCTTGAGCGCGTTGTCGACGAATTGCGGGACGCTGTTGAGATTCGTCTCGCGCCCGCACAACACGGTGACGTTGCGAAACACGTCGAGGTCGGTGTGCGGGCGTCCCATCGAATGGGAGAACAGCACGCCCGTCGTGTTCTGGTCGTCGATGTTCTTCTGCGACGGGCCGCCGTTGACCACCACGACCGGGCTGCGCTCGACGTAGGCGGCGGCGATGGCGTTGACGATGCTCAACGTGCCCGGCCCGTGGGAGACGGCGACCGCCGCCAGTCCTCGCGTGCGCGCGTATCCGTCGGCCGCATACCCGGCTTCCAGGTCGCTGTTCGTGACGACGGTGCGGAAGCCCGGCGCGCGCGCCGCCGCGTCGAACACCGGCGCGCAGAACACCGCCGGCACACCGAACAGTGCCTCCACGCCGTGCTGGCTGAGGCGCTTGATGATGTAGTCGGCGACGTTGGGCATGGGTCACCGGTATCCGTCGCCGGGCAGGGGCAGCATCCAGGGTTGCGGCGCGAAGGCCAGCACCGTCTCGCCGTCGAACACGTCCTTGGCCAAGTGCAGAATCCGCTGACAGATCGCCGGGTCGACGGTGGGATCTGAGACGCCGTGCTCCGCGCTGCCGCCGACCACCACATGGTCCTCCCGAGGAAACACGTACGTGTGGTCGGAGCTGTACAGGTACTGCAGATTCGGTTGAGGTTTGAGCAGTACCAGGTGGCCCTTGATCGGGACGAGACGGCTGTCACTGAAGAGCGCCTTCGAACCCAGTCCCGTGCAGTTGACGACGACCGGCTCCGGTAGTTGGCCGATGTCAGCGGCAGAGTGAAATTCCTTCTGTACCATCACAACCCCCGCAGCGTCGAGGTCGTCGCGCAGCTTCTTCAGGAAGATCGGTGGTTCGACGAGCAGCGTGTGGTAGCCGAAGCCCGGGACATTCAGGTGCTTGAACGGCAGCTGCGCGAACGGTGTCGGCGACGGAACGACGTCCTTGGGCACCTTGTCGAAACTCGTGCCGCTGCCATGTTTGGAATAGTTGATCCGCTTGGAAACCCCGTAGCCCAATCCGATTCGATCACGATGCATGGTGAACGAGTTGCGCAGAATCCGTTCGAAGCGCTGTTTTGCCGCCGCCGTGGTCTCGCACTCGACAAACGAGGGTTGCCATTGGCCGCCCGCGATGTGAGAGGTCGTCGCGTCCAGCGATGCGGCGTAAATGCTCACCGCGAAGCCGGAGTCAACCAAGAGCGCGGCGGCCGTCAGCCCCATCGCGCCCGCGCCCAGCACTGCGACCGGCTGCGGCGTCGCGCCGATGTGCTGGCGGACCAGATCGCGGACCTCGACGGCGCAGCCCCAGCACATGGTGATGCCGGCGCCGCCGTGGCCGTAGTTGTGCACGACGAACTTGGTACCCATCGATTGAGGTTCGAGGCGAAAGGTTTTCGTTCGGTAGGGCCGGATGCCGGCGACGAATTCACAGTCGGCGGGCGTGCACGTGAAATCGGGGTCGGGCAACAGTGTGGAAGTCGTGCCATTGCCCACGTCGCACCCCCGGGGTTCCGTCGAGATGACGGTACGCGCAGGCCGTCGCGATTACCGGCGGTTTGCCTGAAGCAGCCAGAACGTCGCTTCGGCGTTGTTGTGCGGCGGACGCGTAGGCGCGCTTGCCGTCGTCGTCGAGGCAGTGGTACATCCCGCTGTCGATGACGGTGTCGAAGGCGTCGGTGTAGCCGTCCAGCTTGGTGGCGTCGGCCACCGCGAACCGGACGTCGACGCCGGCGTCGGCGGCGCGCCGCTCGGCGGTGATCAACGCCGTCGGCGAGATGTCCAGACCGGTCACCGAGTAGCCCTGCTGCGCCAGATACACAGCGTTGTCGCCGAGCCCGCAGCCGATGTCGAGCACCTCGCCGTGGATCAGACCCGCTTCGTGCCAGGCGATCACATTCTCCTTGGGGGCCTTGGTATCCCACGGCGGCGTTGTGATGGGTGGCACACCTTCGGCCGGGCTTTCGCCGCGGTACAGCGCATCGAAATCGAATTGGGGGGCGTTGGAGCCTGTCATTTTCGCCAGCGTATACCGGCTCTGTTAAGCTCCCCGCAGTTCGACATCCTTTAAAGGTCCGTCCAGAGAGGCGGAGAAGGAGGTCCGAGTCACTTCATGGGCTCTTTGGCCGGCTCATCGGGTACCGACCGGGAATTGATGTCCGCCGCGGACGTCGGTCGGACCATTTCTCGCATCGCCCACCAGATCATCGAAAAGACCGCGCTCGACGGTCCCGATGCGCCGCGCGTCGTCTTGCTCGGCATACCCACGAGGGGCGTCATCCTGGCCAGCCGCCTGGCCGAGCGGATCCGCGAGTTCTCCGGTGTCTCGGTGCCGCACGGCGCGCTGGACATCACGCTCTACCGCGACGACCTCAACATCAAGCCGCCGCGGCCGTTGGAGACCACGTCCATCCCGGAAGGCGGCATCGACGACGCGCTGGTGATCCTGGTCGACGACGTGCTGTTCTCCGGCCGCTCGGTGCGCTCGGCGCTGGACGCCCTGCGCGACATCGGCCGCCCGCGCGCGGTGCAACTCGCGGTGCTGGTCGACCGTGGCCATCGCGAACTGCCGCTGCGCGCCGACTACGTCGGCAAGAACGTGCCGACCTCACGCAGCGAAAGCGTGCACGTGCTGCTGCGCGAGCACGACGACCGCGACGGGGTGGTGATCTCCAAATGAAGCCCAGGCACCTGCTCTCGGCGTCGGACCTGTCCCGCGACGACGCCATCGCGATCCTCGACGACGCCGACCGGTTCAGCCAGGCCTTGCTGGGCCGCGAGGTGAAGAAGCTGCCGACGCTGCGCGGCCGCACCGTCATCACGATGTTCTACGAGAACTCCACTCGCACGAGGGTGTCGTTCGAGGTGGCCGGCAAGTGGATGAGCGCCGACGTCATCAACGTCAGCGCCTCCGGCTCGTCGGTGGCCAAGGGCGAATCGCTGCGCGACACCGCGCTGACACTGCGCGCGGCCGGGGCCGACGCGCTGATCATCCGTCATCCCGCATCGGGCGCGGCCCAGCAGCTCGCCGAGTGGACGGCCACCGAGGACGGCGGGCCCGCGGTGATCAACGCCGGCGACGGCACCCACGAACATCCGACGCAGGCGCTGCTCGACGCGCTGACCATCCGGCAGCGGCTCGGCGGCATCGAGGGCAAGCGGGTGGTGATCGTCGGCGACATCCTGCACAGCCGGGTGGCGCGCTCCAACGTCGTGCTGCTCGACACGCTCGGCGCGGAGGTGGTGCTGGTGGCGCCGCCGACACTGCTGCCCGTCGGTGTCGCGGACTGGCCGGTCACGGTGTCGCATGACCTCGACGCGGAACTGCCCGCCGCCGACGCGGTGCTGATGCTGCGGGTGCAGGCCGAGCGGATGACCGGCGGCTTCTTCCCGTCCGCCCGCGAGTACTCGGTGCTCTACGGGCTGTCCGAAAAGCGCCAAGCCATGCTGTCGGGGACGGCGGTGGTGCTGCACCCGGGACCGATGCTGCGCGGGATGGAGATCTCCTCATCGGTGGCCGATTCGACGCAATCGGCTGTGCTGCAACAGGTTTCCAACGGTGTGCATGTGCGGATGGCGGTGCTGTTCCACCTGCTGGTGGGCGCGGAGGAGACGATCAGCGCATGAGTGTTTTCATCCGCAGCGTAAGGCGCTACGGCGAAGGTGACCCTGTCGACGTGCTGGTCTCCGACGGTCAGATCACCGACATCGGCGCGGGACTTGCGATTCCCGACGACGCCGACGTGATTGATGCAGCCGACCAGATCCTGTTGCCGGGCTTCGTCGACCTGCACACCCATCTGCGTGAGCCTGGCCGCGAATACGCCGAGGACATCGAAACCGGTTCGGCGGCAGCGGCCTTGGGCGGCTTCACCGCGGTGTTCGCGATGGCCAATACCAATCCCGTCGCCGACAGTCCCGTCGTCACTGACCACGTCTGGCATCGCGGCCAACAGGTCGGCCTCGTCGACGTGCACCCCGTCGGCGCGGTCACCATGGGCCTGGACGGCAAACAGCTCACCGAGATGGGCCTGATGGCCGCCGGCGTCGGTCAGGTGCGGATGTTCTCCGACGACGGCCTCTGCGTGCACGACCCGCTGGTGATGCGCCGCGCACTGGAGTACGCCACCGGCCTGGGCGTGCTGATCGCCCAGCACGCCGAGGAGCCGCGGCTGACCGTCGGCGCCGTCGCGCATGAGGGCCCCAACGCGGCGCGACTGGGGCTGGCCGGTTGGCCGCGCGCCGCCGAGGAATCCATCGTCGCGCGCGATGCGTTGCTGGCGCGCGACGCTGGGGCGCGGGTGCACATCTGCCATGCCTCCACCGCGGGCACCGTCGAGATCCTGAAATGGGCGAAAGCACAAGGTATTTCGATCACCGCGGAGGTGACGCCGCACCATCTGCTGCTCGACGACACCCGACTGGCCAGCTATGACGGCCGCAACCGGGTCAACCCGCCGTTGCGTGAGACCAGCGACGCCGAGGCGCTGCGGCGGGCGCTGGCCCAGGGTGTGATCGACTGCGTCGCAACCGATCACGCCCCGCACGCCGAACACGAGAAGGTCTGCGAGTTCGCCAACGCCCGCCCCGGCATGCTGGGGCTGCAGACGGCGCTGTCGGTGGTGGTCGAAACCATGGTGCGGCCGGGCCTGCTGACGTGGCGCGACGTGGCCCGGGTGATGAGCGAGAACCCCGCCCGCATCGTCGGCCTGCCCGACCAGGGCCGGCCGCTGGAGATCGGCGAGCCGGCGAACCTGACCGTCGTCGACCCGGACGCCACGTGGACGGTCGAGGGTTCGGCGCTGGCCAGTCGCTCCGACAACACCCCGTTCGAATCGATGACGTTCCCGGCGACTGTCACAGCGACGCTGCTTCGCGGCAAAATCACTGCGCGCGACGGAAAGTGCCCGGCATGAATACACCGACGCTGGTGGGGTCGCTGATCATGGCGGCGATCATGGTGGTACTGATCGCGGTGATCATCCAGGCGATGATGCGCGGGTGGCGTCGTCGCGCCGAGCGGCAGGCCGAGCTGATCGGCACGCTGCCTCCGTTACCGGACAGCGTCGGCCCGGCGGTGATTCCCGCGACCAAAGGCCTCTACGTGGGCAGCACGCTGGCGCCGCACTGGAATGACCGGATCGCCGTCGGTGATCTGGGGTACCGCACCAAGGCCGTACTGACCCGCTACCCCGAGGGCATCATGCTGCAGCGCAGCGGCGCCGGGCCGATCTGGATTCCCAACGAGTCGGTCACCGCCATCCGCACCGAACGCGGGATCGCAGGCAAAGCCCTCACCCACGAGGGCATCCTGGCGATCCGGTGGCGGCTGCCGTCAGGAACTGAGATCGACACCGGGTTCCGCGCCGACAACCGTGCGGAGTACGACCGCTGGGTACAGGAGGCAGCGTGACCGACAAAGCAGTCCTGATCTTGGAGGACGGCCGCATCTTCACCGGCACCACGTTCGGTGCCATCGGTGAAACCCTCGGCGAGGCAGTGTTTTCCACTGGGATGTCCGGATATCAGGAGACGCTCACCGATCCGAGCTATCACCGCCAGATCGTGGTCGCCACCGCTCCACAGATCGGCAATACCGGCTGGAATCGGGAGGACGCCGAGAGCCGTGGCGACAAGATATGGGTGGCCGGCTACGCGGTGCGCGACCCGTCGCCACGGGCATCCAACTGGCGCGCCACCGGCACGCTCGACGACGAGCTTGTGGCCCAGGGCGTCGTCGGTGTCGCCGGCATCGACACCCGAGCCGTGGTGCGGCACTTGCGGACCCGAGGCTCGATGAAGGCCGGCATCTTCTCGGGTGATGCCCTGGCCGACCCCGAGGAGATGTTGAACCGGGTGCGCAGCCAGCCGTCGATGCTCGGCGCCAACCTGGCCGGCGAGGTCAGCACCGACGCGGTTTATGTAGTGGAACCCGATGGGCCGCAACGGTTCACCGTTGCCGCCATCGACCTGGGCATCAAGACCAACACGCCGCGCAACTTCGCGGCCCGCGGCATCCGCAGCCATGTGTTGCCGTCGTCGGTGAGCTTCGAGGCGATCGCCGACCTGAAACCCGACGGGGTGTTCCTCTCCAACGGCCCGGGCGATCCGGCCACGGCCGATCACATCGTCGCCGTCACGCGTAAAGTATTGGGCGCCGGGATCCCGTTGTTCGGTATCTGTTTCGGCAATCAGATCCTCGGCCGGGCGCTGGGCCGCTCGACCTACAAGATGGTGTTCGGCCACCGCGGCATCAACATCCCGGTCATCGACCACGCCACCGGCCGCGTCGCGGTGACCGCACAGAACCACGGCTTCGCCCTGGAGGGGGAGGCAGGAGAGCGGTTTGACACCCCGTTCGGCGAGGCGATCGTCAGTCACACGTGCGCGAACGACGGGGTCGTCGAGGGGATCAAACTCGTTGACGGGCGTGCGTTCTCGGTGCAGTACCACCCGGAGGCGGCGGCCGGCCCGCACGACGCCAACTACCTGTTCGACCAATTCGTCGACCTGATGGCAGGGGAGAAGCCGTGACTGTGCAGATCCATACGCCGGGATCGGCGCGCCGCGTACGAAACCGCACACTCGCGGTCGAAAGGAGCCGCTAGATGCCGCGGCGGACTGACCTCAACCACGTGCTGGTGATCGGCTCCGGGCCGATCGTCATCGGCCAGGCCTGCGAATTCGACTACTCGGGCACCCAGGCCTGCCGCGTGCTGCGCGCCGAAGGCCTGCAGGTGAGCCTGGTGAACTCCAATCCGGCGACGATCATGACCGATCCGGAGTTCGCCGACCACACCTACGTCGAACCCATCACCCCGGCATTCGTCGAAAAGGTGATCAAACAACAAGCCGAGCGCGGCAACAAGATCGACGCGCTGCTGGCCACCCTCGGCGGGCAGACCGCGCTCAACACCGCGGTGGCACTGTACGAGAACGGCGCGCTGGAGCGCTACGGCGTCGAACTCATCGGCGCCGACTTCGAGGCCATCCAGCGCGGCGAGGACCGGCAGCGGTTCAAGGACATCGTCGCCAAAGTGGGTGGCGAATCCGCGCGCTCGCGAGTGTGTTTCACCATGGACGAGGTGCGCGAGACGGTCGCGGATCTCGGGCTGCCGGTCGTGGTGCGGCCGTCATTCACCATGGGCGGGCTGGGCTCTGGCATGGCGTACTCCGCCGAGGACGTCGAGCGGATGGCCGGTGACGGGCTGGCCGCGTCGCCGAGCGCGAACGTGCTCATCGAGGAATCCATCTACGGCTGGAAGGAATTCGAGCTCGAGCTGATGCGCGACGGCCACGACAACGTGGTGGTGGTGTGCTCGATCGAGAACGTCGACCCGATGGGTGTGCACACCGGCGACTCGGTGACCGTCGCCCCGGCCATGACGTTGACCGACCGCGAGTACCAGAAGATGCGCGATCTCGGCATCGCGATCCTGCGCGAAGTCGGCGTCGACACCGGCGGCTGCAACATCCAGTTCGCCGTCAATCCCCAGGACGGCCGGCTCATCGTGATCGAGATGAACCCTCGTGTGAGCCGGTCAAGTGCGTTGGCGTCCAAGGCCACCGGCTTCCCGATCGCCAAGATCGCCGCCAAACTCGCCATCGGCTACACCCTTGACGAGATCCTCAACGACATCACCAAAGAAACCCCCGCCTGCTTCGAGCCGACCCTGGACTACGTCGTCGTCAAGGCACCACGCTTCGCCTTCGAGAAGTTCCCCGGCGCCGACGCCACCTTGACCACCACGATGAAATCGGTCGGCGAGGCGATGTCGTTGGGCCGCAACTTCATCGAGGCGCTCGGTAAGGTCATGCGGTCGCTGGAGACCGGCCGCGCCGGGTTCTGGACCGCACCTGATCCGGACCTCGGCGTCGACGAGGTGCTGGAGAACCTCAAGACACCCACCGACGGGCGGCTCTACGACATCGAATTGGCGCTGCGGCTGGGCGCCACCGTCGAACAGGTGGCGCAGGCCTCCGGTGTCGACCCGTGGTTCGTCGACCAGATCAACGGTCTGGTCGCGCTGCGCGCCGAACTTCTCGACGCGCCGGTGCTCGACGAGGCGTTGCTGCGGCGCGCCAAGCACAGCGGGTTGTCCGACCGCCAGATCGCCGCGCTGCGACCCGAACTCGCCGGCGAGGTCGGCGTGCGCGCGCTACGTCAACGGCTCGGCATCCACCCGGTGTACAAGACCGTCGACACGTGTGCCGCCGAGTTCGAGGCCAAGACGCCGTACCACTACAGCAGCTACGAGCTCGACCCCGCCGCCGAAACCGAGGTGGCGCCGCAGAACGAGAAACCGAAGGTGCTCATCCTCGGCTCGGGCCCCAACCGCATCGGCCAGGGCATCGAATTCGACTACAGCTGCGTGCACGCCGCGACGACGTTGAGCCAGGCCGGATTCGAGACCGTGATGGTCAACTGCAATCCCGAGACGGTGTCCACCGACTACGACACCGCCGACCGGCTGTACTTCGAGCCGCTCACGTTCGAGGACGTGCTGGAGGTGTACTACGCCGAATCCGCCTCCGGCGCAGACGGTCCCGGCGTTGTCGGGGTGATCGTGCAGCTCGGCGGGCAAACCCCACTCGGCCTGGCCGAACGGCTGGAACGCGCCGGCGTGCCGATCGTCGGCACCAGCCCGAAGGCCATCGACCTGGCCGAAGACCGCGGCGCCTTCGGTGAGGTGTTGACCAACGCCGGATTGCCCGCGCCGCGGTTCGGCACGGCCACCAGCTTCGAGCAGGCCCGCCGCATCGCCGCCGATATCGGCTATCCGGTGCTGGTGCGGCCGTCCTACGTGTTGGGCGGACGCGGGATGGAGATCGTCTACGACGAGGAAACCCTGGAGGGTTACATCACCCGGGCCACCCAACTGTCACCCGAACATCCGGTGCTGGTCGACCGATTCCTCGAGGACGCCATCGAAATCGACGTCGACGCGCTGTGCGACGGCTCCGAGGTCTACCTCGGCGGGATCATGGAGCACATCGAGGAGGCCGGCATCCACTCCGGCGACTCGGCGTGCGCACTGCCGCCGGTCACGTTGGGCCGCAGCGATATCGACGCGGTGCGCCGCGCCACCGAGGCCATCGCCCACGGGATCGGCGTCGTCGGCCTGCTCAACGTGCAGTACGCCCTCAAGGACGACGTGCTCTATGTGCTGGAGGCCAATCCACGCGCCAGCCGCACCGTGCCGTTTGTGTCCAAGGCCACCGCGGTTCCGCTGGCCAAGGCGTGCGCGCGGATCATGCTCGGCGCCACCATCGCCCAGCTGCGCGACGAGGGCGTGCTGGCCAAGACCGGCGACGGCGCCACCACTGCGCGCAATGCGCCGGTGGCCGTCAAAGAAGCCGTGCTGCCGTTCAACCGGTTCCGCAAAGCCGATGGCGCCCAAGTCGATTCACTGCTCGGTCCGGAGATGAAATCGACCGGCGAGGTGATGGGCATCGATCACGACTTCGGCAGCGCCTTCGCCAAGAGCCAGACCGCCGCCTACGGTTCGCTGCCCGCCGAGGGCACGGTGTTCGTCTCGGTGGCCAACCGCGACAAGCGATCGCTGGTGTTCCCGGTGAAACGGCTGGCCGACTTGGGCTTTCGCGTACTGGCCACGGAAGGAACCGCGGAGATGCTGCGGCGCAACGGCATTCCGTGTGACGAGGTGCGCAAGCATTTCGAACCACCGGGAGAGGGCCGGCCGGCGATATCGGCGGTGGAAGCCATCCGCGCGGGCGAGGTCGACATGGTGATCAACACTCCGTACGGCAACTCCGGTCCACGCATCGACGGCTACGAGATCCGCTCGGCGGCGGTGGCGGTCAACATCCCGTGTGTGACGACGGTGCAGGGCGCGTCGGCAGCCGTGCAGGGCATCGAGGCGGGGATCCGCGGCGACATCGACGTGATGTCGTTGCAGGAGCTGCACAGCGCGCTGGAAGCGGGTTAGCCGTGGGGCATTTCGGGGCTCGGCTGGCCGACGCGGTAAAGCAGCGCGGCCCGCTGTGTGTGGGCATCGACGCGCACCCCGAACTTCTGAGGGCGTGGGGTCTGACCGCCGATGCCGACGGGCTGCGGCGGTTTTGCGACACCTGTGTCACGGCGTTCGCCGACTTCGCGGTGGTCAAACCGCAAGTGGCGTTCTTCGAGGCCTACGGCGCAGCGGGTTACACCGTCCTGGAACACACCGTCGCGGCGCTGCGTAGCAGCGGCGTGCTGGTGCTGGCCGACGCCAAGCGCGGTGACATCGGCTCCACGATGGCCGCCTACGCCGCGGCGTGGACGGGGGATTCGCCGCTGGCCGCCGACGCCGTGACCGCCTCGCCGTATCTCGGTTTCGGCTCGTTGCAACCATTGCTGGACACCGCAAAAGCCCACGGCCGGGGCGTGTTCGTGCTGGCCGCCACGTCCAATCCCGAGGGGGCAACGGTGCAGCGCGCGGTGATCGCCGGATGCACCGTGGCCCAATCGATCGTCGACGCCGCGGCGGCGGTCAACCGCGAGGAGCCGGGTCTGGTCGGCGTCGTCGTGGGCGCCACGGTCACCGAGCCGCCCGATGTGAGCGAACTCGGCGGGCCCGTGCTCGTACCAGGCGTGGGCGCTCAGGGCGGCCGACCGGAGATGCTGGGCGGATTCGGCGGGGCGCGGCCGGGGCAGTTGTTGCCTGCGGTGTCGCGTGACGTGCTGCGCGCCGGACCCGATCGTGCGGAGTTGCGAGCGGCCGCAGAGAAGTTCCGCGACGCCGTGGCATATCTGGCCTGACCCCCCGTTCGCGATGTCCTCGAGATCGACGTAATGGTCGTGAATCGGTGGGTGATCACAGCCATTGCGTTCGATCTCGCGAGCGATGGCAAGCAAATAGCGTGCAACACATGCCCCTTTTGTCACATTGAACCCGCTGGTCACAGCCGTTTCACAGGTGCGGGGCTGCGCGCTGTCGCGACACGCCCGACACGCCATGACCAGGCAAAATTTCTCACATTGGCCCGCCGCCCCGACGTCGGCCACCCCGCGCCGAGCCGCCGAATGACCGAGCCGTCACCGCACGTCGCCAAAACCCTTGATATGCAGGCAAATCCGCTTCCAAAGCACAGCCCGAACCGATTTCGACGTCGATCTACAGGCCGCGGCGAGCGTCTTGCCGCCGTGCTACACGCTGGGCTTTTGACGCTGTAACCAGGGGGTGGGGTTAGCTTTCGTCAGGTTGCGTGGGTACGGTCGTCGTCGCTGGCTGGTTTCACCCCACCAGCCGAGAAAAACAAGTGATGGCCGAGAGAATCGCCAGAGACGGAGGAACCCGTGGCCCTTCCCCAGTTGACCGACGAACAGCGCGCGGCTGCGTTGGAGAAGGCTGCTGCCGCACGTCGAGCGCGAGCCGAGCTCAAAGATCGGCTGAAGCGCGGTGGCACCAATCTCAAGCAGGTGCTCAAGGATGCCGAGACCGATGAGGTACTGGGCAAGATGAAGGTTTCTGCGCTGCTGGAGGCCCTGCCGAAGGTCGGCAAGGTCAAGGCGCAGGAGATCATGACCGAGCTGGAGATCGCTCCCACGCGCCGCCTGCGCGGCCTCGGCGATCGTCAGCGCAAGGCCCTGCTGGAAAAGTTCGACTTCTCCTAGTCGGCTCGCAGGAGCCCCTGTGAGCGCCGGCGAAGGACCGGATAGCGCTCGTGTCGTAGTGCTGTCCGGTCCTTCGGCCGTCGGGAAATCCACTGTTGTCCGTTGCCTGCGGGAGCGGGTTCCCGACCTGCATTTCAGCGTCTCCGTCACCACCAGAGCGCCCCGCCCGGGCGAGGTGGATGGCGTTGACTACTCGTTCGTGACGCCCGAGCGTTTTCAGCAGCTCATCGACGAGGGCGCGCTGCTCGAATGGGCGGAAATCCACGGTGGCCTGCACCGATCCGGAACACCTGCCCAGCCTGTGCGAGAAGCCGCCAAGGCCGGTCATCCGGTTCTCATCGAGGTCGACCTGGCCGGCGCGCGCGCCGTCAAGAAGGCGATGCCCGAGGCGATTACCGTGTTTCTGGCCCCACCCAGCTGGGAGGAGCTCGAGAGCCGGCTCGTCGGCCGCGGCACCGAGTCACCGGAGGTGAGGGCCCGCCGGCTGGCCACTGCCCGCGCCGAATTGGCAGCTCAAGCCGACTTCGACGTCGTCGTGGTGAACAGCCAATTGGAGTCGGCGTGTGCAGAATTGGTATCCTTGCTGGTGGGCCGCGACTGACCCCAGCGCCGGCACGGCGCGATCAGGCCCGAGAGCCACCTGAGTTTCAGGCCACCACGCAAACCAGCCAGGAGATTTCTACGTGAGCACCCCGCACGCCGACGCGCCGCTGGCCGTTGACGACATCGACCGGGCCGCCGGCGTCTACGACGAGCCGCTGGGCATCACCAACCCGCCCATCGACGAGCTGCTGGCACGCGTGTCGAGCAAGTACGCGCTGGTCATCTACGCCGCCAAGCGCGCCCGTCAGATCAACGACTACTACAACCAGCTCGGCGACGGCATCCTGGAGTACGTCGGCCCGCTGGTCGAGCCCGGCCTGCAGGAAAAGCCGCTGTCGATCGCGCTGCGTGAGATCCACGGCGACCTGCTCGAGCACACCGAGGGCGAATAGCGCAGGCGTGGCGATGACCGAGCGCAAACGGATCATCGTCGGCGTCGCCGGTGGCATCGCCGCCTACAAGGCGTGCACCGTCGTCCGCCAGCTCACCGAGGCCGGCCACTCCGTTCGCGTCGTCCCCACCGAATCGGCGCTGCGTTTCGTCGGCGCCGCCACCTTCGAGGCGCTGTCGGGCAACCCGGTGCACACCGGTGTCTGGGATGACGTGCACGAGGTTCCGCACGTGCGCATCGGCCAGGAGGCCGACCTGGTGGTGGTCGCTCCGGCCACCGCCGACCTACTGGCCCGGGCCGTCTCGGGACGCGCCGATGACCTGCTGACCGCCACGCTGCTGACCGCGCGATGTCCCGTGTTGTTCGCGCCCGCGATGCACACCGAGATGTGGTTCCACCCGGCCACCGTCGACAACGTCGCCACGCTGCGCCGCCGCGGTGCCGTCGTTTTGGAGCCGGCGTCGGGCCGGCTCACCGGGGCCGACAGCGGTGCGGGTCGGCTGCCCGAGGCCGAGGAGATCACCACGTTGGCCCAGCTGCTGCTGGCCCGCGGCGATGCACTGCCCTACGACCTGGCCGGCGTCAAGGTTCTGGTGACCGCCGGCGGCACCCGTGAACCCATCGACCCGGTGCGCTTCATCGGCAACCGCAGCTCCGGCAAGCAGGGCTACGCGATGGCCCGGGTGATGGCCCAGCGCGGCGCCGAGGTCACACTGATCGCCGGCAACACCGCGGGGTTGATCGACCCGGCGGGTGTCGAGGTCGTGCACATCGGCTCGGCCAGTCAGCTCAAAGACGCCGTCTCCAAGCACGCACCCGATGCGCATGTGCTGGTGATGGCCGCGGCCGTCGCCGACTTCCGCCCCACCCACACCGCCGCCGCCAAGATCAAGAAGGGCGCGTCGGAACCCACGGCGATCGAGTTGACCCGCAACGACGACGTGCTGGCCGGGGCGGTGCGGGCCCGCGCCGACGGTCAGCTGCCCAACATGCGCGCGATCGTCGGGTTCGCCGCCGAAACCGGAGACGCCAACGGCGACGTGCTTTTCCACGCCCGCGAGAAGCTCAAGCGCAAGGGCTGCGATTTGTTGGTGGTCAACGCGGTCGGCGAAAATCGGGCGTTCGAGGTCGACAACAACGATGGTTGGCTGTTGGCCGCCGACGGCACCGAGTCGGCGCTGGAGCACGGTTCGAAAACTCTGATGGCCAGCCGTATCGTGGATGCGATCGTGGCCTTCCTGCATAGCAGCGGCGGGTGATCCGAGCGCACGGATCGGACTGCGCGTAAGGGTTGCGCGTCGCAGGGGCACGCGCTTGGGTGCAACAGGACGCGCATATAATTTGTTCAACTAAGTATCGGAAGGAACAAGGCTGTGAGCACAGGGCGGCTGTTTACCAGTGAGTCGGTGACCGAGGGACATCCCGACAAGATCTGCGACGCCATCAGCGACTCGGTGCTCGACGCACTGCTGAAGCAGGACCCCGCTTCGCGCGTCGCGGTGGAGACCTTGGTGACGACGGGCCAGGTGCACGTTGCCGGTGAGGTGACCACCACGGCCTACGCAGATATTCCCAAGATCGTGCGCGACCGGATCCTCGAGATCGGCTACGACTCGTCGACCAAGGGCTTCGACGGCGCCTCCTGCGGCGTCAACATCGCGATCGGCGCGCAGTCGCCCGACATCGCCCAGGGCGTGGACACCGCCTACGAGGCGCGGGTCGAGGGCGTGCGCGACCCGCTGGACACCCAGGGCGCCGGCGATCAGGGCCTGATGTTTGGTTACGCGATCAAGGACACGCCCGAGCTGATGCCGCTGCCGATCGCGCTCGCGCACCGGCTGGCCCGCCGGCTGACCGAGGTGCGCAAGAACGGTGTGCTGGACTACCTGCGGCCCGACGGCAAGACGCAGGTCACCGTCCAGTACGACGGCACCACCCCGGTGCGCCTGGACACCGTGGTGCTCTCCACGCAGCACGCCGACGGCATCGACCTGGAGAAGACGCTCACCCCCGACATTCGGGAGAAGGTCGTCAACACCGTGCTCGGCGATCTCGCGCACGACACCATGGACACCTCCGACTACCGTCTGCTGGTCAACCCGACGGGCAAGTTCGTGCTCGGCGGACCGATGGGCGACGCCGGTCTGACCGGACGCAAGATCATCGTCGACACCTACGGCGGCTGGGCGCGCCACGGCGGCGGCGCGTTCTCCGGCAAGGACCCGTCCAAAGTCGACCGTTCGGCCGCTTACGCGATGCGCTGGGTGGCAAAGAACGCCGTCGCAGCGGGCTTGGCGGAGCGCATCGAGGTGCAGGTCGCCTACGCGATCGGCAAAGCCGCCCCGGTCGGGCTGTTCGTCGAGACGTTCGGCACCGAGACCGTCGACCCCCACAAGATCGAGAAGGCCATCACCGAGGTGTTCGACCTGCGGCCCGGCGCCATCATCCGCGATCTGGACCTGCTGCGCCCGATCTACGCGCAGACCGCCGCCTACGGGCACTTCGGCCGCACCGACATTGAACTGCCGTGGGAGCAGCTCAACAAGGTCGACGACCTGAAGTCTGCTGTCTAGGGGCTGTCGGTGACCCTCAACACCATCGCGCTCGAACTGGTGCCGCCGAACCGGGAAGGCCAAGACGGCGGTCGCGAGCGGGCGCTGGAAGATGCCGGCAAACTGCTGCGGTGCTCCGCGGAAGCCGGCATCGAGGGCCGCATCCGGCACGTGATGATCCCCGGGATGATCGAAGAGGACGACGACCGTCCCATCGAGATGAAGCCCAAGATGGACGTACTGGACTTCTGGTCCATCATCAAGCCCGAGCTGCCCGGCGTGAACGGGTTGTGCACGCAGGTCACGGCGTTCATGGACAAGGCGACCCTGCGCCAGCGGCTCGCAGCACTCGTCGCGGCCGGTTTCGACGGCATCGCCTTCGTCGGCGTCCCGCGCACCATGAACGACGGCGAAGGGTCCGGTGTCGCCCCGGCCGACGCCTTGTCGCTGTTCGACGGGCTGGTGCCCAACCGCGGCGCGATCCTGATCCCCACCCGTGACGGTGAGCAGGGCCGGTTCCGCTTCAAATGCGACAGCGGCGCGACGTACGGCATGACGCAGCTGTTGTACTCCGACGCGATCGTGGACTTTTTAGCCGAGTTCGCCCGCACCACCGATCACCGGCCCGAGATCCTGCTGTCGTTCGGATTCGTGCCGAAGGTCGAAGCCAGGGTCGGGTTGATCAACTGGCTGATCCAGGATCCGGGTAACGCCGCCGTCGCCGACGAGCAGGAGTTCGTCAAGCGGCTCGCCAACGTGGAGCCGACCGAGAAGCGCAAGCTGATGCTCGACCTGTACAAGCGGGTTATCGACGGGGTCGTCGACCTTGGCTTCCCGTTGAGCATCCACCTCGAGGCCACCTACGGCCTGTCGACGCCGGGGTTCGAAACGTTCGCCGAGATGCTCGACTACTGGTCGCCGGACCAGCCTTAAGACGTGAACGCGTAGTCGTCGAGCGGGAAGCGGCGGCTGCGCCAGACCGCCTCGACCGTGGAGGTGGGACGCAACGGCACGTCGCCGTTCTTGTCGAAGTAGTAGCTGTTGGCCAGCGCGCAGCTGTCCTGCCAGAAGATCTGCCGGTGCCGCTTGCGCATCATCTCGGCGAAGTAGCGGTCGTTGGCGTCCTGGCGGACCTCGACGCGCGTGGCCCGGCGGCGCGCAGCCTGTTTCAGGCACCGCACGATGTGGTGGGTCTGGGCTTCGATCAGCGCGAAGTACGACGAGCCGACGTACCCGTACGGACCGAACACCGTGAAGAAGTTCGGAAACCCCGGCATGCTGACGCCTTCGTAGGCCTGCAGCCGGTGCTCGTCCCAGAATCGGGCCAGTGATTGCCCGCCGCGGCCGGTGACGGGATACGTCGGGACGTTGTCGGTGTCCATCACCTTGAATCCGGTCGCCAGGATCAGCACGTCGACCTCGTAGGTGGTGCCGTCGGTGGTGGCGACGCCGGATCCGGTGATCTTGTCGATGGGCTCGGTCACCAGCTCGACGTTGTCGCGGTTGAACGTCGACAGATACGTGTTGTGGAAGCCGGGCCGCTTACACCCGACGGCGTAGCGCGGCGTCAGCTTGTCGCGTACCACCGGGTCATGCACCTCACGCCGCAGGTACGCCTTGCCGACCTTGTCCATGTTCTTGGCCATCGGGTTGATGGTGAAGTACTGCGCGGCCAGCGGGAACGTCAACTCGACATACGCCTGGCTCAGCCAGCGCTGGACGGCTTTGCCGCCGGGGATCCGCATCGCCAACCGCGCGGGCCGTGGGAGAGGCAGGTCGGCTTTGGGGAAGCACCAGATCGGTGTGCGCTGAAACACAGTGAGCTGCTTGACGATTGGGGCGATCTCGGGAATCACCTGGACGGCCGACGCGCCGGTGCCGATGATGGCGACACGCTTACCGGTCAAGTCGGCGGTGTGGTCCCAGCGCGCCGTGTGCATCGTCAACCCCGCGAACGAGTCGACGCCGTCAATGTCGGGCAGATTCGGAACCGTCAGCACGCCGCTGGCATTGACCAGGAATCGCGACGTCAGTGTCTCGCCGGAATCCAGCTCTACCCGCCACACGTTTTCGGATTCGTCAAACGAAGCACCCAGCACCTTGGTGGAGAACCGGATCTTGGGCCGCAATCCGTACTTGTCGACACAGTGTTCGGCGTAGGCCTTGAGCTCGTGCCCCGGCGCGTAGGTACGTGACCACTCAGCGCTCTGCTCGAACGAGAACTGGTAGGAAAACGACGGAATATCTACGGCGATACCGGGATAGGTGTTCCAGTACCAGGTGCCGCCGGGGCCGTCGCAGGCCTCGACGATCAGGTAGTCGTGAAGGCCCGCCCTGTCGAGTGTGATCGCGGTGCCGATGCCGGAGAAACCGGCGCCAACGACGAGCGCGTGGTAGTCGGGCACTCTCATAGGGCCTCCCGGGGGTGCGCGATGACGTGCACCCCGTGCTTGGGCCGCAACGTCAGCGTTGCCTCCAGTTCTACTGGCCGGTCGGGCTGTAGGTCAAAGGTGAACTGCTGGCTCATGATGGCCGCCATCAGCACCATCTCCATCAACGCGAAGCTCTGCCCGATGCAGACTCGGCGCCCGCCGCCGAACGGCAGGTACGCCGACCGCGGCCGGCCCTTGGCCGCACCAGCCAAGAATCGGGTCGGGTCGAAGCGCTCCGGATCCGGCCACCAGCGCTCGTCGTGGTGGATGTGGTGGATCGGGATGATGACGGTGGTGCCGGGGCGGATGTGGTGGCCGTCGATGAGGTCGTCCTCGATCGCCTCACGCGCCAGCACCCACACCGCGGAGTAGTAGCGCTGCGACTCCTGCAGGCACGCGGTGGTCCACGGCAGCCGATCCAGGTCGGCCACAGTGGGCCGGCGGCCGCCGAGCACGTCGTCGATCTCGCTGAGCATCTGCGTGCGGATATCCGGATGCAACGCCATCAGGTACCAGAACCACGACATGGCGTTCGCGGTGGTCTCGTGGCCGGCCAGCATGAAGGTCAGAGCCTCGTCGCGGATGCGTTGCCGCGGCCATGATCCGCCGTCGGCCGAGAACAGCACATTGAGCAGGTCGGCGGATTCGGTTGGGTGCGCCAGCCTTTCGTCGATGACGTCGTTCACCGCGGCATCGAGCGCGAGCGAGATCTTCTGGCCCTCGCGCAGCGGGGGCGGCAGCGGCACACGGTGGTCGGTGCACCAGGTCAGCGTGTCGTAGACGGGTTTGGGCAGCAGTCCGCACAGCCCGAGCCGCTCCATTTTCTCCGCGCGCCGCATGCCGCGGGTGGCGAGGTCGTTCATGCTGTGCACCAGCGCCCCGAAGTCCTGGCTGAACAGTGCATTGGCCACCACCCGCAGCGTGGCCTCGACCATGGTCGCGTGGATGTCGAAACTCTGCTCACCGACGAGCTCGGCGGTGACGCGTTCGATCGGGGTGATCATCAGGTCGACCATCTCGTTGAGGTGCCGCCGCGCGAACGTGGGATTGAGCGCTGTGCGGTGAGCCGCCCACGAATCGGCTTCATCGGTGAGCAGATTGATGCCCGCAGCGGCCCGGATAGGTTCGTACTCAAGGGATTTGACGTACTTCAGCCGGGCCCGGTGCAACACGTGGTCGACGTAGTCGGGGTGGCCGAGCGTGACGAAACGCCGTCCGGCGCAGCGGAACCGCGTGATGTCGTGGCCGCGGGCTCGGCCCAAGAATCCTTCGCCCGCATCGAATCCGATGGTGATGGCCTCGCGGGTCATGGTCACCGTGCTCAATCGCGTCGCCGGAGCCGTCATGAATCGAGCGTATGAAGCCCAATAGCCGCGCGGAATGGGACTATGGGACAAAGAGTTGGGAGTTTAGGACAACCATGGCGACGACGTGGTCACCGGACCTGCGGCATCCGGTGTATGCCACCCGGGTGTTGTGCGAGGTGGCGAATGAGCGCGGCGTGACGACGCCGGAGATCCTCGCCGGCACCGGGATCGGGCCCGCCGACCTGGACGACCCCGAAGGCGTGGTCACGGCCTGGGACGAAATCGTCGCGGTACGGCGGTTGTTGGCCCGGCTACCCGACGACGCCGGCGCGGGCATCGATGTCGGCAGTCGGTTCACGCTCACCCATATGGGCTTGTTGGGTTTCGCGGTGATGTCGTGTGCGACGCTGCGCGAGCTGTACACGATCGGGATGCGCTACTTCTCGCTGACGACGATGCACATCGACATCAAGCTGTTCGAAGGCGCTCACGAATGCATGCTCGAGATCAATGTCGACCACCTGCCGGCCGATGTGCGGCGGTTTTTCATCGAACGTGATATCGCCGGTATCGTCGCGACCACAACGGGTTTCGCGTATCCGGTCATTCAGCGCTACGCCGACGAGATCTACGCCGAGATGGCGCTCGACGAGGAGACGATGCGCCCACTGTTCGCCCTTGTCCCGATGCGCGACATCGCATTCCGGCGCGCCCACACTCGGCTGCACATGCCGCGCGCGATGTTCGACGAACCGCTGCCGCAGTCCGACGCCCATACTCTGGAGATGTGCATCGCGCAATGTGATGTGGTGATGCAGCGCAACGAGCAACGCCGCGGCATCACCGCCGTCGTGCGGTCGAAGTTATTCCGTGACACCGGCTTTCCGACGTTGCCGGAAGTCGCCGCGGAACTCGACATCCACCCGCGCACGCTGCGGCGCCAGCTCGCCGACGAGGGCACGTCGTTTCGGGCGTTGCTCAACGAAGCCCGCTCCGCGGTCGCGGTCGACCTGCTCTGCAACGTCGGGCTGACCGTGGAGGAAACGTCAAAGCGGCTGGGCTACACCGATGTGTCGACGTTCAGCCACGCCTTCAAGCGGTGGTACGGCACCTCGCCCAGTAGCTATCCGCGCCGTTAGGGGTGCAGCGCGGCCTTCAATGCCGCCAGCCCGCGGTTGGTCGCCTCGGCCGCAGCCGGCACCACCGGAGCGAAGTTGACGAAGCCGTGGACCAGCGTCGGCTCGTTGTGCAGTTCGACGGGAACGCCTGCAGCCGACAGCAATTCGGCATAGCGGGCGCCGTCGTCGCGCAGCGGGTCGTGCTCTGCGGTGCCGATGTACGCGGGTGGCAGGCCGGACAGGTCCGCGGTGTTGGCCGGCGCGAGCGTCGGCGACAGCTTGTCAGGCTCGCCGATCTCGGTGTCGGGCAGATACCACTGCAGAAACGCCGCAATCATGTCGCGGTTCAGAATCGGCGCGTCGGCGTTCTCGGTGAACGACGGCAGCGACATGTCGCCAGTGGTGGAGGGATACCAGAGCAGCTGGAACACCAGCGGCGGCCCACCCTGGTCCCGGGCCAGTTGCGCCATCACCGCCGAGATGTTGCCGCCCGCCGAGTCGCCGGCGACGGCGATACGCTGCGAGTCCCCGCCCAGCTCGTCCGCATGCTCGCCGACCCAGCGCAGCGCCGCCCACGAGTCGTCGATGCCGGCGGGCCAGGGATGCTCCGGCGCCAGCCGGTAATCCACCGACACCACGATGGCCTCCGCGCCGACCGCGTGCGCGCGGGCCACCCCGTCGTGGGTGTCCAGGTCGCCGATCGCCCAGCCCCCGCCGTGGTAGAACACCACCACCGGCAGATTGTCGTGCTGTTCGATCGGCGGCCAGTAGATGCGGACCGGGACGTCGGTGATGTCGCCGTAGCCGACGGTGCGTTCGTCGATCCGCATGGCCGGCAGTGCCTCGGGGGGTGTCTTCAGTTGCCGCATCAGCTCGCGGGCCACTTCGACACCGTCGTCGGCGGTGAACTTGAACGGAATCGCGTCGAGCAGGGCCTGCATGGTCGGGTCGATGCCCGGCCGCTCACGTGTGGTTTCAGCCATATTTTCACGCTAGCGCGGTGCGCAGCGCTGCCAGTCCACGATCGACGGCTTCGGTAGCGGCGGGCACCACGCCGGCATAGCCGAGGTAGCCGTGCACCAGCGTTTCGGCGTTGTGCAGTTCGACGGGTACCCCAGCGGCGGAGAGCAGTTCGGCGTAGCGGGCGCCGTCGTCGCGCAGCGGATCGTGTCCGGCGACGGCGATGTAGGCCGGCGGCAGCCCCGACAAATCCTTGGCCCGGGCCGGCGCCATCGTCGCGGGCAGGTCACGCAGATCCGCGTCCCCGGCGTACCAGCGGCTGTAGGCCTTACATGCCGCGAGGGTGAGGATGGGCGCGTCGGCGTTCTCGGTGAACGACGGCAGCGAGGTGTCCCACGTCGTCGACGGGTACCACAGCAGCTGGAAGCGGATGGGCGGCCCGCCGTTGTCACGGGCCAACTGGGTGACCACCGCGGCCAGGTTGCCGCCGGCCGAATCTCCGGCGACGGCCATCCGGCTCGGGTCGGCGCCGAACTCGCCGGCATGCTCGGCCACCCATTGCGTTGCGGCCCAAGCGTCGTCGACTGCGGCGGGGTAGGGATGCTCGGGCGCCAGACGATACTCCACCGACACCACCACCGCCCCGCCGCCGACCGCGTGCGTGCGGGCCTCGCCGTCATAACAGTCGAGGTCGCCGACCGACCAGCCGCCGCCGTGGAAGAACACCACCACCGGCGGGGTGAAGTCGCCGGACGTCGGGGGCCAATACACCCGGATCGGGATCGGCCCGGCCGGGCCGTCGGCGGCGTGGTTCTCGACGCGCAGCTCGGGGTGTACGGGCCGCCGCGGCAGATCCCGGAACCGCTGCCGCGCCGCCTCCGCACCGCCGTCGGTTGTCAACTGAAACGGCGCCGCCTCCAGTACCTTCTGCAAGATGGCATCGACGGCCGGCTTCTCCTCGGCAACAGACACACCGTCACCGTACGCAAAGGGTCGGACAAAGGTGTTGTGGCTGGCGGCAGCCCTCGTGGCGGCGGGCTACGGGGTCTTTCTCATCGTCACGGCGGCACGGCTGCCGTCGGGCGCCGAGCTCACCGGCCAGTTCACCCTCCAACCGGCCGTCAAGGCGATGGCGGCGGTGCTGCTGGCGGTGGCCGCGCTGAGCCACCCGATCGGCCGGGAACGCCGGTGGCTGGTTGGTGCCCTGGTCTTTTCGGCGGCCGGGGACTTTCTGCTCGCGCTGCCCTGGTGGCAGCCGTCGTTCGTGTTGGGGCTGGGCGCGTTTCTCGTCGCGCACCTGTGCTTCCTGGCCGCCCTGATCCCGCTGATTGGCCCCTCGACGCCGCGGCTGGTCGCCGTCGCTGTCACCGTGGTGGCGTGTGTGGCGCTGCTGGTGTGGTTCTGGCCGAAGTTGATCGAGGACGGGATGGCGGTCCCGGTGACGCTCTACATCGCGGTGCTGGGGGCGATGGTGTGCGCCGCCCTGCTGGCGCGGCTGCCCACGCCGTGGACGGCGCTGGGCGCGGTGTGCTTCGCGGTGTCGGACGCGATGATCGGCATCAGCAAGTTCGTACTGGGTGACGAGAGGCTGGCGGTGCCGATCTGGTGGGCGTATGCGGCGTCGCTGCTGCTGATCACCGCCGGCTTGTTCTTCGGCCGGTCGCCGTCGGACGCGTCTGCTAAACCGGCTGCGTGACCAAGACCCGCCAACAGGCTGAGCACGAGCCGATCGCGCGCGTGCTGCCGATGTTGTCGGTGCCGCATCTGGACCGCGAGTTCGACTACCTCGTCTCCGCGGAGCAGTCCGACGACGCGCAGCCCGGCGTGCGGGTGCGGGTGCGTTTCCACGGCAGGCTGGTGGATGCGTTCCTGCTCGAAAGGCGTTCGGACACCGACCATGTCGGCCAACTGGGCTGGCTCGACCGGGTGGTGTCGGCCGAACCGGTGCTCACCGCCGATGTGCGTCGCCTCGTCGATGCGGTCGCCGCCCGCTACGCGGGCACCCGCGCCGACGTGCTGAGGCTGGCGATCCCGCCCCGGCACGCCAGCGTGGAGAAGCAGATTCCGCCCGAGCTCGAACCACCGCAGCCGAAACCCGTTGATACGTCGGCCTGGACGGCCTACGGCCGCGGCGAACAGTTCCTCACCGCCCTCCGCGACGGCCGCGCAGCGCGTGCGGTGTGGCAGGCGCTGCCGGGCGAACGGTGGGCGGACCGGCTGGCCGAGGCGGCCGCGGTGACCGTCAATGCCGGCCGCGGCGTGCTCGCCATCGTGCCCGACCAGCGTGATGTGGACCGGCTCCACGCGGCCGGAATTCGCCACGTCGACGAGGCACAGGTGGTGGCATTGTCGGCCGGCCTGGGGCCGGCGCAGCGCTACCGGCGGTGGCTGGCGGTGCTGCGCGGCCACGCACGCTTCGTCATCGGTACCCGCAGCGCGGTGTTCGCGCCGGTCGCCGATCTCGGGCTCGTGCTGGTGTGGGACGACGGCGACGACACCCTCTCCGAACCCCGGGCGCCGTACCCGCATGCCCGCGAGGTGGCGATGCTGCGGGCGCACCAATTGCGTTGCGCCGCAATGATCGGCGGCTATGCCCGCACCGCGGAAGCCCAGGCGCTGGTGCGCAGCCGGTGGGCTCATGACCTGGTCGCGGCCCGGCCGGTGGTGCGGGCCGCGGCGCCGCGGGTGATCGCGCTCGACGACAGCAGCTACGCCCAGGAACGCGATCCCGCGGCACGGACCGCGCGGTTGCCGTCGGTCGCGCTGCGGGCCGCGCGGACATCACTGGAGGCTGCGCGGCCGGTGCTCGTCCAGGTGCCTCGTCGTGGATACGTGCCGGCGTTGGCGTGCGCGCGCTGTCGTGCCATCGCGCGGTGCCGGCAGTGCACCGGACCGCTGTCGCTGCCCGAGCGCGACGCCGCCGGAGCGATGTGTCGTTGGTGTGGCCGCGAAGACCCCGTATTGCGTTGTGCGCGTTGTGGTTCCGACGCGGTACGGGCAGTCGTGGTGGGCGCACGTCGCACCGCGGAGGAACTCGGCCGCGCGTTCCCCGGCACGACGGTGATCACCTCGGGCGGGGACGCCATCGTCGAAGCGGTCCCCGACGCGCCGGCCCTGGTCGTCGCCACCCCGGGCGCCGAGCCGGCTGTGGCCGCTGGTTACGGCGCCGCTCTGCTGTTGGACGGCTGGGCGCTGCTGGGCCGGCAGGATCTGCGGGCCGCCGAGGATGCGTTGCGCCGATGGATGGCGGCCGCCGCGATGGTCCGCCCCCGCGGCGACGGCGGTGTGGTCGCGGTGGTCGCCGAGTCGACCATTCCGACGGTGCAGGCGCTGGTGCGGTGGGACCCGGTCGGGCACGCAGAAGCCGAGCTCGAGTCACGCACCGAGGTCGGACTGCCGCCCGCGGTACACATGGCCGCGATCGACGGCGAACTGACGGCGGTCAGCGCATTGCTCGACACGGCGGAGCTCCCCGCAAATGCGGAGCCGCTGGGACCCGTCGACTTGCCCTCGGGTGCCCGACGGCCGCCCGGCACCCCGGCCGACGAGCCGGTGAGCCGAATGTTGGTACGTGTGCCGCGCACCGGCGGCTTGGAGTTGGCCGCCGCGCTGCGGCGTGCCGTCGGTGTGCTCAGCGCGCGCCACGAGCAACAGCCGGTCCGTGTGCAGATCGACCCGCTGCACATCGGCTGAGGCTTCACCGGTGAAATCGCGAGTGCTCCTAGACTGGCGCGGTGCGTCTCGTCTTTGCGGGCACTCCCGAGCCTGCGCTTCCGTCGTTGCGTCGGCTGATCGAGTCGCCGCGCCACGACGTGATCGCGGTGCTGACCCGTCCCGATGCCGCCGCCGGTCGCCGGGCCAAACCGTCGCCGTCCCCGGTGGCGCGGCTGGCGCTCGAGCACGACATCCCGCTGCTGAGGCCGCCGCGGCCCAACACCGATGAATTCGTCGCCGAACTGACCGAGCTCGCGCCGGACTGCTGTGCCGTCGTGGCATATGGTGCGCTGCTGTCCGAGCGGTTGCTCGCAGTCCCCGCGCACGGCTGGGTCAACCTGCACTTCTCCCTGCTGCCCGCCTGGCGGGGCGCGGCACCCGTGCAGGCCGCCATCGCGGCCGGCGACACCGTCACCGGCGCGACGACGTTCCAAATCGAGCCTGCCCTGGACTCCGGGCCGGTCTACGGGGTGGTCACCGAGGCGATCAGGCCCACCGACACTGCCGGCGATCTGCTTGAGCGGCTTGCGATTTCGGGAGCCACGCTGTTGGAGACCACGCTCGACGGGATCGCAGACGGCTCGCTGTCCCCGGTGCCGCAGCCGTCGGAGGGCGTGACGATCGCGCCAAAGGTGACCGTCGCGGAGGCGCGGGTGCGCTGGGACCTACCCGCGCACGTCGTCGAGCGCCGAATCCGCGCGGTCACCCCGAATCCGGGGGCGTGGACGATGATCGGTGATCTGCGAGTCAAGCTGGGGCCCGTAACGGTGGCGGATGCAAACCCGCTGCCGCCCGGCACAATTCAGGTCGACAAGCACGGCGTCCGGATCGGCACCGGATCCCAGCCGGTCATGCTCGGCATGATCCAGCCGCCCGGGAAGAAGCCGATGAAGGCTGCCGACTGGGCTCGCGGTGCCCGCCTCGACGACGCGGTGCGGGCCGAATGACCAAGCAGCCCAACAAGAGACCGCAGCGCCGCAAACCACTCGATCCGGCCCGGCGCGCGGCCTTCGACGTTCTGCGGGCCGTGTCGGAGCGTGACGCCTACGCCAACCTGGCGTTGCCCGCGCTGCTGCGGGAACGCGGAATCACCGGCCGCGACGCGGCATTCGCCACCGCCTTGACCTACGGCACGTGCCGCACCCGCGGTCTGCTCGACGCGGTCATCGAACGTGCGGCAGGCCGTCCCGTCGACCGCATCGACCCCGTCCTTTTGGACCTGCTGCGCCTGGGCGCCTACCAGTTGCTGCGTACCCGCGTCGAGCAGCACGCCGCCGTCTCCACCACCGTCGAGCAGGCGGCCATCGAATTCGATTCGGCCAGAGCTGGTTTCGTCAACGGCGTGCTGCGCACCATCGCCGGTCGGGACGAGGCGTCCTGGGTGGACGAGCTGGCGCCGTCGGCGCATTCCGATCCGGTGGGGCACACCGCGTTCGTCCACGCCCATCCGCGATGGATCGCACAGGCCTTCGCCGACGCGTTGGGGGCGGCCGCCGGCGAACTGGACGCGCTGCTGTCCAGCGACGACGAACGGCCGCTGGTGCACCTCGCCGCCCGGCCGGGCGTGCTGAGCGCCACCGAACTGGCCGAGTCCGTGGGCGGCACGGTGGGCCGCTATTCGCCGTATGCGGTGTACCTGGCCAGCGGCGACCCGGGTGCGCTCGCACCGGTGCGCGACGGGGCGGCCCTGGTGCAGGACGAAGGCAGCCAGTTGGTGGCCCGCGCGCTGACACTGGCCGATCTGGACGGCGCGGACACCGGCCGCTGGCTGGACCTGTGTTCCGGCCCGGGCGGGAAGACCGCGCTGCTGGCGGCGCTGGGCAACGGGTCTCGGGTCACCGCGATCGAGCCCAACGCGCGACGCGCCGAGATGGTCGAACAGAACACCCGCGGCCTGCCCGTCGAAGTACTGCGGGTCGACGGGCGAGACCCGGGCCTCGATCCCGGCTTCGACCGGGTTCTCGTCGACGCGCCGTGCACCGGCGTGGGGGCGTTGCGCCGCCGTCCCGAGGCGCGCTGGCGGCGCCAACCCAGCGACGTGCCGGAGCTGACGAAGCTGCAGCGCGAACTGCTGGCGTCGGCGATCCGGCTCACGCGTCCCGGCGGTGTGGTGCTCTACGCGACCTGCTCGCCGCATCTGGCCGAGACCGTCGGCGTGGTGGCCGATGCGCTGCGCCGCCACCCGGTCACCGCGTCAGACACCCGGGCGCTGTTCGACCCTGTCGACGATCTGGGCGACGGCCCGTACGTGCAGCTGTGGCCGCACCGGCACGGCACCGATGCGATGTTCGCGGCCGCGCTCAAAGTAGTCTGACGCCATGGCAGGACCGCTGATCGCGCCGTCGATTCTGGCCGCTGACTTCGCCCGACTGGCCGACGAAGCCGCCGCGGTGACGGGCGCGGACTGGTTGCACGTCGACGTCATGGACAACCACTTCGTGCCGAACCTGACGCTGGGTCTGCCGGTGGTGGAGGCGCTGCTGAAGACCACCGACATCCCGATGGACTGCCATCTGATGATCGAGAACCCGGACCGCTGGGCCCCGCCGTACGCCGAAGCGGGCGCCTACAACGTCACCTTTCACGCCGAGGCCACCGACAACCCCGTCGGGGTGGCCCGCGACATCCGCGCGGCGGGCGCCAAGGCAGGACTCTCCGTCAAGCCGGGCACGCCGATTGAGCCCTATCTGGAGATCCTGCCCGCGTTCGATACGTTGCTGATCATGTCCGTCGAACCCGGATTCGGCGGGCAGAAGTTCATCCCCGAGGTGCTGCCGAAGGTCGGCATCGTGCGCAGGCTGGTGGACTCCGGCGAGTTGACGATCGTCGTCGAAATCGACGGCGGTATCAACGCCGACACCATCGAAGAGGCGGCGCTTGCCGGGGTGGACTGCTTCGTGGCGGGCAGCGCCGTCTACAGCGCCGACGATCCCGCCGCCGCGGTGGAGTCGTTGCGCCGCCAGGCCGCCGCCGCCTCCAAGCACCTGACGCTATGACCCTCGAGCCCGTCATGCGGTCGGCCATCGAACAGGCCGACCGAGTCAAGGGCGCCACCTATCCCAATCCACCTGTCGGGGCGGTGATTCTGGATCGCGACGGCCAGATCGTCGGCGTCGGAGCCACCGAGCCGGCCGGCGGACCGCACGCCGAAATCGTCGCACTGCGTCAGGCGGGGGAGCGGGCCACCGGTGGCACCGCCGTCGTCACGCTGGAACCGTGCAACCACCACGGGCGCACCCCGCCGTGCGTGGATGCTCTTGTGGCAGCGGGCGTTTCGACCGTCGCGTACGCGGTGGCCGACCCGAACCCGGTCGCGGCGGGCGGGGCGTCCCGGTTGGCCGAGGTCGGTGTGCAGGTGATCGCCGGTCTGCTAGCCGACGACGTCGCACGCGGGCCGTTGCGGGAATGGCTGCACAAGCAGCGCACCGGCTTGCCGCATGTCACATGGAAATTCGCCACCAGCATCGACGGGCGCAGCGCCGCGGCCGACGGCAGCAGCCGATGGATCACCAGCGAGGCGGCCCGCGCCGACGTGCATCGCCGCCGCGCCGCCGCCGATGCCATCGTGGTGGGCACGGGCACGGTCTTCGTCGACGATCCCGCGCTGACCGCCAGGCTGCCGGACGGCAGCCTGGCCCAGCATCAGCCGCTGCGAGTGGTCGTCGGCGAACGCGAGATCTCTGCTGATGCAAAGGTTCTCAACGACGATTCGCGCACCATGGTGATCCGAACCCATGACCCCCACGAGGTGATCAAAGCGCTGTCGGACCGCACCGATGTGCTCGTCGAGGGCGGCCCGACGCTGGCCGGGGCGTTCCTGCGGGCAGGGGTGATCGACCGGATCATCGCGTATGTGGCGCCGATCCTGTTGGGCGGTCCGATCGCCGCCGTCGACGACATCGGCGTGGCCAGCATCGCCCAGGCCCAGCGGTGGCGATTCGACGGCATCGAGCCGATCGGGCCCGACGTGCTGCTCAGCCTGGTGCCCGCCTAGCCGCCGGCGAACGCGCCGACCAACGTGTTGCAGAACGGCGGCAGATCGTCAGGCTTGCGGCTGGACACCAATGTGTTTGGGCCCCGGTTACATTCGGCGACCTCGTCGTCCACCCAGTTGGCGCCGGCGTTGATCAGGTCGGTCTTGACGCTGGGCCACGACGTGATCATTTGGCCCCGCACATTATCTTGCCGTTGCGTGAAGTTCCCATGAATTCTCCCGGGTGAAGTGTTGGCGTTCTCACGGGATACCCCCAGTTTCGAAGCGGCAATGCGCGCCATGGTCTCGGTACACTCGTACCAAAGCGCTTTCATCGACGAGTTGCGCGCTGGGAGCACTAACAAAGGACGACGAGCATGACTGCCCTGCAGGATTGGCTCAGTATTGGCCCGGTAAACCCACGAAACGTCAAAAACCTCGTCTGCGGTGTGCTGCGTGGGACGCGCGAGGACGATGCGCGACGCAGCGACCTACCGCTGATCCGGCCCGGTATCGAACGCTGCTGAGAGCGACTGCCGCGAGGCTGTAGTTATCGAGACGTTGTGCGAGTAGAGGCCTCGACAACTACAGTCTCGCGGGCATGGCGCGCTAGCGCCGCGGACGCTCGATGCGCACAGTCTGGTCGGCGTCGCGCATCGGGATCGACTGCGTCGGCGCATCGATCAGCTGCGTAGGCGTTTCTTCGACGTCGACAGTGTCGGTGGTGGGCTCGACAACGTCGTCGGCGTGCTCGTGGCGGCCGCTGATCAGCAACCCCAGCACCGCGCCGACGACACACACGATCACGGTGATCTGGAAGATGTCGCCGTACATCATCACGTAGGCGTCGCGGTAGCGGTCCGCTTCGGCGGCCAGCCGCTCGGCCAGCGTGTCGGCGCCGGGCGGGGTGGGCACCGTCTGCAGATGCTGGTTGAACCGGTACAGACCCCACGCGCTGAGCGCCGCGATGCCGATCAGCATGCCTATCATCCGCGCCACCACCACCGCCGCCGAGGCGATGCCGTGCTGCGCGGCCGGGACCACCCGCAGCGTGGCCGACGTCAGCGGGCCGATCACCAGGCCCAAACCCAGGCCCGCGATCACCAGATCGGTGTCGAGCATCGGGAGCGTGACGAAGCCCAGGTCGTGACGGGCCGTCAGCACGTCCCTGGGCCAGTCGGAGATCAGCCAGTAGCCGCCGGCGGCGATCAAGAGCCCGACGAACGCCACGATCCGGTCACCGACGCGGGTGGCTATCCAGCCGCCGAGCAGGGCGCCGACGGGCAGCGCACCCAGGAACCACAGCAGCAGGAAGGCGGCTTCGATCTGATCCTTGCCGAGCACGCCCTGCCCGAACAGTTCGACGTTGACCAGCGTGACCATCAGCGCCGCGCCGGCGGCCAGCGAGGCGCCGAGGGCGGCCAAAAACGGCCGGAAATGCACGCCCGCGGGCTCGATCAGCCGCTTTTTTGCGTAGCGCTCCCATACGAAGAACGCCACGGTCGCCACGAGCGCACCGAGCAGCACCGGCAAGCCCCAGCTGGGCAGCACCTGCTTACCGTCGGGCTCCGGGTTGTACAGCCCGACGACGGCCAGACCGAGCGCGATCGCCAGCAGCACGCCGCCCACCACGTCGACCTTCTCCGGGTGCTCGGATTTCTCCTTCGAGGGCAGGCTGAAGTGGATCATCACCATCGCGATGACGGCCAGCGGGACGTTCACCCAGAACACCGACTGCCAGTGGTGGAACAGCCACACCAAGCCGATGCCGTACACCGGGCCGAGCACGCTGCCCAGCTCCTGCGCGGCACCGACCCCGCCGAGGACCGCCGCGCGCCTGCGGCTGGCCCACAGATCGGCGGCCAGCGCCAGCGTCACCGGCAGCAGCGCGCCGCTGGCGGTGCCCTGGATGACGCGGCCGACGACCAGCGTCGTCAGGTCGCCCGACAGTGCGGTGACGATCGAGCCGATGGCGAACCCGGCAAGGCTGACCTGCAGCAGCAGTTTGCGGCCGAACCGGTCCGAGGCCCTGCCCAGCAACGGCATCGCCGCGATGTAGCCGAGCAGATAGCCGGTGACGATCGGCGTGACCTGCTGGATCTTGTTAATCGCGATGCCGACATCGCGCATGATGTCGGTCATGATCGTCACCACGACATAGGTGTCGAGGGCGCCGAGCAGCACCGCCAGGCTGCCCGCGCTGATCGCGATCCGGCGATTGATGGATCCGTGCGAAGCGGTTCCGGGCTTGACGGCTCCCGCGGAAACCGGCATCAGACCGCCGGCTTGGTGACGGTCACCGGCTTACCCCAATCGGACAGCGTCATGGTGACGCTGTTGCCCTCGCTGGGTTCCAGCTTGGCCTGCACCAGTTCGTGATCGCCATCCTCTGCGACCCAGGCGGTGCCGGGAACCGGTCCGGTGGCGGCGATCTGCGGAGCGATCTTGTTCACGGCGTCCGCGC
Source organism: Mycobacterium hubeiense (assembly GCF_002838065.1). GTDB lineage: Bacteria > Actinomycetota > Actinomycetes > Mycobacteriales > Mycobacteriaceae > Mycobacterium > Mycobacterium hubeiense. Next base: position 222,070 of record NZ_PIZU01000001.1, on the reverse strand, counting down.
TGACGTTGCCCGTGATGCGGACCGTCTCGACCCCGTTGATGTTTTCGCGGCCGTCGGCCTTGGCGTCGGAGAAGTTGGCCAGCACATTGGCCAGGCCGGTGTCGGGGTTGAGGATCGCCGAGACGTCGTAGATGTCGGCGGCCGGCCCGAAGTCCTGGAAGTTACCGCCGGCGGTCATCGCGCCGAACAGGTTGCCGTCGGCGACGACGAAGTCCACGCCCTCGAGGCGCTGGCCCAAGAAGATGATGTTGGCCTTGCCCTGGGCGGCGACGGCCGGGGTGTTGGTCAGGTCGCCTTCGAGCGATTCGATGGGCAGATCCTGGATCTGGCCCGCCACCGTCAGCTTCAGGTGCACGCTCTGCTGGGCCTTGGTGGTCTGGCTGGACTCCTGCAGCAGCGACGCGGCGTCGGGCAGCGGGTTACTGGCCTCCTCCGACGACTTGGAGCAGCCGACGAGTAGGGCGGCGACGGCGAAAAGGGCGGCGAGGACTGCAAACAAGCTTCGGCGCATTGGCATGAGTGCATCGTAGAGGGTCCGCCCGACTAGCCTGGCTGTCGTGTTCACCGGAATCGTCGAAGAGCTGGGCGAAGTCATTGCCAAAGAGGAATTGGCCGACGCCGCGCGGTTGGTCATCCGCGGTCCCGTCGTCACCTCCGACGCCCACCACGGCGATTCCATCGCGGTCAACGGAGTGTGCCTGACGGTGGTCGACGTGCTGCCCGACGGGGCGTTCAGCGCGGACGTGATGGGCGAGACCCTCGACCGCTCCAGCCTGGGCGGGGTACGGGTGGGCAGCCGGGTCAACCTGGAGCGCGCCGCCGCGGTCAACAGTCGGCTCGGCGGGCACATTGTGCAGGGCCACGTCGACGGCACCGGGCATGTGATTTCGCGCACTGGATCCGAACACTGGGAAGTGGTGCGCATCGCGCTGCCGACCGCACTGTCCCGCTACGTCGTGGAGAAGGGCTCGATCACCGTCGACGGGGTGTCGCTGACGGTCTCCGCCCTTGGTCACGACTGGTTCGAGGTGTCGCTCATCCCGACCACCTGCGAACTCACCACGCTGGGTCAGGCCGAGGTCGGCGCCCACGTCAACCTGGAGGTGGACGTCATCGCCAAATACGTCGAACGGCTGATGAGCCAGTCCGGTGAATGAGACTGGCAATAACTGCAGCACGCCGGTGGTTCATACTGATGTGATGACGAGGCTGGACTCCGTCGAACGGGCGGTTGCCGACATCGCGGCGGGGAAGGCAGTCGTCGTGATCGACGACGAGGACCGCGAGAACGAAGGCGATCTGATCTTCGCCGCCGAGAAGGCCACGCCCGAACTCGTCGCGTTCATGGTCCGCTACACCTCCGGCTACCTCTGCGTCCCGCTGGACGGCGCGATCTGCGACAAGCTCGGCCTGCTGCCGATGTATGCGGTCAACCAAGACAAGCACGGCACCGCCTACACCGTCACCGTCGACGCGAAAGAGGGTGTGGGCACCGGGATTTCGGCCTCCGACCGGGCGACGACGATGCGGTTGCTCGCCGACCCGTCGAGCGTCGCCGAAGACTTCACCCGCCCCGGCCACGTCGTTCCGCTGCGCGCCAAGGACGGCGGTGTACTGCGCCGGCCCGGGCACACCGAAGCCGCCGTCGACCTGGCTCGCCTGGCCGGGCTGCAGCCGGCCGGCGCCATCTGCGAGATCGTCAGCCAGAAAGATGAAGGCGCGATGGCGCAGACCGATGAGCTGCGGATTTTCGCCGACGAACACGACCTGGCGCTGATCTCCATCGCCGACCTCATCGAGTGGCGGCGCAAGCACGAAAAGCACATCGAACGCGTCGCCGAGGCCCGCATCCCCACCCGGCACGGCGAATTCCGCGCGGTCGGCTACACCAGCATCTACGACGACGTCGAACACGTGGCGCTGGTCCGCGGCGACATCGCCGGACCGCACAGCGACGGCCACGACGTGCTGGTTCGGGTGCACTCCGAATGCCTGACCGGCGACGTGTTCGGCTCGCGGCGCTGCGACTGCGGCCCGCAGCTGGACGCCGCGATGGCCATGGTCGCCCGCGAGGGTCGTGGTGTGGTGCTCTACATGCGCGGCCACGAGGGCCGTGGCATCGGCCTGATGCACAAGTTGCAGGCTTATCAGCTGCAGGACGCCGGCGATGACACCGTCGACGCCAACCTCAAGCTGGGTCTGCCGGCCGATGCTCGCGACTACGGCATCGGCGCGCAGATCCTGGTCGACCTCGGCGTGCGGTCGATGCGGCTGCTGACCAACAACCCCGCCAAGCGGGTCGGCCTGGACGGCTACGGCTTGCACATCATCGAGCGGGTGCCGCTGCCGGTCCGCGCCAACGCGGAGAACATCCGCTACCTGATGACCAAACGCGATCGGATGGGCCACGACCTGGACGGCCTGGACGACTACCACGAGGCCGTCATGATGGGCGACTACGAGGAAGGCGTCTATCTGCTGGGCGACCGCCGCTCCACCGATCTGGATCTCGGCGGAGCCCTATGAGCCCTGCGGCCGGTGTACCTGACCTGCCTCAGCTCGACGCATCGGGATTGACGTTGGCCATCGTGGCCAGCACCTGGCACACCACGATCTGCGACGCGCTGTTGGACGGTGCGCGCAAGGTGGCTGCCGACGCCGGCATCGACAATCCCACGGTGGTACGGGTGCTCGGCGCGATCGAAATCCCGGTGGTGGCACAGGCATTGGCCGCCACTCACGACGCCGTCGTGGCGTTGGGCGTGGTAATCCGCGGTGAGACACCGCATTTCGACTACGTGTGCGATGCCGTCACTCAGGGGTTGACGAGGGTATCGCTGGACGCGTCCACTCCCGTCGCCAACGGAGTTTTGACCACAGACACCGAGCAGCAGGCGCTGGACCGGGCCGGGTTGCCCGACTCGGCCGAAGACAAGGGTGCGCAGGCCGCCGCCGCCGCGCTGTCTACCGCGCTGACGCTGCGCGACCTGCGCTCATGAGCGAGTGGGATCTGGAGATACGGCCCCGTCTGACACCGTATTTCGCCTATGGCGCGGCGGTGATCATCGTGGCTATCCATGTGACTGTCGGTCTGCTGCTGAAGGTGCGCTCCAGCGGCGTGATCTTCCAGACGGCCGACCAGGTAGCCATCGCATTGCTGGGCGTGATCATCGCCGGTTTCGTGCTGTTGTTCGCACGGCCCCGGCTGCGGGTTGGCCCAGCGGGGGTCGCAGTGCGAAACCTGTTTGGCTACAAGCTCATTCCGTGGCCGGACGTCGTCGACGTGTCATTTCCTGTCGGGGCGCGCTGGGCGAGGGTCGATCTGCCCGACGACGAGTACATCCCGGTGATGGCGATTCAGGCCGTCGACAAAGTACGTGCGGTGGATGCGATGGACCGCGTTCGCGAGCTGGTGGCCCGCTACCGGTCCGACGCCAGATGACTAACGTGGGTCGCCCATCACCAAACCCTCGCGGCGCGGGTCGGCGCCGCCGATCCAGCCGGGATTGTCACGCCTGATCACCGACAGCCCGCTGGACTGATCGGCGAGGTCGACATCGTGGCCGAGCTTGCGCAGACCTTGAACCAGCGGATCGTGGTCACCGTTGTCGGCGGTGTTGATGACCGGATGCTCGCCGCCGACGTTGGTCTTGGGCGTGTTGGCCGCGCCGAAGTCCACCATGGACACCGCCTGTTGCGGGTCTAAACCCCAATCCATCATTCCGACAAGGGTTTTCACCACGAACTGGATGATCACCGAGCCGCCGGGCGAGCCGAGCACCGCGAAGAGCGGCCCGCGTGGCCCCGGTTGCCCCGGTGGGGCTTGCTCGAACACCAGCGTGGGCGCCATCGTGCTGCGCGGGCGCTTCCCGGGCTGCACCCGGTTGGCGACGGGCACGCCGTCCGGCCCGGCGGGTTCGGCCGCGAAGTCGGTCAGCTGATTGTTGAGCAGGAATCCGTCCACCATGTGGAACGAGCCGAACGCCGATTCGACGGTTGTGGTCAACGCGGCCGCGTTGCCGTAGCTGTCGACGATGCTGATCTGGCTGGTGCCGTGTTCGGGGACCGGCGGCACCGGTGCGGCGGGTGGGCCGAACTCACCCGGCTTCGCGGTGCCCATGGTGCGCTGCTGGGAGATCAGCGCGGCCCTGCCCGCGAGATAGTCGGCGCCGAGCAGCGTGTCGGGTGTGCCGCCCGGCAGCGGCACGAAATCGGTATCGGCGACATAGCGATCGCGGTCGGCGTAGGCCAGTCGCTCGGCTTCACTGATCAGGTGCACGCCCATGACGGCCGGGCGGCCCCCGTTGAGGTCGACGTCGGTGGGTTTGTGATCGCTCATCGGAAAGCGCTCGAGCATGCCCAGGGTGGCCGCCACCGCGATACCGCCCGACGACGGCGGCGGCATTCCGCAGACCTGTTTGCCCCGATACGGCGTGCACAGTGGCTCACGTTTCTTGATGGTGTAGCTGGCCAGGTCCTCCAGCGTCATCAGGCTGGGGGTGCGCCCGCCCGACGGGTCCGACGCCGCTGCGACGATGTCCTCTGCGATGGGGCCGAGGTAGAAGGCGTCCGCACCCTCGGTGGCGATGGCGCCCAACGTTTTTGAGTACGCCGGGTTGGTGACGCGCGTGCCCGCGGTCTTCGCGCTGCCGTCCGGGTTGAGGAAGTACGCGGCGGCGTCGGGATCGAGCCGCAGCTGCGGTGCGGCGTCGGCGATGGCGGCGGCCAGCCGCGGGCTGATGTCGAAGCCGTTGTCTGCCATCGCCACTGCGGGGTCGAACAGTTCGCGCCACGTTTTCTTGCCGTGCTCGGTGTGCGCGTCGTGCAGCATCCGCACGATTCCGGGCACGCCGATCGAGCGCCCGGATGCGCGGGCGTCGGGTTTGGGCTCGGTGCGGTCGGTATCGGACACCCAGCGCAGGTAGTTCTCGGTGGCCGCCGCCGGCGCCACCTCGCGGCCGTCGTACGCCTGCACCTGCCCGGACGCGGCATCGTAGTACAGCAGGAAGCCGCCGCCGCCAATGCCGGAGGCCTGGGGTTCTACCAGACCAAGCACCGCCTGTGCGGTGACCAACGCGTCGGCGGCCGTGCCGCCGTCGCGCAGCACCCCGCACACCGCCTGGGTGGCCAGCGGATTGGCGGTCACCACCGCGTAGCGACCGGTGCGCACCGCGGTCATGTCCTTGCGGTAGCCGGTGGCCACCTCCGGATTGGTGGAGATGTCCCGCTCGGTGGTGGGCGTTGGTGCGGGCGCATCGGGCGTCTTGGGCGCAGGAGTGCCGTTCGACACGATCTCGCAGGGCCCGGGCGCTGCGGTGGGTGGGCGTTGAGCGGTGTCTGCGCCACATCCGGCCAGCACCAGGGCCAACCCGGCCAGCGCGGCCGTCATGCCATGCGAGCACGGAATCCGCATCCCTCGACGGTAGCCGACCGGACCCGTCCTGCACCGCAAGTAACCTGGAATCTGTGCCCGATCCCGCGACGTACCGACCCGCACCCGGGTCGATTCCCGTCCAGCCGGGCGTGTACCGATTCCGTGACCCGCACGGCCGGGTGATCTATGTCGGCAAGGCCAAGAGTCTGCGCAGCCGGCTGACGTCCTACTTTGCCGACATCACCACGCTGAGCCCGCGCACCAGGCAGATGGTAATGACTGCGGGCAGCGTCGAGTGGACGGTGGTCAACACCGAAGTCGAAGCCCTGCAGCTGGAATACAACTGGATCAAGGAGTTCGACCCGCGGTTCAACGTCCGCTACCGCGATGACAAGTCGTATCCCGTTCTCGCCGTGACGCTCAACGAGGAGTTCCCGCGCCTCATGGTCTACCGCGGGGCGCGCAAGAAGGGGGTGCGCTACTTCGGGCCGTATTCGCACGCCTGGGCCATCCGCGAGACACTCGACCTACTGACCCGGGTGTTCCCCGCGCGCACTTGTTCGGCCGGAGTATTCAAGCGGCACAAGCAGATCGACCGGCCATGCCTGCTGGGCTATATCGACAAATGCTCGGCGCCGTGCATTGGACGGGTGACCGCAGACGAGCACCGCCAGATCGTGCTCGACTTCTGCGATTTCCTCGCGGGCAAGACCGACCGGTTGGCCCGCGATATGGAAATCCAGATGAATCAGGCCGCCGCGGAGCTCGACTTCGAGCGGGCTGCGCGGTTGCGCGACAACATCTCTGCACTCAAGCGCGCCTTGGAGAAGCAGGCCGTGGTTTTCGGCGACGGCACCGACGCCGACGTGGTGGCGTTCGCCGACGACGAACTCGAAGCGGCCGTACAGGTGTTCCACGTGCGCGGTGGCCGGGTGCGCGGTCAGCGCGGCTGGATCGTCGAAAAATCCAGTGACCCAGGCGAATCCAGCGAGGAACGGCTGGTGGAGCAGTTCCTCACCCAGTTCTACGGCGAGCAGGCCGAACTCGACGGCGCCGCCGACGAATCACTGAGCCCCGTGCCGCGCCAGGTTCTGGTGCCGTGTCTGCCGTCGAACGCCGACGAACTGGCCACGTGGCTGTCCGGGCTACGCGGCTCACGTGTCGTGCTGCGCGTGCCCCAGCGCGGTGACAAACGGGCGTTGGCCGAGACCGTCAAGCGCAACGCGCAAGATGCACTGGCCCAACACAAACTCAAGCGGGCCGGTGACTTCAACGCCAGATCCGAAGCGCTGCAAGGTATTCAGGAAGCGCTGGGGCTGGCCGACGCTCCGCTGCGCATCGAGTGCGTCGACGTCAGCCACGTCCACGGCACCGACGTGGTGGCCTCGCTGGTGGTCTTCGAAGACGGGTTGCCGCGCAAATCCGATTACCGCCACTACGCGATCCGGGACGCCGCAGGCGGCGGGCGCTCCGACGACGTGGCGTCGATCGCCGAGGTGACGCGGCGGCGGTTCGCGCGCCACCTGTCCGACCTGCAGAACACCAATGTGCCTCCCGGCGAAGGAAGATCGCGCCGATTCGCCTACCCACCCAACCTGTTCGTCGTCGACGGCGGCGCCCCGCAGGTCAACGCCGCGCAGGCGGTGCTCGACGAATTGGGCATCACCGACGTCGCGGTGATCGGGTTGGCCAAACGTCTGGAAGAGGTGTGGGTGCCCGCCGAGCCCGACCCGGTGATCATGCCCCGCAACAGCGAAGGTTTGTATCTGCTGCAACGGGTTCGCGACGAGGCCCACCGGTTTGCCATCACGTACCACCGCAGCAAACGCTCCAAACGGATGACGGCATCGGCGCTGGACTCGGTGCGCGGCCTGGGGGAGCACCGGCGCAAGGCGCTGGTCGCACACTTCGGTTCGGTGGCCCGGTTGAAGGAAGCCAGCATCGAGGAGATCACCGCGGTGCCCGGAATCGGCGTCGCGACGGCCAAAGCCGTGCTCGAGGCGCTCGGTGTGGCACCCTCCGCACCGGATTCCGATGCGCTGCCTGCCGCGATGGGCGATGATCAAAGCAGGGCATTCCGATGACAGAGCACGAGACTGGAGAGCATCTGCGGGACAACGACGTCGCCTGCGAACAGGCAACTGGAGGCATTGACGTCGTCCTGGTCACCGGCCTGTCCGGAGCCGGGCGCGGCACCGCCGCCAAAGTGCTGGAGGACCTGGGCTGGTATGTCGCCGACAACCTGCCGCCCGAGCTGATCGCGCGGATGGTCGACCTGGGTCTGGCCGCCGGTTCGCGTATCACCCAACTCGCCGTCGTGATGGACGTGCGCTCGCGTGGCTTCACCGGCGATCTGGACTGGGTGCGCAACGACTTGGCCACCCGCAACATCACACCTCGCGTGCTGTTCATGGAGGCCTCCGACGACATCCTGGTGCGCCGGTACGAGCAGAACCGCCGCAGCCATCCGCTGCAAGGCAACCAGACTCTGGCCGAAGGCATTGCCGCGGAGCGCGCCATGCTGGCACCGGTGCGGGCCACCGCCGATTTGATCATCGACACGTCGACGCTGTCGGTACCGGCTCTGCGGGAAAGCATCGAGCGGGCGTTCGGCAACGAAACCGTCGCGCACACCAACGTCACCGTCGAGTCGTTCGGCTACAAGTACGGGCTGCCGATGGACGCCGACACCGTCATGGATGTCCGATTCCTGCCCAACCCGCATTGGGTTGACGAACTGCGGCCGCACACCGGTCAGCATCCGGCGGTGCGCGATTACGTGCTCGGTCAGCCTGGCGCAAGCGAATTCCTCGACACCTACCATCAATTGCTGAACGTCGTCATCGACGGCTATCGCCGGGAAGGAAAGCGCTACATGACTGTTGCCATCGGTTGCACCGGCGGAAAACATCGCAGTGTCGCGATGGCCGAGGCGCTGGCCGGACGGCTACAGGGCGGTGACCAATTGACGGTGCGGGTGCTGCACCGGGATCTGGGCCGCGAATGAGTGCGCGCATCGTTGCGTTGGGGGGCGGCCACGGCCTCTACGCCACACTGTCGGCCGCCCGTCGGCTCACCCCGCATGTCACCGCGGTGGTCACCGTCGCCGACGACGGCGGATCCTCCGGACGGCTGCGCAGCGAACTCGACGTAGTCCCACCCGGTGATCTGCGAATGGCGTTGGCGGCGTTGGCTTCTGACAGTCCGCACGGGCGGCTGTGGGCGACCATCATCCAGCACCGGTTCGGTGGCAGCGGTGCGCTGGCGGGGCACCCGATCGGCAATCTGATGTTGGCCGGGCTCAACGAGGTGCTCGCCGATCCGGTGGCGGCGCTCGACGAGCTGGGCCGCATCCTCGGTGTCAAGGGTCGGGTGTTGCCGATGTGCCCGATCGCGTTGCAGATCGAGGCGGACGTCGCCGGCCTGGAGGCAGACCCGCGAATGAGCCGGGTGATCCGCGGTCAGGTCGCGATCGCCACCACCGTCGGCAAGGTGCGCCGGGTGCGGCTGCTGCCGGGCGATCCGCCGGCCACCCGGCAGGCGGTCGACGCGATCATGGCGGCGGACTTGGTGGTACTCGGCCCCGGATCCTGGTTCACCAGTGTGATTCCGCACGTTCTGGTGCCGCAGTTGGCGGCCGCGCTGCAGGCGACCGAGGCGCGACGCGCGCTGGTGCTCAACCTCGCGGCGGAGCCGGGAGAGACCGCTGGGTTCTCCGTCGAGCGGCACATCCATGTGTTGGCCCAGCACGCACCGGAGTTCACCGTGCACGACATCATCGTCGACGCCAGCCGGGTGCCCAGCGAGCGCGAACGCGAGCAGCTCAGCCGCACGGCGAACATCCTGGATGCCCGTGTTGAGTTTGCTGACGTGTCCAGACCTGGTACACCTTTACATGACCCGGCGAGGTTGGCGGCGGCCCTGGAGGGCGTTCGCCTGCGCGGTATGGCACCCGGTCAAAGTGTCCAGGCGCCGACCGTCCCCACCCCGACAGTGAACGGACCGAGAGGTGACGACCAGTGGCGATGACAGCCGAGGTCAAGGACGAGCTGAGCCGGCTGGTGGTGAACTCGGTCAGCGCTCGCAAGGCCGAGGTGGCTTCGCTGCTGCGATTCGCTGGAGGCTTGCACATCGTGTCGGGCCGGGTGGTGGTCGAGGCCGAGGTCGATCTCGGGATCATCGCGCGCCGGCTGCGCAAGGACATCTACGACCTGTACGGGTACAACGCTGTCGTGCACGTGTTGTCGGCCAGCGGTATCCGTAAGAACACGCGCTATGTGGTTCGGGTGGCGCAGGACGGAGAGGCGCTGGCACGCCAGACCGGTCTGCTGGACTTGCGTGGTCGTCCGGTTCGCGGGCTGCCCGCCCAGGTGGTCGGCGGTAGCGTCGCCGACGCTGAAGCCGCTTGGCGCGGAGCCTTTTTGGCGCACGGCTCGCTCACCGAACCCGGCCGCTCGTCGGCGTTGGAGGTCAGTTGCCCGGGGCCCGAGGCGGCGTTGGCGTTGGTGGGCGCAGCGCGGCGACTGGGGGTGAGCGCCAAGGCGCGCGAGGTGCGGGGCGCCGATCGTGTCGTGGTGCGCGACGGGGAGGCCATCGGCGCGTTGCTGACGCGGATGGGTGCCCAGGACACCAGGTTGACGTGGGAAGAGCGCCGGATGCGCCGCGAGGTGAGGGCGACCGCCAACCGGCTGGCGAATTTCGACGACGCCAACTTGCGACGCTCGGCCCGCGCCGCGGTGGCCGCCGCCGCCCGCGTCGAGCGGGCACTGGAGATTCTGGGCGACAGCGTGCCGGACCATTTGGCCGCGGCGGGCAAGCTGCGTGTCGAGCATCGACAGGCCTCGCTGGAGGAACTCGGCCGGCTGGCTGACCCGCCGATGACGAAAGACGCTGTGGCGGGCCGTATTCGGCGTCTGCTGTCGATGGCCGATCGCAAGGCCAAACAAGAGGGCATCCCCGACACCGAATCGGCCGTCACCCCGGATCTGTTGGAAGACACCTGATTTCCGTGTGACATCCGCTTTGAGATTGCAGTCAGGGCTGTGATATCGAGCTGATCCCGACCATGGGTGCCATATGAAACCGGTTCAGCCGCGGCGGTCGATGATGAGGTCTTTGATCTCGGCAAGCTGCTCGTCAACTGATCGGAATGTTGCCCGCGTCTCTTGGCGAAAGTCGATGAACTCGATCTTGAGTGCGGCGACGTCGGTCTTGAGTGCGGCGACGTCGGTCTTGAGTGCGGCGACGTCGGTCTTGAGCGCGGCGACGTCGGTCTTGAGCGCGGCGACGTCGGTCTTGAGCGCGGCGACGTCGGTCTTGACTGTCGTCAGTTCTGACGTGGCACGCGCCAGACCAACCGAGTGCTCGCGCTGATTGGCGCCGAGTGCATTGACTGCGGCCAACACCGCGCGGTAGTCCGCATGGGAGGCTTCCAGCGCCGCGACGCGCGCCTCCAGATCCTCGTGCGTGGCCACGTGGTGAGCGTATCGGTTGCCGCCCGATGCCCGCTGAAGTTATCCACAGGGCGATACCGTGAGGCCATGGAGACGCTGAGAGTCGGGGCGGTCTTCCCCGATCCGCCGTTCAACGGAATGCCCGACGATGGCGGGCTCGACATCGAGTTGATGACTGCGATCGCCGACGCGCTGGGCATGACGGCCGAATTCATCCCCTACGACGGCACCGACTTCAATGGCATCTTCGACGCCCTCAACGCGGGTGCCTACGATTGCGTGGCCTCCGGCATGACCGTGACACCCGAACGCGAAAAGAAGGCCAAGTTCCTTGCGCCGTACCTGATTTCCGGGCAGGCGCTGGCCGTCGACACCCGCCGGCTGCCGCGCGTCCACTCCGTCGACGACCTCGAAGGCCTCACCATCGGCGTGCAACAAGGTGACACCGGCATGCCGATCGCCGACGAACTCGTCGCGGCGGGCAAGGCCACGAGCGTGCGCGTCTATGACCGCGGCGCCATCCGTGCCGCGCTGGACGATCTGCCCACCGGTGGCTGTGACGCCGTCATGACGCTGGCGCCGGTGCTCACCGAACTGGTCAAGACACTCGACGGTGTCGAGGTGGTGCAGCGCGGCCTCTCCGCTGAAGACATCGCCGTCGCCGTCAGCCTCACCGACCAGCAGTTGTTCGGCCGGATGTCGGTGGCTCAGGCGGAACTCGAGGACGACGGGACCCTGCAGCGGATCCGACGGAAATGGCTGGGCAACCCGTACGCCGACCAAAGTCTGGCGGCGCACTGACGCGATCGGGGTTGCACCGCAAACCCGTTGGGTATTCGGCAGCTGTGCAGTTGCTGCACGATGTGCTGATCGCAGTGCATGCCGTATTCGGTGGCCTGGCCTTTGTCGCCGGGCTGGTGGCGCTGCGGAGCGGTCGCCTGTTCGCGATCTTCCTGTGGTCGTTGGTGGGCACTATCGCCTCGTTGGCCGGCGCCGTCATCGTGGGCTGGGCGGCCTACACCACCGCCGAGCGGATCATCTTTCTGGGACTCACCGCGCTGGGCGTCTACATGGTGGCTCGTGGCGTCGGCGCCGCACAGCTGCGGCCGGCCGGCGGACCATCGACGCGCCGGTATGTGTCGCACCTGGGCTTCAACCTGATCGCGCTGTTCGACGCGTTCGTCGTGGTCTTGGTGCTCGACCTCGGCGGGCCGGTGTGGCTGATGGTCGTCGCTGGTGTGGCCATCGCCGTCGGCGGGCATTTTTTGCTCGACGCCATCGAACATCGCGTCGTACGGACGGGCTAGTACCAGCCCGCGCACCCCGATCACCGCCCCACTAGGCTGGCCCCCGAGTAGATCAAGAGCGATTGAGGGAGAGACAAGTGACGATCCGGGTGGGCGTTAACGGCTTCGGCCGCATCGGACGCAATTTCTACCGGGCCCTGGAGGCGCAGAAGGCCGAAGGCAAGAGCACCGACATCGAGATCGTTGCGGTCAACGACCTCACCGACAACGCCACGCTGGCGCATCTGCTGAAGTTCGACTCGATCCTGGGTCGCCTACCCGAAGACGTGTCGCTGGAAGGCGACGACACCATCGTCGTCGGCAACACCAAGATCAAGTCGCTCGAGGTCAAGGAAGGCCCGGCCGCGCTGCCGTGGGGTGACCTCGGCGTCGACGTCGTCGTCGAATCCACCGGCATCTTCACCAACGCCGCCAAGGCCAAGGGCCACCTCGACGCGGGCGCCAAGAAGGTGATCATCTCCGCGCCGGCCACCGACGAGGACATCACCATCGTCATCGGCGTCAACGACGACAAGTACGACGGCAGCCAGAACATCATCTCCAACGCCTCGTGCACCACGAACTGCCTCGGCCCGCTGGCCAAGGTGCTGCACGACGAGTTCGGCATCGTCAAGGGCCTGATGACCACCATCCACGCCTACACCCAGGACCAGAACCTGCAGGACGGCCCGCACAAGGACCTGCGACGCGCCCGAGCCGCCGCGCTGAACATCGTGCCGACCTCCACCGGCGCCGCCAAGGCCATCGGCCTGGTGCTGCCAGAGCTGAAGGGCAAGCTCGACGGCTACGCGCTACGGGTGCCGATCCCCACCGGCTCGGTGACCGACCTGACCGCCGACCTGTCCAAGTCGGCCAGCGTCGAAGACATCAACGCCGCTTTCAAGGCCGCCGCCGAGGGCAAGCTCAAGGGCATCCTCAAGTACTACGACGCCCCGATCGTGTCCAGCGACATCGTCACCGACCCGCACAGCTCCATCTACGACTCCGGGCTGACCAAGGTGATCGACAACCAGGCCAAGGTGGTGTCCTGGTACGACAACGAGTGGGGCTACTCCAACCGCCTCGTCGATCTGGTCGCGCTGGTCGGCAAGTCGCTGTAAATGCTTGTCAAGACTCTCGACGACCTTCTGGCAGAAGATGTTTCGGGTCGGGGCGTCTTGGTGCGCTCCGATCTGAATGTGCCCCTCGATGACGACGGCGCCATCACCGACCCTGGTCGCATCATCGCCTCGGTGCCCACCCTGAAGGCCCTGTCGGATGCGGGCGCCAAGGTGGTCGTCACCGCGCACCTCGGCCGACCCAAGGGCGGCCCGGATCCGAAGTTCTCACTCAAACCGGTGGCCGCCGCGCTGAGCGACGAGCTCGGCCGCCATGTGCAGCTGGCCGGTGATGTCGTCGGCTCCGACGCGCTGGCCCGCTCCGAGGGACTGACCGACGGCGACACCCTGCTGCTGGAGAACATCCGCTTCGACCCTCGCGAAACCAGCAAGGACGACGCCGAGCGTCTGGCGCTGGCCAAGGCGCTGGTCGAATTGGTCGGGGACGACGGGGCTTTCGTCTCCGACGGCTTCGGTGTGGTGCACCGCAAGCAGGCATCGGTGTACGACGTCGCGACCCTGCTGCCGCACTATGCCGGCACACTTGTGGCCGCCGAAGTCAAAGTGCTTGAGCAGCTGACCAGTTCGACCGAGCGGCCGTACGCCGTGGTGTTGGGTGGCTCGAAGGTGTCCGACAAGCTGGCCGTCATTGAGCAGCTGGCCCAGAAGGCCGACAGCCTGCTGATCGGAGGCGGTATGTGCTTCACCTTCCTTGCGTCACAAGGAGTCTCAGTCGGCAAGTCGCTGGTGCAGCCGGAGATGATCGAGACCTGCGCCAAGTTGCTGGACACCTATGCCGACGTGATCCACCTACCGGTCGACATCGTGGTCGCCGACGAGTTCAAAGCCGATTCGCCGCCGGAAACCGTTACGGCCGACCGCATCCCGGAGGACAAGATGGGCCTCGACATCGGGCCCGGTTCGGTGAAGCGCTTCACCACGCTGTTGTCGAACGCCAAGACGATCTTCTGGAACGGCCCGATGGGCGTGTTCGAGTTCCCGGCGTTCGCGGCGGGCACCAAGGGCGTGGCCGAGGCCATCGTCGCCGCAACCGAAAAGGGCGCGTTCAGCGTCGTCGGCGGCGGCGACAGCGCAGCGGCCGTGCGGGCACTGGATCTCCCCGACGACGGGTTCTCCCACATTTCGACCGGTGGCGGGGCGTCGCTGGAATACCTTGAAGGCAAGACGTTGCCGGGCCTGGAGGTACTTGAATCGTGAGTCGCAAGCCGCTGATCGCCGGCAACTGGAAGATGAACCTCAACCACTTCGAGGCCATCGCCCTGGTGCAGAAGATCGCATTTTCGTTGCCGGACAAGTACTTCGACAAGGTCGATGTGGCGGTACTGCCGCCATTCACCGACCTGCGCAGTGTGCAGACGCTGGTCGACGGGGACAAGCTGCGGCTGACCTACGGCGCGCAGGATCTGTCGCAGCACGACTCCGGCGCATACACCGGCGATATCAGCGGGGCGTTCCTGGCCAAGCTGGGCTGCAGCTACGTGGTCGTCGGACACTCGGAGCGCCGCACCTACCACCATGAGGACGATGCGCTCGTCGCGGCTAAGGCCGCCGCCGCCTTCAGGCACGGCATCGTCCCGATCATCTGCATCGGTGAGCAGCTCGAGGTGCGCGAGGCCGGCAACCACGTCGAGCACAACGTCGAGATGCTGCGCGGTTCGCTGGCCGGGCTGTCAGCCGAGCAGATCGGCCAGGCTGTTATTGCCTACGAGCCGGTGTGGGCGATCGGCACTGGCCGGGTGGCCAGCGCCGCCGACGCCCAGGAGGTCTGCAAGGCCATCCGCGACGAGCTGGGCAAGCTGGCGTCGCCGCAGCTCGCCGCCGGAGTCCGGGTGCTCTACGGCGGGTCGGTCAACGCCAAGAACGTCGGCGAGATCGTCGCGCAGGCGGATGTCGACGGCGCACTGGTGGGCGGCGCGTCGCTGGACGGCGAGCAATTCGCCACCTTGTCGGCCATCGCCGCTGGTGGGCCGCTTCCGTGAGCGCTCGTCAGACCCGGTAGTCTGTCGGCCATGGAACTCGCTCTGCAGATCGTGCTGGTGGTCACCAGTGTGCTGGTGGTGCTGCTGGTGCTGCTGCATCGTGCCAAGGGGGGCGGCCTGTCCACCCTGTTCGGCGGCGGCGTTCAGTCCAGCCTGTCCGGGTCGACGGTGGTGGAGAAGAACCTCGACCGGTTGACGCTGTTCGTGACCGGCATCTGGCTGGTCGCGATTATCGGCGTCGCGCTGCAGATCAAGTACAGCTGATCAGCCAGCCGCCCCGGCGGGCGGCGCAACTGTCCACGGCGGCGCGGGGTTGGCCGGTGACGCCGGCTCCAGGACCGCTGTCGGCATGTCACCGACGATCACTCCCGGGGGTAACCGGGGCGGGACTCCTGGTTCGCCCGCGGCGCCTTGCGCCTCGGCCGGTGGGGCGTAGCAATTGGGTGACCCGTCCGGTTGCGTGTCATTGGGGTCGGAGGTCGGCGTTCCGCCGGCGTCGAGGCAGCAGAAGTCCGCGTTTCTGACGGTCTTCTTCATGCACTCGTCGTATTTCTCGACGTCGAAAACCTCTTCGGCGGCCGCGATGGCGGGGCTCCCGAGGGCAACGGCGATGGCGAACAATGCCGCAGGGATAAGAGGGTTTGACATGGCAACTCCTTGACGACGTTGCTGTAAGAATCGTGCACACGTCGTGGTGAAGCGTGGACGTTTATCGACAAATTTGTCGTTCGCCGGCCTCGTTCTGCGCGGTCAGGCCCGCGCGCCGATACTTGGGTCATGTCCGAGATCGCTGACGTTGCCCTGGAACCGATCGGTTCGGTGCGCCGTACACAGGTCGGGCGCGAGGCGACCGAGCCGATGCGTGAGGACATCCGCTTGCTCGGCGCGATACTCGGCGACACCGTGCGCGAACAGAATGGCGACGAGGTGTTCGAGCTTGTCGAGCGCGCCCGCGTGGAATCGTTTCGGGTACGCCGCTCCGAGATCGACCGTGCCGAGATGGCGCGGATGTTCGACGGCATCGACATCCACCAGGCCATCCCCGTCATTCGGGCCTTCACCCATTTCGCGCTGCTGGCCAACGTCGCCGAGGACATCCACCGCGAGCGACGGCGGGCGATCCATGTGGCGGCGGGGGAGCCGCCGCAGAACAGCAGCCTGGCCGCCACCTATCTGAAACTTGATGAAGCGCAGCTGGATTCGGCGACAGTGGCCGATGCGCTGACCGGTGCGTTGGTATCGCCGGTGATCACCGCGCATCCCACCGAAACCCGGCGCCGCACCGTCTTCGACACTCAACACCGCATCACCGAACTGATGCGGCTGCGCCTGCACCGCCACACCCGCACGGCGGACGGCCGTGACATCGAGCACGAGCTGCGCCGTCACATCCTGACGCTGTGGCAGACAGCACTGATCCGGTTGTCCCGGTTGAAGATCCAGGACGAGATCGACACCGGACTGCGCTACTACCCGGCGGCGTTCTTCGACGTCATCCCGCAGGTCAACGCGGAGGTGCGCAGCGCGCTGAATGCCCGGTGGCCCGACGCCGGTGTGCTAACGGAGCCGATGCTGCGGCCCGGCTCCTGGATCGGCGGTGACCGCGACGGCAACCCCAACGTGACCGCCGATGTGGTGCGCCTGGCGACCGGCAGCGCCGCCTATACCGCATTCGCGCACTACTTCGACGAAATCACGGCGCTGGAACGGGAATTGTCGATGTCGGCACGGTTGGTCGATGTCAGCGACGAGCTCGCGGAGTTGGCCGACGCCTGCCATGAGCCGGCCCGAGCCGATGAGCCCTATCGGCGGGCGTTGCGGGTGATTCACGGCCGGTTGACCGCGACCGCGGCCGAGATCCTCGACCGTCAACCCGAACACGAACTCGACCTCGGACTGCAGCGCTATCAGACAGCGGACGAGCTGCTCGCCGATCTCGACGTCATCGATCAATCGCTGCGAGGCCACGGCAGCGCGGTGCTCGCCGACGACCGGCTGGCGCGGTTGCGCGAAGCTGTGCGGGTGTTCGGATTCCATCTGTGCGGGCTGGACATGCGGCAAAACTCTGAGGTGCACGAGGAGGTGATTGCCGAGCTGTTGGCATGGGCGGGTGTGCATGCCGACTACCGGTCGCTCTCCGAACCCGAGCGGGTAGAACTACTGGCCGCCGAACTCGCGACGCGGCGCCCCTTGGTCGGCGATTCCGCCGAATTGTCCGAGCTGGCCCGCAAAGAACTCGACATCGTCAGGGCGGCGGCGCGGGCCGTGCACGTGTTCGGGCCGCAGGCGGTGCCCAACTACATCATCTCGATGTGCCAATCGGTGTCAGACATGCTCGAGGCGGCGATCCTGCTCAAGGAGGCCGGTCTGCTCGACGCGTCAGGTCCGCAGGTGTACTGCCCAGTCGGAATCGTGCCGCTGTTCGAGACCATCGACGACCTGCAACGCGGTGCGTCGATTCTGGAAGCGGCGCTTGACCTTCCGCTGTATCGGGCGGTGGTGGCGGCGCGAGGCGACCGCCAGGAAGTAATGCTCGGCTATTCCGATTCGAACAAGGACGGCGGCTATCTGGCCGCCAATTGGGCGCTGTACCGGGCGGAGCTGGATCTGGTGGAGTCGGCCCGCAAAACAGGAATCCGGGTGCGGCTCTTCCACGGTCGCGGCGGCACCGTGGGCCGCGGTGGAGGACCGAGCTACGACGCGATCCTGGCGCAGCCGCCGGGAGCCGTGCATGGTTCGCTGCGGATCACCGAACAGGGTGAGGTGATCGCCGCCAAGTACGCCGAACCCCAGATCGCGCATCGCAACCTCGAAACTCTGCTTGCGGCAACGCTGGAGGCGACGCTGCTGGACGTGGAAGGACTCGGCGACGACGCCGGGCCAGCGTATGAGGTACTTGACGACCTCGCCGCCCGTGCGCAACGCGCATACGCCGAACTGGTGCACGAGACACCGGGTTTCGTCGAGTATTTCAAGGCATCCACGCCGGTCAGCGAGATCGGGGCGTTGAACATCGGCAGCCGGCCGACCTCACGCAAGCCCACCACGTCCATCGCCGATCTGCGCGCCATCCCGTGGGTGTTGGCGTGGAGCCAGTGCCGCGTGATGCTGCCGGGGTGGTACGGCACCGGTTCGGCATTCGAGGAGTTCATCGGCGAGAGCGACGGCCGGCTCGAGGTACTGCAGGACCTCTACAAGCGGTGGCCGTTCTTCCGCACCGTGCTGTCGAATATGGCGCAGGTGCTGGCCAAGTCCGACATGGGACTGGCAGCGCGGTACGCGGAGTTGGTGGCCGACGAGGATCTGCGCCACCGCGTGTTCGACACGATCGTCGCCGAACACGACCGCACCATCAGGATGCACAAATTGATCACCGGCCAGGATGACCTGCTCGCCGACAACCCCGCGCTGGCCCGGTCGGTGTTCAACCGGTTCCCGTACCTGGAACCGCTCAATCACCTGCAGGTCGAGCTGCTGCGGCGCTACCGCTCGGGGGACGACGACGAACTCGTCCGGCGCGGCATCCTGCTGACCATGAGCGGACTGGCCAGCGCGCTGCGCAACAGCGGCTAGATGTGCGCGCGGTCGCGGATCGCCTTCACCCAGCCGCGCACCGCAGTCTCGGTGGCGGCCAGCGGCGCCACCGCGGCCTCACCGACGCCGACAATGCGCTCGACCCGGTCGACGATGGCTTCGAGGCGTTCCACCATCGCCGTCAGCCGTGGCGCGAGCTCGTTGATGTGGTTGATCGTCTCGTTGAACCGCTCCAGGGTGGTGTCGAGATTTCTGGTGGCCTTGTTCAGATCAACCAGGGTTTCGCCGAGCCCGGTCAGTACCTGGTCGACCTGATCGACCGTCGCGTCGGCGTTGAGCGCGGCTTGGGCCAGTGTCCTGATGCGCTCTCGACCGGAGCGCCCGCTAGTCCTGCCACCTTTATCAACCATGTCGGCCATTATTACCGGTGGAACCAATCGGACCCCGTCAACGTCTGAAACAGATGTGAGAGATCGTGGGGGAACCCAATCATCGCGTCAATGCGTATCCGACCCGCGGCGGCGAGCTGGTTCGGGTGAGTACACACAGCAGCTCGCAGAGTATGAGCTGGGGTTTCGCGACGGCGAAATCGACCGTGGTGCAAAAGAGTACGACTAATCAGAAGGGTGGTGGTTGGTAGTTGGCGGCGAGCCAGGCTTGGCGTTGGCGTTCTTCTTCGGCGATGAGTTCTTCGCGTCCTCGGCGTGGTTGGTTGCTGCGGTCTTGGCGGTGTTGTTCGCGGGTTTGTGTGCGCTTGGGCATCATGACGTCGTGGTAGGCGCCGGATTCCTCGACGGTCGGGGTCGGTAGCTGGCCGGTGGGGGCGGTGAATTCGATGGTGCCGTCGGGCAACTGGCGCTCTGTCCAGCCTGGGCAGACGATCTTGCTCAAGTGGTGACAACGGCAGTACAGCTTGCTCGTCGACGGGTGGGTCAGCCCGGCCGGGTACGGGTGGTGTGGTCGATGTCGCAACGCCCGACGCCCATGCGTTCATCGATGGCTCCGGTGGCACGGTGTGCGACAACGATCCGCACACCCCACGCCAGCGCCGCGCCGATGCCACTGGGGCGTTGGGGCGCGGGCAGGGCGCACTTCATCATCTCGCGCACCGAAAACGTCGACGCCGCGGTGATCGCGGGCCTGGATGCGATCTCGGCCATGCACCTGATTGTTCGCCCAGCCGCGGCTGATGTTCATCGCCGCCGAGATCTCGGCGCACCTGCTCAAAGGGGTGGGTGCGGCAGAAAATCGTCTCGGCCAGCTCCTGGGTGCGCAGGGTGTGTAACGCCCCGATCGCCGCGAAACGCCGCGCGATGGCCGCCGACTCCTGCCGAGTGGCCTCACCCACAGCGTCGATCAACGCCGCATCAGTGAAGTCTTCAAACGTATGTTCGATATTGCCACACCCCACCGACAAGGAGGCTAGAGCTTGCTGGCGGCACCCTCGTCGAGCAGCCACACCGTCGCATCCCGGCCCACCGCCCCGGCGGCCGGCACATCCTCCGCCGATGCGCCACCGATCGCGGCTGCCACCGCGTCGGCCTTGGCCGAGCCCGAGACCACCAGCCACACTTCTCGCGACCGTTGAACTGCGGGCAGGGTCAACGTGACCCGGCGTGGCGGCGGTTTGGGGGAGTCCGGCACGCCGACGACCAACCGGCTGGTTTCGCGCACAGCAGGGGTGTGGGGAAACAGTGAATTGATGTGTCCCTCCGGTCCCATGCCGAGCAGATGCACGTCGAAGCCTGACGGCAGTTCTTGCTCATACGCCGCGGCCGCGGCGTCGAGGTCGTCGCCGAACTCGCCGTCACTGGCCGCCATCGCGTGCACGTTCGCGGCTGGAATGTCGATGTGGTCGAGCAGCGCCTCACGGGCCTGCTTGTAGTTGCGCTCATCGTCGTCCGCGGGGACGAAGCGGTCGTCACCCCAATACAGGTGCACCTTCGACCAGTCGATGCGGTCTTGGCGCGCGGCGAGTTCCTTCAGCGTCCCGATACCAGTTCCGCCGCCGGTCAACACAATTGACGCGCGGCCGCGAAACTCCACCAGCGACACGATCTCCTCGGCCAAGCGCTCGCCGGCCGCGGCTACCAATGCCGCACTGTCCCCATACCTGTGCACCGACACGCTCATCATCGGCCCCCGGTCGCTTCGCTCCTGCCCGCCGGCAAGTACTGCACCTTGTCCATCCCCTGCAGCGCCTCGTGAAAGATCTCGTCAGCATCGAGCCTGCGCAGGTCCTCGGCCAGACACTCCTTGGCCTCGCGGCGCGCCAGCGGAACCAGTGAATCGGGTCTGCCTGTGCGGCTGAGTGTGGCGGTGGTACCGGTCTGCGGGCGGCTCAATGTGATTGTCTCGCTGGGCCTGACGAGTTCGACCTTCAACGGCCCGACGGCGCGTTGCACGGGACCGTCTATCCGGCTGGCCAGCCAGCCCGCCATGATGTCGAGCGCCGGTTCGTCCTTGAGGCCGGAAACCAGTGCGGAAGTGATCGGCTCGTGCGGGGCCTGGTCCACCGCCGAGGTGAGCAGTGCGCGCCAGTAGGTGATCCGGCTCCACGCGAGATCGGTGTCGCCCGGGGTGTAGCTCTGCAACCGGCTCTTGATCGACGCCAACGGGTCGGCGCCGTTGGTGGCGTCGGTGATTCGGCGAATCGCCAACTTGCCCAACGGATCCTGCGCGGGCACATCGGGGGCCACGGCGGGCCACCAGGCCACCACCGGAGTGTCGGGCAACAGGAACGGCAGGACAACGCTGCTGGCATGGTCGGCGAGTGGCCCGGACAGCAGCAGCACCACGACCTCGCCGGCACCGGCGTCGTGGCCGACCCGCAGCTGCGCATCGAGCCGGGGTTGCGCCGCATCGCGATCCAGCGGTGCCACCACGATCACCCGGCACGGATGCTCGCGGCTCGCGAAGTTCGCGGCCTCGATGGAATCTTCGACGAGATCGTTGGTGTGTGGTGCGATGACGAGAGTCAGCACCCGCCCGAGGGTGATCGCGCCGCCCTCTTCCCGCAGTCCGGTGATCTTCTTGTTGACGTCGTTGGTCGTGGTGTTGGGCAGGTCGACTATCACGGCCGCCGCCATTCCCGGCCGGTGCGGCGCAGCATCTCCTCCGCCGACGACGGCCCCCACGTGCCGGCCTCGTACTGCTCCGGCTTACCGTGTGCCGCCCAATAGTCGAGCACTGGATCCAATATCTCCCAAGACAATTCGACCTCCGCGTTCACGGGGAACAGCGACGGTTCACCGAGCAGCACATCGAGGATGAGTCGCTCGTAGGCCTCGGGGGAGTCCTCGGCAAACGCCGACCCGTAGGAGAAGTCCATGTTGACGTCGCGTACTTCCATCGCGCTGCCGGGCACTTTGGACCCGAACCGTAGCGTGATGCCCTCGTCGGGCTGAACCCGGATCACCAGCGCGTTCTGGCCGAGTTCCTCGGTCATGGTGGCGTCGAACGGCAGATGTGGCGCCCGCTTGAACACCAGCGCGATCTCGGTCACTCTGCGCCCCAGTCGTTTTCCGGTCCGTAGGTAGAACGGCACACCAGCCCACCGGCGGGTGTCCACCTCCAGCGTGATCGCCGCATACGTCTCGGTCGTCGAGTCCTGGGAGAACCCCTCCTCGTCGAGCAGCCCCACGACCTTCTCGCCGCCCTGCCAGCCCGCCGCGTACTGACCGCGCGCCGTCGTCTCGTCAAGGGGCTCAGCCAGTTTGACCGAGGAGAGCACCTTGATCTTCTCGGCCTGCAGCTCATGCGGAAGGAAGCTGACCGGCTCCTCCATTGCGGTGAGCGCCAGCAATTGCATCAGGTGGTTTTGGATCACGTCGCGGGCTGCGCCGATGCCGTCGTAGTAGCCGGCGCGTCCGCCCAGGCCGATGTCCTCAGCCATGGTGATCTGGACGTGGTCGACGTAGTGGGCGTTCCATACCGGTTCGAACAACTCATTGGCGAAGCGCAGCGCCAAGATGTTCTGCACGGTTTCCTTGCCGAGGTAGTGGTCGATGCGGAACACCGACTCCTCGGGGAACACGCTGTTGACGACGGCATTGAGTTCTTGGGCGCTGGCCAAATCGTGCCCGAAGGGCTTCTCGATGACCACCCGGCTCCACCGGCCCGGCTGGGGACGGGCCAGTCCGGATTCCTTGAGTTGTTCGCACACCACCGGGAATGCATTCGGCGGGATCGACAGGTAGAAGGCGTGATTGCCGCCGGTGCCGCGCTCCGCGTCGAGCTTCTCCAGTGTCTCGGCGAGCCTCGCGAATGCGGCGTCGTCGTCGAACGTGCCCTGTACGAAGCGGAAGCCTTCGGCCAGCCGGTCCCACACCTCCTGACGGAACGGCGTGCGCGCGTGCTGCTTGACCGCGTCGTACACGATCTTGCCGAAATCCTCGTCGGCCCAGTCCCTTCGGGCGAATCCGACCAGGGCGAACGAGGCCGGCAGCAGGCCGCGGTTGGCGAGATCGTAGATGGCCGGCATCAGCTTCTTGCGGGCCAAGTCGCCGGTGACGCCGAAGATCACCACGCCGCACGGCCCGGCGATGCGGGGCATGCGCTTATCGCGCTTGTCGCGCAGCGGATTACGCCAGGCTGCCGCCGCTTTCGCCTTCTCGCCGACGGCGGTCATTTGCCGGTGGCGTCGAGCTGCTTCTGCGTCTCTTCGAGGAGTTCGAGCCAGGATTTCTCGAACTTCTCGACACCTTCGTCTTCGAGCACCTTGAACACGTCCGGCAGGTCGATGCCGACCGCTTCGAGCTTGTCGAATACTTCTTGCGCCGCACCTGCGGTGCCGGTGACGGTGTCGCCCGTGATGACGCCGTGGTCGGCGACGGCTTCAATCGTCTTTTCCGGCATGGTGTTCACCGTGTTCGGTGCGACCAGTTCGGTGACATACAGGGTGTCGGAGTAGTCGGGGTTCTTGACGCCGGTGGAGGCCCAAAGCGGCCGTTGCACGCGGGCCCCGTCGGCCTTGAGCGCTTCGTAGCGCTTGCCGCCGACGAAAACTCCTTCGTAGGCGGCGTAGGCCAGCCGGGCATTGGCCACCCCGGCCTGTCCACGCAGCGCCAGCGCCTCGTCCGAGCCGATCTTTTCGAGTCGCTTGTCGATTTCAGTGTCGACCCGGGATACGAAGAACGAGGCGACCGAATGGATCTTGGATATGTCATGACCGCCTTGTTTGGCGGCTTCCAATCCGGCCAGGTAGGCATCCATCACCGCGCGGTGACGCTCGACCGAGAAGATCAGCGTCACGTTGACCGAAATGCCTTCGGCGAGTACGGCGGTGATCGCCGGCAGACCGGCCACGGTAGCGGGAATCTTGATGAACAGGTTGGGCCGGTCGACGATCTTCCACAGCTCGATGGCCTGCAGGACCGTCTTGTCTGTGTCATGGGCCAGCCGCGGGTCGACCTCGATCGACACGCGGCCGTCGACGCCGTCGGAGGCTTCCCATTGCGGCCGCAGCACGTCACAGGCGTCGCGCACGTCGTCGGTGGTCACGGTGCGGATCGCGGCGTCGACGTCGGCGTCGCGTTCGGCCAGCTCGGCGATCTGAGCGTCGTAGGCGTGGCCTTTGGACAGCGCGGTCTGAAAGATCGTGGGGTTGGTGGTGACCCCGACCACGCAGCGGGTGTCGATCAGCTCCTGCAAGTTGCCGGTCTGCAGCCGGTCACGAGATAAATCGTCAAGCCATACCGAGACGCCCGCGGCGGACAGTGCCGCGAGGTTGGGATTCTGAGCCATGACATTGCCTCCCAATCAGTTGTCGAGCGATCGCTCCGCAGCGGCCACCACAGCCTCTGGGGTGAAACCGAATTCGCGGAACAGCGTTTTGTAGTCGGCGGATTCGCCGTAGTGCTCGATCGAGACGATCTCACCGGTGTCACCAACCAGCTTGTACCAACTCTGGGCGACGCCGGCCTCGACCGCGACGCGTGCCGACACCGCGGGCGGCAGCACGGCATCTCGGTATTCCACGGGCTGGGATTCGAACCATTCGACGCAGGGCATCGACACCACCCGTGCCGTGATGCCCTTGTCCGCCAACTGCTTACGGGCTTCGACGGCCAACTGAAGCTCTGATCCGGTGGCGATGAGAATGACGTCGGGGTCCTCGTCGGTCGCCCCGCCCAGCACATAGCCGCCCTTGGCGACCCCCTCGGCGCTGGTGCCCTCCAGCACCGGAATGCCTTGGCGGGTCAGGATCAACCCCACCGGTCCGCTGCCGGCACCGCGGGCCAGGATGGAACGCCACGCGTATGCGGTCTCATTCGGGTCGCCGGGGCGCACCACCGACAGGTTCGGGATCGCCCGCAGCGCCGCGAGATGCTCGATCGGCTGATGGGTGGGGCCGTCCTCGCCCAGGCCGATCGAATCGTGGGTCCAGATGTAAATGGTGTCGATGTCCATCAACGACGCCAACCGCACCGCGGGCCGCATGTAGTCGGAGAACTGCAGGAAGGTGCCACCGAACGCGCGCGTGGGGCCGTGCAGAACGATGCCGGACAAGATCGCGCCCATCGCGTGCTCGCGCACCCCGAAGTGCAGCACCCGGCCGTACCAGTCGGCGGTGAATTCCTTGGTCGAGATCGACGGCGGGCCGAACGACGGCGCACCCTTGATCGTGGTGTTGTTGCTGCCCGCCAGATCGGCTGAGCCACCCCACAATTCGGGTAGTTTCGGTGCGACGGCGTTGAGGGCCTCGCCGAACGCAGCGCGGGTCGCGACCGCCTTCGAGCCCGGTTCCCAGTGGGGCAGGTCGGCATCCCACCCGTCGGGCAGCTCGCCCGCGGTCAGCCGGTCCAGCAGCGCCTTGCGCTCGGGCTCCCGCGCCGCCCACGCGTCGAATTCGCTTTGCCACTTCTCGTGGGCGTCCTTACCGCGGTCCACCAACTTGCGGGTGTGGGCGATGACGTCGTCGCGCACCTCGAACGTCTTTTCCGGGTCGAAGCCGAGGATCTTCTTGACCGCCGCGACTTCCTCTTCACCCAGCGCGGCGCCGTGCGCCTTGCCGGTGTTCATCAGATTCGGCGCCGGGTAGCCGATCACCGTGCGCAACAGGATGAATGACGGCTTGTCGGTGACCGCCTTGGCCGCCTCCACCGCTTCTTCGATGCCGACCACGTTCTCGCCGCCCTCGACGATCTGCACGTGCCAGCCGTACGCCTCATAGCGGGCGGCGGTGTCCTCGTTCAGGGCGATCTTGGTGTCGTCCTCGATGGAGATCTGGTTGTCGTCGTAGAAGACGATGAGGTTGCTGAGCTGCTGCGTGCCGGCCAGTGACGACGCCTCACTGGTCACGCCCTCCTCGATGTCACCGTCGGAGGCGATCACATAGATGTAGTGGTCGAACGGGCTGGTGCCGGGCGCGGCGTCGGGGTCGAACAGTCCGCGCTCATAGCGCGACGCCATCGCCATGCCCACCGCGGAGGCCAGGCCCTGGCCCAGCGGGCCGGTAGTGATCTCCACGCCCTTGGTGTGCCGGAACTCCGGGTGGCCCGGTGTTTTGGACTTCCACGTCCGCAGCGCTTCGATATCGGACAGTTCGAGCCCAAACCCGCCGAGGTAGAGCTGGATGTAGAGCGTCAGGCTGGAATGCCCCGCGGACAACACGAAGCGGTCCCGCCCGATCCAGTGCACATCGCTGGGGTCGTGGCGCATCTGCCGCTGAAACAGCGTGTAGGCCAGCGGTGCCAAGCTCATCGCCGTCCCGGGATGGCCGTTGCCGACCTTCTGCACCGCGTCGGCGGCCAGCACCCGCACCGTATCTACCGCGGCCGAGTCCAGCTCGGTCCAGTCGTCCGGGTGATCCGGAAGCGTCAGGGCGGAAATGTCTTCGACTGTGGTCACGAGCTACTTCCTCGGGTCGGCAAGCTTGTCTCCCATACCCTAGTGCGGGATGGGCCGTTGTCGCAGGCGGCGTCACCCACCCGATACCCGTATCGGGCAGCGGTCTACCATCGTCTGTAGTAGAAGCCGCGTGACGCCACTGAGGAGTATCTGCGTGAGCATTCGCGAGCGCGTCGCGCCGAGCAGATTACGCAACACCCTTCTTGCGTACGTGGCGTTGACCAAGCCGCGGGTGATCGAGCTGCTGCTGGTCACCGCGATCCCCGCGATGTTGCTGGCCGACCGCGGCACCGTTGACCCGCTGCTCATTCTCAACACGCTGGTGGGCGGCATGCTGGCCGCCGCGGGCGCCAACACGCTCAACTGCGTGGCCGACGCCGACATCGACAAAGTGATGAAGCGCACCGCGCGCCGGCCGTTAGCCAGGGCCAGTGTGCCCACCCGGCACGCGCTGGTGTTCGGCCTGGTGCTCTCCGTCGGTTCGTTCTTCTGGTTGTGGTGGACGACGAACCTGCTGTCGGGGCTGCTGGCCGTCGCGACCATTGCGTTCTACGTGTTCGTCTACACGCTGCTGCTCAAGCGCCGCACGTCGCAGAACGTGGTGTGGGGCGGCGCGGCCGGCTGCATGCCGGTGATGATCGGCTGGTCGGCGGTCACCGGCACGATCGGATGGCCGGCGCTGGTGATGTTCGCGATCATCTTCTTCTGGACGCCGCCGCACACCTGGGCGCTGGCCATGCGCTATAAGGACGACTACAAGGCGGCGGGCGTGCCGATGCTGCCGGCCGTGGCCACCGAGCGCCAGGTGACGAGGCAGATCTTGATCTACACCTGGCTGACGGTGATCACCACGCTGGTGCTGGCGCTGGCCACCGGTTGGCTGTACGCATCCGTGGCGCTGCTGGCGGGTGTCTGGTTCCTGGTGATGGCCCATCAGCTGTACGCCGGCGTCAAACGCGGTGAGCCGGTCAAGCCTCTGCGGTTGTTCCTGCAGTCCAACAACTATCTGGCCGTGGTGTTCTGCGCGCTGGCCATCGACTCGGCGCTGGCGCTGCCCACGCTGTTGGGGGCATAGCTAGCTCGACTGACCTCGAAACTGTAGTTACCGAGGAGAAGATCGAGTGGGGGCCACGGCAACTACAGTCTCGCGGTGCGCCCTCCACGTTCGCGCGGCTGGCGACGCCGACGGCACGCGGGATTAACCTGCCGATTCGTCAATTGCCCCATTGCGGGTCGCAGTAAGGTTCGGCCATGGCGGTCCACGTCTCACCCGACAATTTCATCCGCGCCGAATCCGACGTCTACTTCGCCGGCATTGTCAAGGACGGCGGCTTCGCCAAGTTCACCCACAACCGGGAACTCACCCCGCCGGATAAACAGATCGTCATCAGGCAGAACCGCGACACCCTCTACTCGGCCGCCGTATTCGACCTCGACGCCGGACCGGTGACCCTCAGTCTGCCCGACACCGGGGGGCGGTTCAGGTCGCTGCAGATCATCAACGAGGACCAGTACACGCTGAAGGTGGTGTACGACAGCGGAGATGTTGGCCTCACCAAGGACGAGATCGGCACCCGCTACGTCGTCGCCGCGATGCGGATCCTCATCAACCCGAACGACCCCGCCGACATCGCGGCGGTCCACAAGCTGCAGGACGCGACCGTGGTTGCCCAGGACAACCCAGGGCGCTTCGACGTTCCGGAATGGGATCCGGTGAGCCAGAATATTGTTCGGGACGCACTCATCACGCTCGCCTCAACGCTGCCCGACACCAGGCGAATGTTCGGCACCGCGCAGGACACCGATCCGGTGCGCCGGCTCATCGGGGCCGCCTCCGCGTGGGGTGGGAATCCCGAAAAGGACGCGCTGTATCTCACCGTCAATCCACAACACAACGACGGCAGCACGGTGTACCGGTTGACCGTCGGCGAAGTTCCGGTGGACGGGTTCTGGTCGGTGATCGTCTACAACAAGGACGGGTTCATCACCCCCAACCCGCAAAACACCTACTCGCTCAACAACATCACCGCGGTCAAGGACGCCGATGGCAACACCACCGTCCAGTTCGGCGGCTGCGACGGCGGGGTGCCGAACTGCCTGCCGATCACGCCGGGCTGGAACTACATGGTGCGGCTGTACCGACCGCAGCAGCAGATTCTGGACGGCACATGGACGTTCCCGGAGGCGCAACCCATCTAAGGCACCAGCACCACCGAGCCGACGGTCTTGCGGCCCTGCAGATCGCGGTGTGCCTGCTCCGCGTCTGCTAGTGGATAGCGGTTGCTGACGGTGATTTTGAGCGTGCCCGCCGCGATTGCGTCGAGCAGTTCACCTGCCCGCCAAGCGAATTCGTCAGACGTGCGGGTGTAGTGCACCAGCGTCGGGCGAGTCAGGAACAGCGACCCGGCAGCGTTGAGTCGCTGTGGGTCGAAGGGCGGGACGGGCCCGCTAGACGCGCCGAACAACGCCAGCGTGCCGCGGATCGCCAGGCTGGCGATACTCGCGTCGAACGTCGCGGCGCCGACACCGTCGTACACCGCGGCGACACCCTGGCCGTCGGTGAGTTCGCGGATCTTCGCACCGAACTCCTCGGGGTCGTCCGGATAGTCGAGCACCTCCACGGCCCCAGCCTTGCGCGACAGTTCGGCCTTCTCCGGAGTGGACACCGTGGTGATGACCTTCGCCGCCATGCTCGTCGCCCACTGCGTCAGGATCAGCCCGACGCCGCCCGCGCCGGCGTGCAACAAGACCGTATCGCCCTGCTGGATCGGATACGTCGACTTGATCAGGTAGTGCGCGGTCATCCCTTTCAACAGCGCTGATGCCGCCACATCGGCACCCACGCCCTCGGGGACGTAGGCGCAGAAATCCGCTGGCGCCGTGGAGTATTCGGCGTATGCGCCGGAGGCCTGCGCGGTGACCACGCGATCGCCCACCCGCAGCGCCGCGACGTCGTCTCCGACCGCCTCGACCGTGCCGCAGACCTCGTTGCCGACGACGAACGGCACCTCGCGTGGGTACTGCCCGGATCGGAAGTAGGTGTCGAGGAAGTTCACCCCGATCGCCTCGGCCTTGATCAACACTTCACCAGGGCCAGGCGAGGGCTGGGGCTTCTCGACGTAGGTCAGTACTTCGGGCCCGCCGGTCTCGGCGACTTCGATGGCACGCATGGTGACTAGTCTGCCTGTTGTGAAGCTTGCCCGGCCGGACGTGTTCCACCCGCGCATCGTGCTGGCCAGTTGTCCGGCCTTGCCGGAGGGGGACGGCGACGACGCCGAGCTGGTCGCGGTGCTGCGCAAGCGCGGGCTGCATGCCCGGTGGTTGTCCTGGGACGACCCGGCCACGCTCGACGCCGACCTGGTGATCCTGCGCGCGGCGTGGGACTACATCGAGCGGCTCGACGAATTCTTGGCCTGGACGCGCCGGGTCCGCCATCTGCTCAATCCGCCAGACGTTGTGGCGTGGAACACCGACAAGCGCTATCTGGCCGACGTCGCCGCCCGCGACGTGCCGATCGTGCCGAGCTGGTTTTTCGCCCCCGGCGAGCAGGTGCGGATTCCCGCCGGTGAGGTGGTGGTCAAGCCGTCGGTGGGGGCGGGTTCGGTTGGGGCGCAACGGTTCACCTCGGCTCGCGAAGCCCGGCGCCATGCAGAGCAACTACAGGCAGATGGGCGCACCGTATTGGTGCAGACCTACGACGCCCGGGTGGAGGACGGCGAGACGGCGCTGGTCTTCCTCGGCGGCAAGCAATCGCATGCGTTCACCAAGGCCGCGATCCTGCCGGCGTCGGGACGGCCGGTGTTCGACGAGTCCGGCACCTACGCCGAGGAATCACTGACCCCGGCCGAGCCGGACTTCGAACTCTGGGACGTCGGAGCCGCGGCGCTGGCCGCCGCGGCCGCCCACCTCGGCATCAACGTCGGCGACTTCCTGTATGCCCGAGTCGATGTGATCGGTGGACCCGACGACCCGCGGCTGCTGGAGCTGGAGCTGGTCGAGCCATCACTGGGTTGGCGGCAACTCGACGCCGACACCCGCGCCCGCCGGCAGCGCGACTTCGCGCTCGGTGTCGAGGCGGCCCTGGAACGGCTCGGGCTCGGTCCGCTCTCGCATCGAAGCCCATAGCGCGGCGGTGGCGGCCGTGCAGGCCGCAGCGCCGGCAACGTGCAGGGCCACGAGTGCGGCGGGCACACCGGTGAAGTACTGCACGGTGCCGACCAGTCCCTGGGCGCAGACCAGCACCAGCAGCACGCCGAGCCGAAGCATCACCGACCGTGATGCTTTCACCGCCACCAGGGCAAAGCCCAGGGCGACCAGCAGCGACAAATACGCGACCAGCAGCGACGAGTGCATGTGCACCAGCGTGGTGATCTCGACCTGCAGACGCGGGATGGTCCGGTCGAGGCTCTTGTCGCCGGCGTGCGGGCCGGCCCCCGTCACCAGCGTGCCGGTCACGAGTATCGCGGCGAGCGCCACCCCGCACAGCAACGTCAACTGCCGCAACGGTTTCGGCACCCGGCGTACGGGGATGCCGTTGTCGGGCTCGCCGACTTTCACGTACAGCAGCACCGACAGCCACACCATCGTCATCGACGCCAGCAGATGGATGGCCACCGTCCACCACAGCAGCCCCGTCAACACCGTGATGCCGCCGATCACCGCCTGCACCACCGTCGACGCCGGCATCAGCCAGGCGTAGACAAGGACTTCGCGACGGCGTCGCGCCCTGGTGACGGCGAGCACCGCCGCTGCAGCTGTCAGCACCACCAAGAAGGTGATCATGCGGTTGCCGAATTCGACGGCCTGGTGGATGCCCGCGACCTCCGGATGCGGGATCGGGGTGAAGCTACCCGGGAAACACTGCGGCCAGGTCGGGCAGCCCAGGCCCGACGCGGTGACGCGGACGATTGCGCCCGTGACGGCGATGCCGCCCTGCGTCAGGATGACCAGGAATGCGATGGCGCGCTGCATCCGCAGGCTGGGCAGCGGCAGGAGGTCGACCAACCGCAGGAACACGCGTCGCACGGTCCGATGGTATGCGACAGCCAACTACACCCCGTAGTAGGGCGTCTGTTTGCGCCGAATTGGGAATTCCCGGTCGTTGAGCGGCTGCTTTCACGACCATGGCTTCTGTTTCGGCGAAGTAGCGGGCAAGTCAGCCGTCAGGTGAAGCGGAACCAGCGCAGCGCACACACGGCAGCGACGCCGCCCCACACCGCGAGCACGGCGAGGCCGAACCAGTCGACGGACAGCGTCATCGCCTGCGACAAGGCTTCGGTCAGCGCGCCCGACGGCGTCAACCGCGCCACCAAGGCCACACCGCGCGGAACGGCATCGCTTTCCAGGGTGAGCGCGCCGAATCCGGCGAACACGAACCACAGCAGATTGGCGACCGCGAGGACAATCTCGGCGCGCAGGGTGCCGCCCAGCAATAAGCCCAAGGCGGCGAAACCGGCGGTGCCCAGCGCGATGATCGCCGCGCCGAGCATCAGCCCCGCGATATGAGGCCGCCAACCCAGCGCAATCCCGATGGCGCCCAATAGAATTGACTGCAGAAATACGACGGCCACCACGGCCGACGACTTACCGGCGATGATGCCCCAGACCGGCAGTGCGGTCGCGCCCAGTCGCTTCAGGGCGCCGTAGCGCCGGTCGAATGCCACCGCGATGGCTTGGCCGGTGAACGCCGTCGAAATCACGGCCAGCGCCATGATCGCCGGCGTGAACGTCGCGGCCCGATCATTGCCGAACGACCCCAACGGCAGCAGCGTCAACCCGACCAGCAGTGTGATCGGGATGAACATGGTGAGCAGCAGCTGCTCGCCGTTGCGCAACAACAACTTCAGCTCGAGTGCAAATTGCGCCGCCAGCATCTTCGGCACGGGCGCGGGCCGCGGATCGGGCGTAAACGTCCCGGGTGCAAAGCGATTCACGGCCAAACCTCCATCGAGACTGCGCACAGATCGCGATTTCGCGCGAATTCACGATCTGAGTGCAGTCTCGGCGCAAAGGCAGTCATCCGCGTAGCTCCCGTCCGGTCAGGTCCAGGAACACGTCCTCCAGGCTGCGCTGCTCGACGCGCATATCGGTGGCCAGCACATTGAGCCGGGCACACCAGGCCGTCACGGTCGCCAGCACCTGCGGATCGATGTGACCCTCGACGAGGTACTCACCCGGTGAGGTCTCAACCGCTTTGTAGTTCTCCGGCAGCGCCGAAATCAGCAGCGACAAGTCCAGCATCCGCGGCGCGCGAAACCGCAGCTGGTTCTCCGCACCGCTGCGCATCAACTCCGCGGGCGTGCCGGTGGCCACCGCGACACCGTGGTCGATGATGACGATGCGGTCGGCCAGCTCTTCGGCCTCCGTCAGATGATGGGTGGTCAGGACGACGGTGACGCCGTCGCGGCGCAACGCGTCGATGAGCTCCCACACCACGATGCGGGCGTGCGCGTCCATTCCCGCGGTCGGTTCGTCAAGGAATACGAGTTCGGGCCGGCCGACGACCGCGCAGGCCAGCGCCAGGCGCTGCTGCTGGCCGCCGGACAGCCGCCGATAGGTCGTGCGCGCGGCCTCGGTGAGCCCCAGCGTGTCGAGCAGCCATTGCGGGTCCAGCGGGTTGGCCGCATACGCCGCAACGAGATTGAGCATTTCGCCGGCGCGCGCCGCGGGATACGCGCCGCCGCCCTGCAGCATCACACCGATGCGCTCGCGCACCTGCGCGTTATCGGTGAAGGGGTCCAGCCCGAGGATCTCGATGGTGCCCGCGTTCGGACGGATGAAGCCCTCGCACATCTCCACCGTCGTCGTCTTCCCGGCGCCGTTGGGACCGAGCAGCGCCAGCACCTCGGCGCGCTGCACGTCGAGGTCAAGGTCGCAGACTGCCGTCGTCGAGCCGTACCGCTTGGTGACCCCGCGCAGTTGCACGGGGTGGGCTGAAGCGGTGGTCACGAAGATTCAGCGTAGGCGTCGGGCTTCGCGGGCCGCGGTGCCGGTGGCCCCGGCTCGACGTCGGGCGGCGCGGGGTGCAGCGCGGCCTCGATTTCGGGGCCGGCGTCGGGCAGCCGCCGCCACGGCAGCCGGTAATAGGTGAGCGCGATCAGGGCCAACACGATCACGGTGCTGGCCAGCGTGGCCATCACGATCTGGAACAACGCGAACCTGTCACCGTTCGCGGTTGGGCCAAAGATGCCCACGACCAGCGTGATCGCGATCGTCGCACCGCGGAACGCCGGACGGGTGGCCCACGCGGCGAGGGGAATGATTGCCCACAGCAGATACCAGGGCTGCACGACCGGGAACAGCAACACCGTCGCACCGAGCGCGACGCCGAGCCCGCCGACGGGATGCAGCCGTCCGCGCAGCACCGCCAGGAGCAACCAGGACACCAAAATCGCGATGATGATCACACCGATGCCACGCGTCAGTCCCAGCACGGCGGTGGTGTGATCGCCGAGCCCCAGCAGGATTCCGACCTGCCCGGTGCCGAGCGCCAAGAGGGTCGGCGGGGACATCCAGCTGCGCACGACGTTGGCGGTGCCCAGCGTGAAGAGCCAGCCGAAGCCAAGGCCACTGGCCCAGCCGATGATGGCCATCACCGCAAGCGACAGCGCCCCCAGCGAACCGCCGGCAACCAGAAAAGCTTTGACGGTCCCGCCCCAGCGGTAGGCAAGTGCCGTCGCCACAAAGCCCAACGCCAGCAGCGACGGCAGCTTCACTTGGGACGACATTGTGATCAGCACTATGCCCACCACCAACATGCTCATCGGCCACCAGCGGGCCCATTCGTCGCGGCCCCGTGGCCAGGTGAGCGGACGGGGGAGAAGCCGTCCGCTTGCATCGACCCCGCGCATGGCGAACTCGGTACCCGCAAGCATCAGCCCCAGCATCAGCGCCTCGTTGTGGATACCGGCCACCAAGTGCATGAACAGCAACGGGTTACACGCGCCCAACCACAGCGCACTGACTTCGGCCACCCCGCAGCGACGGGCCAGCCGCGGCGTCGCCCACACGATCAGCCCGACCCCGAGCAATACGACCAGTCGGTGGAAAAGCACTGCGGCGACGATGTTTTCGCCGGTGAGCGCCGAGATGCCTTTGCCCATCCACAAGAACAGCGGCCCGTAGGGCGCCGGGGTTTCCCGCCACAGGCTGGGCACCGACAACGTGAACACGTGATCCAGACCCAGTCCGGTGGCCGGGCCGACGCGATAGGGGTCGAGGCCGTTCAGCGCGATCTGGCTCTGCGCCAGATAGGAGTAGACGTCCTTGCTGTACATCGGCGGCGCGATCAGCAGCGGCAGCGCCCACAGCAGCAGCGTGCGGTCCAGCTGGCTGCGCGACATCCGCCGGCTGCCCAGTGCGAAGCGGCCGAGCATCAGCCATGCCAGCGCCATCATCACCGCGCCGGTGGTCGTCATGGTCAGCGACACCGTCTGGATGCGCGACGGCAGATTGAGCAGCCGCACCCCGAACGTGGGATCCTGGACGACCGGACGGGCGCCGGCGCCCAGCGCGCCGATCGCCATCAAAACCGTGCCGGTGGCCCCGAACAGCCGGGTCCGGCGCATCGCGATGACCTCGGCGTCGTTGAGCGGCGAACCCACCGCCCGTTCGTCGGCGTGCCAACGGGCGACCGACGAGCTGAGGGACTGTAGGCGAACGGCCACGTCAGCAGCGTAGCCGCCAGGGGCTATGGCCCCCGTCACGTAAGGGTGCCCTTGCTAGAACCGTTCGCCGAATTCCGTCACAATGGTGTTGTGAAAATCCATCCGGAGATCGAGAGCACGCCCGTCGTGCCCGTTTCGGATGGTCACACCCGCCGCGCCATCATCCAGCTGCTGCTCGAAGGCCCGATCACCGCAGGCCAGATTGGTGAGCGGCTCGGCATCTCGGCGGCGGGTGTACGTCGGCACCTCGACGCGTTGATCGAGGCTGGTGACGCACAGGCCAGCGCCGCGGCGACCTGGCAGCACCACGGCCGGGGCCGGCCGGCGAAGCGGTACCGGTTGACGTCGGCGGGGCGCGCGAAGCTGGGCCACACCTATGACGACCTGGCTGTCGCCGCGATGCGCCAGCTGCGCGAGATCGGCGGCGACGAGGCGGTGCGCACTTTCGCCCGGCGCCGCATCGACTCGATCCTCAGCGGAGTGAGCGAGGGGCCGGAGAACCTTGAAGCGAAGGCCGACAGGGTGGCCACGGCGCTGACAAAGGCCGGCTACGCGACGACCACCACCCCGGTCAGCGGGCCGATCCACGGCATCCAGCTGTGCCAGCACCATTGCCCGGTATCGCACGTCGCCGAGGAGTTCCCGGAGCTGTGCGAGACCGAGCGGGAGGCCTTCGCGGAGATCCTGGGCACCCATGTGCAACGGTTGGCGACCATCGTCAACGGTGACTGCGCGTGCACCACGCACGTGCCGCTCGACAAGCCAGTAATGCTTCGGCGCACAGCCCGCACCGAAGCCACCACCACGACCCACCAAGGAGCGTCGACATGACGACCACCCCGGAGACGCAACTGACCCAGGACGAAGCCATTGCCTCACTGGGCCGTTACGGCTATGGCTGGGCGGATTCCGACATCGCGGGCGCCAGCGCACAGCGCGGGCTGTCCGAGGCTGTGGTGCGCGACATTTCGGCGAAGAAGAACGAGCCGGAGTGGATGCTGGAGACCCGGCTGCGGGCGCTGCGGACGTTCAACAAGAAGCCGATGCCGAAGTGGGGTTCGAACCTCGATGGCATCGACTTCGACAACATCAAGTACTTCGTGCGCTCGACGGAAAAGCAGGCCGCGTCCTGGGAGGAACTCCCCGAGGACATCCGCAACACCTACGACAAGCTGGGCATCCCGGAGGCCGAGAAGCAGCGGCTGGTGGCCGGTGTAGCTGCGCAGTATGAGTCCGAGGTTGTCTACCACCAGATCCGGGAAGACCTTGAGGCCCAAGGGGTTATCTTCCTCGACACCGACTCCGGTCTGCGCGAGCACCCGGACATCTTCAAGCAGTACTTCGGTACCGTGATCCCGGCCGGCGACAACAAGTTCTCCGCGCTGAACACCGCGGTGTGGTCGGGCGGCTCGTTCATCTACGTGCCGCCGGGCGTACACGTCGACATCCCGCTGCAGGCCTACTTCCGGATCAACACCGAGAACATGGGCCAGTTCGAGCGGACGCTGATCATCGTCGACGAAGGCGCCTACGTGCACTACGTGGAGGGCTGCACTGCGCCCATCTACAAGTCCGACTCGCTGCACTCGGCGGTGGTCGAGATCATCGTGAAGCCCGGTGGCCGTTGCCGTTACACGACGATCCAGAACTGGTCGAACAACGTCTACAACCTCGTCACCAAGCGCGCTCGTGCCGAGGCCGGCGCCACCATGGAGTGGGTCGACGGCAACATCGGCTCGAAGGTCACCATGAAGTACCCGGCCGTGTGGATGACCGGCGAGCACGCCAAGGGTGAGGTGCTCTCGGTGGCGTTCGCCGGCGAGGGCCAGCACCAGGACACCGGCGCGAAAATGCTTCACCTTGCGCCGAATACGTCGAGCAACATCGTGTCCAAGTCGGTGGCGCGCGGCGGTGGCCGGGCGTCCTACCGCGGCCTGGTTCAGGTCAACAAGGGGGCGCACGGGTCGCGGTCCAGCGTGAAATGTGATGCGCTGCTGGTCGATACGATCAGCCGCAGCGACACCTACCCGTACGTCGACATCCGCGAGGACGACGTCACGATGGGCCACGAGGCCACCGTGTCCAAGGTCAGCGCCGATCAGCTGTTCTATTTGATGAGCCGCGGGCTGACCGAGGACGAGGCCATGGCGATGGTGGTGCGCGGCTTCGTCGAGCCGATCGCCAAGGAACTGCCTATGGAGTACGCGCTGGAGCTCAATCGCCTGATCGAGCTGCAAATGGAAGGCGCGGTGGGCTAGTGGCTTCCGAACTCACCACGGCCGTCGAAGGAATCACGCCGGGATCATCGTTGGCTGACGCCAACAAGGGCGAGCTGTTCACATCGTTTGATGTCGACGCATTTGAGGTGCCACACGGGCGCGACGAGCTCTGGCGCTTCACACCGCTACGCCGGCTGCGTGGCCTGCATGACGGCTCGGCCCCGGCCACCGGCAGTGCGCTGATCGAGGTGACCGAGCGCCCCGGTGTGACGATCGAAACCGTACAGCGCGGCGATGAGCGTCTCGGCCAAGGCGGCGTCCCAGCCGACCGCGTTGCTGCGCAGGCGTTTTCGTCGTTCGGCAATGCGACCATCGTCACGGTGTCCAAAGGGGCCGCCCCCGAGGAGCCCATCGACATCACCGTCACCGGGCCCGGTGAGGATGCCACCGCCTACGGACATCTGCAGGTGCGGGTCGAGGAGCTGGCCGAAGCCGTCGTCGTCATCGACCAGCGCGGCAGCGGAACCTACGCCGACAACATCGAATTCGTCGTCGGCGACGCCGCCCGATTGACCGTCGTCTCGGTCTCCGATTGGGCCGACGACGCCGTCTACGTCAGCATGCACCACGCCGCCCTGGGCAAGGACGCGGTGCTGCGGCACGTCGCGGTGATCCTCGGCGGCGATTTGGTGCGACTGACCGCGCGGGCGAAGTTCTGCGCGCCCGGCGGCGATGCCGAGCTGCTCGGCCTGTACTTCGCCGATGACGGCCAGCACTTCGAATCACGGCTGCTCGTCGACCACGCCCAGCCCAACTGTCGCTCACATGTGACGTACAAGGGTGCGCTTCAAGGCGATCCGGACTCCAAACGACCCGACGCGCACACGGTCTGGGTGGGCGATGTGCTGATCCGCGCCGAGGCGACCGGCACCGACACCTTTGAGACCAACCGTAACCTGGTGCTCACCGACGGCGCCCGCGCCGATTCGGTGCCCAACCTGGAGATCGAGACCGGCGAAATCGTCGGCGCCGGACACGCCAGCGCCACCGGACGATTCGACGACGAGCAGCTGTTCTACCTGCAGGCGCGCGGCATCCCGGAGGACCAGGCCCGCAGACTTATCGTGCGCGGCTTCTTCGGCGAGATCATCCAGCAGATCGCCGTGCCCGAGATTCGCGAACGCCTGACCGACGCCATCGAACACGAACTTGAACTAACTGAAGGAATTCTGCACTGATGACGACACTGGAAATCAAGGACCTGCACGTCAGCGTCGCTGCGACCGAATCGGCCGAGGAGATCCCGATCCTCAAGGGCGTCGACCTCACCGTGAAATCCGGCGAGACGCACGCGCTGATGGGTCCCAACGGATCCGGCAAGTCGACGCTGTCCTACGCGGTGGCCGGTCATCCCAAATATGTGGTGACGTCCGGCTCCATCACGCTGGACGGGCAGAACGTGCTCGAGATGACCGTCGACGAGCGTGCTCGTGCGGGGCTGTTTTTGGCCATGCAGTACCCGGTCGAGGTGCCCGGCGTGTCGATGTCGAATTTCCTGCGCACTGCGGCCACTGCCGTGCGGGGCGAAGCACCGAAACTCCGGCACTGGGTCAAAGAGGTCAAGTCCGCGATGGAGGCGCTCGACATCGACCCGTCGTTCTCCGAACGCAGTGTCAACGAAGGCTTTTCGGGCGGCGAGAAGAAGCGACACGAGATCCTTCAGCTGGCGTTGCTCAAGCCGAAGATCGCGATTCTCGACGAGACCGACTCGGGTCTCGACGTCGACGCGCTGCGCGTGGTCAGTGAAGGCGTGAACCGCTACGCCGAAGAGGTGCACGGCGGTGTCCTGTTGATCACCCACTACACCCGGATCCTGCGCTACATCCAACCGCAGTTCGTCCACGTCTTCGTCGGCGGACGCATCGTCGAATCCGGCGGCCCCGAACTCGCCGACGAACTGGACGCCAACGGCTACGTCCGCTTTACCCAGCAGGCTGCAGCTACAGGGGCGTGAGCCTATGACGATCGAGGCGAGCCGGGCTCTGGATCTGGACGCCGTTCGCGCGGACTTCCCGATCCTCAAGAGGGTGGTGCGCGGCGGATCGACGTTGGCCTACTTGGATTCCGGGGCGACGTCGCAGAAACCGGTGCAGGTGCTCGACGCCGAGCGGACATTTCTGACCACCTCCAACGGCGCGGTGCATCGCGGTGCGCACCAGCTGATGGAGGAGTCCACCGACGCCTACGAGCAGGGCCGAGCCGATATCGCGGCGTTCGTCGGTGCCGACGCCGACGAGCTGGTGTTCACCAAGAACGCCACCGAGGCCATCAACCTCGTGGCGTACACGTTGGGCGACAACCGGTTCGACCGAGCGGTAGGTCCCGGCGACGTGATCGTCACGACAGAGTTGGAGCACCACGCGAACCTGGTTCCGTGGCAGGAGTTGGCCCGGCGTACCGGCGCGACTTTGCGCTGGTACGGCGTCACCGACGATGGCCGCATCGATTTGGACTCACTGCAGCTCGACGATCGCGTGAAAATTGTTGCGTTCACCCATCATTCGAATGTGACGGGCGCGATCGCGCCGGTGGCGGAGCTGGTCTCGCGGGCCAAGGCAGTCGGCGCGCTGACACTGCTGGACGCCTGCCAGTCGGTGCCGCATCAGCCGGTCGATCTGCATGCCCTTGACGTCGACTTCGCCGCATTCTCCGGCCATAAGATGCTGGGCCCCAGCGGGATCGGTGTGTTGTACGGGCGGCGAGAGTTGCTCAACGCCATGCCACCGTTCATCACCGGCGGTTCGATGATCGAGAACGTCACGATGGAGGCCAGCACCTACGCGCCTGCGCCGCAACGGTTCGAGGCCGGCACCCCGATGACGTCGCAGGTGGTCGGCCTTGCCGCCGCGGCCCGGTACCTGCGCGACATCGGCATGGCCGCGGTAGAAGCCCACGAAAACGAACTCGTCGCCGCCGCGTTGGAGGGTCTGTCGGCGATCGAGGGCGTGCGGATCGTCGGGCCGACGACGTTGGACGGCCGCGGGTCACCGGTGGCGTTTGTCGTCGACGGGGTGCACGCCCACGACGTCGGGCAGGTGCTCGACGACGATGGCGTCGCGGTGCGGGTCGGGCATCATTGCGCGTTGCCGCTGCACCGCCGGTTCGGCATTGCCGCGACCGCGCGCGCGTCGTTCGCGGTATACAACACGCCCGATGAGGTGGACCGGCTGGTTTCGGGCGTACGCCGCGCCGTCGACTTCTTCGGCAGGGACTGACGTGCGGCTGGAGCAGATCTATCAGGAAGTGATCCTCGATCACTACAAGCATCCGCACCACCGCGGGCTTCGTGAGCCGTTCGGCGCCGAGGTGTATCACGTCAACCCGGTCTGCGGAGACGAGGTCACGCTGCGGGTGGCGCTTTCGCAGGACGGTGAACAGATCGTCGACGTGTCGTATGACGGGCAGGGCTGCTCGATCAGCCAGGCATCGACCTCGGTGCTGGCCGATCAGGTGATCGGCCAGAGCGTCGGGGATGCGTTGAAGACCGTCGCGGCGTTTACCGAGATGATTTCCTCGCGGGGGACAATCGAGGGCGACGAAGATGTCATCGGCGACGGCGTGGCATTCGCCGGCGTCGCGAAGTACCCGGCGCGGGTGAAATGCGCGTTGCTGGGTTGGATGGCGTTCAAGGACGCGCTCGCGCAGGCATCCGACGACTTGGAGGTAGATGATGAGCGAAACCGCCGCACCGGGTGACGAGCTGCTCGCCGACATCGAGGAGGCGATGCACGACGTCGTCGACCCGGAGCTCGGGATCAACGTCGTCGACTTGGGCCTGGTCTACGGGATGAACGTCGAGATGGGCGAATCCGGACCCGTCGCGCTGATCGATATGACGCTGACGTCGGCGGCCTGTCCGTTGACCGACGTGATCGAGGATCAGTCGCGCACCGCGCTCGTGGGCGCCGGCCTGGTCGATGATTTGAAGATCAACTGGGTGTGGAACCCGCCGTGGGGTCCGGACAAGATCACCGAGGACGGTCGCGAACAGCTGCGCGCACTGGGCTTCACCGTCTAGCAATCTCAACGTGCTAGGGCGCGCCGTTACGACGCCCGAGGATCAGATCCTTGATCTCTGTGAGCTGCTCGTCCACCGAGCGGAAGTTCGCTCGGGTTTCGTGCCGGAAGTCGGCGACCGTTGTCTCAAGTGAATCCAGCCGACGACCGTGCTCACGGACCGTCGTGGCCAACTCACGTTGATTGGCGCCCAGCGCGTTGACGGCGGCGAGCACGGCGCGATAGTCGGCGTGCGATGCTTCCAGCGCCGCAACCCGAGCCTCGAGATCCTCCAACGTCGCCACGGCATCACCCTATGGCAGACACCGCGCCTCATCAGTCGCCAATGCTGCCGATTGTGGATAACTGGCTGCGCGATGCACCGCTTCGCGCGAAACCAGTAGGCTGCAGGGAACATTTGCCCAGTACGCGGCGTTTGGAGAAAGCATGAGCACGGTAGACATTACGGCCGAACAGTTCAACGACACGGTCACCGACAACGAGATCGTGTTGGTGGACTTCTGGGCGTCCTGGTGCGGCCCGTGCAAGGCGTTCGCGCCGACGTTCGCGGCATCGGCGGAGAAGCATCCCGACGTCGTCCATGCCAAGGTCGACACCGAGGCTGAGCAGGCGTTGGCCGCCGCGGCCGACATCCGGTCCATCCCGACGCTGATGGCGTTCAAGAAGGGCAAGCTGGTGTTCAACCAGGCCGGCGCGCTGCCCCCGGCGGCGCTCGAGGAACTCGTG
This sequence comes from Mycobacterium hubeiense, assembly GCF_002838065.1. Taxonomy (GTDB): domain Bacteria; phylum Actinomycetota; class Actinomycetes; order Mycobacteriales; family Mycobacteriaceae; genus Mycobacterium; species Mycobacterium hubeiense. The sequence goes on along the minus strand of NZ_PIZU01000001.1, from coordinate 179,766 downwards.
CAGAAGGTCAAGGAGTTCGACATCGACGCCGCGATCGCCGCACAAAACGACGGCCAACCCGAGTGACAAACCGCACGCGATAGCGTGCACGGGTGAACTATGTCCTGGTAGATCGCCCGCGGCCCAACGTCGCACTGGTGACCCTGAACCGGCCCGAGCGGATGAACTCCATGGCGTTCGACGTCATGGTCCCGCTGAAGAAGGTTCTCGAAGAGCTGACCTACGACAACTCGGCCCGTGTGATTGTGCTCACCGGCGCCGGTCGCGGGTTCTCCTCCGGCGCCGACCACAAGTCGGCCGGCTCGGTGCCCAACGTCGACGGGCTCACCCGGCCCACCTACGCGCTGCGCTCGATGGAAGTGCTCGACGACGTCATCCTGGCGCTGCGCAAGATGCACCAGCCGGTGATCGCCGCGGTGAACGGCGCCGCGATCGGCGGCGGCTTGTGCCTGGCGCTGGCCGCAGACATCCGCGTCGCCGCAGAAGGCGCCTACTTCCGGGCCGCCGGCATCAACAACGGCCTGACCGCCAGCGAGCTGGGGCTGAGTTATCTGCTGCCGCGCGCGATTGGCTCGTCGCGGGCCTTCGAGATCATGCTCACCGGGCGTGACGTGGACGCGACCGAAGCCGAGCGCATCGGCCTGGTGTCGCGCGTGGTGTCCCAGGACGAGCTACTGGACACCTGCTACGGGATCGCCGAGCGGATCGCGACGTTCTCGCGGCCGGGAATCGAGTTGACCAAACGCACACTATGGAGTGGACTGGACGCCGCTAGCCTGGAAGGGCATATGCAGGCCGAGGGCCTGGGCCAACTCTACGTGCGCCTACTCACCGCCAACTTTGAAGAAGCGGTTGCCGCGCGCGCCGAGAAGCGGGCTCCGGTCTTCACCGACGACAAATGATGAGGAGAGCAGCGTGATCACCGCAACGGACCTCGAGGTCCGCGCCGGCGCGCGCACGCTGCTCTCCACAGACGGGACGGCGCTGCGGGTGCAGCCCGGCGACCGCATCGGCCTGGTCGGGCGCAACGGCGCGGGCAAGACAACCACCATGCGCATCCTCGCCGGCGAGGGCGAACCATACGCGGGCACCATCACACGCACCGGTGAAATCGGTTACCTGCCACAGGATCCCAAAGAGGGCAACCTCGACGTGCTGGCCCGCGACCGGGTGCTCTCGGCCCGCGGGCTGGACACGTTGCTGGCCGACCTGGAAAAGCAACAGGCGTTGATGGCCGAGGTGGTCGACGACGCCGCCCGTGACAAGGCCGTCCGTAGATATGGTCAGCTCGAAGAACGGTTCTCCGCCCTCGGCGGGTATGCGGCCGAGAGCGAGGCGGGGCGCATCTGCGCGAGTCTCGGTCTGCCCGAACGTGTTTTGACCCAGCCGCTGCGCACGCTCTCCGGTGGTCAGCGCCGGCGCGTGGAGTTGGCCCGCATCCTTTTCGCCGCGAGCGACACCGGCGCAGGGTCGTCCACGACGCTCTTGCTCGACGAACCGACCAACCACCTCGACGCCGATTCGCTGGGCTGGCTGCGCGATTTCCTGAGCAGTCACACCGGTGGGTTGGTCGTCATCAGCCACAACGTCGATCTGCTCGCCGATGTGGTGAACCGGGTCTGGTTCCTCGACGCGGTGCGCGGGGAAGTCGACGTGTACAACATGGGTTGGCAGAAGTATCTCGATGCCCGTGCCACCGACGAGCAGCGGCGTCGTCGCGAACGTGCCAACGCCGAACGCAAGGCCGCCGCACTGCGCACCCAGGCCGCGAAGATGGGCGCCAAGGCCACCAAAGCCGTTGCCGCGCAGAACATGTTGCGTCGGGCCGACCGGATGATGGCCGCCCTGGACGAAGAGCGGGTGGCCGACAAGGTGGCCCGAATCAAGTTCCCCACCCCGGCGCCGTGCGGCCGTACTCCGTTGGTCGCCAGGGGGTTGACCAAGAACTACGGCTCCCTGGAGGTGTTCACCGGCGTCGATCTGGCCATCGACCGCGGGTCCCGGGTCGTGGTGCTGGGCCTCAACGGCGCAGGCAAGACGACACTGCTGCGGCTGCTGGCTGGGGTGGAGACCCCCGACGCCGGCGGGCTGGAGCCGGGGCACGGGCTCAAGATCGGCTATTTCGCCCAGGAGCACGACACCCTCGACGACACCGCCACGGTGTGGGAGAACATCCGTCACGCCGCACCCGACACCGGCGATCAGGATCTGCGAGGACTGTTGGGCGCGTTCATGTTCAGCGGCGCTCAGCTCGACCAACAGGCCGGCACGTTGTCCGGCGGCGAGAAGACACGGCTCGCCCTCGCGGGCCTCGTCGCCTCCACCGCGAACGTCTTGCTGCTGGACGAGCCGACCAACAACCTGGATCCCGCGTCACGCGAACAAGTGCTGGATGCCCTGCGCAGCTACGTCGGGGCGGTGGTCCTGGTGACCCATGATCCCGGCGCCGCGGAAGCGCTCGACCCGCAACGGGTGGTGCTGCTGCCCGACGGCACCGAGGATTTTTGGTCCGACGACTACGCGGACCTCATCGAATTGGCGTGAGCGTAAATCTAAGACGTTCACCAAATTCACCCGCGGGCGTGTGACGGCTTCCTACGCTGGGTATCCGTCGGGGCATCGGAAGCGGGGAGATGTCGATGAGGAAATCCAACAAGTCCCGTGAGCAGTTGATGCAGGAGCTGCGCAGCGCCTACGAGGGGGGTGCCAGCATCCGGAAGCTTGTGGAGTCGACGGGCCGCTCGTACGGCTCGATCCACAGCATGCTGCGCGAATCAGGCACCGCCATGCGCAGCCGCGGGGGACCCAATCACCGCACCCGGCGGCGCGCCGCCAGTTGACGCGTCACTTGTGCCGTACCGATTCCTCGACGAGGTCCAGTACGGCACTGAGCTTTTCAGGGTCATCACCTGAAGCCAGCCGGGCCACCAGACCGTCCAGCACCAAGTCCAGGTAGGTCTGCAGCACCGCGCTGGGCACATCGTCGCGTAGCCGACCGGCTTGCTTCTGACGACGCAACCGGGCGTTGGTGGCCGCGGACAGCTCGGCGGAGCGTTCCGACCAGCCCCGGTTGAAGTCCGGGTCGTTGCGCAGTTTGCGCGCGATCTCCAACCGGGTGGCCAGCCAGTCGAATTGCTCCGGCGCGGCAAGCATGTCGCGCATGACCTGAATCAGGCCCTCGCGCGACGCCACGTCGGCCATCCGCTCGGCGTCCTCACGGGCCAACTCGAAGAACAGTGTGTCCTTGTCGCGGAAGTGGTGGAAGATGGCGCCGCGCGACAGCCCGATGGTTTGTTCGAGCCGCCGCACGGTCGCCTTGTCGTACCCGTACTCCGCGAAGCACCGCCGGGCCCCATCGAGGATCTGGCGGCGCCGGGCGGCCAGATGATCGTCAGTTACCCGGGGCAACGAAGTGCCTCTCGACCGGACTACTTGGACCGCAGCATGTTGCGCAGCACGTACTGCAGGATGCCGCCGTTGCGGTAGTAGTCCGCCTCTCCCGGGGTGTCGATGCGCACCACCGCATCGAATTCCACTGCGCTGCCATCCTCTTTGGTGGCCTTGACGTGCACCGTCTTCGGCGTCTTGCCCTCGTTGAGCGTCTCGATGCCGGTGATGTCGAACGTCTCGGTGCCGTCCAGCTTCAACGATGCCGCCGACTCCCCTTCGGGGAACTGCAGCGGGATGACGCCCATACCGATCAGGTTGGAGCGGTGGATGCGTTCAAACGACTCCGCGATGACCGCTCGCACGCCGAGCAGCCGGGTGCCCTTGGCCGCCCAGTCACGCGACGAGCCCGACCCGTACTCCTTGCCGCCCAGCACCACCAGCGGAATCCCCTGCGCCGCATAGTTTTGCGCGGCGTCGTAGATGAACGCCTGCTCGCCACCCTTGGTGAAGTCGCGGGTGTAGCCGCCGGACACGTCATCGAGCAGTTGATTGCGCAGCCGGATGTTCGCGAACGTGCCGCGGATCATCACTTCGTGGTTGCCGCGCCGGGAACCGTAGGAGTTGTAGTCCTTGCGGTCCACCCCGTGCGAGTCGAGATACTGCGCGGCCGGCGTGCCCGGCTTGATGCTGCCGGCGGGGGAGATGTGGTCCGTCGTGACCGAATCACCTAGCAGGGCCAGCACTCTGGCGCCCGTGACGTCGGTCACCGGCTCCGGCTCGGCCGGCATGCCGTCGAAGTACGGCGGCTTGCGCACATACGTCGAATCCTGGTCCCACTCAAAGGTGTTGCCACTGGGGGTGGGCAGGTTGCGCCAGCGATCGTCGCCCTTGAACACGTCAGCGTAGTTCTTGACGAACATCTCCTGGTTGATCGCGCTGGCGATGGTGTCGTTGATGTCCTTCTGCGACGGCCAGATGTCGCGCAGGTACACCTCGTTGCCGTCCTTGTCGCGGCCCAGCGGCTCGGTCTCGAAGTCGAAGTCCATCGTGCCGGCCAGCGCGTAGGCGATCACCAGCGGCGGCGACGCCAGATAGTTCATCTTCACGTCGGGGTTGATTCGGCCCTCGAAGTTGCGGTTTCCGGAGAGCACCGCGGTGACCGACAGGTCGTTGTCGTTGACGGCCTTGCTGATCTCCTCGGGCAGCGGGCCGCTGTTGCCGATGCACGTGGTGCAGCCGTAGCCGACGAGATAGAAGCCCAGCTTCTCCAGGTACGGCCACAGCCCGGCCTTGTCGTAGTAGTCGCTGACCACCTGCGAGCCGGGGGCCATCGACGTCTTCACCCACGGCTTGGAGGTCAGCCCCTTCTCGACCGCATTGCGGGCCAACAGCGCAGCGCCGAGCATCACCTCTGGGTTGGAGGTGTTGGTGCACGACGTGATCGCGGCGATCACCACCGCGCCGTGGTCGAGGATGAATTCGCCACGCTCGTCGGATTTCACCTCGACCGGCTTGCTCGGCCGGCCGTTCGATCCGACCGCGGCCGACGGCACCACCGCGTCGTCGTCGGCGAACGCCAGGCTCGCCGCGGGGTCGCTCGCCGGGAAGGTCTCCTCGACGGCTTCGTCGAGCTTGGTGTGCTCGACAGGCATGTGTTCTTCGACGTAGTTGTGAATGTCCTTGCGGAACGCCGTCTTTGCGTCCGACAGCGCGATGCGATCTTGCGGACGCTTGGGTCCAGCGATTGACGGCACCACGTCGGACAGGTTCAGCTCGATGTACTCCGAGTACTTCGGCTCCCGCGTGGGGTCGTGCCACATGCCCTGCTGTTTGGCGTATGCCTCGACGAGCGCCAGCTGCTCCTCGCTGCGGCCGGTCATCCGCAGATAGTCGACGGTGACCGCGTCGATCGGGAAAATCGCTGCGGTGGAGCCGAATTCGGGGCTCATATTGCCAAGCGTCGCGCGGTTGGCCAACGGCACCTCGGCGACGCCTTCACCGTAGAACTCGACGAACTTGCCGACCACGCCGTGCTTGCGCAGCATCTCGGTGACGGTGAGCACCACATCGGTGGCCGTCACGCCGGGCTGCCGCTCGCCGGTCAACTTGAAGCCGACGACGCGGGGGATGAGCATCGACACCGGCTGACCCAGCATGGCCGCCTCGGCCTCGATGCCGCCGACACCCCAGCCCAGCACGCCGAGGCCGTTGACCATCGTGGTGTGTGAGTCGGTGCCGACGCAGGTATCCGGATACGCGACGCCGTCGCGCTCCCACACAACCCTGGCAAGGTATTCGATGTTGACCTGATGCACGATGCCGGTGCCGGGCGGCACCACCTTGAAGTCGTTGAACGCGCCCTGCCCCCAGCGCAGGAACTGGTAGCGCTCACCGTTGCGCTCGTACTCGATCTCGACGTTGCGCTCGAACGCGTCGGCGCGGCCGAACAGATCGGCGATCACGGAGTGGTCGATGACGAGGTCGGCGGGCGCCAGCGGGTTGACCTTGTCGGGGTCACCGCCCAGCTCGGCGACGGCCTCACGCATGGTGGCCAGGTCGACGATGCACGGCACGCCGGTGAAGTCCTGCATGATCACCCGCGCGGGGGTGAACTGGATCTCCGTGCTGGGCTCGGCCTCCGGATCCCAGTTGGCGATGGCCTGGATGTGCTCCTTGGTGATGTTGGCGCCGTCTTCGGTGCGCAACAGATTCTCGGCCAGCACCTTGAGGCTGTAGGGCAGGTTTTCGGTCCCGGGTACCGCGTCGAGGCGGTAGATCTCGTAGCTGTTGGCCCCGACCGTCAGCGTGTCGCGGGCTTTAAAAGAGTTCAATGACGAATTCGCCGTATTACCTTTGCTCACATCAACTCCCGGCTCGATATCGCCGCGACGGGCTGTGTCGACGGCACCTCTGATCCTAACAGTACGCTTGTCCTGCAAAACACCCGTGGGGTTGTTTTCGATGCGCGTGCCTGTTACTGGTCTGGGTACCCATCACGTACGGTGCTTCTGTGACCGGACCGAACGTGATTCCGTTCCTGCCCGCCTACATCCCACCCGACGTCGACATGGATGCGGTGAAGGCAGATGTCGGCGATGACGGCGTCTACGCACCGGGCGCGGACGTCCACGGATTGCAGCAGGTGGTCGCCGACGCTCGCCAGGACGGCATCGACCTCAAGATCGTGGTGATCGACAAGAACCCGCCGATCGACACGCCCCTGCGCGATATCGCCACCGAGGTCGGCGAGGCCTATCCCGGAGCAACGGTTCTGGCAATCAGCCCGTCATTTGCCGGTACCTATAGTCCGACGTTCGATCGGGTGACACTGGAAGCCGGCCAAGACGTCGCCAAGACCGGCAACCCGGTGCAGTCGGCGCAGAATTTCGTCGACCAGATACAGACTCCGGACTTTCCCTGGACCGCATTGACGATCGTGCTCACACTCGGCGTCCTGGCGGCCGCCGTCGCCACCCGTATCCTGCAGGTTCGTGCCAAGCGGGCGGAGCAGACCGACACCACCGCCGACGCGCAGTAACCAGTCAGACGCCCAGCGCGGCAATTCTTTTATCTCTTTTCGGTCACACTCCATTCAATTACAAGAATGTAATTTGTGACTAGAGTTTCTTTGGCGTCAGTTGTGACGTACGGTGCAGAAGGTACCTAATGTTGTAGTTGAGCTTCATGTGACTTCTGCGCATGGGTGGCCACGAAAGTGTCGACACGTTCGCGGTGAGCCATAGGAGACCTGACTCGATGAGACGCATCCCTCGCGCCTCTGCTTCCCGGTGGTACGGCCGACTCGTCGCCGCGCCGCTGATTGCCGGGATGCTGATGGCTACCGGGCTGCCGGGTCGCGTCGACCCCGCGGCTGCAGAACCGGGCGGTCCCGACACGATCGCCGCACTCGTCGCCGACGTCGCCAACGCCAACCAGAAGTTGCAGGAGCTCGGCGCGGCCATCCAGACGCAGCAGGAAAGCGTCAACAAGGCAATCGTTGACGTGCAGGCGGCGCGGGATGCCGCGGCCGCAGCCCAACAACAGGTGCAGGCCAGCCGGCAAGGCGTCCAGGAGGCCACCGCCGCGATCACCGCGGCGCAGCGGCGGTTCGACGAGTTCGCCGCCGCCACGTATGTCAACGGCCCGTCGAGCTCGTATCTGACTGCGGCGGACCCTGCCGACGTCGTCGAGACCGCGTCGGCCAGCCAGACGCTGTCCGCCAGCGCCGAGCAGGTGATGACCAACTTGCAGCGGGCCCGCACCGAGCAGGTCAACCGGGAGTCCGCCGCCCGGCTGGCCAAGCAGAAGGCCGATCAGGCCAGCGCGGACGCGCAGTCCAGTCAGGATGCGGCGGTCTCGGCGCTCAAGCAGGCGCAGCAGACCTTCGCCGCCCAACGGGATGAGCTGAACCGGTTGACGGCCGAGCGGGACGCCGCGCAGGCCAAACTCGCCGCCGCGCGCACCTGGGCGGCGTCCGCAACAGCGCAGCAGCGCCCCGCCTCGCCCACGGCGAGCAGCGATCCGGCGGCCAACTGGGACAAAGCGCCCGGTGCGCAGGCCCCGGCAACCCGCAATTGGGACAACAGCTTGTGGGATCCCACGCTGCCGGCGATACCCAGCGCGTTTGTCAGCGGCGATCCGATCGCGATTGTCAATGCGGTGCTGGGCATTTCGGCAACTTCGGCGCAGGTCACCTCCAACATGGGCCGCAACTTCCTGCAGCGGATCGGGCTGTTGCCGACGCCCACCGGATACACCAACGGCGCGATCCCGCGAGTGTATGGCCGGCAGGCCACCGAATATGTGATCCGGCGAGGCATGTCGCAGCTGGGCGTGCCGTACTCGTGGGGTGGTGGGAACGCCGCCGGACCCAGCCGAGGCATCGACTCCGGTGCGGGCACAGTCGGTTTCGACTGCTCGGGCCTGATGCTCTACGCGTTCGCGGGGGTCGGCATCAAGCTGGAGCACTACTCGGGTTCGCAGTACAACGCCGGCCGCAAGATCCCGTCGTCACAGATGCGCCGCGGCGACATGATCTTCTACGGCCCCAACGCGAGTCAGCACGTCGCGCTGTACCTCGGCAACGGCCAGATGCTGGAGGCGCCCTACACCGGATCGGTGGTCAAAGTATCGCCGGTGCGCACTAGCGGCATGACACCGTACGTGACCCGGCTCATTGAATGGTGATGGGAAACTCCTTGCGTCTCAAACTATTACGTCTTCTGAAGGCGGCGGTGCTGGTTGTGCCCGCGGTCGCAATGCTGATCGGGCTGGCGGGCCCTGCCGCGGCCGCGCCGGGCGACGACCAGTGGGATCCGACGCTGCCGAAACTGATCAGCGCCGGTGCGCCGGGCGACCCGCTCGCCATCGCCAACGCGTCGATCGCGGCCAGCGCGCAGGCCACCCAGGTGACGATGGATTTGGGCCGCAAGTTCCTGGCCAGCATCGGCATCGGCGGCAGCCCGGCAAGCGTCGCGCCCACCGGTGCGGCCGCCGGCCGGGTGCGTGGCCCGCAGGCGATCGAGTACGTGATCCGCCGGGGCGGCTCGCAGATCGGGGTGCCGTATTCGTGGGGCGGCGGCAAGCCCAACGGGCCCAGCCGCGGTATCGACTCCGGCGCCAACACCGTCGGCTTCGACTGTTCGGGCTTCACGCAGTTCTCGTTCGCGGGGGTGGGCGTGCTGATCCCGAAGTACTCCGGCGACCAGTACGACACCGGCCGCAAGGTGCCGGTGGCCCAGGCCAAGCGCGGCGATCTGCTGTTCTGGGGCCCCGGCGGCAGCCAGCACGTCGCCATCTATCTCGGCGGCGGGCGGATCCTGGAAGCCTCGGGCAGCGCGGGCAAGGTCACGGTCAGTCCGCTGCGCACGGCGGGTTTGCAGCCGTACGCCGCGCGCATCATCGAATCCTGAGCGGGGCCTGAGCTAACGCTGAGCAGTCCCGGCCAACGTCGACGGATCACGAAGTGCCTGGAATAGTTGACGGCGGGCACCAGGCTGCCCGCGCATGACCGGGCGTGTGAGCACGTCGACGAGAGATCAGTGGGAGGACCGTTTGATGACGTCACCGAGTGGGCCGCCGCAGGGCGCCGGAGGCTATTCCGGCTCGGCACCGGCGCAGGGCTACCCTCCCAACGCCGCCGGACCCGCACCGAACAACGGTGGCCTACAAGGCGAGGTGCACACGCTGGAGCGGGCCATCTTCGAGGTCAAGCGGATCATCGTCGGCCAGGACCAACTGGTCGAGCGGATGCTCGTCGGCCTGTTGGCCAAGGGCCACGTGCTGCTCGAGGGCGTGCCCGGCGTCGCGAAGACGCTGGCCGTGGAGACCTTCGCCAAGGTCGTCGGCGGCACGTTCGCGCGCATCCAGTTCACCCCAGACCTGGTGCCCACCGACATCGTCGGCACCCGGATCTTCCGCCAGGGCAAGGAGGAGTTCGACATCGAACTCGGCCCGGTGGTGGTCAACTTCCTGCTGGCCGACGAGATCAACCGCGCGCCGGCCAAGGTGCAGTCCGCGCTGCTCGAGGTGATGGCCGAGCGCAAGATCTCCATCGGCGGCAAGACCTTCCCGATGCCCGACCCGTTCCTGGTGATGGCCACCCAGAACCCGATCGAGCAGGAGGGCGTCTACGCGCTGCCCGAGGCGCAGCGCGACCGCTTCCTGTTCAAGATCAACATCGACTACCCGACGCCGGAGGAAGAGCGCGAGATCATCTACCGGATGGGCGTCAAACCGCCGACACCCAAGCAGATTCTGGCGCCCGGCGACCTGCTGCGGCTGCAGGACGTGGCCGCCAACACCTTCGTGCACCACGCGCTGGTCGACTACGTGGTGCGGGTGGTGACCGCCACCCGTGAGCCGGAGAAGTTCGGCATGCCCGATGCCAAGGCGTGGATCGCCTACGGTGCCTCGCCGCGCGCCTCGCTGGGCATCATCGCCGCGGCGCGGGCCCTCGCGCTGGTGCGCGGTCGCGACTATGTGATCCCGCAGGACGTCGTCGAGGTCATCCCCGACGTGCTGCGCCACCGACTGGTGCTCACCTACGACGCGCTGGCCGACGAGATCTCACCGGAGACGGTGATCAACCGCATCCTGCAGACCGTCGCCCTGCCGCAGGTCAACGCCATTCCGCAGCAAGGGCATTCGGTGCCGCCCGTCGTGCCCGCCGCAGCGGCAGCGGCCAGTGGTCGGTGACTAGTCCTTCGCGGTCCAACCGCAGGGTCGACCTCCCGTCACTGCAACGCGGGGAGATCCGTGATCCCGCACTGACGGCGGCGCTGCGCAAGCTGGAGCTGACGGTGCGCCGCAAGCTCGACGGCGTGCTGCACGGCGATCACCTCGGACTGCTGCCCGGACCTGGCAGCGAGCCGGGGGAGTCGCGGATCTACCAGCCCGGTGACGACGTGCGCCGGATGGACTGGTCGGTGACGGCGCGTACAACGGTGCCGCACGTACGCCAGATGATCGCCGACCGCGAGCTGGAGACCTGGCTGGTGGTCGACGTGTCGGCCAGCCTGGACTTCGGCACCGCCGGCTGCGAGAAGCGCGACCTGGCCGTCGCGGCCGCCGCGTCGATCGCGTTCCTCAACAGCGGCGGCGGCAACCGGCTGGGGGCCATCATCTCCAACGGCGACACCATGCGTCGGGTGCCCGCATTGAGCGGGCGGATGCACGAGCAGGAAGTGCTGCGGGCGATCGCGACCACGCCGAAGGCGCCGCTGGGTGTGCGGGGCGACCTTGCCGCCGCCATCGACGCGCTGCGCCGCCCGGAGCGCCGCCGCGGGATGGCGGTGATCATCAGCGACTTCCTGGGCCCGATCAACTGGATGCGCCCGCTGCGCGCGATCTCGGGGCGTCATGAGGTGCTCGGCATCGAAATCCTCGACCCGCGCGATGTCGAACTGCCGCCCGTCGGCGACGTCATCCTGCAGGACACCGAATCCGGTGTCACCCGCGAGTTCACCATCGACGAACAACTGCGCGACGATTTCGAGAAGGCCGCGGCGGCCCACCGCGCCGAGGTGGAGCGCACACTGCGGCGCTGCGGTGCGCCGCTGCTGAGTCTTCGTACCGACCGGGACTGGATCGCCGACGTGGTCCGGTTCGTCGCCAATCGCCGCCGTGGCGCATTGGCCGGGAGACGTTAACAACCGAAATGACAAGCCGCACATGACATTACCGTTGCTCGGCCCGATGACCCTGTCGGGATTCGAACATCCGTGGTTCTTCTTGTTCCTGTTCGCGATCCTGGGGCTGGTCGGCCTGTACGTGATCGTCCAGGTGGCCCGGCACAAGCGCATGCTGCGGTTCGCGAACATGGAGCTGCTGGAAAGCGTGGCGCCCAAGCGGCCCAGCCGCTGGCGGCACCTGCCGGCGATCCTGCTGGTGGCGTCGCTGCTGTTGCTCACCGTCGCGATGGCCGGGCCGACGCATGACGTGCGCATTCCGCGTAACCGCGCGGTGGTGATGCTGGTGATCGACGTCTCGCAGTCGATGCGGGCCACCGATGTGTCGCCGAGCCGGATGGCGGCCGCGCAGGAAGCCTCCAAGCAGTTCGCCGATGAGCTCACCCCCGGTATCAACCTGGGGTTGATCGCCTACGCCGGCACCGCGACGGTGCTCGTGTCGCCGACCACCAACCGCGAAGCCACCAAGAACGCGATCGACAAACTGCAGTTCGCCGACCGAACCGCCACCGGCGAAGGCATTTTCACCGCGCTGCAGGCCATTGCGACGGTGGGCGCGGTGATCGGCGGCGGCGACGACCCGCCGCCCGCGCGCATCGTGCTGTTCTCCGACGGCAAGGAAACAGTGCCGTCGAACCCCGACAATCCCAAGGGCGCCTTCACCGCCGCACGTACCGCCAAGGATCAGGGGGTGCCGATTTCGACGATCTCGTTCGGCACGCCGTACGGCTATGTCGAGATCAACGAACAGCGCCAGCCGGTGCCCGTCGACGACGAGATGCTCAAGAAGATCGCCGACCTGTCCGGCGGCGAGGCATTCACCGCGTCCAGCCTCGAACAGCTGCGTGAGGTCTACTCGAATCTGCAGCAGCAGATCGGCTACGAAACCATCAAGGGCGACGCCAGCGTGGGCTGGCTGCGGCTCGGGTCGGTGATCCTGGCGCTGGCGGCGTTGGCGGCGCTGCTGATCAACCGCCGGCTGCCCGGCTAGCCGATTTCTGGGCTGACCATTGCAGGCATTAAGTTGTCGGGCATGACCTTGACCGACAATCCAGCCGAAACCGCCGGCGAAACCGCTGGCGGCCGTCCGCCCTTCGTCTCCCGGTCGGTACTGGTGACCGGTGGAAACCGGGGCATCGGGCTGGCCGTGGCCCGGCGGCTGGCCGCCGACGGGCACAAGGTGGCCGTGACGCACCGCGGGTCCGGGGTGCCCGACGACGAGGATCTGTTCGCCGTCGAATGTGACGTGACCGACAGTGCGGCCGTCGACCGGGCGTTCAAGGAGGTCGAGGAGCATCAGGGTGCGGTCGAGGTGTTGGTGGCCAACGCCGGCGTCGCGGCGGACGCGTTTCTCATGCGGATGACCGAGGAGAAGTTCACCAAGGTGATCGACGCGAACCTCACCGGGGCGTTCCGGGTGGCCCAGCGGGCCTCGCGCACCATGCAGCGCAAGCGGTTCGGCCGGATGATCTTCATGGGTTCGGTCTCCGGCACCTGGGGCATCGGCAACCAGGCCAACTACGCGGCCTCCAAGGCCGGTCTGATCGGCATGGCCCGCTCCATCGCCCGCGAGCTGACGAAGGCGGGCATCACCGCCAACGTCGTCGCCCCGGGCTACATCGACACCGACATGACCCGCGCGCTCGACGAGCGGATCCAGGAGGGTGCACTGGAGTTCATCCCCGCGAAGCGGATCGGCACCGCCGAGGAGGTCGCCGGCGTGGTCAGCTTCCTGGCCTCCGAGGACGCCAGCTACATCTCCGGCGCGGTGATCCCCGTCGACGGCGGTATGGGCATGGGCCACTGAGCCCCAAACAGATAAGGACTGACATGGGACTGCTTGAGGGCAAACGGATTCTCGTCACGGGGATCATCACCGACTCGTCGATCGCGTTCTATATCGCCAAGGTCGCACAGGAGGCGGGCGCGGAGATCGTCTGCACCGGCTTCGACCGGCTGCGGCTGATCGAGCGCATTCTCGACCGGCTGCCGACGAAGCCGCCGCTGCTGGAGCTCGACGTGCAGAACGAGGAACATCTGGCCACGCTGGCCGACCGCGTCACCGAGGTGATCGGTGCGGGCAACAAGCTCGACGGTGTGGTGCATTCGATCGGGTTCATGCCGCAGTCCGGCATGGGCATCAACCCGTTCTTCGACGCGCCGTACGAGGATGTCTCCAAGGGCATCCACATCTCGGCGTACTCGTACGCGTCGCTGGCCAAGGCGCTGCTGCCGATCATGAATCCGGGCGGCGGGATCGTCGGCATGGACTTCGACCCCACCCGCGCGATGCCGGCCTACAACTGGATGACCGTCGCCAAGAGCGCGCTGGAGTCGGTGAACCGGTTCGTCGCGCGCGAGGCCGGCAAGTACGGTGTGCGATCGAATCTCGTTGCGGCAGGGCCGATCCGGACGCTGGCGATGAGCGCGATCGTGGGCGGCGCGCTCGGCGACGAGGCGGGCCAGCAGATCGCCCTCCTCGAAGAAGGTTGGGATCAGCGCGCCCCGCTGGGCTGGAACATGAAGGACCCGACGCCGGTCGCCAAGACGGTGTGCGCCTTGATGTCCGACTGGCTGCCCGCCACCACCGGCACCGTGATCTACGCCGACGGCGGCGCCAGCACGCAGCTGCTCTAGCCTATGCGCGGCGTCGAGACTGTAGTTAGCGAGGAAAAGTGCGAGTAGCGGCCACGAAAACTACAGTCTCGCGAGTTGGGTAGGGCCGGCCGTGGAGTTTGACGCCGTCCTGCTGCTGTCCTTCGGCGGCCCCGAGGGGCCCGAACAGGTGCGGCCGTTCTTGGAGAACGTCACCCGCGGCCGCGGAATCCCGCCGGAGCGCCTCGACGACGTCGCCGAACACTACCTGCATTTCGGTGGCGTCTCGCCGATCAACGGCATCAACCGCGAACTGATCAAGGCCGTCGAAGCCGAACTCGGCGCGCGTGGCCTGGACCTACCGGTGTACTTCGGCAACCGCAACTGGGAGCCCTACGTCGAGGACACTGTTGCCGCGATGCGCGACAACGGGATACGACGCGCCGCGGTGTTCGCCACCTCGGCGTGGGGCGGCTACTCCAGCTGTACGCAATACGTCGAGGACATTGCCCGGGCTCGACGGGCGGCCGGTGCGGGGGCGCCGGAGTTGGTCAAGTTGCGCCAGTTCTTCGACCATCCGCTGTTTGTCGAGATGTTCGCGGATTCCATTGCCGCCGCGGCGCAAACGGTGCCCGGCGAGGCCCGGCTGGTTTTCACCGCGCACTCGATTCCCGTCGCGGCCGATGAGCGCCACGGGCCCAACCTCTACAGTCGCCAGGTCGCCGAAGCCGCCCGCCTCGTCGCCGAAGCCGCGGGCTATCAGGACTATGACCATGTGTGGCAATCGCGCTCCGGTCCGCCTCAAATACCTTGGCTGGAGCCCGATGTCGCCGATCACCTGGCACGGCTCGCCGAGCAGGGCACCAAGGCGGTCATCGTCTGCCCGATCGGCTTTGTCGCCGACCACATCGAGGTGGTGTGGGATCTCGATTACGAATTGCGATTACAGGCCGAAGAAGCGGGAATGGCGTTCGCGCGGGCGTCGACCCCGAACGCGGACCCGCGATTCGCCCGGCTCGTCGTCGATTTGATCGACGAGCTGCGCCTCGGTCTGGAACCCGTACGCGTCGCGCGGCCAAACGCGGTGCCCGGCTATGGATTCAGCGTCAACGGCACACCCTGCTCGCCGAACTGCTGTGGCTAGCGCAGCCAGGCCGAGCGCAGGATCGCGTTGAGCGCAGCCAGCCGCGCCGTACGCACCACGCCGGTCAGCGGCCGCAGTGCGTCGCTGGCGATCTGCACCTCCGAGGACGACTGCAAGCCGATGGGCATCAATCCCGAGCTCACCGTGATGATCGCGTCGACCTGAGCGGCGTTCTCCAGCACCCGCAGCGCTCGCGTCGGGGCATGGTCGGGTGCCCGGTGATGGCGGCCGGTTTCCAATACCTGTTCGACGAGGGCTCGCGGATCGTCGACGTCGACGCCGGTCGAGCCGACGCGCAGCGCGCCGAGCGCGTCGGCGGCCGAACGGACCGCGGAACGCAGCGCGTATTCGGCCTCACCGAGGTCGACGTACTCGGTGTGGGGCGTGCCAGCGGCCGAATACACCGTCCACGACAGGGCAGCAGGTTCGGGATCGAAGTCCGAGTCTTCTTGTGTGTCGTGGTATTCGAAGTCCGGTACCAGCCCGACGCTGGTCGACTGATCGCGTGTGACGACGATCGCCTCGCCGGTGGCCACCGCGTCGCGCTGGAACTGGGTTCCGGCCGGCAGGCCCCGGACATCACCCGGCACCGGCAGCGCCACTCCGATTGCGGGCACCTGCTGGGGACCGACCGCGGTGCGCAGCGTCTGCAGCAGTGACACGGCGCCGGCGTCGTCGAGGTCCGGCCAGGGCAGGCCCGTGCGGCCGGCGGCCACCGAGTCATAGGCGGTGACGGAATGTCTTGGCGCCCAGTGCGATAACGCGTCGAGGACGTCGTCGGGCGCGGCGAAACCGGCCAACCAGGCGTTGGCCCACACCGAAAGCGTCGCGCTCGGGCACCACATGATGCTCGCAGTGTAATTGGCGACCGGTTTCCCGGCTGGTTACACGATAGGCTGGCCCCATGCCCGTCCCGCTGATCTGGCTGATCCTCGCGCTGGTGCTCGCCGGGGCCGAAGCACTGACCGGCGACATGTTCCTGCTCATGCTCAGCGGCGGAGCGCTGGCCGCCGCCGGGTCGAGTTGGGCGTTCGACTGGCCGATCTGGGCCGACGGCGCGGTTTTCCTCGTGGTGTCGATCCTGTTGCTGGTGCTGGTGCGGCCCGCGCTGCGCAGGCGGTTCACGGCCAGCCAAGGCTTGCCCGAGCCGGCCAAGGCGCTCGAAGGCAAGAGCGCGCTGGTGCTGGACCGGGTGGCGCGACACGAGGGACAGATCAAACTCGACGGCGAAGTCTGGACGGCGCGCCCGTTGAACGATGACGATGTCTACGAGCCGGGCGATCACGTGACCGTCGTGCAGATCGACGGGGCCACCGCGGTGGTCTGGAAGAACGCCTGAACCGGAAGGAACCCCCATGGAAGGTGCCGTCGCCGGCCTGATCTTTCTGATCGTGCTGGTCATATTCGCGGCGATCATCGTGGCCAAATCGGTGGCGCTCATACCGCAGGCCGAGGCGGCGGTGATCGAACGGTTGGGCCGCTACAGCCGTACCGTCAGCGGCCAGCTGACCCTGCTGCTGCCGTTCATCGACCGCATCCGGGCCCGGGTGGACCTGCGTGAGCGGGTGGTGTCGTTTCCGCCGCAACCCGTCATCACCGAGGACAACCTGACCGTCCAGATCGACACCGTGGTCTACTTCCAGGTGACCAACCCGCAGGCCGCCGTGTACCAGATCAGCAACTACATCGTCGGTGTGGAGCAGTTGACCACCACCACGCTGCGCAACCTGGTCGGCGGGATGACGCTGGAACAGACGCTGACGTCGCGCGACCAGATCAACACGGCGCTGCGCGGCGTGCTCGACGAAGCCACCAACCGCTGGGGGCTGCGGGTGGCGCGTGTCGAGTTGCGCAGCATCGACCCGCCGCCGTCGATCCAGGACTCGATGGAAAAGCAGATGCGCGCCGACCGCGAGAAGCGCGCCATGATCCTGACCGCCGAGGGCAGCCGCGAAGCCGCGATCAAACAGGCCGAGGGGCAGAAGCAGGCGCAGATCCTGGCCGCGGAGGGCGCCAAGCAGGCCGCGATCCTGGCGGCCGAGGCGGACCGGCAGTCCCGGATGCTGCGCGCACAGGGTGAACGCGCCGCCGCGTATCTGCAGGCCCAGGGCCAGGCCAAGGCGATCGAGAAGACGTTCGCCGCGATCAAGGCCGGCCGGCCCACCCCTGAGCTGCTGGCCTACCAGTACCTGCAGACGCTGCCGCAGATGGCCAAGGGCGAGGCGAACAAGGTGTGGCTGGTGCCCAGCGACTTCGGCGCGGCGTTGCAGGGCTTCGCCAAACAGCTTGGCGTCCAAGGAGATGACGGCGTGTTCCGCTACCAGCCGTCACCCGCGGACGAGAATCTGCCCAAGCCCGAAGACGACAGCGAAGAGGTTGCCGACTGGTTCACCACTCAGACCGACCCGGAGATCGCACGGGCCGTCGCCAAGGCCGAGGCGGATGCGCGTAAACCGGTCGAGGGCGGTTTGGCGGCGCCCCAGCAGCTGTCCGGCGGGACCCACCGCGCAGAGTCATGAGCGTCCTCACATCACCCAAGGCCTACGCTGCGCTGGCCGCGATGCAGGCCGGCGATGCGGTGGCGTGTGCGATCCCGGTGCTCTACATCGCCAAGTCGTTCGACACGCTGGGCCTATCGCCCGGCGTGCGCCGGATA
Organism: Mycobacterium hubeiense; assembly: GCF_002838065.1. GTDB lineage: Bacteria > Actinomycetota > Actinomycetes > Mycobacteriales > Mycobacteriaceae > Mycobacterium > Mycobacterium hubeiense. The sequence goes on along the minus strand of NZ_PIZU01000001.1, from coordinate 161,792 downwards.
CTGCCCGTGGTGAAGGTGGCCTCCGCGGTGGGCCTGCTCTCAGCCGCGCGGTTCCCGTGGCTGGCGCGGCTGACCACGTTCATGCTGACGATCTATTTCGTGCTCGCCGTCGGGGCGCACGTCCGCGTCAAAGACCGACCCGTGAACGCGATTCCCGCAGCCGGGTTGTTGGCGACGTTCGCGTTCTTGACGGTCAAGGGGCCCGACGCTAGCGGGTGACGAGCGGGCGGCGATCCCGGAATGACCGTCAGCGACCCGTTGTAGGGGTGGCCATAGCGCCGCCGGGTCCGATTCAATTTATCGCTAGCGCGTCTCGCGAGGTAGCGCGATGGCAGTCGTGTTTACTGCACCCATGGGCTTTCTCGACAGGTTGAAGGGCACAAGCAAACCCGATCCCGGCGTTGCGCCGGTGCCGCCGGAGCAGCTTTATCACATGCTCTTGGGATTGAATCGGCCCACTGCACCGTGGGGGGTGCGCAGCGGTGCGCCCGAGGGTGTCGATCTGGTCGCGGAGTGGAAGATCGTGGACGCCTCGTGGTACGAGATCTTCGCCAAAGCGCATCTTGAGCGCGCGTACAAGGTCCTGATGCGATTCGATCCCCCCACCACCACCGTGCGTGCGACGGATCAGGAATGGATGGTCGAGTGGGAAGCTGGCGTGCCGCAATTGTCGTTGCAAGCCAGCGGTTTTCGCGGGCAGAAGACCGAAGTTTCGTTCGGGACTGCATATGCGTTCACTGAGACCGGACAGTACGGCGAGGTCTACAACTACCGCTTCAACTCCAGCGAACTCAAGACGCCGTTGAAGGCCACCATCAACGGTGCAGGGTGGACCTACCAGGCGGTAGCGTTCGGCAAGCTCTGAGCCGGCAGCGGTTCTTGTGGTTCGACCTGTTCGTCTTCGGCCGTCTCCTGGGCCCGATGATGACGACGGTGGCTGCGGATTTCGTAGACCAATCCCGCGACGCCGACGCTGGCGGTGCACAGCGATATCAAGAACAGCAGTGGGCTGACGTTCCCGGTGAGGGCGTCGCCGAGAATGACGACGGCCGCCGTGCCGGGCAGCAGCCCGGCCAGGCTGGCCAGCGCATAGGGCACCACCCGCACCGCCGATACGCCTGCGGCGTAGTTGAGCACCGAGAAGGGCACCGCCGGGATCAGCCGCATCGACAGGATCGCCGGCCAGCCGCGCTGGCGCAGCCGAGCGTCCAGCGAATCGATGCGCGGATGGCGGACCAGGCGGTTGAGCTGCCAGCCCGCTGCCCGAATCAGGAGCAGAGCGGCCACCGCGCTGACTGTGCTGGCCACCACCGCGATCGTCACGCCCAGTGCCGGGCCGAACAGCAGACCCGCGGCCAGCGTGAACGCGGTGCGCGGGAACGGAAAGATCGTCACCACCGTGTGGGCCGCCAGGAACGCCAGCGGAAACCAGGGACCGACCGAGGTCGCCCAGTCCCGCAGCTGCACGGCGGTAGGCAGCGGCACCAACAGCGCAACTGCGACAAGAATCACAATCGCCGCGACAATCGCGAACAGTCTGCGCCGCGGGAGCTGCGAAGCCGTTGCGAGCACGGCGGCGCGTACTGCGCGCAGCGTGCTGACGACGGCTTTCACGATTAACCAGCCTACGGGTCGGCGACGACTAACAGCTTTCAGCGCGTTCGCGAGTCGGCTGCCCAGCAGAAACCGCGGTGACCGCGATCATTTAGCCTGATGGGCAGGTAGTAGGTCACACGCTGCGACAACAGGAGATGCGGGTGTCGGTACAGGGGTCCAGTGCGGTCGAATCGGCTCGCGAGCAATGGCGCTCCGCGGTCGCCGGAGTGCTGGCGAAGAGCACCCGGCGCGACCCCACAGAGCTACCCGACGAGCCCGAACGGCTGCTGGATTCGCCCACCTACGACGGCTTTCCGATCCGGCCGCTCTACACCAGCCTGGATTCCCTGCCCGAACCGCCGCTGCCCGGGCAGTGGCCGTATGTCCGCGGTGGCGACGCGCTTCGTGACGTCAAGTCCGGTTGGAAAGTGGCCGAGGCGTTCCCCTTCGACCCCGAAGCCGATGCGTCCACCGTGAACGGAGCAGTGCTGCTGGCACTCACAGAGGGCGTGAGCGCGCTCGTGCTGCGGATCGGCGACGGGGGAGTCGCGGCTAGTGAAGTGGATCGCGTGCTCGACGGGGTGTTTGTCGATCTGGTCCCGCTGACCCTGGATGCCGGTGAGGACTACGTCGCCGCCGCCGACGCACTGCTGCCGCTGTTGACCGGTCTGGACGACGACCAGCGCTCGCGGCTGTCGGTGGATCTGGGCGCCGACCCGCTGACCGCGCCGCTGAGCGGCAAATCCGCGCCGAGCACGGCCGACGTGGTGGCCACCGTCGCGAAGGTCACCGGCTACGACGGCGGCGTGCGCGCGATCACCGTCGACGGTCCCGCATTCCACAATCGCGGTGCCAGCGCGTCATGGGAACTCGGGGCGAGCGTGGCCGCCGCGGTCGAATACCTTCGGCTGCTCGGTGACAGTGACGTCTCTGTGGCAAATGCGTTGCGCCAGATCAGCTTCCGCTTCGCCGCTGATGACGACCAGTTCGTGGCCATCGCGAAACTGCGTGCGGCGCGCCAATTGTGGGCTCGGGTCGCCGAGGTGGTCGGTGAGCCGGACGCCGGCGCAGCCCCCGTGCACGTCGTCACCTCGCTGCCGATGATGACGCAACGCGACCCCTGGGTGAACATGCTGCGCACCACGCTGGCCGCGTTCTCCGCCGGCGTCGGCGGCGCCGACACCGTGCTGGTGCATCCGTTTGACGTCGCCATCGACGGCGGAATGCCCGGCTTCTCAACGACTTTTGCGCGGCGCATCGCACGTAATACGCAGCTGCTGCTACTGGAGGAGTCCCACCTCGGGCAGGTGCTCGACCCGGCTGGCGGATCCTGGTACGTCGAGGATCTCACCCGTCAGCTCGCCGAGCAGGCGTGGCGGCATTTCCAGGACATCGAGTCGCGGGGCGGATTTGACGCCGCCCGCGCCTACGTCACCGAGCAGATCGCCGAGGTGGCGGGCCGCCGCAGCGATGACATCGCACACCGGCGCACCGCGCTCACCGGCGTCAACGAATACCCGAATCTCGCGGAACCGCCGCTGCCGCCAGGCGATCCGCTCGAAGGGGTGGTCCGTTACGGCGCTGCGTTCGAGGCGCTGCGGGACCGCTCCGATGCGTTTCTGGCGAAAACCGGGGCGAGGCCGCGGGCATTGCTGCTGCCACTCGGCCCGCTGGCCGAGCACAACATCCGCGCCACCTTCGCCACCAACCTCTTGGCGTCCGGTGGTATTGAAGCGGTCAATCCCGGCACTGTGGATGCCGCCTCTGTCGCCCAAGCGGTTTCGGATGCCGGCTCGCCACCCGTCGCGGTGATCTGCGGCACCGACGCTCGGTACGGCACCGACTCCGCGGCCGTCGTCGACGCGGCACGCCAGGCCGGTGTCTCGCACATCTACCTCGCCGGGCCGGAGAAAGCCGTCGCTGACGCGTCGCCAAAGCCCGATGCCTACCTGACCGCGAAAATCAATGCGGTCGAAGCGCTTTCGTCCCTGCTGACCAGATTGGGGGCCTGACCATGACGGTATCGACCGGAATCGGCAGCTTCGCCGATGTTCCACTGCACGGTGACAAGACCGGTGAGGCGCCCACCGAAGCCGCCGTCACCAAGCACGTCGCCGAGGCGGCCACCGCGCACGGGTACACCCCCGATCAGCTTGACTGGAGCACCCCCGAGGGCATTAACGTCAAGCCGGTCTACATCGGCGCCGACCGCGACGCGGCGGTGCAAGCGGGGTATCCGCTTGACAGCTTCCCCGGCGCGGCACCGTACGTGCGCGGGCCCTACCCGACGATGTACGTGAACCAGCCGTGGACCATCCGCCAGTACGCGGGCTTCTCTACGGCCGCCGAGTCCAACGCGTTTTATCGCCGCAATCTCGCCGCCGGTCAGAAGGGCCTTTCCGTGGCGTTCGACCTGGCCACCCACCGTGGCTACGACTCCGATCACCCGAGGGTGCAAGGTGACGTCGGAATGGCCGGGGTGGCAATCGATTCCATCCTGGACATGCGCCAGCTGTTCGACGGCATCGACCTGGGCAGTGTGTCGGTGTCGATGACCATGAACGGCGCGGTGCTGCCCGTTCTGGCGCTCTATGTGGTGGCCGCCGAAGAGCAGGGCGTGCCGCCGGAGAAGCTCGCCGGGACCATTCAGAACGACATCCTCAAAGAGTTCATGGTCCGCAACACCTACATCTATCCGCCCAAGGAGTCGATGCGGATCATCTCGGACATCTTCGCCTACACCAGCGCCAAGATGCCGAAGTTCAACTCGATCTCCATCTCGGGCTATCACATCCAGGAAGCCGGTGCCACAGCGGATCTGGAGCTGGCCTACACCCTGGCCGACGGTGTCGAGTACATCAAGGCCGGGCTGGCCGCCGGGTTGGACATCGACAAGTTCGCGCCGCGGCTGTCCTTCTTCTGGGGCATCGGGATGAACTTCTTCATGGAGGTGGCCAAGCTGCGCGCCGGCCGGCTGCTGTGGAGCGAACTGGTCGCCCAGTTCGACGCCAAGGATCCCAAATCCCTGTCGCTGCGCACACATTCGCAGACCTCGGGCTGGTCGCTGACCGCACAGGACCCGTTCAACAATGTCGCCCGTACGTGCATCGAGGCGATGGCCGCCACTCAGGGCCACACCCAGTCGCTGCACACCAACGCGCTGGACGAAGCGTTGGCGTTGCCCACCGACTTCTCGGCCCGCATCGCCCGCAACACGCAGCTGCTGCTGCAGCAGGAGTCCGGCACCACCCGGCCGATCGACCCGTGGGGTGGGTCGTATTACGTGGAGTGGCTGACCTATCAGCTCGCCGAGAAGGTGCGCGCGCATCTGCGTGAGGTCGATGAGCACGGCGGCATGGCCCAGGCCATCGACGACGGCATCCCCAAGCTGCGCATCGAGGAGGCCGCCGCCCGCACCCAGGCCCGTATCGACTCCGGTCAGCAGACCGTCATCGGCGTGAACAAGTACCAAGTCGATGAGGATCAGGAGATCGAGGTGCTCAAGGTCGACAACAGCCGGGTGCGCGCCGAGCAGCTCGCCAAACTGCAGCAGCTGCGCGCCGATCGGGATGCGGAAGCCGTCGATTCCGCGCTGGCCGCGTTGAGCCGGGCCGCCGAGTCCCGGGACAACGGCAACCTGCTCGAACTGGCCATCGACGCCGCACGCGCGAAGGCCACCGTCGGCGAAATCTCCGATGCGCTCGAGCGGGTTTGGGGCCGCCACCAGGCCGAGATCCGTACCATCGCCGGGGTCTACCGCGACGAAGTCGGAAAGGTGAGCAACATCGCGAGCGCTACCGAGCTGGTCGAGAAGTTCGCCGAAGCCGACGGCCGTCGGCCCCGCATCCTGGTCGCCAAGATGGGCCAGGACGGGCACGACCGCGGTCAGAAGGTGATCGCAACGGCCTTCGCCGACATCGGTTTTGACGTCGACGTGGGCTCGTTGTTCTCCACGCCCGAGGAGGTCGCGCGCCAAGCTGCCGACAACGATGTGCACGTGGTGGGGGTGTCGTCGCTGGCCGCCGGTCACCTGACACTGGTGCCGGCGCTGCGGGAGGCGCTGGCCGAGGTCGGGCGGCCCGACATCATGATCGTGGTCGGCGGTGTCATCCCGCCCGGCGACTTCGACGAGCTCTATGCCGCCGGCGCGACGGCGATCTTCCCGCCCGGCACGGTGATCGCCGACGCCGCAATCGGCTTGCTGCACAAGCTGGCCGAGCGGCTGGGCTACGACCTGAGCTGACTGCTCGGACCTTTGATGCCCCGAAATTGCATTCCAGCAGGACGTCACTCGACCTTCTGCTGCGTGGCTGCAATCTCGGTGACGAGCAGGGGAGACGGGTACTAGATGGCGAGTTCGGTGGCCAACCTCGCCGCGGCAGTGCGCAGCGGCGACCGCGCCGCGCTGGCGAGGGCGATCACGTTGGTCGAGTCGACCCGGACCGATCACCGCGAACAGGCCCAGCAGCTGCTGCTCGAGCTGATGCACGACGCCGGCAACGCATTTCACGTCGGTATCACCGGGGTGCCGGGAGTGGGGAAGTCCACCACGATCGAGGCGCTCGGGATGTATCTGATCGAGCAGGGCCACCGCGTCGCGGTGCTGGCTGTCGACCCGTCGTCGACGCGGACCGGCGGCTCCATCCTGGGCGACAAGACCCGGATGGCCAAGTTGGCCGTGCACCCGGACGCCTACATCCGGCCGTCGCCGACGTCCGGCACGCTGGGCGGGGTCGCGAAGGCCACCCGTGAAACCATCGTGCTGCTCGAAGCGGCCGGCTTCGACGTGATCCTCGTCGAGACCGTCGGCGTCGGACAGTCCGAGGTGGCCGTCTCCAATATGGTCGACACGTTCGTGTTCCTGACCTTGGCCCGCACCGGGGATCAGTTGCAGGGCATCAAGAAAGGCGTTCTCGAACTCGCCGACATCGTGGTGGTCAACAAGGCCGACGGGGAGCACGCAATAGAGGCCAAGAAGGCGGCCCGTGAACTGTCCGGTGCCATCCGTCTCATCTATCCCCGTGAAACACTCTGGCGCCCACCTGTTCTCACCATGAGTGCGCTGGAAGGAACCGGCCTGGCGGAGTTGTGGGACACGGTGCTCAAACACCGTCAGGTGCTTACTGACGCGGGGGAGTTCGAGGCGCGTCGCCGCGCTCAGCAGGTTGACTGGACGTGGTCGATGGTCCGCGACGCGGTGCTCGACCGCGTGTTGTCCCATCCACAGGTCCGCAAGATCCGCGCCGAGGTGGAACGCCAGGTGCGCGACGGCGAACTGACACCAGCACTGGCCGCACAGAAGATCCTGGACGCCGCCGACTGAAACTAGTGCAGGATGCTGAGCCCAGGGTCCCTTACGATAATCCCAGCAAACTTATTATGCGGCGCACCATAGGGAGGCTCGAATGAAGGTCAACCCGGAACACGTCCACCAGTCGGGCGTGGAGATCAACCGGGCGGCCGAGAGCCTGCGCACGCAATTCTCCAGCAGTGATGGCAGCATCGCTGCATCTTTGGGCGGGTGGGTTGGAAATTCCGCCACCGCGATGACACGCAAGGCGGCCAGCTGGTCGGACGCTACTCGAACGTTACACGCCGACCTGACCGCCCACGGCGCAAAGTTCGTTGAGGCAGCGAACCGGTATCGACGCGCCGACGCGGAAGCGGCCGACAAGATCAGGGCCGCCGGCCAAGCCATCGCGTCGAGCGGGAACTGATCCGTGACGCTGACAATCGCCGACATCGATCGGTGGGATCCTAATGCGGTGCTCGCCGTCGGACAGGCCAGCACGGCTCGCGCGCAGTCGGCTTACCAGACCAGCGGCGCACTGGGAGCGCTTATGGCGTTCAATAGCTGGGAAGGCAGCGCGTCGCAGGCGGCGGCGCAGGCAACTTTGACGCGACGCACTGCGCTCGACGACCACGGCGCGGATGCCGCCCGGATCGCGACGGCGGCGAGAACAGCCGCGAACGAAGTGGTCCACATCAAACAGCAATTGGCGATCGTGCGGGCCAACGCGGCCCGCTGGGGCATCACTATCGACCCCGTAAGCGGCAGGGCTCTTCCGCCCGCAAACCTGAACGCGCTGCCCTTGCCATACAGGATGCTGATGCCTGCGGCGCTCAACTCAACCCAGGTCAGTGTCGACCTAGTGCGCGAGGCCGCGGGCCGGACCGACGACCTGCTGACAGGCTCCATCATCGGCAAAGAAGTACGCACCGCAGCTAAGGACACCGACCCCGTCAAGGAGTTCTTCGGCGACGTCTGGGAGGAGATCAAGAAGGACGGCAAGTGGTCTGCGTGGGAAGACGAATGGAGCGGCAAGCACGAATTCGACAACGGCATCGTCGCTGAAGGGTCGATCGGTGCCGAGGCGCTCAGCGTCGGGGCGGACGCTGACTGGGATTTGTCGTCTGATGGGCTCTCCGCCGGTGCAAACGCCGGTCTGACGGTCGTTGGTGGTGAGATGGGCGGAACCGTCGAATGGGGACCCGCGGCGCTGGGCGGCAATGCCCGCGCTGCGTTGGAGGCCACCGCAGACGTGAATGCAAACATCGGCAAGAACGGGCTGGATATCGGCGCCGAAGCGTTCGCAGGCGGCAAGGTCACCCTCGATGGCAGCGCTGATATCGCGGGCGTCGGGGTCGAAGGAGGCGTCGAGGGCTGGGCCGGCGCTGGATTCGCCGCGGACGCCAACTTCACCGTCGAAGACGGCAAGCTCAAAATTGGTGGTGAGTTGGGTGCCGCGTGGGGACTCGGAGGAAAATACTCGGGCGGCGTCGAGATCGACCCTGACAAGGTCGTCGACAGCGTGAAGAACGGCGTCAAGTCGTTCTTCGGGTTCTAGGTGGGTCCTGTGGCGTACCAAGGCTTTTCGTTTCAGGCGCGTGTTCCTGACGGCTGGATCTCGACCGATCCCAGTGCGGTGCACGAGGACGGTGCCTCATTAGTACTGCTGCGACAAGCCGACTTGGCCAGGCCCTTCACCACCAACATCACGGTGTCCGAACAACGGGTGCGCAACGCCGATCTGCCGAGATTTGCCGCAGCGTACCGCCGACGACTAGCTGGGCGGACCAAGCAACTTGCCGTGATGCGCGAGGCCAGGCTGTCCGACACACCACCGCGCCAGCATGCACAGGAGCTGCGATTCACCCTCACGCTCGACGGTGGGGACGTCGAGGTGATGCAGGCGCAGTTCTTGACGGCTGTGCCGACGGAGGGGAGCGGCGATTACCTGATGCAGACGGTGTTGAGTGCACCCGCAGACGTCTATCCTGCCGCGAAGGGTGAACTGGCAGAGTTCGTAGAGTCCTTGTCATCTACCTGGAATTCGTCCGCAGGAGGGACGCCATGAACGCGGCTCAACCCGCTGAGATGTCCAAGGCGCAACTCGAGGTCAGGGTCAAGGAGCGGCTGGAAGCAATGGCTGGCCGCAAGGCCGATTCGCTCGTCTGCAACGGCAATATCCGCGCCGAAGTCGGCGCGACGCAACGGTGCGTCCTGACGGTCGGCGCCACCAAGCTCGGTGTGACCGTGACCGTCACCAATGTCGACGGCACGGATCTCAAGCTCGACGCCGAAGTCGACGATAAGCCAATGGCGTAAACCATCCTCCCCTTCGAGTTCGAGAGGCTAGAACCATTTCCACGTCAGACATCAAAGTGAGAACAAGCCTGCTGATGGTCGGCGTCGCCCTGGCCACGGTGTTCTCGGCAGGGTGCAGCGGTCAGGTCGAGGTCGGCACCGAGCGCTCCATGTCTAAGGAACAGCTGCAGTCGTTCGCCAAGGAGAAGCTCGAGGCGGCCGCAGGCACCAAGGCGCGCAGCGTGGAGTGCGAAGGCGGCGTGCCGGCCAAGGTCGGGGCAACGCAGCGGTGCATCCTCACGGCCATTGACGGCACTCGTATCGGTGTCACCGCCACTGTTTCGAATGTCGAGGGCGAAGACGTCCGCGTCAACGTCAAGGTCGATGACCAGCCGATGGGCTAACGAGCCAGGCTAGCCGTTAACAGATCGGTAACACATGGTTTATTAGCCGGGGTTCCAGGTAAATTCATGGCTGTGACGGACGTCCACACACGGGACCGCAGCGCGGCGCTCCCGCACGGTGTTCAAGGGGCGGCGGATTCGAATTTCGCCTGCTCGCTGCGAAGCTTTGCCCAGCTCTTCCCGGGTCGCCGGTTCGGCGGCGGGGCGCTGTCGGTGTACCTGCACGGTGAACCCGTCGTCGACGTCTGGACAGGCTACGCCGACCGGGCGGGCACGCAGCACTGGTCCGCGGACACCGGCGCCATGGTGTTTTCGGTGACCAAGGGCATGGCGTCCACGATCATCCATCGCCTCGTCGATCGCGGGCTGATCGACTACGACACCCCGGTCGCCGACTACTGGCCCGAATTCGGCGCCAACGGCAAGGCCGACATCACGGTGCGCGACGTCATGCGGCATCGGGCCGGGCTGTCCCAGCTCAACGGGGTCAGCAAGGCCGACCTGATGAACCACCTGGTGATGGAGCAGCGGATCGCGTCCGCACCGGTGAACCGGCTGCTCTACGGCCACTCGGCGTATCACGCGCTGACGTACGGCTGGCTGATGTCGGGCCTGGCCCGCGCGGTGACCGGGATGGGCATGCGCGACCTGATCCGTACCGAGCTGGCCGAACCGCTCAACACCGACGGGCTTCACCTGGGCCGCCCACCGGCCGAGGCGCCGACGCGTCCGGCCGAGATCCTGGGTCCGCAGGGCACCCTCGAAGTCCCGGTGGTCGGCTCCGTTCTGCCCAGCGTGCTGCCCCGGATCGCCGCGCTGCCGCTGTCGGCGTTCTTCGGCGCGACGTACTTCCCCGGCGCACTCGACGTTGTCAAGGGCGACACCCCGTTCCTGGACGCCGAAATCCCGGCGGCCAACGGGCTGGTCACCGCCCGCGGTCTGGCCAAGATGTACGGGGCGATCGCCAACGGCGGACGCATTGACGGCACCCAGTTCCTGTCCAAGGAGACCGCTGCGGGCCTGACCGGCAAGCGCGACCTGCGGCCGGACCGAAACATACTGGTGCCCTTGGCATTCCATCTCGGCTATCACACGCTGCCGTTCGGCGCGGGATTCGGCCATGTCGGGCTGGGCGGATCGGTGGGCTGGGCCGATCCATCGACGGGTCTGTCGATCGGCTTCGTTCACAACCGCCTGCTGACCCCGCTGTTCGTGGTGGATCAGGCCGCCTTCGCGGGCCTGAACGCCCTGATCCGGCGCGACGCGGCGCGGGCCCGCACCCGCGGCTACCGGACGGTGCCCGATTTCGGCGCACCGTTCGATGTGCCGAGGCCCGCGGCGGGCTGACAAAGCGCTACTGCGCTTCTTCCATCCGGAAGCCGACCTTCAGCGTGACCTGGAAGTGTCCGATGGCGCCGTCCTGCAGATGGCCCCGCACCGACGTCACCTCGAACCAGTCGAGCCCGCGGAGGGTCTCCGAGGCCCTCGATATCGCATTGCGGATTGCGGCGTCGACGCCGTCGGGCGAGCTGCCGACGATCTCGATGACCCGGTAGGTGTGATCGCTCATGACGCCCCTCTCGCCCGTTCCAGTCTCTCCGCCTGCTCCACGGCGGCCAACGCCTCCTTGTGGCTTTCCAGCTGCTGCATGGCCAGCCGGGCGTAGATCATCTGGCTGGTGATCGCCATCTGGCCGCGGCTGCGGCCCAGGAATGTGATGAACCAGGCGAGCACCGTCGTCAGCCGGTTCTTGTAACCGACCAGGTAATACAGGTGCAGCACCAGCCATGCCAGCCATGCGATGAAGCCACCGAATTCCAGCTTGCCGACCTGCGCGACGGCACTGAACCGCGACACCGTCGCCATGCTGCCCTTGTCGAAGTACTTGAAGGGCGCCCGGGTGGCCGGGTCGTCGTGGCCCTTGAGCGAGCGTTTGATCAGCTTGGTCGCATAGTTGGCGCCCTGCAGGGCGCCCTGCGCCATCCCGGGGACGCCGGGCACCGACATCAAATCCCCGATGACGAAGACGTACGGGTGCCCCTTGACGGTCAGATCCGGTTCGACGAAGACCCGCCCGGCGCGATCGGTTTCGGTGCCGTCGGCCTGCTCGGCGATCATCTTGCCCAGGGGGCTGGCCTGGACCCCGGCCGACCACACCTTGCAGGCGCACTCGATGCGCCGCTCGGTGCCGTCCTTGTCTTTGACGGTGATGCCCATGTAGTCGACGTTGGTCACCATCGCGTTGAGCTGGATCTCGACGCCCATCTTCTCCAGCCGGCGTTGCGCCTTGAGGCCGAGCTTCTCGCCCATGGGGGGCAGCACCGCGCCCGCCCCTTCGATGAGGATCACCCGGCACTCTTCGGGCTCGATCGTGCGAAACGCCCCGGCGAGCGTGCGTTCGGCGAGCTCGGCGATCTGCCCGGCCAGCTCGACGCCGGTGGGGCCGGCGCCGATCACCACGAAGGTCAGACGGCGTTCGCGTTCGTCGTGATCGGTGGTGACCTCGGCGGCCTCGAACGCACCCAGGATGCGCCCGCGCAGCTCGAGGGCGTCGTCGATGGTCTTCATGCCCGGCGCGTACGTGGCGAAGTGGTCGTTACCGAAGTAGGACTGCTGGGCACCGGCCGCCACGATCAAGCTGTCGAACGGGGTGACGGTGCGCATCGTCATCAACTGCGACGTGACCGTATTCGCTTGCAAGTCAATCTCTTCCACCTCGCCGAGCAACACCTGCACGTTGCGTTGCTTGCGCAGCACCAGCCGGGTGGTGGGTGCGATTTCGCCCTCGGACAGGATGCCCGTCGCCACCTGATAAAGCAGCGGCTGGAACAGGTGGCTGGTGGTCCGGGAGATCAACGTGATGTCCACGTCGGCCCGCTTGAGTTGTTTGGCCGCCCGCAGGCCGCCGAATCCCGATCCGATGATGACGACGCGGTGGCGTTTGCCCCCTGCCGACGGCTCAACCATGGCGTCCCTCCCCAGTTCGACGGCGGGAAAACCATACTCCGTTTAGGGGGCGCCTACGGTCGGTTACAGCGGGGGAGCGTCCTGGCGCGGCTTCATTTCCGAGAGCTTGGGCGGCCTGCGCTTTGTCGGCGCCGCCTGGGTGGGCACCGCTCGGGTCGCCACCGACACGGCGGTGGACTCGAAATAGCTGCGCACCTCTTGGTGACTCATCAGGCCGAAGCGGACCTGGAGATCGGGATAGCTGAGGTTGAACCGGTCTGCCACGCGTCGCAGTTCCTCGGCGTCGGGATAGTCGTCCTCTTTGATCCTGCGGTAATACGTACTGCTGGACACGCCGAGAGCGTCGTAAATGTCCTTTGCCTCGACGTCGCCGTCGAGCAGGTAGTCGAGCAGCGCTTTGAGCTGCCGGCCGTTCTCATCGGTGCGGGGCACGACAACACGATAGACCTTCGCCCTCGTAATTGACACGACTGTCACGATTTTGGCAGGAGTGTCCCATTTTTGGGACACGCGCGTAGGGTTGGCCCCATATTGGCTCACGACTTTGCTAGCACCGTGTTGCGGGTGTCCGATCATGACCGTGCGAAAGACCGCGCGGAACACGCTGACTTGGTCAGACTTCCGGCGCCATTGACGCCGATCCTGACCGCCGAATTGGACGGCGCCGCCGAGAATCTGCGGGTTCCGGTCGAGGCAATCCTCCTCGCCGCGCTCGGGCGGATGTTCGCCCGCACCATCGGCGACGGGGTGGTCGTCGTCGATCTGCCCGGACAAGACCGGTCGGTGCCGCTCGCCTGCAGCCCGCCCGACAAGACGAGCGCGACGCAGATGCTGGCCGAGACCCGGCAGACGCTGACGGACGCGCCAGTTGAGCCGCAGACCGTGCGGCGGGTGTCGGAGGTCGGCTTCTCATACGGCCGCGCCCTGCCGGCGTCGGAGCACGCCCTGGAGTTGCTGGCCTATCGCGGTGGCGGGGTGTTGCAGCTCGATTGGCGGTACGACCCCGAGCGGTTCAACCCGTACACGGTCGAGGAGTTCTCCGAGCAGTTCCCGCTCGCGCTCATCGAGCTGACGTCCGAAGCCGTCCCTCAACCCGACAAGCGTCGGCCCGAACGTCGACGCCGCCGGACCGGATTTGCGCCGGTCATTAGAATCGATGGCAACGGCACCGATCCGGCCATCACCGGGGAGCCTTCGGAAGAACAGCTCAAGTAGCCCAGTAGAACCGAACGGGCGGGCCCGTCATAGCCCGAAATCGAGCGGCGCGCACGTCCGTGTGCGCAAGCGGGGTGGTACCGCGGCTCTCGCGCACCGGCGCGACGTCGTCCCCGTGCCTAGGACCTGGCACAGGAGACCACGCAGCAAGTGACCGCATACCCCAAGCCGGCCAGTGGCGCACCGAACTTCCCTGCGACCGAAGCCGAGGTGCTGGACTACTGGGCGGATGACGACACGTTCCGCGCCAGCGTCGCGCGCCGCGAGGGCGCGCCGGAATACGTGTTCTATGACGGCCCGCCGTTCGCCAACGGGCTTCCTCACTACGGGCACCTGCTCACCGGCTACGTCAAGGACATCGTGCCGCGCTACCGCACCATGCGCGGCTACAAGGTGGATCGCCGGTTCGGTTGGGACACCCACGGATTGCCCGCCGAACTCGAGGTGCAGCGACAGCTCGGCATCACCGACAAGTCGCAGATCGAAGAGATGGGCATCGAGAAGTTCAACGACGCCTGCCGGGCATCGGTGCTCAAATACACCAACGAGTGGCAGGACTACGTCACCCGTCAGGCACGTTGGGTGGATTTCGACAACGACTACAAGACACTGGATCCCGGCTACATGGAGTCGGTGATCTGGGCGTTCAAGCAGCTGTGGGACAAGGGCCTGGCCTATGAGGGCAACCGCGTGCTGCCGTACTGCTGGAACGACGAAACCCCGTTGTCCAGCCACGAATTGCGGATGGACGACGACGTCTACCAATCCCGTCAGGACCCGGCCATCACGGTCGGGTTCCAGGTGGTTGAAGGCGGTCTGGCCGGTTCGTACCTGCTGATCTGGACCACGACGCCGTGGACGCTGCCGTCGAACCAGGCCGTGGCGGTGGGGCCGGACATCGCCTATGTCCATGTCGAAGGGCTGGACGGGCGGCGTTATGTGTTGGCGCAGGCCCGGTTGGCGGCGTATGCGCGTGAGCTGGGGGAGGAACCGAAGGTTCTGGCCACCTACACAGGTGAGCAGCTGCTGGGCATGCGGTACCTGCCGCCGTTCCCCTACTTCATGGATGAAGACAACGTGCGCAACGCTTTTCGGGTGTTGCCCGGTGAATTCGTCAGCACCGAGGACGGCACCGGCATCGTGCACATGTCGCCAGCCTACGGTGAGGACGACATGGCGACCTCGGAGGCGGCGGGGATTGTGGCCGTCACGCCCGTGGACGCCAAGGGCCGTTTCGCCGACACCGTGCCCGACTATGCCGGCCAGCACGTCTTCGACGCCAACCCGCAGATCATCCGCGACCTCAAGAACGGCACGGGCTCGGCCGCTGCCAACGGCGCCGTGCTGCTGCGCCACGAGACCTACGAGCACTCCTACCCACACTGCTGGCGATGCCGAAACCCATTGATCTACCGGGCGGTGTCGTCGTGGTTCATCAGGGTCACCGACTTCCGCGATCGGATGGTCGAGCTCAATCAGCAGATCACCTGGTATCCCGAACACGTCAAGGACGGCCAGTTCGGTAAATGGCTGGCCGGTGCGCGGGACTGGTCGATCTCGCGAAACCGCTACTGGGGCACCCCGATCCCGGTGTGGCGCTCCGACGATCCGGCGTATCCGCGCATCGACGTCTACGGCAGCCTCGACGAGTTGGAACGTGACTTCGGTGTCCGCCCGACGAATCTGCACCGGCCCTACATCGATGAGCTGACCCGGCCGAATCCCGATGACCCGACCGGGCGTTCGACGATGCGGCGCATCCCCGACGTGCTCGACGTGTGGTTCGATTCGGGGTCGATGCCGTTCGCCCAGGTGCATTACCCGTTCGAGAATGCCGACTGGTTCCAGACCCATTTCCCCGGCGATTTCATCGTCGAGTACATCGGTCAGACCCGTGGCTGGTTCTACACGCTGCACATCCTGGCCACCGCCCTATTCGACAAGCCGGCGTTCAAAACCTGTGTGGCGCACGGGATCGTGCTGGGCAACGACGGCCAGAAGATGAGCAAGTCGCTGCGCAACCATCCCGACGTCACCGAGGTGTTCGACCGTGACGGGTCGGATGCGATGCGCTGGTTCTTGATGTCCTCGCCGATTCTGCGGGGCGGCAACCTGATCGTCACCGAGCAGGGCATCCGCGACGGCGTGCGACAGGTGCAGCTGCCGCTGTGGAACGCCTACACGTTCCTGGCGCTGTATGCACCGAAAAAGGGCACCTGGCGCACCGATTCGACGCACGTGCTGGACCGCTACATCCTGGCCAAGCTGGCGCAGCTGCGGGACTCGTTGACCGAGTCGCTGGACCGCTGCGACATCGCCGGGGCATGCGATCAGCTGCGCTGGTTCATCGAGGCACTGACGAATTGGTATGTGCGGCGGTCGCGGTCACGGTTCTGGGACGAAGACCCCGACGCCATCGACACCCTGCACACGGTGCTCGAGGTGACCGGCCGGCTGGCCGCGCCGCTGCTGCCGCTCGTCACCGAGGTGATCTGGCGCGGCGTCACGGGCGAACGGTCGGTACACCTGACCGACTGGCCCGAGGCGGGTGTGGTGCCCGCCGACCCCGATCTGGTGGCGGCCATGGACCAGGTGCGCGAAGTGTGCTCGGCGGGTTCGTCGCTACGCAAGGCCAAGAAATTGCGCGTTCGGCTGCCGCTACCGAAACTCACTGTGGCGGTGGAGAACCCGCGCCAGCTCGAGCCATTCGTCGAATTGATCGCCGACGAGCTCAACGTCAAAAAGGTGGAGCTGACCGAAGATATCGCGACCTATGGGCGCTTCGAGCTGACCGTCAACGCGCGCGTTGCGGGTCCGCGCTTGGGCAAGGACGTGCAGGCCGCGATCAAGGCGGTGAAGGCGGGTCAGGGCGTCGTCAACCCCGACGGAACGCTGACCGCCGGGCCTGCGGTACTGCAGCCCGAGGAGTACAGCTCGCGGCTGGTGGCCGCCGATCCGGAGTACACCGCGGCGCTGCCCGACGGCGCCGGGCTGGTGGTGCTCGACGGCACGGTCACGCCGGAATTGGAGGCCGAGGGCTGGGCCAAGGACCGTATCCGCGAACTGCAGGAGTTGCGCAAGTCGACTGGGCTCGACGTGTCCGATCGCATTTCGGTGGTGATGGCGGTGCCACCACAACATGCCGACTGGGCGCGCACGCACCGGGACCTGATCGCGGGCGAAATCCTGGCCACGAGCTTCGAATTCGGCGAACCCGTCGACGGCGCCGAGATCGGCGACGGCGTGCGGGTCGCGATCGCGAAGGTGTAACCCTCACGCGGCTTTCACCGCGCGCCAGCGTTGTTCGCCACCCTTGGTGTCGACGAACACGTCGATGAACCCGGCGCGGCGCAACCGGTCCGGCAGCTCGTCGGGGAAGACGGGGTTGTAGGTGTCGCCGATGTGGACGAGCCGAAAACCCAGCGAGTGAATGCCGTCGCTGCCGGCGAAAACACCGCCGGGTCGCAGCACGCGAAACGCCTCAGCGAAGAGCTGATCCTGCAGCGGCGCCGTCGGCACGTGGTGCAGCATCGTAAAGCACACCACCGAGCTGAAGTTGGCGTCGGGCAGGCCGGTCGCGGTGCCGTCGCCGGAGATGATGCGTGCTCGCTCGCCGTACTTGCGGCGCAACCGCTCGGCCATCGCGGCGTCGATCTCCACGCACGTCAGGCTCGGGGTTTTGTCCGCCAGTACGCGCAGGTTGGCCCCGTAACCCGGGCCGATTTCCAGCGTGCTCGTGCCCAGGTCCACACCGGCCAACGCCCACGGCAGCAGCTCGCGCTCGACGGCCTTCGCCCACAAGGGCGAGCTGCAGCACACCCGGTGCAACATATTCATGCCCACGCATGTGACGGTACGGCAATAGCATCGGGGTTTGTGACGTCCAGGTGGGTGCTGCATCTCGACATGGACGCGTTCTTCGCGTCCGTCGAGCAGCTGACCCGTCCCACCCTGCGCGGACGGCCAGTGCTGGTCGGCGGTCTGGGCGGGCGCGGCGTGGTCGCCGGCGCCAGCTATGAGGCGCGGGTCTACGGCGCGCGCTCCGCGATGCCCATGCACCAGGCCCGCCGCTTGGTGGGGGCGAGCGCGGTGGTGCTGCCCCCGCGCGGCGTCGTGTACGGCGTGGCCAGCCGTCGCGTGTTCGAAACGGTCCGCACGTTGGTGCCCGTGCTCGAACAGCTCTCGTTCGACGAGGCGTTCGGCGAACCTGCCGAACTCGCCGGGGCGTCCGCCGTACGCGTCGACGAGTTCTGCCGGGATCTCAAAGCCAAGGTGTGCCACGAGACCGGGCTGACCGCGTCCGTCGGCGCCGGATCGGGGAAGCAGATCGCCAAGATCGCTTCCGGTCTGGCCAAACCCGACGGGATCCGGGTGGTGCGCCGCGACGAGGAGCGTGTGCTGCTGGAAGGACTTCCGGTGCGGCGGCTGTGGGGTATCGGGCCCGTCGCGGAGGAGAAGCTGCACCGCCTGGGCATCGAAACCGTCGGCGCGTTCGCGGCCCTCACCGAGGCGGAGGCCGCCAACATCCTCGGCGGCACTGTCGGCCCCGCGCTGCACCGCCTGGCCCGCGGCGTCGATGACCGACCCGTTGCCGAGAACGCGCCGGCCAAGCAGATCAGCGCCGAATCCACCTTCGCCGAAGACCTGACCACCCTCGAGCAGTTGCGCGAAGCCGCCGGGCCGATCGGTGAGCACGCGCACCGACGCCTGGAGAAGGACGGCCGCGGCGCCCGCACCGTGACCGTCAAGCTGAGGAAGTCCGATATGAGTATCCTCACGCGCTCGGCGACGCTGCCCTATGCCACCACCGACGCCGACACCTTGATCGGCACCGCGCGCCGGCTGCTGCTCGACCCGGTCGACATTGGGCCGATTCGCCTTGTGGGCGTGGGTTTTTCGGGATTGTCCGAGGTTCGCCAGGAGCCGTTGTTCTCGGATCTCGATCTGGTTGCAGAGGAGGTGTCGGATGCCCGGCTGCCCCCGACGCTGACCGACGTGGCCGCCACGCCGCCGGCCTGGCGCATCGGCGACGACGTCACCCATCCCGAGTACGGGCACGGCTGGGTCCAAGGAGCGGGCCACGGCGTCATGACGGTGCGGTTCGAGACCCGCAGCACCGGACCGGGCCCGGCGCGCAACTTCGCCGTCGACGACCCGGAAATCGTCCGCGCCAACCCGGTCGACAGTCTGGACTGGGCGGACTACGTCGAAGCGCTCTACCAGAGCACGCCCTAGACGGTGCCCGAGGCCGTCGGCCACGGGCGAAAGCATCACCCACTTCGACTTTGGGATGATGGTGCGGTGACTGATGAAACGACGGGCCCGGCTGATCCGGTGACCGACGACGCCCGCGGGGATGTCGAGCCCCAGCCGCGGCGTCGGCTGCGCCTGCTGCTCACAGTCGCGGCGGTGGTTCTGGTGGTCGACATCGTCACCAAAGTCCTCGCGGTCAAGCTGCTGACGCCTGGGCAGCCCGTTTCGATCATCGGTGACACCGTGACCTGGACATTGGTCCGCAATTCGGGGGCCGCATTCTCGATGGCCACCGGCTACACCTGGGTGCTCACCTTGATCGCGACCGGTGTGGTGATCGGCATCATCTGGATGGGTCGCCGCCTGGTATCACCGTGGTGGGCGATCGGCCTGGGCATGATCCTGGGCGGCGCGATGGGCAACCTGATCGACCGGTTCTTCCGGTCGCCCGGCCCGCTCCGCGGCCACGTGGTGGATTTCCTCTCCATCGGTTGGTGGCCGGTGTTCAACGTGGCCGACCCGTCGGTCGTTGGCGGGGCCATTCTGCTGGTGGTGCTCTCGTTGTTCGGCTTCGACTTCGATACGGTGGGCCGCCGCAAGGCCGACCAGTCAGAGTGACGACCCGCTCCATGCCCGTGCCCGAGGGGCTGGCGGGTATGCGTGTCGACGCCGGGCTGGCACGTCTGCTGGGGCTGTCACGAACCGCTGCCGCCGCGATCGCCGAGGACGGCGGCGTCCTGATCGACGGCGCCTCGGCCGGCAAGTCCGACAAGCTCACCGCGGGCGCCTGGCTGGAAGTGCGGTTGCCGGATGCGCCCAAACCGGTGGAGAACACGCCCGTCGAGATCGAGGGCATGTCGATCCTGTACTCCGACGACGACATCGTGGCGGTCGACAAGCCGCCCGGCGTGGCCGCGCACGCGACGGTCGGCTGGCACGGCCCGACGGTACTGGGCGGCTTGGCCGCCGCGGGCTTCCGCATCAGCACGTCGGGAATCCATGAGCGCCAAGGCATTGTGCACCGTCTCGACGTCGGCACGTCCGGGGTGATGGTGGTGGCGCTGTCCGAGCGCGCCTACACCGTGCTCAAGCGGGCGTTCAAGCAGCGCACCGTCGACAAGCGCTATCACGCACTGGTGCAAGGGCATCCGGATCCGAGCAGCGGAACCATCGACGCGCCGATCGGACGCCATCGCGGGCACGACTGGAAGTTCGCCGTCACCGAACGCGGCCGGCACAGCATCACCCATTACGACACGCTCGAGGCGCATCAGGCCGCCAGCCTGC
Source organism: Mycobacterium hubeiense (assembly GCF_002838065.1). Taxonomy (GTDB): domain Bacteria; phylum Actinomycetota; class Actinomycetes; order Mycobacteriales; family Mycobacteriaceae; genus Mycobacterium; species Mycobacterium hubeiense. The sequence continues at coordinate 141,482 of NZ_PIZU01000001.1, read as the reverse complement.
TCGACATCGAGCTGGAAACCGGTCGCACCCACCAGATCCGCGTGCACTTCGCGGCGCTCCATCATCCCTGCTGCGGTGACCTCACCTATGGGGCCGATCCGACACTGGCGAAAAAGCTTGGGCTGGAACGCCAATGGCTGCATGCCCGCTCGCTGACCTTCGCCCACCCCGCCGACGGCCGTCGCATCGAGATCACCAGCCCGTATCCGCCCGACCTGCAGCACGCGCTCGATGTGTTGCGCAGGCATGAGCTATGAATGACCGACGCGGGCTGCTCTACGGTGCGGGTGCGTACATCTGGTGGGGGCTGTGTCCAGGCTTCTTCGTCTTGCTGCTGCCGGCCGGATCGCTGGAGATTCTTGCGCACCGCGTCGTGTGGAGCGCGGTGTTGCTGCTGCTGGTGCTGGCGGTCGCGCGTCGGCTCGCTGACCTCCGGCGCCTGACCCGGCGCGCCTGGCTGCAACTGCTGGCCGCGTCCGTGCTGATCACGATCAATTGGGGCACTTACATTTTCGCGGTGACGCACGGTCACGTCGTCGACGCCGCGCTCGGCTACTTCATCAACCCGCTGGTCAGCGTCGCGCTCGGGGTGCTGGTGCTGCGTGAGCGCATCGGCAGGTGGCAGGCCGCGGCGTTGGGGATCGCAGTCGTCGCGGTGGTGGTGTTGACCGCCGAGGTGGGTCAGCCCCCGTATATCGCTGTGGTGCTGGCGATTTCGTTCGGCGTCTACGGTCTGGTGAAGAAGGTCGTCGACGCCGACCCGCGAGTCAGCGTCGCGGTGGAAACGCTGCTGGCGCTGCCCCTGGCCGTCGGCTACCTGATCGCGCTCGAGGCGCTCCATCAGGCGAATTTCCTCAACCACGGCACCGGTCATGTGTTGCTGCTGTTGTTGGCCGGACCCGTGACGGCGATTCCGCTGCTGTTGTTCGCCTCGGCCGCGCAGCGCCTGCCGCTGGTCACGCTGGGCCTGCTGTTCTACCTCAATCCGGGTCTGCAGATGGCCTGGGGTGTGTTCGTCGGACATGAGCCGATGCCCGTCGGCCGCTGGATCGGCTTCGCGCTGATCTGGCTGGCCTTGGCGGTGCTGACGTTGGGCACGCTGCGCAGGAAAACCCGCGAAGTCGTTCCCGAAAGTGTCGATCTGGTGGAACCCGAATCGTCATCACGGTGACAAGCTCGGCGTTGAGGTCGTCGCCACGCTGTGCATCGTGTTGTCGCAGTAGATGAGCATGGCTTCGGTGGACACCCGGCGTGGTGCTTCGTCACGAACCCCAGATGGGGAGCAGCAACGACACGGTGTGCCGGGCGCGGCGAGAGGTCTTGGGTGTCAGAGGTGGTCTTTACAGTCGCCGGTATGCAGATGCGTTATCGGTATCGCATCGATCCGACATCGGCCCAGCAGGCGATGCTGTCGCGGGTGTTCGGGTGCTGTCGGGTGGTGTTCGACGACGCGCTGCGGGTGCGCGAGGACGCCCATCGCGCTGGGGTGAAGTTGTCCGACAGCGAGATTCAGCGTCGGGTCATCACCGAGGCGAAGACCACCGAGGCGCGGGCGTGGTTGTGCGAGGTGCCCAGTGTGGCGTTGGTGCAGTCGGTCAACGATTCGCGGCGGGCGTGGCGCAATTTCTTCGACTCGGGCAGTGGGAAACGCAAGGGCCGCAAGGTCGGTCGTCCGCGGTTCAAGTCGCGCAAGGATCATCGGCAGTCGTTTCGGCTCACCCGCAACGGATTCAGCCTCAAAGCCAATGGCCGGTTGTATCTGGCGAAAGTGGGCGAAGTGGCGGTGCGGTGGTCACGCGAGTTGCCCAGCACACCGTCGAGTGTGACGATCATCCGGGAACCCGACGGTCATTTCTACGCCAGTTTCGTCGTCGACGTACCGGCGTCACCGCTGCCGGCGGTGGCGCGGGAGGCCGGAGTGGATGTGGGCATCGCGCGGCTGGCCACGATCGCCACGACCGACGGCGGGCGATCAGATATTGCCAATCCGAAGCATTTGGGCCGCAGGCTGCGCAAGCTGGCGCGGTTGGAGCGGGAGAAGTCCCGCAGGCAGAAAGGATCAACCAACAGGGACAAGTCGCGGCGCAAAATCGCCGTTGCGCACGCAAAGGTGGCGCGGGCGCGGCGGGACTATCACCACAAGCAGGCCTTGGCGTTGGTTCGCGAGAACCAAGTGATCCACCTCGAGGACCTCAACATTGTGGGGATGGTGAAAAACCGTCGGCTGGCGCGGGCGATCAGCGATGCGGGGTGGGGGCAATTTCTGCGGATTATCGGCGAGAAGGCCGACCGCTACGGACGGACCGTACACACGGTGTCGCGGTGGTTGGCGTCGAGCAAAACCTGCTCAGGCTGTGGGCACCGGCTGGCTGAACTCCCGCTGCAGATCCGCACGTGGACATGCCCGGCGTGCCGGGTGCTCCATGATCGCGACCACAACGCCGCCAAGGTCATTCTCGCCGCCGGGCGGGCGGAGAGACTAAACGCCTGTGGAGCCTCGGTAAGTCCTCCCAGCACTCGGGAGGCGCGGGGCGATGAAGCAGGAAGCACCCCAACAGCGGCATAGCCGCATGGGAACCCCCACCATTCATGGCGGGGTGCACGTCAAAAGCTGTCACTGACGAGGGAGGGAGGACATCATGCGGTACTGCCTGCTCATGCACTATCAGGAGGCCGGCGAGCTCGGCCTGACCAACGAAGACATGGCGCCGGCGATGGAGGCGTTCCGGGCCTACGCCGACGACCTGTCGAAGGCCGGGGTGCTGATCACCACCGAAGTGCTGCAACCGGTCGCTGCCACGACGACAGTCACCGCGCGAAACGGCAAGCCGGAGATCCAGGACGGCCCGTTCGCCGATACCAAGGAACGGCTGGGAGGCATCTTCGTCATCGAGGTCGACAACCTCGACGAAGCGTTGCGATGGGCGCAGCGCAATCCGGCCAACGACTGGGGCTCGGTCGAAATCCGGCCGGTGGCACTGACATACGCGGCGGGCCGCGGGTGGTATCAGCCGTAACCGTCAAGTCCCGGGTGGCTGCGATCACCCGGGACTCCTACGGCCGGCTGCTGGCGGTGCTGGCCGCGCCCGGCCGCGATATCGCCGCCGCCGAGGATGCGCTGGCCGACGCGCTGGAACGGGCGCTGGCGCGCTGGCCCGACGACGGCATCCCCGCGAACCCGGAGGCGTGGATTTTGACCGTCGCCCGCAACCGGCTGCGCGACATGTGGAAGTCGTCGGCCTATCGCACCTCGGCACCGCTGGACGAGACTGTGGATGCCGCAACGGAATTCGAGGCGACGTCGGCGATTCCCGATCGACGGCTCGAACTCATGCTGGTGTGTGCCCACCCGGCGATCGCCGCCGACATCCGCACGCCGCTGATGCTGCAGACGGTGCTCGGTGTCGACGCCGCCGCGATCGCGCGGGCGTTCGCCGTTCCGCCGTCCACCATGGCGCAGCGGTTGGTGCGGGCGAAGAAACGCATCCGCGATGCCGGGATCCCGTTCACTGTGCCCGAGCGCGACGACCTCGCCGAAAGGTTGCCCGCCGTGCTGGAGGCCGTCTACGGGGCCTATGCCATCGACTGGCAGCTCACCCCGCAGGGCGCGCCGATCGAGTCGCTGTCCGCCGAAGCGCTGCATCTGGCGCTGGTGCTGGCCGAACTGCTGCCCGACGAACCCGAGGTGCTCGGCCTGGCGGCGCTGGTGTGCCTGTCGGAGGCTAGGCGGCCGGCCCGCCGAGGCGCGGACGGCTCGTTCATCCCGCTCGACGAGCAGGACAGCGCGCGGTGGGATCGCCCGCTGATCGCGCGCGGTGAGGCGCTGCTGCGTCGGGCGCATGAATTCGGGCGGCCGGGCCGGTTCCAGTACGAGGCGGCCATCCAGTCCGCGCACTGCACGCGCCCCGTCGACTGGGAGGCGCTGCGCAAACTGCACCGCGCCCTGGTGCGGGTGGCGCCGTCCCTGGGGGCGACAGTGGCGCTGGCCGCCGTGGAGGGAGAAATCGACGGACCCGACGCGGGTTTGCGTGCGCTGGACGCCATCGCCGACCCCGCCGTCGCGCGCTTCCAGCCCGCCTGGGTCACCCGGGCGCACCTGTTGGCCGCGGCGGGACGTACCGCCGAGGCCGCCGCCGCATATGAGCGGGCCATCGCGCTGACTACCGATCCCGGAGTGCGGCAGTACCTGTCGCGTCAAGCAAACGTGTGAGACACGCGCCGCGACACGCCCGAGCGTGTCGGTGGGCGGTCATAGACTGGCCCTCCTATGAGTGGCTCATCTTCGCGGTCCTTCGTGCACCTGCATAACCACACCGAGTACTCGATGCTGGACGGTGCCGCGAAGATCACCCCGATGCTGGCCGAGGCGCAGCGGTTGGAGATGCCGGCGATCGGCATGACCGACCACGGAAACATGTTCGGCGCCAGCGAGTTCTACAACAGCGCCACCGCGGCCGGCATCAAACCGATCATCGGCGTGGAGGCCTACATCGCACCCGGCTCGCGCTTTGACACCCGGCGGATCCTCTGGGGGGATCCGAACCAAAAGGGTGACGACGTCTCGGGCAGCGGCTCCTACACCCACCTGACCATGGTCGCCGAGAACGCGACGGGTCTGCGCAACCTGTTCAAGCTGTCGTCGCTGGCCTCCTTCGAGGGCCAGCTCGGCAAGTGGTCGCGGATGGACGCCGAGCTGATCGCCGAGCACGCGGAGGGCATCATCGCCACCACCGGCTGCCCGTCCGGCGAGGTGCAGACCCGGCTACGGCTCGGGCACGACCGCGAGGCCCTGGAATCCGCCGCCAAGTGGCGCGAGATCTTCGGCCCCGACAACTTTTTCCTCGAGCTGATGGACCACGGTCTGGACATCGAGCGCCGGGTGCGCGACGGGCTGCTGGAAATCGGGCGCAAGCTGGACATCCCGCCGCTGGCCACCAACGACTGTCACTACGTCACCCGCGACGCCGCCCACAACCACGAGGCGCTGCTGTGCGTGCAGACGGGTAAGACGCTGTCGGACCCCAACCGGTTCAAGTTCGACGGCGACGGCTACTACCTCAAGTCGGCCGCCGAGATGCGCGCCATCTGGGACGACGAGATCCCGGGCGCCTGCGATGCCACGCTGCTGATCGCCGAACGCGTGCAGTCCTACGCCGACGTGTGGGAGCCGCGCGACCGCATGCCGGTCTTCCCGGTGCCCGAGGGGCACGACCAGGCGTCGTGGTTGCGGCATGAGGTCGACGCCGGGCTGGCCCGCCGTTTCCCCGACGGGGTGCCGCGCGAGTACGTCGAACGCGCGGCGTATGAGATCGAAGTCATCTGCGCCAAGGGATATCCGTCGTACTTCCTGATCGTCGCCGACCTGGTGAATTACGCCCGCTCGGTGGACATCCGGGTTGGTCCGGGCCGCGGGTCGGCGGCCGGTTCGCTGGTCGCCTATGCGCTGCGCATCACCGACATCGACCCGATCGAGCACGGGCTGCTGTTCGAGCGGTTCCTCAACCCCGAGCGCGCCTCGATGCCCGATATCGACATCGACTTCGACGACCGCCGGCGCGGCGAGATGGTGCGCTACGCCGCCGAGAAGTGGGGTAGTGACCGGGTCGCCCAGGTCATCACCTTCGGCACCATCAAAACCAAAGCCGCGCTGAAGGATTCGGCCCGCATTCACTATGGCCAACCCGGTTTCGCGATCGCCGACCGGATCACCAAGGCGCTGCCGCCGCCGATCATGGCCAAGGACATTCCGCTGTCGGGCATCACCGACCCCGAGCACGAGCGGTACAAGGAGGCCGCCGAAGTCCGCGGCCTCATCGACACCGATCCCGACGTGCGCACCATCTACGAAACCGCGCGCGGCCTGGAGGGATTGATCCGCAACGCCGGCGTGCATGCCTGCGCGGTGATCATGAGCAGCGAGCCGCTGACCGACGTCATCCCGCTGTGGAAACGGCCACAGGACGGCGCGATCATCACCGGTTGGGACTATCCGTCGTGCGAAGACATCGGCTTGCTGAAGATGGACTTCCTCGGGCTGCGCAACCTGACGATCATCGGCGACGCACTGGAGAACATCAAGGCCAACAGGGGAATAGAGCTCGACCTGGAGTCGGTGCCTCTCGACGACAAGGCCACCTACGAGCTGCTGGGCCGCGGTGACACGCTGGGCGTGTTCCAGCTCGACGGCGGGCCGATGCGCGACCTGCTGCGCCGCATGCAGCCCACCGGGTTCGAGGACGTCGTCGCCGTCATCGCGCTGTACCGCCCGGGGCCGATGGGCATGAACGCCCACAATGACTACGCCGACCGCAAGAACGGCAAGCAAGCGATCAAGCCGATCCACCCCGAACTCGAAGAACCGCTGCGGGAGATCCTTGCCGAGACGTACGGCCTGATCGTCTACCAAGAGCAGATCATGCGCATTGCGCAGAAGGTGGCCGGCTACTCGCTTGCCCGAGCAGACATTCTGCGAAAAGCCATGGGCAAAAAGAAGCGCGAAGTCCTGGAGAAGGAGTTCGAGGGCTTCTCGGAGGGCATGAAGGCCAACGGGTTCTCCGCGGGTGCGATCAAGGCGCTGTGGGACACCGTGTTGCCGTTCGCCGACTACGCGTTCAACAAATCGCATGCCGCCGGCTACGGCTTGGTGTCGTACTGGACGGCGTATCTGAAGGCCAACTATCCCGCCGAGTACATGGCCGGCCTGCTCACCTCGGTCGGCGACGACAAGGACAAGGCTGCGGTGTATCTCGCTGATTGCCGCAAGCTCGGCATCACCGTGCTACCGCCCGACGTCAACGAGTCGGGCCTGAACTTCGCCTCGGTCGGTGAAGATATCCGCTACGGGCTGGGCGCGGTGCGCAATGTCGGAGCGAATGTTGTTGCGTCGCTGATCGATACGCGCACCGCCAAGGGCAAGTTCATCGACTTCTCCGACTATCTCAACAAGATCGACATCGGCGCGTGCAACAAGAAGGTCACCGAATCGCTGATCAAGGCGGGCGCGTTCGACTCGCTGGGTCACCCCCGCAAGGGCTTGTTCCTGATTCACACCGATGCCGTCGACTCGGTGCTGGGCACCAAGAAGGCCGAGGCGATGGGGCAGTTCGACCTGTTCGGCGGCGCGGATACCGCCACCGATGCGGTGTTCACCATCAAGGTGCCCGACGAGGAGTGGGAGGACAAGCACAAGCTGGCGCTGGAGCGCGAGATGCTCGGCCTCTATGTGTCGGGCCACCCCCTCAATGGCGTCGCACATCTGCTGGCAACCCAGGTGGACACCGCGATCCCCGCGATCCTGGACGGCGACATCCCCAACGACACGCCGGTGCGGGTCGGCGGCATCCTGGCGTCGGTGAACCGGCGCGTCAATAAGAACGGAATGCCCTGGGCGTCAGCACAACTCGAAGATCTCACCGGCGGTATCGAGGTGATGTTCTTCCCGCACGTGTACTCCACGTTCGGCGCGGAAATCACCGACGACGCGGTGGTGCTCGTCAACGCCAAGGTGCGCGTTCAGGATGACCGTATCGCGCTGATCGCCAACGAGCTTGTGGTGCCGGACTTTTCGAATGCGCAGGTGGATCGTCCGCTGGCGGTGAGTCTGCCGACGCGGCAGTGCACCATCGACAAGGTCAGCGCGCTCAAACAGGTGCTGGCGCGCCATCCGGGCACGTCGCAGGTGCATCTGCGGTTGATCAGCGGTGACCGCATCACGACGCTCGAGCTGGATCAGTCGCTGCGGGTGAACCCGTCATCGGCGCTGATGGGAGACCTCAAGGCGCTGCTGGGACCGGGCTGCCTGGGCGGGTAGGGCGTCGCGCAGTTCTGCTGAACGGTCCACCGCCACGGTCTGAATGCCTACCGTGGAAACATGAGCACATCCGATCGGCCCGCCACGTTGTGCGAGGCCTTTCAGCGCACCGCCGTGATCGACCCCGATGCGATCGCGCTTCGCACAGTCGGCGGCACCCAGACGTTGACCTGGCGCGACTACGCCACCCAGGTAAGGCACGTAGCGGCCGGGCTGGCCGGCCTCGGCGTCAAACGGGGCGACACCGTCTCGCTGATGATGACCAACCGCATCGAGTTCTACCCGCTCGACGTCGGCGCCCAACACCTCGGCGCGACTTCGTTCTCCGTCTACAACACGCTGGCCCCGGAGCAATTGAAATACGTGTTCGACAATGCGGGGACCACGGTGGTGATGTGCGAGGCGCAGTTCGTCGACCGGATCCGGGCCAGCGGGGTGCCCATCGAGCACATCATCTGTGTCGACGGCGCACCGTCGGGGACGATGCCGATGCAAGAGTTGCTTGCCGGTGGAGCGGATGACTTCGATTTCGAATCCGCCTGGCGCGCAGTGCAGTCCGACGACATCGTGACGCTCATCTACACGTCGGGAACGACGGGCAATCCCAAAGGCGTGGAGATGACGCACGCCAACCTGTTGTTCGAGACGTTCGGCGTTCAGGGCGTGCTCGGCATCGAGTTCGGCGACCGGATCACGTCGTTTCTGCCCTCGGCGCACATCGCGGACCGGTGGGGCTGCCTCTATAACCAGCAAGTGTGTGGTGTGCAGGTCACCGTGGTTCCCGATCCCAAGGCCATCGCGGCGGCCCTGCCCGACGTGCGGCCCACCATCTGGGGTGCGGTACCGCGGGTGTGGGAAAAGCTCAAGGCGGCAATCGAATTCGTCGCAGCCAACGAGCCCGACGAGACGAAACGCCAAGGCTTGCAGTGGGGGCTGGCGGTCGCGGGCAAGAAAGCCGCCGCACTGCTGGCCGGGGAGCCGGTGCCCGACGACGTCGCGGCCGAATGGGCGCAGGCCGACGAACTGGTGCTGTCCAAACTGCGCGCCAAGCTGGGGCTGGACCAGATCCGGTGGGCGGTGTCGGGTGCCGCGCCGATTCCAAAGGAGACCTTGGGCTTCTTCGCCGGGCTGGGCATCCCGATCTCGGAGATATGGGGGATGTCGGAGCTGAGTTGCATTGCCACCGTGAGCCATCCGCGCGATGCACGGCTCGGCGCCGTCGGCAAGCTGCTGCCCGGGATGGAGGGCAGGATCGCCGACGACGGCGAGTTCCTGGTCCGCGGCCCATTGGTGATGAAGGGCTACCGCAAGGAGCCGCAGAAGACCGCCGAGGCCATCGACGCCGACGGCTGGCTGCACACCGGCGACATCATGGAACAAGATGCCGACGGCTACCTACGGGTGATCGACCGCAAGAAGGAACTCATCATCAACTCGGCCGGAAAGAACATGTCGCCGGCCAACATCGAGAACACCATCAAAGCGGCCTGCCCGCTCATCGGCGTGATGGCCGTGATCGGGGACGCCCGCCCCTACAACACCGCGCTGATCGTGCTCGACGCCGAATCGGCGCAGCCCTACGCCGCCCAGCGCGGCCTCCCGGACGCCTCACCGCAGACGTTGGCGGCCGATCCGGGGCTGATCGCCGATATCGCGGCCGGTGTGGCGAAGGGCAACGCCGCGCTCTCGCGAGTGGAGCAGATCAAGCGGTTCCGGGTGTTGCCGACGTTCTGGGAGCCAGGCGGCGACGAGATCACGCTGACGATGAAGCTCAAGCGCAGGCCGATCAGCGAGAAGTACGCCGCCGAGATCGAAGAGCTCTACGCCGACGAGCCGGGACCCCAGGTGCACGAACCGAAGCGGGCACCGAGTAAGGAGAAAGTGTGACGACGTCCAGACACGTCGGTGTCTGGGTCGAGGCTGCGCCCGAGGCCGTCTACGCGTTCGCCGCCGATCCGCAGAAACTGCCGCAGTGGGCGTCGGGCCTGACGCAAGGTGCGGCGCGCAAGAGCGCCGACGGCTGGGTGGCCGACTCGCCGATGGGCGAGGTGACGATCGAATTCACCCCGGCCAACGAGTTCGGGGTGCTCGATCACGTGGTACGGCTGCCGTCGGGCGAGGCGGTGTACAACCCGTTGCGAGTGATTCCCGCCGGGCTCGGCGAAGCCCGCTGCGAGGTGGTGTTCACCATCCGGCGACGTGCGGGAATGACCGACGACGAGTTCGAGGCGGACGCGGCGGCGGTCGCCGCCGATCTCGATACGCTGCGGCGCCTGCTCGAGGCTTAGCCGTGCGACGAGTGCGCGGCGCCCAGCACCACCCACACAAGAGTGGCAGCGGCAGCGCCTGACAGCACTGCGGGAGCGGCGCTGGCGGTGGCCAGGCCGACGATCACCAGGACAAGGAAACCGATCGCGAGCGCGACCAGCTTGTAGGTCGGCCACGGCACACCGGCGATCAGCACCTTCGAGTCTGTCGAGGCGACGGTCGAACGAAGATCACCGGCGGTGGTCATGGCATTGAGGGTAGCTCGTAAGTAAGTTTTCGGCCACCCGAAACGCCCGATCAGGGCCGTCTGGTTTTTTAGTCCGCCTAAGCTGGCGTCATGCCGCTCACCGGAGAATACGAACCAAGCCCGTGGGACTGGGTCCGCGAGCACGCCGACAAGATCGTCGAGACAGGTAGCACCGAGAACGTCGACATGCAGGGCAAGCCGATTATCCTGCTTACCACGATCGGCGCCAAGACCGGCAAGATCCGCAAGACGCCGTTGATGCGGGTCGAGCACAACGGCGAGTACGCGATCGTCGCGTCGCTGGGCGGCGCACCAAAGAACCCGGTCTGGTACTACAACGTCAAGAAGAACCCGCGTGTGGCGCTGACGGACGGACCCGTCACCAAGGAGTACGAGGCGCGGGAGGTCTTCGGTGACGAGAAGGCCGTGTGGTGGGAGCGCGCCGTCGAGGCCTGGCCGGACTACGCCGAGTATCAGCAAAAGACGGACCGGCAGATCCCGGTATTCGTGCTGACACCCGTGTCATGACACCATTTACGGGTGTCCGCTGAACTGAGCCAGAATTCTCGTACGTCGCTGCCGCTGTCGGCAGCCGACATCGACGAGGCCGCTCAGCGAATTTCCGATCTGGTGGCGCGGACACCGCTGGAGCTTTGTGAGCGTCTCTCCGAGGCAACCGGCGCCAACGTCTACCTCAAACGCGAGGACCTGCAGGCGGTGCGGTCGTACAAGCTGCGCGGCGCCTACAACCTGCTGCAGCAGCTCTCCGACGACGAGATCGCCGCGGGAGTGGTGTGCTCGTCGGCCGGGAACCACGCGCAGGGCTTCGCGTTGGCCTGCCGCTCGATGGGCATCCACGGCCGGGTGTACATCCCGGCCAAGACGCCCAAACAGAAGCGGGACCGCATCCGCTATCACGGCGGTGAGTTCATCGAGCTGATCGCCGTGGGCAAGACGTATGACCTGGCCGCGGTGGCCGCGCTGGAGGACGTCGCCCGCACCGGCGCCACATTGGTGCACCCGTACGACGATCCGCGCACCATGGCCGGGCAGGGCACCATCGCCGCGGAGCTGCTCGACCAACTCGACGGCGAGCCGGATCTGGTGATCGTCCCGGTGGGCGGCGGCGGCTGCATCGCCGGCATCACCACGTATCTGGCGGAGCGCACGACGAACACGTCGGTGCTCGGTGTTGAGCCCGCCGGCGCCGCGTCGATGATCGCCGCACTCGCCGAGGGCGGTCCCGTCACGCTCGATCATGTCGACCAGTTCGTCGACGGCGCGGCGGTGGCGCGCGCCGGCGAGTTGCCCTACGCCGTGCTGGCCGCCGCCGGCGACATGGTGTCGATGACCACCGTCGACGAGGGCGCGGTGTGCACCGCGATGCTCGACCTGTATCAGAACGAGGGGATCATCGCCGAACCCGCCGGCGCACTGTCGGTGACCGGGCTGTTGGAGGCCGACATCGAGCCGGGCTCGACGGTGGTGTGCCTGATCTCCGGCGGCAACAACGACGTCTCGCGCTACAACGAGGTGTTGGAGCGCTCGCTGGTGCATCTGGGCCTCAAGCACTACTTCCTCGTCGACTTCCCGCAGGAACCCGGCGCGCTGCGCCGCTTCCTCGACGACGTGCTCGGGCCCAACGACGACATCACACTGTTCGAGTACGTCAAGCGCAACAATCGTGAAACCGGCGAAGCGCTGGTCGGGATCGAACTCGGCTCGGCCGCCGACCTCGACGGTCTGCTCACCCGGATGGCTGCATCCGACATCCACGTCGAGACGCTTGAGCCGGGGTCACCGGCCTACCGCTACCTCCTCTAGATCCGGCTCAGGCTCGACCTGTACCAGCGATTCGTCGTTGGCGCGGAAGAACGGCTCGATCGGAACGCCGAGCCGGGCCGCCGTCTCGGTGAGTAGCGTCGCCCATCGTCGGTCGGCGTTGGAGATCGGACCGCGACCCGGGCGGGTCAACAGCAGCGCCACTGTGCTGCCGGCAGGCAGATCGTCGCCGAGCACCGTCTTCAACGCCGACAGCAGGTTCTCGGCGATGACCGGTTCGGGGCTCAGCCGGATCTCGGCCTCGCCGAGCATCTTGATGAGGCGACGGTCGGGGCCGACGAACGCGAACCGCAGCAACCGCTCACCGAAACCCAGCTCACCCATGAGCGCACGCCAGCGCTGGCCCATATCGGCCGGCGAATGTATTGGGTCGGTGGCGGATTCGATCGGCGGCGGCTTGTAGGGACTGACCATGAGGCCAGCATGAGGCACGGCGCGGGAATCGGGCTAATCAGTTATCCACAGCCCGCGAGGCTGTGGATGGCGACTTGACGGATCGCAGAATTGCGAAAGAATGCCCGCCCACTCGCGTGCTGGCGGCGCCCACCTGGGGTTCGTCCCACGCCAACACCACGTCGCCGGTGACCGGAACCGCCACGGCATCGCCGCCGAGGTTGCACGCGATCGCAAATGCGCCGCGGCGCAGGACGATCCAACGCTGCGCTTCGTCGTAGTCGACCCGCAGGTGGTCCAGCCACGGGTCGGCAAAGTCGGGTTCGTTGTGGCGCAACGCGATCAGGCCGCGGTAGACGCGTCGCAGCCGGCCATGCTCGCCGTCGTCGACCTCGGCCCAGTTCAGCTTGGACCGTTCGAAAGTCTGCGGGTCCTGCGGGTCGGGGATCTCGTCGGCGTCCCAGCCGTGCTCGGCGAACTCGCGTTTGCGGCCCTCGGCGGTGGCGCGGGCCAGTTCGGGCTCCGGATGCGAGCTGAAGAACTGGAACGGGGACGACGAGCCCCACTCCTCACCCATGAAAAGCATTGCGGTATAAGGTGATCCCAGCGCCAGCGCGGCCTTGACCGCCAGTTGGCCGAATGACAGGTTCTGCGACGGCCGGTCACCCACCGCGCGGTTGCCGACCTGATCGTGGGTGGTGGTGTAGGCCAGCAGACGGGTGGCCGGGATGGTGGCGGTGTCCAGGGGACGGCCGTGGCGCCGGTGCCGAAACGACGAGTACGTGCCCGCGTGGTAGTAGCCGTTCTTCAGGGTTTGCGCCAGCGTCTGCAGCGAACCGAAATCCGCGTAGTAGCCCTGCCGCTCGCCGGACACCGCGCTGTGGATCGCATGGTGGATGTCGTCGTCCCACTGTGCCGTCATGCCGTAGCCGCCGCGATCGCGCGGTGTGATCAGTCGCGGGTCGTTGAGGTCGCTTTCGGCGATCAGCGACAACGGTCGGCCTAATTCCTCAGAGAGCGCGTCGGTTTCGGTCGCCAGCTCTTCGAGGATGTGAATGGCGGTGGTGTCGACCAGCGCGTGTACGGCGTCCAGGCGCAGACCGTCGGCGTGGAAGTCGCGCATCCAGCGCAGCGCGCAGTCGATGATGTAACGGCGCACCTCATCGGCGCCGGCGTCGGAAATGTTGATCGACTCACCCCACGGGTTTCTGCCCGACGACAGGTAGGGCCCGAATCGAGGCAGGTAGTTGCCCGACGGGCCGAGGTGGTTGAACACCGCGTCGATGAGCACCCCGACACCGCGTGCGTGGCAGGCATTGACCAGGCGAATCAGTCCGTCGGGGCCGCCGTAGGGCTCGTGGACCGTGTACCACAGCACACCGTCGTAACCCCAGCCGTGCGTCCCGCTGAACGCGTTGACGGGCATCAGTTCGACGAAGTCGACGCCGAGATCCACCAGGTAGTCCAGCTTCTCGATGGCGGCGTCGAAGGTGCCGCCCGGCGTGAATGTGCCGACGTGAAGCTCGTAGATCACCTGCCCTTCGATCGAGCGGCCGGACCACTCATCGTCGGTCCAGGCGTCGGGGGAGGGGCGCCACAACTGCGAGCGTTCGTGAACGCCGTCGGGTTGGCGAGGCGAGCGCGGATCGGGCAGCACCGCCGGGTCGTCGTCGAGCACGAATCCATAGCGGGCGTCGGCATTCGCGTCGACATCGGCGCGCCACCAGCCGTCGTCCGAGCGCGTCATCGGGTGGCGCGTGCCGTCGACGTCGAGTTGCACCCGCTCCGGCCGTGGCGCCCAGACAGCGAACTCAACCATCGATCCGCTCCAGCAGTGCGACCGGCAGTGTCGCGAACACCTCGGTCGCGGGCACCGTTCCGGTGAACCGTCCACCGCCGATGCGATCGGTCCAGATCCCGTCCGGCAACGGCAGAACGGTATCGCCCCAACCCGTTTCGGCGAGTCGGACCGTCCATCGACTGACGGCCGTCAGCACGTCGCCGGCACGCATGAACGCGACGACGTGATCGGCGGCCGAACCCTGGGCGAGCACCGGGGTGTACGCGCCGTTGATGAAGCTTGCGGGGCGGTCGCGGCGCAACCGCAGCGCGGCGCTCACCACCCGCATCTTGGGGTGCGCCAACGTTTTCAGCGCCTCCCGGCGAACGGTGTAATCCACCGGCCGGCGATTGTCCGGATCGACCAGGCTGTCCTCCCACAGTTCGGTGCCCTGATAGACATCGGGGATTCCTGGGACGGTGAGCGCCAACAGCTTCTGTGCCAGACTGTCGCTGCGCGCATGCTTCTCGAGCCGGGCCACCAGCGAGGTCATCGCGGTGGCGACCGGACCGTCGACGACGGTATCCAGCCATGTGTGCACGGCCGCCTCGAACTCGGAGTCGGGATCTGCCCACGAGGTGTGCGTCGCGGCCTCACGGATGGCCTTCTCGGAGTAGCCGTGCAGGCGGTCGCGCAGTTCGTCGGTCACCACGCCATCGGCGGGCCACACACCGAAGATGTTCTGCCACAGGAACAGTGCGGTGGCGGCGTCCGGCGGCGGCGCGAGCCGGCTCCACTCTGCCACCTGCGAGGCCCACAGCGACGGCACTTGAGAGAGCACGCCGATGCGCGCGCGCACATCCTCGCCGCGCTTGGTGTCGTGGGTCGACAGCGTCACCATCGCCTGCGGCCAGAGCCGGCATCGTTGCGCGGCCCGCTGATGGAACTCGGCGGCGCTCACGCCGAACCAGCCTGGCTCGCCGCCGACTTCGTTGAGCGACACCAGTCGCGCGTCGCGGTAGAACAGGCAGTCCTCCATCGACTTCGCGGTCGCCGCGCCGCACAGCTGCTGCAGCCGGGTCACCGGCTCGCCGCCACGGGCCAGCGCACTGGCGACAACGGACAGCGCCACAGCGAGTTCCGGTCTCTCGGCGGCGGTTTCGGCGAACGCGGCGGGCAGCACCGACGCTAGCGACGGGTAGTCGGACCGGTACACCCCGATGTGGCTCACCAACGCCGCTATGGCATCGGGTAACTGGGGGTCATCGCTGCCGAACGCCCGGCACAGCCGGTTCAGTTCGCTGCGCAGGGTGTGGGTGACGGCGTCGGCCTTGAGGTTGCGGGCCAGCCGACCCATGTCGGCGTAGCGGGTGCCGCTGGATTCGTACAACGCGGTCAATGGGCCGGCGCCGGCGGGATCGACGAACAGTCCGCCGATTTCGCGCAGCGCGTCGTACCCGGTGGTCCCTGCCACGGGCAGTGACGGGTCCAGCGCCTCGTCCACTGCCAGAATCTTCTCGATGACGATCCACGCTCGCAGGCCCAGCAGTTCCCGCAGCCACCGCAGATAGCCCGAGGGATCGGACAATCCGTCCGGGTGGTCGATGCGCACCCCGTCCACCAGTCCCTCGGTGAACCAGCGTTTGACCTCCGCGTGGGAGGCGTCGAACACGGCCCGGTCTTCTTGCCGCAGCCCGGCCAGCGACGTGATGGAAAAGAAGCGACGGTACCCGCAGACGCCGCGCCGCCAGCCGATCAAGCGGTAGTGCTGCCGGTCATGCACCTGCGCGCCCGTCCCGGCACCTGTGCCCGGCGCGATCGGATACACCAGATCACCCAGCCGCAGCACGTCACCGTCCACCCGCAGCGAGGCGACGTCGTCGTCAGAACCCAACACCGGCAACACGATTCGACCGTCGGGATCCACTGACCAGTCGATATCAAAGAACGATGCGTAGGACGAATTCCGGCCGTGTTTGAGCACGTCCCACCACCACGGGTTCTGCTCAGGCTTGTCCACCCCGACGTGGTTGGGCACGACATCGACCACCAACCCCATGCCGCGCGAGCGTGCCGCGGCCGACAGTCGCGCCAGTCCGTCGGGACCCCCCAACGCCGTCGACACCGTGGTCGGATCGGTGACGTCGTAGCCGTGGCTGGATCCCTCGGCCGCAGTCAGGATCGGCGACAGGTACAGGTGCGACACCGCGAGTTCTGCGAGGTAGTCCAGCAGGTTCTCGGCGTCGGCGAATGTGAACGAATCGCCGCGCAGTTGCAGTCGATACGTCGACAGCACAGCCATTGTCACGCCGTCTTATGCAGCACCAGCAGCGACCGTGCCTGCAGCGAAACCTTTTCGCCGGCGACGATCACCAAGTCCGTCGACCCCGTCGGATCGGCGGTGTCCAGCGTCGCCGTCCACTCCTTGGCGTAATCCCCGTCGGGGACAACGAAATCCAGCGGCTGATCGTGGGCGTTGAAGCAGAGCAGAAACGAGTCGTCGGTGACCCGCTCGCCGCGGGCGTTGGGTTCGGGGATGGCGTCCCCGTTGAGGAACACCGCGATGCTCTTGCCGAATGCCGCGTCCCAGTCCTCGGGGGTCATCTCCTTGCCTGCCGGGGTCAGCCAGGCGATGTCACGGGCCTGCTCACCGCTGCGGATGGGCGTTCCGGCGAAGAACCGGCGCCGGCGGAACACCGGATGGTCGCGTCGCAGTGCGGTCACCTTCTTGGTGAATTCCAGCAATTCGGCGTTGCGTTCAACCAGCGACCAGTCCATCCAACTCAGCTCGGAGTCCTGGCAGTACACGTTGTTGTTGCCGTGCTGGGTACGGCCGATCTCGTCGCCGTGCAGAATCATCGGCGTGCCCTGCGACAACATCAGCGTCGCCATGAAATTGCGCATCTGGCGGGCCCGCAGCGCCAGGATCTCCCGGTCGTCGGTCGGGCCCTCCACACCGCAGTTCCACGACCTGTTGTGGCTCTCGCCGTCACGGTTGTCCTCGCCGTTGGCCTCGTTGTGCTTTTCGTTGTAGGACACCAGGTCGGCCAGCGTGAAACCGTCGTGCGCGGTGATGAAGTTGATGCTGGCGCCGGGCCGTCGGCCGGTGGCCTCGTAGAGATCCGACGACCCGGTCAGTCGCGACGCGAACTCGCCGAGCGTGGATGGCTCACCGCGCCAGTAGTCGCGCATCGTGTCGCGGTACTTGCCGTTCCACTCGGTCCACAACCCGGGGAAATTGCCGACCTGGTAGCCGCCCTCGCCGATATCCCACGGTTCGGCGATCAGCTTGACCTGGCTGACGACCGGATCCTGTTGCACCAGATCGAAAAACGCCGACAGCCGGTCGACGTCGTAGAACTCTCGGGCCAGGGTGGCGGCCAGGTCGAAGCGGAACCCGTCGACGTGCATCTCCATCACCCAGTAGCGCAGCGAATCCATGATCAGCTGCAGGGTGTGCGGATGCCGTGCGTTGAGGCTGTTGCCGGTGCCCGTGAAATCCTTGTAGTACCTCAGGTCCTCGTCGACGAGCCGGTAGTAGGCGGCGTTGTCGATGCCGCGGAAATTGATCGTCGGGCCGAGGTGGTTGCCTTCGGCCGTATGGTTGTAGACCACGTCGAGGATTACCTCGATTCCGGCCTCGTGAAACGACCGGACCATGGTTTTGAATTCGGCCACCGCACCGCCGGCGTGCTTGTTGGCCGCGTACTGGTAGTGCGGCGCGAAGAAGCCGAACGTGTTGTAGCCCCAGTAGTTGCGCAGCCCGAGGTCGAGCAACCGGTGGTCGTGCATGAACTGGTGCACCGGCATCAGTTCGATCGCGGTGACGTTGAGCGCCTTGAGGTGTTCGATGATCGCCGGATGGCCGAGCCCGGCGTACGTGCCGCGCAGTTCCTCGGGGATGCCGGGGTGGGTTTGGGTCATGCCCTTGACGTGAGCTTCGTAGATCACCGTCTCGTGGTAGGGCGTCTTGGGGGCGCGGTCGGACGCCCACTGGAAGAACGGGTTGATCACCACGCTGGTCATGGTGTGGCCCAGCGAGTCCACCATGGGCGGGGTGCCGCCGGTGGCGAGGTCGTCGGCCGCCATGTCGTAGGAGAACAGCGCCTGGCTGAAGTGGAAGTCGCCGTGAAACGACTTGCCGTAGGGGTCCAGGAGCAGCTTGCTGGGATCGCAGCGATGCCCGGATGCCGGATCCCACGGCCCGTACACCCGGTAGCCATAACGCTGGCCGGGCGTGACCGTCGGCAGGTAGGCGTGCCAGACGTAGCCGTCGACTTCCTCGAGGTTGATCCGCTCCTCGGTGCCGTCCTTGGCGATCAGGCACAACTCCACCCGTTCGGCGACCTCGGAGAACAACGAGAAGTTGGTGCCGGCACCGTCATACGTGGCGCCCAGCGGGTAGCTGGATCCCGGCCAGACGGTGGGGACGGGGGCTGGCTCGGAGGACGCCATCAGGCGGTCCACCAGCCGGTGGCGGCGCCGATCTGACGGCCCAGCTCACCGGCCATGGTGCGCATATACGTGGCGGACAGATGATGAGAGTCGTGGTACAGCAACACATTTCCCTCCACGGCTCGGCAGTAATGCGGGCGGCACACCGCGTCGCTCATGTCGAGCGGCTTCAGCAGCGGGAACCGGCCGACGAAATCCAGCGTGGGATTGCGTTCTGAGAGTACGGTCGATCGCTTGATCCCGCAGGAGATCGTGTCGCCGCCGTCGGCGAGACAGTCCGCCGGGAAATAGGGCTTGCCGTTGCGCACGATCCACGGCGTGTCCCGCATCGCAAGCACCGGAATCTTGTTGTCCTGAAACTTTTTCCAGACACCGATGTATGTACCCGGCATGACGTCACCGGGTTTGATGTTCCAGGGTCGCGTCGAGGTGGTAAACACGAAATCTGGCCGGTCGGCGATCAGTTTGGCCATCACCCGCTGATTCCAGGTGTGGCACTTGGGGTATGGCCGGTTGTCGCCCATCACCAGCGGAACCTTCTCGGTGGTCAACGGGCAACCCATCTTCAGGTAGGTCACCACCTTGAAGTTGTGTTGCTGGCCGAGCAGATCGAGTGCGGTGACCCAATGCTCGGCGTGCGATCCGCCGGCCAGCGCGATGGTGCGGGGCGCGGTCTTGTCCCCGTAGGTGCAGTTGATCACCTCGACGCTGTCGAAGTCGCTGATGCATCCGTCGGTCGTGGTCACCGGGAGGTCTTTCTTGGCCTCCAGCACCGTGGGCCGCATCGGCAGCTTGGGCACCTTCACGTGGTCGAGCAGCGCCCGCGCGCCCGGATAGTCCTGGGCGGGCAGCCCGGACAACTCGTCGCCGTTGGCGCGCTGCACGGTCACGTGCTCACGCCAGGTGAACGAGGTCGCGGTCAGCGCCACCCCGAGCAGCGCCACGATCGAGCCGAGCACTATCGTCGGCCGGCGCAGCCGCGCCCGCAGCGGAATGGCAGGAGCCGCAACCGAGGGGCCACGAGCTCGCAATGGTTCCTCGATGTAGCGCGTCGTCAACCAGGCCAGCACACCGGATACCAGCAGCACGGCGGCGCCTTCGAAGAAATTCGCGCGCGAGTCGCCCGTGTAGGACAGCCAGAAGATCAGCAGCGGCCAATGCCACAGATACAGCGAATACGCCATCGCCCCAAGGGATACGAACGGCGCGGCCGCCAGCCACCGGTTGGGCGCGGGCAGCCGCCCGCCGGTGTGGGGATCGCCCAGCCGATTGGCCGCGGACAGGATGAGCAGCATGGTGGCGCCGACCGGTACCAGCGCCCAAGGCCCGGGGAATTCGTGCACGCCGTCGATCAGCGCGCCACACGACAGGATGGCCGCCAACGCGACCGCCGCCACCGTCGTGCGCAACCACATCGGCCACCGCACATACGGCACCAGGGCGCCGACCAGCGCGCCCAGCAGCAGCTCCCACGCCCGGGCGAAGCTGTTGTAGTACGCGGTCGCCTGGTCGGCGTTGTGAGCAAAGATCGCGTAGACGAACGACGCAATGGTCAGCGAACTCAACAGCACCACCAGTGCCGGCCGCATGTGCTGACCGAGATGGCGACGGAAGAGATAGGCGAACCCGAAGATCAGAACGAGGAAGGCGATATAGAACTGGCCCTGCACCGACATCGACCAGATGTGCTGCAGCGGGCTGACCGTCTCACCGGCGCGAAGGTAATCAGAAGCGGTATTCGCCAGTTCCCAGTTCTGGTAGTAGCCCAGGCTCGCCAGACTCTGATCAGCAAATGTCTCCCAGCGCGTCTCGGGTTGAACGAGGATGGTCAGCACCGCCGCGGCGGCGAGCACCACCACCAGGGCCGGCAGCAACCGTCGCACCAGTCGCGTCACTTCGGGCAGCGGCCACAACGGCGCGCCCGGCGTGAGCGCGGTACGCAGCAGACGGCCGCCGAAAAAGTAGCCCGACAACGCCAAGAAGACATCGACACCGCCGGAAACCCGGCCGAACCAGACGTGAAACACCGCCACGAGCGCGATCGCGATGCCGCGGAGGCCGTCGAGGTCATGCCGGTAGAAGCCCGTGTTGCGGGTCCCCATCACGGCGCGCGGGACGGAACCGGATTTGGTTGCGGGCGCCGTCCGGGGAGGGGCGAGGGTCATCATGGTCGTCGGTCAATTTACCTAAGATCCCCCTGCCGCTCATGTCGCAGGTGACGCGGCGTCGGATGTGAGCAAAGCACTACGCTCGTTCTCCATGCCCGCGTTGACGCCCGATGAGATCAGGGCGATCGACTCCGCCCACATCTGGCACCCCTACAGCACCATCGGAGCCGAGGCGCTGGCGCCGGTGGTCGCCGTCGGCGCCAAGGGCGCCTGGTTGACGCTGATCGACGACGGGCGGCGCGTCGACGCGCTGGATGCCATGGCGTCGTGGTGGACCGCCATTCACGGGCACGGCCACCCGGTGCTGGATCAGGCGATCGCCGACCAGCTCGCCACCATGAACCACGTCATGTTCGGCGGCTTGACCCATGAGCCCGCGGCCCGGCTGGCGCAGATGCTGGTGCAGATCACCCCGGACGGGCTCGAGACGGTGTTCTTCAGCGATTCGGGCTCGGTGTCGGTCGAGGTCGCCGTCAAGATGGCCCTGCAGTACTGGCGCAGCATCGGCCGGCGCGACAAGCACCGGCTGATGACGTGGCGCGGCGGCTACCACGGCGACACCTTCACCCCGATGAGCGTGTGCGACCCCGACGGCGGCATGCACTCGCTGTGGACCGACGTGCTGTGGCATCAGGAGTTCGCGCCGGCGGTGCCTCGTGACTACGACCCGGCCTATAGCGACGCATTCGAAAAGCAGCTGGCCGAGCACGCCGACGAGCTGGCCGCCGTCATCGTCGAACCGGTGGTGCAGGGCGCGGGCGGGATGCGCTTTCACGATCCGCGCTATCTGTCCGACCTGCGCGCCGCATGTGATCGTCACGGCGTGTTGCTGATCTTCGACGAGATCGCCACCGGATTCGGCCGCACCGGCGCGTTGTTCGCCGCCGAACATGCCGGCGTCACGCCCGACATCATGTGCGTCGGCAAGGCGATGACGGGCGGCTACATCACCCTGGCCGCGACGCTGTGCACGACGCGGATCGCGCACACCATCAGCTCCGGCGAGCCGGGTGCGCTGATGCACGGCCCGACGTTCATGGCCAACGCGCTGGCGTGCGCGGTGTCGGTGGCATCGATCTCGCTGCTGTTGAGTGGTGACTGGCGCGCGCGGGTGATGCAAATCGAGTCGGGGTTGCGCGCGGGTCTGGAACCGGCGCGGGCGCTGCCGGGTGTGGCCGATGTGCGGGTGCTCGGCGCCATCGGGGTGATCGAGATGGCGCGGCCGGTCGATATGCGGGTGGCCACCGCGACCGCGTTGGAGAGCGGCGTGTGGCTGCGCCCGTTCCGCAATCTCGTGTACGCAATGCCGCCGTATATCTGCACGCCCGACGAGATCGAGCAGATCAGCTCGGCGATGGTCGCGGTCGCCCGAGCGCTCGCCTAGGTGCGTGCGTTAACCTGAACGGCGTTCAAGTTCTCCCCGAAGGAGTATCCGGGTGCCGCGCACAGGTCTATCCCCGCTGGCTTGGCTCGACGAGGTCGAGGCACAGCGGCGCGCTGCCGGGCTGCGGCGATCGCTGCGCACCCGCCCGCCCGTCGGCGCCGAACTGGACCTGGCCTCCAACGACTACCTGGGTCTGTCGCAGCACCCCGACGTGATCGACGGCGGGGTCGCCGCACTGCGCACCTGGGGCGCCGGCTCGAGCGGCTCGCGGCTGGTGACCGGCAACACCGAACTGCACGAAGGCTTCGAAGCGGCGCTGGCCGAATTCGTCGGCGCCGAGTCGGCGTTGGTGTTCTCCTCGGGCTACACCGCGAATCTGGGCGCGGTCGTCGCGCTGTCGGGCCCCGGTTCGCTGCTGGTGTCGGATGCGTTGACACACGCGTCGCTGGTTGACGCGTGCCGGTTGTCGCGGGCCCGAGTGGTGGTGACCCCGCACCGGGACGTCTCCGCCGTCGAGGCCGCGCTGGCCGCCCGCGATGAAGAGCGCGCAGTCGTCGTCACCGACTCGGTGTTCTCGGCCGACGGCGTGCTCGCCCCGCTGCGCGCGTTGCACGAGGTGTGCCGTCGGCATGGCGCGCTGCTGATCGTCGACGAGGCCCACGGCCTCGGTGTGCGGGGCGACGGAGGACGCGGTCTGCTCCATGAGGTGGGACTCGCCGGCGCGCCCGACATCGTGATGACGACGACACTGTCGAAAGCGCTGGGCAGTCAGGGTGGGGTGGTATTGGGCCCAATTGCCGTGCGGGATCATCTGATTGACGCGGCGCGGCCCTTCATTTTCGACACCGGACTGGCCCCGGCCGCGGTCGGCGCGGCGTGGGCCGCACTACGGGTGCTGATCGCTGAGCCGTGGCGGGCGCGGGCGGTGCTGGAGCACGCCGAGGCGTTGGCGTCGATGTGCGGGGCCGAACGGCCCGATTCGGCGGTGGTCTCGGTGATTCTCGGCGAGCCCGAGGTGGCGTTGCAGGCCGCCACCGCCTGTCTGGACCGTGGCGTGCGGGTCGGCTGTTTCCGCCCGCCGACGGTCCCGGCGGGGACCTCCCGGCTGCGGCTGACGGCGCGGGCGTCGCTGTCCGACGACGAAATTGGCTTGGCCCGTGAGGTTTTGACTGACGTGCTGGCGGCTGCCCGCGCGTGAGCGTTCTCGTCGTCACGGGCACCGACACGGGCGTCGGCAAGACGATCGTGACGGCCGCTCTGGCGTGTCACGCGCGGTTGACGGGCCTTGACGTCGCGGTGTGCAAACCGGTGCAGACCGGCAGCCCTGTCGACGATGACCTCGCCGATGTGCGGCGGCTCTCCGGGGTTTCCGAGCTGCACGGGTCATGGCGTTACCCCGAGCCATTGGCGCCCGTGGCGGCGGCGGAACGGGCCGGGATGGCGCTGCCGACGCGTGCCGAGTTGCTGGCGTCGGTGCGTGCGGTCGACGCGCCGAAACGGCTGACCCTGGTGGAGGGCGCCGGCGGTCTGCTCGTGGAAGTCGGGGCCGGCGGGGCGACGCTTCGCGACCTGGCTGTCGAGTTGGCGGCACCGGTGCTGATCGTCGTCAGGCCGGGGCTGGGCACGCTCAACCACACCGCGTTGACGTTGGAATCACTTGCATCGCAAGGGCTTTCGTGTGCCGGACTGGTTATCGGCGCCTGGCCGTCGCAGCCGGGTGTGACTGAAGTCGATAACCGCGCGGCGCTGGCGAGACTGGCGCCGGTGCGGGCGGTGCTACCCGAGGGTGCAGGGTCGTTGAGCGCCGTCGACTTCGAGTCGATGAGCGCCGCGGCGTTCGACTCGGAATGGGTTGAGAGCCTGATCTGATGGTGCACTCCGTCGAATTGGTCTTCGACCCGGACACCGAGGCGGCGATCCGGCACATCTGGGATGGCCTGCGGGAGGCCGGGATTCCCAGCCAGGCGCCGGCGAGCCGGCCCCATGTGACGTTGACTGTCGCGCAGCAGATCGATCCCGAAGTCGACGCGCTGCTGGCGTCGCTGGCTGGTCGGTTCCCATTGCGGTGTGTCGTCGGCGCGCCGCTGATATTTGGCCGGTCTCAGCTGATTCTGACCCGGTTGATCGTCCCGACCGCGGACCTGCTGGCCGTGCACGCCGACGTGTATCGGCTGACGCTGCCGCACGCACAGCCCGAGCCGATGGCGAACTCCCTACCCGGGCAGTGGACCGGTCACACGACGCTGGCGCGCCGGGTGCACGGCCACCAGGTCGGACGGGCGCTGCGGATTGCGGGACGGCCTTCGGAGATCGCCGGCAGCTTCATCGGGCTGCGCCGCTGGGACGGCAACACCAAAGCCGAATATCCAATCTGACAGATTCGTCGAACGTGAGCTTATGTGCGAGATTTCGGCGGTTCCTCGCACACAAGCTCATATCCGGCGCCGCGGTTGAGTTGCTGCTCAACCTCTACCAGGATGCGAGATGCCTGCCATGGCCGACAGTGGTGTGTTGACGGCAATCCACCACGTGCTGCGGCGAAGCTGACCGCGCTATCCGACGTTCACGCGGTGCGCGACCCCGATGCCGTTGACGAGCAGGTCGACACCGAATCGGAACCGCGCGTTGGCGTCGTCCGTCAGCACCGACTGCTCGTCGGGAAGATCGGCGCCGGCGGCGTCCCACTGCAGCCGGGACTGCTCGTCGGCGGTGAACCCCAGCACGTAGTAGACGACCGTGCGGGCGGCCAGCTCGGCGTGCGACGGGTCCAGTCCCGCCTCCGCGGCCGCATCGGTGAGCCGGGCCAGCACGCCCGTCATCGCCGACGACTGGCCCGCCGCGAAGCTCGCGGACACCAGCTCAGCCCCGTCGGTGTGCGACAACAGCGCGTCACGCAGGAGATTGCAGACGTCCACGATGCCCGTCGCGGACGGCACGCCGTCCAGAATCCGGTCGGCGATGGCGCCGAGAAGCTCCTGTTTGTTGGCGAAGTGCCAGTACAGCGCGCCGGGCGAGACGTTGAGCTCACGGGCCAGCCGGCGCATCGTCAAGTCCGCGATGCCGTAGGTGTCCAGCAGGGTGGTCGCCGCATCGACCACGTCGCGTTTGTGGAGCTGCACGCCAATACCCTAACCTGAACACCGTTCAAGACGAGAGGACGACTAGGTGAGCGACATTCTGGCGGAGGCCCGCGAGCAGGTACTGGAACGCGGCGAGGGCCTGAACCAGGAGCAGACGCTGCAGGTGCTGCAGCTGCCCGACGAGAAGCTCGACGAACTGCTCGAGCTGGCCCACGACGTGCGGATGAAGTGGTGTGGGCCCGACGTCGAGGTCGAGGGCATCATCAGCCTCAAGACGGGCGGCTGCCCCGAGGACTGCCACTTCTGTTCGCAGTCCGGGCTTTTCGCGTCGCCGGTGCGCAGTGCCTGGCTGGACATTCCGAGCCTGGTCGAGGCCGCCAAGCAGACCGCCAAGACCGGCGCGACGGAATTCTGCATCGTCGCCGCCGTGCGTGGGCCCGATGAGCGCCTGCTGGCCCAGGTCGCCGCGGGCATCGAGGCCATCCGCAACGAGGTGGACATCCAGATCGCGTGCTCGCTGGGCATGCTCACCCAGGAGCAGGTCGACCGCCTCAAAGAAATGGGCGTGCATCGCTACAACCACAACCTCGAGACCGCGCGCTCGTACTTCACCAACGTCGTCACCACCCACAGCTGGGAAGAGCGCTGGGACACCCTGCAGATGGTCCGCGAGGCCGGTATGGAGGTGTGCTGCGGCGGCATCCTCGGCATGGGTGAAACCCTGGAGCAGCGTGCGGAATTCGCCGCGAACCTCGCCGAACTCGATCCGCACGAGGTGCCGCTGAACTTCCTCAACCCGCGGCCGGGGACGCCGTTCGGGGACCTCGACGTACTGCCGGCCAGCGAAGCCCTGAAGGCCGTCGCCGCCTTCCGGCTGGCATTGCCGCGCACCATGCTGCGGTTCGCCGGTGGTCGCGAGATCACCCTCGGTGACCTCGGCGCCAAGAAGGGCATCCTCGGCGGCATCAACGCCGTCATCGTCGGCAACTATCTGACCACGCTGGGCCGCCCCGCCGAGACCGAC
Source organism: Mycobacterium hubeiense (assembly GCF_002838065.1). Classification (GTDB taxonomy): domain Bacteria; phylum Actinomycetota; class Actinomycetes; order Mycobacteriales; family Mycobacteriaceae; genus Mycobacterium; species Mycobacterium hubeiense. The sequence goes on along the minus strand of NZ_PIZU01000001.1, from coordinate 115,031 downwards.
CTGGAGCTCCTTGACGAGCTGCAGATGCCCATCAAGGCTCTCAACGCCACCCTGTAGAACGGATGGCATGGCGTACAACGTCTACACCGGCGAACCGGACGGCGGCACCGTTCCGACCGCCGCACAGCTCGGCCTGGAGCCGCCCCGGTTCTGCGCCGAATGCGGCCGGCGGATGATCGTGCAGGTGCGTCCGGACGGCTGGTCGGCGAAGTGCTCGCGCCATGGTGTGCAGGATTCAAAAGATCTTGAGCAGAAATGAATGACCTTGCGCCGCCGAGCATTTCGCGGAGACGTGCGGCGCTGATCGCCGTCGTCGGATTGACCGTGGCCGGTGCACTGGTTGGCGCCCTGTGGGCGTGGCTGGCGCCGCCGATCCACGGCGTCGTGGCGCTCACCCGCGACGGCGACCGCATCCGCGCCTACCTCGGCAACGAGGCCGACCACTTCTTCGTCGCGGCGTTTCTGATGGTGGGCATGCTCGGCGTGCTGGCCGTGGTGGCGGGGGTGCTGCTGTGGCAGTGGCGGGCTCATCGCGGCCCGGTGATCGTCGTCGCGTTGACGCTCGGCTGCGCGGCGGGCGCTGCGGCGGCGGCCGGCGTGGGCGCGGTCCTGGTGCGCTGGCGCTACGGGGTCATCGACGTTGCTGCTGCGCCGGTGTCGCCCGAAAACCGCGTGCACTACGTGACCGAGGCCCCGCCGGTGTTCTTCGGGCATTCGCCGTTACAGGTCGCCGCAACAATCCTGCTGCCCGCGGCGACGGCAGCGCTGGTCTACGCCCTGATCGCGGTGTCAACGGCACGCGATGACCTCGGCGCCTGGCCGCCGGTCGAGCAGGCCACGCTGGCTCCGCCGGTCACAGCGGACGGCGTTCCACCGCCCGGCCCATGACGACCTTCGCCGCGATGTTCACCAGCCGGGCCATGCCCACATAGGTGATGGGGTTCAGCAGCGTCGGCCATTTCGTCCGCACCAGGTGCTCGGAGAGCGGCCGGTCGTTGAAGCGGTCGGTCAGCCAGCGCAACGCCATCGGCGCCGACATCGGGTGCAGCAGCATGTGCTCGCTGAACATGTCGCGGTGGTAGGTGACGTTCGCCCCGCCGCTGCAATAGGTCTCCGTGAGTTCGTCGATGTCGTCGACGGACACAATGCGGTCGTGCACGGCCTGCACGATCAGCACCGGCGGGGTGGGCACCGTCGTGCCCAGCTTGATGCTGTCGAAGACGTGCTGCACCTCGGGGGTGTCGAGGATCTGATCCAGCGGCTGGTCGACCAGCTTGCCCATGTCCATCCAGATCCACCGCAGCACGGCGTGCGCCGTCGTCATCTTCTCGGCCCGGGCCAGCATCGCCTTGCCGGTTTCGGTGGCGTGCTCGTCGATGATCCGATTGAGGTCCGGATACACGTGGGTGAGCGCGGCGACGACCATCGCCGGCAAGCCCGAGAAGATGGTGCCGTTGAGCCGGCGGAACGTGTTGCCCAGGTCGCCGACGGGGGAGCCGAGCACCGCGCCGACGACGTTGAGTTCGGGTGCGTAGTCGCCGTACACCTCGGCGGCCCAGGCCGACGCCAGCCCGCCGCCGGAATAACCCCACAAGCCGATCGGCGTATCCGGCGCCAGCTCCAGACGCTCGCAGTTCAGCGCGGCGCGAACACCGTCCAGAATGTGATAGCCCGGTTCGAACGGCGCGCCCCAAATGCCATGCGGCCCCTCATGATCGGGCACCGACACCGCCCAGCCTTCGGCCAGCGCGGCCGCGATCAGAAAGAATTCCAGCTGCGCCAGGGCCCCCACCGCCTTGGCGCCGCGGCGCAGCGCATACGACGGGAAACACCGGTCGGCCACCGCGTCGATGGCGCACTGGTAGGACACGATCGGGCAGGACCCGGCCGTGGCGCGTTCGGCCGGCACGATCACCGTGGTGACGGTGGCCTGCGGTGCACCATTGAGGTCCGTGGTGCGGTACAGCAGCTGCGTGGCGGTGAACTTCTGCGGGACCAGCCCGAGAAACGCCAGTTCGACGTCGCGGGAGCGCAGCACCGTACCGGGATGAGCGTGTTCGAAGCCGGGTGGCGGCTCGTAGAAAGGGTCCTTGGACGGCAGCAGCGGCCGCGACAGGGGATCGAGTTCCTGGTGTTGCGGCTGACCTATCCACTCGGCACCGGTCGCTGGTGCCACGCTGCCCAGAGTCACCGGGGCATTGTTACTTAAGAAGGGTCTAAGAATCCAGTCGACTCACCCGGGCGGGCGCAGCGCGGCGAATTCGTCGGTGACGCGATACCGGGACTCGATGAACCGATACAGGGCCGCCGGGCGGCCACCGGTGCGGCCGGACCGCGCGGTGGTGCCGGTGCGGGTGATGACGTTGCGCCGTTCCAGCACGCGCTGCAAGTTCGTCGCGTCTACTTGGTAGCCGAGCGCGGCGCCATAGATGTCGCGCAGCGTCGATATCGCGAATTCTTTTGGCGCCAAGGCGAATCCGATGTTGGTGTAGGACAGTTTGGCGACCAGCCGGCTGCGGGCGTGGGCCACCATCGGGGCATGGTCGAACGCCATCTCCGGCAGCGCGCTGACGGGATGCCAACGGGTGTCTGGCGGCAGCGTCGGCGTCGCGGGGGAGGGCACCAGACCGAGGAACGTCGACGCGATGGTGCGGGGGCCGGGAACGCGCACCGGGTCGGAAAACACGGCCAACTGCTCGAGGTGAGCAAGCTCACGCAGGTCGACTTTCTCGGCCAGCTGACGCCGAACGGAGCTGGTCAGATCCTCGTCGTCGCCGAGCCGGCCGCCCGGCAGCGACCACTTGCCGCGCTCCGGGGCCAGGGCGCGCTGCCATAACAGCACGTTAAGTGTGGGTTGCCGGGAGTCAACACCGCGAACCTGGAACACGACGGCAAGCACCTCGTGCGCGGTGCTACTATGTGGCATGTTTTCGATTATAAGTCGAAAACCGGGACGGGAGGACCAGGAGGCGTCGATGACCGTTCTCGACCGCGGGCCCGTGGGGGATATGACGGCCCGGATCACCGACGGACCGGGTGGCTATTCCGGCCTCGCCGGCGACGAAGCCTGGGCGGCCGAGGTGCGTCGGCTCGCCAAACAGCGCAACGCGACGATCCTCGCGCACAACTACCAGTTGCCCCCCATCCAGGATGTCGCCGACCACGTCGGTGACTCGCTGGCGCTGTCCCGCATCGCCGCCGAGGCGCCAGAGGACACCATCGTGTTCTGTGGCGTGCACTTCATGGCGGAAACCGCCAAAATCCTGTCCCCCGACAAGACGGTGCTGATTCCCGACCAGCGGGCCGGCTGCTCGCTGGCCGATTCCATCACCGCCGACGAGTTGCGGGCATGGCGTGACGAGTACCCGGACGCCGTGGTCGTCTCCTATGTCAACACCACCGCCGCGGTGAAGGCGCTGACCGACATCTGCTGCACGTCCTCGAACGCCGTCGAGGTGGTCGCGTCGATTCCCGAGGACCGCGAGGTGCTGTTCTGCCCGGACCAGTTCCTGGGCGCACACGTGCGCCGAGTGACCGGTCGCAAGAACCTGCACGTGTGGGCGGGCGAATGCCATGTGCACGCGGGCATCAACGGTGACGAGCTCACCGACCAGGCCCGGACCCATCCTGATGCCGAACTGTTCGTGCACCCCGAATGCGGTTGCGCCACTTCGGCGCTCTACCTCGCCGGAGAAGGGGCGTTTCCCGAGGACCGGGTGAAGATCCTGTCCACCGGCGGCATGCTGGACGCCGCCCGCGAGACCAACGCGCGCCAGGTGCTGGTCGCCACCGAGGTCGGCATGCTGCACCAACTGCGCCGCGCCGCACCGGAAGTCGACTTCCTGGCGGTCAACGACCGCGCCTCGTGCAAGTACATGAAGATGATCACTCCCGCCGCGCTGCTGCGGTGCTTGGTGGAAGGCGCCGACGAGGTCGACGTCGATCCCGAAACCGCCCGCCTGGCGCGGGCCAGCGTGCAGCGGATGATCGAGATCGGCCAGCCCGGCGGCGGAGAATGAACGACTACTGCTGCGGCGGTAGCGGCGGCTGGCAGCAGCGCGCCGATGTCGTGGTTATCGGCACCGGCGTCGCGGGCTTGGTCGCGGCCCTGGCCGCCCATCGCCGGGGCCGTCGCGTCGTCGTGTTGAGCAAGGCCGCCGATACCGCGACGTTCTATGCGCAGGGCGGTATCGCAGTGGTGCTGCCGCGCACCGATGATTCGGTCGACGCGCACGTCGCCGACACCCTGGCGGCCGGCGGCGGTCTGTGCGACCCCGATGCGGTCCGCTCGATCGTGGCGGACGGCTACGCCGCCGTCGCCGAGCTGGTCGATGACGGTGCGCGGTTCGACGAGGCCGCGCCCGGGCAGTGGGCCCTGACCCGGGAGGGCGGCCATTCGCGACGGCGCATCATCCACGCGGGGGGTGACGCCACCGGTGCCGAGGTGCAACGGGCGCTGGACGGTGCCGCCGCACGCCTGGACATCCGGCGCAAACACGTTGCGCTGCAGGTGCTTCACGACGGCGCAGCGGTGACGGGTGTGCAGGTGCTCAACGCCGACGGCCTCGGTGTGATCCATGCGCCGTCGGTGATTCTGGCCACCGGCGGGCTCGGCCACCTCTATTCGGCCACCACCAATCCGGACGGCTCCACCGGCGACGGTATCGCGCTGGCGATGTGGGCCGGGGTGCCGATCGGCGATCTCGAGTTCATCCAGTTCCACCCGACCATGCTTTATGACGGCCACGGCGGCGGCCGACGGCCGCTGATCACCGAAGCGATCCGCGGCGAGGGCGCGGTACTGATTGATGCGCAGGGCAATTCGGTGACCGCCGGCGTGCACCCGATGGGCGATCTGGCCCCCCGCGACGTGGTGGCGGCGGCCATCGATGCACGGTTGAACGCAACCGGTGATCCGTGTGTCTACCTCGACGCCCGCGGCATCGCCGAATTCGAGCGACGCTTCCCGACGGTCACCGCGGCGTGCCATGCGGCGGGCGTCGACCCCACCCGCCAACCGATTCCGGTGGTGCCCGGCGCGCACTACAGCTGCGGCGGCGTGGTCACCGATGTGCACGGCCGCACCGACCTTGCCGGGTTGTTCGCGGCGGGCGAGGTGGCGCGGACGGGGATGCACGGCGCAAATCGCTTGGCGTCCAACAGCTTGCTCGAAGGATTGGTCGTGGGCGGACGCGCGGGTAAAGCGGCGGCCGAGCACGCCGCCGACGCCGGAGCCAGCCGCGCCGTCGCTGCGGAGCCGGCGCCGCGTGTGGCGCTCGATCGCCCGCTGCTGCAGCGTGCGATGTCCCGCCACGCGTCGGTCGTCCGGGACGCGAGCGGCCTGTGTGAGCTTGCCGCACTGCTGAACACGGCGACCGACCGCGGGCTGGGCAGCCGCAGGGACGTCGAGGATGTCGCGCTGACCGTGACGGCTAACGTCGTCGTCGCGGCGGCGCTGGCTCGCACGGAATCTCGTGGCTGCCATCACCGTTCGGATTTTCCCGACCCCGACCCGGCGTTCGCGCACAGCTTGGTGCCCGCCGCCGCTGCCTGCTGATGGCACTGTCGGACTACGAGCTCGCGGAAGCCCGGGCGACGGTCGCGCGGGGCCTCGAGGAAGACCTGCGTTATGGGCCAGACGTCACGACCTTGGCCACCGTGCCCGCCGACTCCGAGACGACGGCGTCGCTGGTCACCCGCGAGCCAGGTGTCATCGCCGGCGTCGACCTTGCGTTGTTGGTTCTTGATGAAGTGCTTGGCATCGATGGTTACCGGGTCATGCATCGGGTGGCTGACGGCGCGCGCCTGGAAGCCGGTGCCGAGGTGTTGACGCTGCGGGCGCCGACGCAAGGACTACTGACCGCAGAGCGCACCATGCTGAATCTGGTATGCCATCTGTCCGGCATCGCCACCACCACGGCGGCGTGGGTGGAGGCGGTGAGCGGCACAAAGGCCAAGATCCGCGACACCCGAAAGACATTGCCCGGCCTGCGGGCGCTGCAGAAGTACGCGGTGCGGGTCGGCGGCGGCGTCAACCATCGGATGGGACTGGGCGACGCCGCTTTGATCAAGGACAACCACGTCGCGGCCGCAGGTTCGGTGTTGGCCGCGCTGAAAGCCGTCCGCGCCGAAGCGCCGGATCTGCCGTGCGAGGTCGAGGTGGACTCGCTCGAACAACTCGACGACGTGTTATCGGCTGACGTGGAACTGGTGCTGTTGGACAACTTTCCGGTGTGGCAGACGCAGATGGCGGTGCAACGGCGCGACTCGCGTTCGCCCGCAACAAAACTGGAATCCTCGGGTGGTCTGACGTTGGACACTGCAGCCGATTACGCCCGAACGGGTGTCGACTATCTGGCCGTCGGCGCGCTCACCCACTCGGTGCGGGTGCTCGACATCGGCCTGGACATCTAGATGTCGTGACCCCGCGACTCGGCCGTCTCCGGTCGCGGGCCGTACTTCTCGATGTAGGCCCGGTGAATGTGGGCGTCACGTTTGCGCTTGAGCTCGTCCACCAGGTCGGGGTCCAGGCCGTGTTTGGCCAGCATGTGCCGGCGCCACACCTTGTTGAGCGCATGGGAGAAGAAGACGAACGGAATGAAGATCGGCAGCGTCATCTCCGCGTGCACGTAGAAGGACGCCGGGATGAACCAGAACGGCGCGAGCACAAGTATCGCGGGGATCGCGACACGGACCATCATCCGACGGGTGGCGCCCTTACCGGCGAGGTCGTTGCGCACCCAGTCCCGCATCGAGTCGGGCAGCCGACGGCCGTAGCAGTAGCCGATGTACTGCCAGAGGTTCGGGCGGCGCGCGGTGTCGTCGCTCATCAGGACTCCTTGCCGTCGAGGGCGCCGGCCGCGATGGCGGCGGCGTTGATGCGGGTGAGCACGTCGTGAAGATGTTCGAGCTCGTCGAGGCCGACGCCAAGCCGCTCGACGACGGCGGGTGGAATCTTCAACGCGCGACGCCGCAATTGGACACCGGCCTCGGTGAGCACGACGTCGGTCGCGCGCTCATCGGTGCTGCTGCGGGAGCGGGTGATCAACCCGAGCGCCTCGAGGCGTTTGAGCATCGGCGACAGCGTGGCCGAGTCCAATTGCAAAGCCGAGGCGATGTCCTTGACCGACAACGCGTTCTCGCTACCGGATTTGTGGTGATCCCACAGCGCGAGCATGACGAGGTACTGCGGGTGGGTCAGCCCGAGGGGCTCGAGCAGCGGGCGGTAGATCGCGAGCACCGCTCGGTTGGTGATCGCCAATGCGAAGCACACCTGACGTTCCAGCGCCAACGGGTCGACATCCTCGTCGAGCATGGTCATGGGAAGACCGTACCCGATTAGTTAGGGCACGATCTAATTGTGTGCTAACAATCACATAGGGTCAGGCGACGTCGGCGACGAAGACCGCGGCCTTCTTCGCCTGGATCCGCGCGGGCAGCGGCAGCCCCTCTGCACCGCTTCCGGCGGGCAGGATCCGCGGGTTGGTGAGGTGCACCTGCTTGCGGGTGAAATGCAGCTCCGCCTCGCCCGCGGCCAGCACGTTCTTCACCCAGTCGGTTTTGCCGTGGCCGAGGACGATCGCCAGCTGATCACCCTTGCGGTAGGCGGTCACGATGGTCTCGTAGGGCTTACCGGATTTACGGCCGCGGTGCTTGATCGTCGCCATCCCCGGCATGAACCGCGCGAACGGCTTGACCACCGGGTTCATGTATTTGACCTGGATACGCTCGAACCAGGGCGGGAAGATCATCGGCACGCCGGGGGCGTTGTTGGGGTGATCCTGAGCGCGCATACGACTCCTTCGTCTGGGTCAGGGCGGTGAGCCTTGACTGCAGTCTCAACGACTTCGGGCGCTGACGGAAGTGATTTGTGCTGCTCTGGGACAATGGTCAGCGTGAATGCATCTCCGGCGATGGCCCGCATCGATCTGCGCGGCGCCACGCTGACCGCCGCCCAATTGCGCGCCGCCCTCCCGCGCGGTGGCGTCGACGTCGATGCGGTGGTGCCCAAGGTGCGTCCGATCGTCGACGACGTCGCCGAACGCGGCGCGGCGGCGGCCCTGGAGTACGGCGAGAAGTTCGACGGGGTACGGCCCGCAACCGTCCGGGTGCCTGCCGACGCGCTGGAGCGTGCGTTGGCAGAGCTCGACGTCGATGTGCGCGCGGCCCTGCAGGTGGCGATCGACCGCGCCCGCGCCGTGCACGCCGACCAGCGCCGCACCGACACCACGACGACGCTGGGACCCGGCGCGACGGTCACCGAACGCTGGGTGCCGGTCGAGCGGGTCGGCCTGTATGTGCCGGGCGGTAACGCCGTCTATCCGTCCAGCGTCGTGATGAATGTCGTCCCGGCGCAGACCGCGGGCGTGGACTCGTTGGTGATCACCAGCCCACCGCAGGCCGAGTTCGGCGGCCTGCCGCATCCGACCATCCTGGCCGCGGCCGACCTCCTGGGTGTCGACGAGGTGTGGGCTGTCGGCGGCGCGCAGGCGGTGGCGCTGCTGGCGTACGGGGGCACCGACACCGACGGCGCCGAACTCGCGCCCGTCGACATGGTGACCGGCCCGGGCAACATCTACGTCACTGCCGCCAAGCGCATCTGCCGCTCGCAAATCGGGATCGACGCCGAAGCCGGCCCGACGGAGATCGCCATCCTGGCCGACCACACCGCCGATCCGTCGCACGTCGCCGCGGATCTCATCAGCCAGGCCGAACACGACGAAATGGCGGCCAGTGTGCTCGTCACACCCAGTGCCGACCTCGCCGAGGCCACCGAGCGCGAACTGGCCAACCAGCTCGAGACCACCGTGCACCGCGAACGCGTCACCGCGGCGTTGACGGGTAAGCAGTCGGCGATCGTGCTCGTCGACGATCTGGATGCGGCCATTCGCGTCGTCAACGCGTACGCCGCCGAACACCTGGAGATCCAGACCGTCGACGCGCGCCAGGTGGCCCGCCGGATCCGTTCGGCCGGCGCCATTTTCGTCGGCCCGTACGCGCCGGTCAGCCTCGGCGACTACTGCGCCGGATCGAACCACGTGCTGCCCACCGCCGGCTGCGCCCGACACTCCAGCGGGCTGTCCGTGCAGACCTTTTTGCGCGGCATTCACGTCGTCGACTACGACGAGGCCGCCTTGAAGGATGTGTCCGGCTACGTCATCACGCTGGCCGAGGCCGAGAACCTGCCTGCCCACGGCGAGGCGGTGCGGCGGAGGTTCGAGCGGTGAGCGCGCCCGGTAGCCGTATCACGTTGGCGGACTTGCCGTTGCGCGATGACTTGCGCGGCAAGTCGCCCTACGGTGCTCCGCAACTGCAGGTCCCGGTGCGGTTGAACACCAACGAGAACCCGCACCCGCCGAGCAAGGCGCTGGTGGACGACCTCACCCGGTCGGTGGCCGAGGCCGCCGTCGATCTGCACCGCTACCCCGACCGCGATGCGGTGGCGCTGCGCACCGATCTGGCCGCATACCTCGCGCTGCAGACCGGCGTGGCGGTGACGGTCGAAAACCTGTGGGCCGCCAATGGTTCCAACGAGATCCTGCAGCAGCTGCTGCAGGCGTTCGGCGGGCCGGGCCGCAGCGCGATCGGCTTCGTGCCGTCGTACTCGATGCACCCGATCATCTCCGACGGCACTCAGACCGAATGGCTGCAGGCGGTCCGCGCCGACGATTTCAGCCTCGACACCGACGTCGCGGTGGCGGCGATCAAGGAACACACCCCCGACATCGTGTTCGTCGCCAGCCCCAACAACCCGTCGGGGCAAAGCGTTTCGCACCACGAGCTGCGCCGGCTGCTCGACGCCATGAGCAGCGGCATCCTGATCCTTGACGAGGCCTACGGCGAATTCTCGTCGCAGCCCAGTGCCATCGCGTTGGTCGACGAGTACCCGACCAGGCTCGTCGTGACCCGAACCATGAGCAAGGCCTTCGCCTTCGCGGGTGGGCGCCTCGGATATCTGATCGCGGCGCCCGCAGTGATCGACGCCATGCTGCTGGTGCGGTTACCCTATCACCTGTCATCGATCACCCAGGCGGCCGCCCGCGCCGCGCTGCGCCACGCCGACGACACGCTTGCCAGCGTCGCCACCCTCATCGCCGAGCGTGAACGCGTCACAGAAGCATTGAGCGGCATGGGCTTTCGGGTGATTCCCAGTGACGCCAACTTCGTGCTGTTCGGTGAATTCGCCGACGCACCGGCCACCTGGCAGCACTACCTCGACGCCGGCATCCTCATCCGCGATGTCGGCATCCCCGGATACCTGCGCGCCACCATCGGCCTCGTCGACGAAAACGACGCGCTGCTGGCCGCCAGTACTGCGCTGGCCCGTACCGAACTCGCCCAGTCCCTAGGAGCACAGTGACCCGCCGCGCGAAAGTCGAACGCAAGACCAAAGAGTCGGACATCGTCGTCGAGCTCGACCTCGACGGCACCGGCATCGTCGACATCGACACCGGTGTGCCGTTCTACGACCACATGCTCACCTCGCTGGGCAGCCACGCCAGCTTCGATCTGACCGTGCGCGCCAAGGGCGACGTCGAAATCGAAGGGCACCACACCATCGAGGACACTGCGATCGTGCTGGGCCAGGCGCTGCGCGAGGCGCTCGGCGACAAGAAGGGCATCCGCCGCTTCGGCGACGCCTGGATCCCGATGGACGAGGCGCTTGCGCACGCCGCCGTCGACGTGTCCGGACGGCCGTACTGCGTGCACACCGGTGAGCCGGACCACATGCTGCACACCACGATTGCCGGCAGCGAGGTGCCATACCACACCGTGATCAACCGGCACGTGTTCGAATCGCTGGCGTCCAACGCCCGCATCGCTCTGCACGTGCGCACGCTCTACGGGCGCGACCCGCATCACATCACCGAGGCGCAGTACAAAGCGGTGGCCCGCGCGTTGCGCCAGGCCGTCGAGTTCGACCCGCGCGTCACCGGCGTGCCCTCCACCAAAGGCACTCTGTGACAAAGAAAGTCGTCGTACTGGATTACGGTTCCGGCAATCTTCGCTCGGCGCAGCGGGCGCTGCAGCGGGTCGGTGCCGATGTCGAGGTGACCGCCGACGCCGAAAAAGCCTTGGAGGCAGACGGCTTGGTGGTGCCCGGTGTCGGCGCATTCGAGGCGTGCATGACGGGCCTGCGCGCCATCGGTGGCGAGAAGATCATCGCGGAGCGGGTCTCTGCGGGCCGGCCGGTGTTGGGCGTCTGCGTCGGGATGCAGATCCTGTTCGCCCGCGGCGTCGAATTCGGCGTGGAGTCGCAGGGTTGCGGGCAGTGGCCGGGCGCCGTGGTCCGTCTCGACGCGCCGGTGATCCCGCACATGGGCTGGAACGTCGTCGACGCCGCCGCAGGAAGCCGGTTGTTCAAGGGCTTGGACCCCGGCACCCGGTTCTACTTCGTGCACTCGTATGCCGCCCAGCAGTGGGAGGGCAATCCCGAGGCGCTGCTCACCTGGGCCACGCACTCGGTGCCGTTCCTGGCCGCCGTCGAGGACGGGCCACTGGCGGCCACCCAGTTCCACCCCGAGAAGAGCGGGGATGCCGGCGCCACGCTTTTGGGCAATTGGGTTGAGGGGCTCTAGGTTGAGCGGCGTGTCACTAATCCTGCTTCCCGCCGTCGACGTGGTCGACGGCCGCGCCGTGCGCCTGGTGCAGGGCCAGGCCGGCAGTGAAACCGAATACGGCTCGGCGCTGGACGCCGCGCTGGGGTGGCAGCGCGACGGCGCCGAGTGGATCCACCTCGTCGACCTGGACGCCGCGTTCGGTCGAGGCTCCAACCGCGAACTGCTCGCCGAGGTCGTCGGCACACTCGACGTCGCGGTCGAGCTCTCCGGCGGAATCCGCGACGACGATTCATTGAACGCCGCGCTGGCCACCGGCTGCGCCCGGGTCAACCTCGGCACCGCGGCGCTGGAGAACCCGCAGTGGTGTGCGCGGATGATCGCCGAGCACGGCGAGAAAGTGGCGGTCGGTCTGGACGTGAAGATCGTCGACGGGCAGTACCGACTGCGCGGCCGCGGTTGGGAGACCGACGGCGGCGATCTGTGGCCGGTGCTGGAACGCCTTGACGGCGAAGGCTGTTCGCGGTTCGTGGTGACCGACGTCACCAAGGACGGCACGCTCAAGGGCCCCAATCTCGACCTGCTGGTGAGCGTCGCCGAACGCACCGATGCGCCGGTGATCGCCTCCGGCGGCGTGTCCAGCCTCGACGATCTGCGGGCCATCGCCACACTGACCGACCGCGGCATCGAAGGCGCAATCGTCGGAAAGGCGCTGTACGCAGGACGGTTCACGCTGCCGCAGGCGCTGGACGCGGTGAGGCAGTAAATGGCGCTCGAGACGGCTGACGTCGACGCTCTGGTCGCCGAAGCCGTCGCAATCCTCGATGCCGCGGCCAAGCCGTTCATCGCCGGGCACCGGGCCGACTCCGCAGTGCAGAAGAAAGGCAACGACTTCGCGACCGAAGTCGACCTGGCCATTGAGCGACAAGTGGTCGACGCGCTGGTGGCCGCCACGGGCATCGAGGTGCACGGTGAGGAATTCGGCGGCGCGGATGTCGATTCGCCGCTGGTGTGGGTGCTCGACCCGATCGACGGCACGTTCAACTATGCGGCGGGCTCGCCGATGGCCGCGATTCTGCTCGGCTTGTTGCGCCACGGCGAACCGGTCGCAGGGTTGACGTGGGTACCGTTCACCGGCGAGCGGTTCACCGCCGTCGTTGGTAAACCTTTGCGCAGCAACGGCGTCGAACAACTGTCTTTGACGCCGGCGAGGTTGGCCGATTCGATCGTCGGGGTCGGTACCTTCAACGTCGACTCGCGCGGTCGGGTACCGGGCCGGTACCGGCTGGCGGTCATCGAGAACCTGAGCCGCAAGTGCTCGCGGATGCGGATGCACGGCGCGACGGGCATCGACCTCGCCTACACGGCCGCCGGGATCCTCGGGGGTGCAATCAGTTTCAGCGGCAAGGTGTGGGATCACGCCGCCGGCGTCGCCCTGGTGAAGGCGGCCGGAGGCGTCGTCACCGATCTCGCGGGCAACGACTGGACGGTGAACTCACCCTCGGCGATCGTCGGACTGCCCGGCGTGCACAGTGAGATTCTCGACATTGTGCAATCGGTCGGCGACCCGGAGAGCTTCTGATGGATCCCAAAGACCTTGCGGTTCGTGTCATTCCCTGCCTCGACGTCGACGACGGACGAGTGGTCAAGGGCGTCAACTTCGAAAACCTGCGGGATGCAGGCGATCCCGTCGAACTCGCCGCCGTTTACGACGCCGAGGGGGCCGACGAGTTGACGTTCCTGGACGTGACGGCGTCGTCATCGGGTCGCGCCACCATGTTGGAGGTCGTCAAACGCACGGCCGAGCAGGTGTTCATCCCATTGACCGTCGGCGGCGGGGTGCGCTCGGTCGAAGACGTCGACGCGCTGCTGCGAGCTGGGGCCGACAAGGTTTCGGTCAACACCGCCGCGATCGCGCGCCCGGAGCTATTGGCCGAGCTGGCCCGACAGTTCGGGTCGCAGTGCATCGTGTTGTCGGTCGACGCCCGCACCGTCCCACAGGGGTCGGAGCCCACGCCGTCAGGCTGGGAGGTGACGACCCACGGCGGCCGCCGCGGCACCGGCATCGACGCGATCGAATGGGCCACCCGCGGAGCCGAACTCGGCGTGGGCGAGATCCTGCTCAACTCGGTGGACTTCGACGGCACCAAGGCCGGCTTCGACCTGCCGATGATCAAGGCGGTGCGTGGCGCGGTATCCGTGCCGGTGATCGCGAGTGGGGGAGCCGGCGCGGTGGAACACTTCGCGCCGGCGGTTCATGCAGGTGCCGATGCCGTGTTGGCCGCCAGCGTGTTTCACTTCCGCGAATTGACCATTGGCCAGGTGAAGGCGGCCATGGCGGCAGAAGGGATTGTGGTGCGATGAGCGCTTGCGCGAAGAGCCGAGGGCAACGATGACGTTGGACGCAGGCATCGCGTCGCGGCTCAAACGCGACGCCAACGGCCTGGTCACCGCGGTCGCGCAGGAACGCAGCACCGGGCAGGTGCTGATGGTGGCCTGGATGGACGACATCGCGTTGGCCCGCACCCTGGAAACCCGCAGGGCCACGTACTATTCGCGGTCGCGCCAGCAGCACTGGGTCAAAGGTGAGACGTCCGGGCACACCCAGTACGTGCATTCGGTGCGGCTGGACTGCGACGGCGACACCGTGCTGCTCGAAGTGGATCAGGTCGGCGCGGCCTGCCACACCGGCGATCACACGTGCTTCGACGCCGATGTGCTGCTTGCGCCCGAGGATTAGCCGCGAGACTGTCGTTGCCGTGCGAAAGCGCGAGTAACGACCCCGGTAACTACAGTCTCGCGGTGCCGGCCTTGGCGCGGGCCGTCCAGCGGCCGTGGTGATAGCCGACTTCCACGGGATGATCGAACGCGGCGCTGACGTTCTCGGTTGTAATCGTTTGCACTGCAACACCGCTGGCGACCGTGCGGCCCTCGGCGATCAGCAGCGCATGCGTCGTGGTGGTCGGCAGCTCCTCGAGATGATGGGTGACCAGGATCGAGGCCACCTCGGGGTGCGTTTCGTCAAGCGAATCCATGGTCTCCAGCAGCTGCTCGCGCGCGGCGACGTCCAATCCGGTGGTGGGCTCGTCGAGTAGCAGCAACTGCGGATCCGAAATCAACGCTCGCGCAATGAGAGTGCGGCCGCGTTCACCCTGCGACAGTGTGGGCCAGACGTCGTCGGCCTTGCGGGACAGTCCGACCGTCGCGATCATCGCGTCGGCCCGCGCGGCCTCGTCGGCCGTCGGCGCCCACCGCATCGGGATGTCGATGGTGGCGGTGATCCCGGTGAGCACCACCTCACGCACCGTGAGCGGATACTGCAACGGGTGACGCGGGTTCACGTAACCGATCGAGCGGCGCAGGCGGGCCAGCTCGGTGCGGCCCATCTGCTCGCCGAGCACGTGCACGGTGCCAGAGGTGGGGAAGGTGACTGCGGCGCAGAAGCCGAGCAGCGTGCTCTTGCCCGCGCCGTTCGGGCCGAGCAGCGCCCAGTGCTCGCCCTGCTGCACGGTCAGCGAAATACCGTCGATGATCTGTTTACCGTCGCGGCGAAACGTCACGTCCGCCAATTGCAGCACCGCGGTCACGCGTCAGCACTCTAGCGCCGCTGTCCCCGTCGTAACCTGGAGATATGGCCCTGCCGGTGGCTGTCGGGTCGGGCGGCGTCGAATTGCTCGGCGACCTGGAGGTCCCGCCGAACGCACGCGGGCTCGTCGTCTTCGCACACGGCACCGGAAGTTCCCGCTTCAGCCCGCGCAACCGCCTCGTCGCACATGTGCTGAGGGACCGCGGCTTCGCCACGCTGTTGCTGGACCTGCTCACCAAAAGCGAGGAACAGCAGGATCTGCGCACCCGTGAATTCCGCTTCGACGTCGGCTTGCTCGCCGATCGCATGCTCTCAGCGCTCGATCGCATGCGCGAGCACGACGCCGTCGCGGGCCTGCCCGTCGGACTGTTCGGCGCCAGCACCGGCGCCGCGGCCGCGCTGATCGCCGCCGCCGGCGACCCCTCGGTACGGGCCGTCGTCTCTCGCGGCGGTCGCCCCGATCTGGCCGGAGACGCGCTGCACGACGTCGAGGCACCCACGCTGCTCATCGTCGGCGGACGAGATCCGCGCATCATCGAAGCCAACGAAGCCGCCATCGAGCAACTCTCGGCGCACAATCAGTTCGTGGTGATCCCGGGCGCCACCCATCTGTTCGAGGAGCCGGGCGCGCTCGAGCGGGTGGCGGCACTCGCCGCCGCGTGGTTCGAGCAGCACCTCACGCAGGGTTAGGCCGACTGGCGCTGCCGCAGCACCTCCAGTGCCTTGTCGGCGTGGGTTTCCATGCTCAACTCGCTGGAGATCACCTCGAGCACCGTGCGGTCCGTGTCGATGACGAAGGTCGTCCGCTTGACGGGCATGAGCTTGCCGAGCAGCCCCCGCTTCACCCCGAACTGGCTGGCCACCTTGCCGTCGGCGTCGGACAGCAACGGGAAGTCGAACCGCTGGATGTCGGCGAACTTGGCCTGTTTGTCGACGGGGTCGGTGCTGATGCCGACGCGCGATGCGCCAACCGCGGCGAACTCAGACGCCAGATCGCGGAAATGGCAGGCCTCTTTGGTGCAGCCGGGCGTCAGCGCCGCCGGATAGAAGAACAGCACCAACGGACCGTCGGCGAGCAAGCTCGACAGGCTTCGCATCGTCCCGGTCTGATCCGGCAGTTCGAACTCGGCCACCCGGTCGCTGCGTCTTATAGGTGTCACGGGTGTCCAGGCTACGCCGGAGGGTCTGGGAGGATTGAGCCGTGCAAGCGACCGCCAACCTCGGCGTCACGACCTCTCACGAGGACTTCCGTGCGCTGGCCGCCGAGCACCGGGTAGTACCGGTGATTCGCAAGGTGCTCGCTGACAGCGAGACACCGCTGTCGGCGTACCGCAAGCTGGCCGCCAACCGTCCCGGCACGTTCTTGCTGGAATCGGCCGAGAACGGCCGGTCGTGGTCGCGATGGTCGTTCATCGGCGCCGGTGCGCCGTCCGCGTTGACGGTGCGCGACGGCGAGGCGGCGTGGCTGGGCGTCACCCCCCGAGACGCACCGAGCGGCGGGGATCCACTGGCGGCGCTGCGGGCGACGCTGGACCTGCTCAAAACCGAGCCACTGCCCGGATTACCGCCGCTCTCCAGCGGTCTGGTCGGGTTCTTCGCCTACGACATGGTGCGACGCCTGGAGCGGCTGCCGTCGCTGACGGTCGACGATCTCGGGCTGCCCGACATGCTGCTGCTGCTGGCCACCGACATCGCCGCGGTGGACCACCACGAGGGCACGATCACGCTGATCGCCAACGCGGTGAACTGGAACGGCACCGACGACCGCGTCGACTGGGCCTACGAGGACGCGGTGAAGCGCCTCGACGTGATGACCGAGGCGCTCGGCCAGCCGCTGCATTCCACGGTGGCCACCTTCAGCAGGCCCGAGCCGCTGCACCGTGCGCAACGCACGCTCGAGGAGTACACCGCGATCGTCGAGAAGCTGGTCGGCGACATCGAGGCAGGGGAAGCCTTCCAGGTGGTGCCGTCGCAGCGGTTCGAGATGGACACCGACGCCGACCCGCTCGACGTGTACCGGATGCTGCGCGTCACCAACCCCAGCCCGTACATGTATCTGCTCAACGTGCCCAATGATGCTGGCGGACTGGACTTTTCGATCGTCGGCTCCAGCCCCGAGGCTCTGGTCACGGTCAAGGACGGGCGGGCCACCACTCATCCCATCGCCGGGACGCGGTGGCGTGGGCAAACCGAGGAAGAAGATCTGCTGCTCGAAAAGGAGTTGGCCGAGGACGAGAAGGAGCGCGCCGAGCACCTGATGCTGGTGGATCTGGGCCGCAACGACCTGGGCCGGGTCTGCGAGCCGGGCACGGTGCGCGTCGAGGACTACAGCCACATCGAGCGCTACAGCCACGTGATGCACCTGGTGTCGACGGTCACGGGGCGGCTGGCACCCGGGAAAACCGCGCTGGACGCGGTGACGGCCTGCTTCCCGGCGGGCACGCTGTCGGGGGCGCCCAAAGTGCGGGCGATGGAGTTGATCGAGGAGGTCGAGAAGACCCGTCGCGGTCTGTACGGCGGGGTGCTCGGCTATCTGGACTTCGCCGGCAACGCCGACTTCGCGATCGCCATCCGTACCGCGTTGATGCGCGACGGCACCGCGTATGTGCAGGCCGGCGGGGGAGTGGTGGCCGACTCCAACGGGCCGTACGAGTACACCGAGGCGGCGAACAAGGCCCGCGCGGTGCTCAACGCCGTGGCCGCCGCGGAAACGCTGGTGGAGCCGTGATCCGCGGCGCGCAGCTCCTGCTGGTGCTTGCGGCGCTGGCGCTGTGGGTGGCCTCACGGTTGACGTGGGTGGAGGTGGCGTCGTTCGACGGGCTGGGGCAGCCCAAGACCACGGCGCTGCGCGGCGGATCCTGGTCGACGGCGCTGCTACCGCTGGCGGTGTTGCTGTTGGCCGCCGCGGTCGCGACGCTGGCAGTGCGGGGCTGGCCGCTGCGGCTGCTCGCGGTGCTGGTGGCGGCGGCCAGCGCGGGCATGGCCTATCTGGGCGTCAGCCTGTGGGTGATCCGCGACGTCGCGCCGCGTGCTGCGGACTTGGCGCTGGTCCCGGTCGCCGACCTGACCGGCACCCAACGCCATTACGGGGGCGCGGTGCTCACCGTGGCGGCAGCGGCGTGCGCGCTCGTCGGCGCGGTGTTGCTCATACGGTCGGCGGCGAAGGCCCGCACGGGTGCGGGCAAGTATGTGGCGCCCGCGGCGCGACGGGCCGCCGCACAACAGGAATCATCCGGCGATTCGATGTCGGAGCGGATGATCTGGGACGCGCTCGACGAGGGTTCGGATCCGACCACGGACCCGACCAATCCTGACACCAAGGGTCGGTGACAGATGGTGCTGCGGTGGCGGCTACCCTTCGATGGAGGTCATTTCGCGTCACAGAAAGGGAATCGACGGGTATGAGTTCGGCAACCGTGCTCGACTCCATCATCGAAGGAGTCCGCGCCGACGTTGCCGCTCGCGAGGCCGTCGTCAGCCTGGCCGAAATCAAGCAGCGGGCCAAGGACGCACCGCCACCGTTGGACGTGATGGCGGCCTTACGCGAACCGGGCATCGGCGTGATCGCGGAAGTCAAGCGCGCCAGCCCCTCACGCGGCGAGTTGGCGTCGATCTCCGACCCCGCGAAGCTGGCCCGCGCGTATGAAGATGGCGGCGCACGCATCATCAGCGTGCTGACCGAGCAGCGCCGGTTCAACGGCTCGCTCGACGATCTCGACGCGGTACGCGCCGCAGTGTCAATCCCGGTGCTGCGCAAGGACTTTATTATCCGGCCGTATCAGATCCATGAAGCCCGGGCACACGGCGCCGACATGCTGCTGCTGATTGTGGCCGCGTTGGAGCAGCCGGTGCTGGTGTCGATGCTCGAGCGCACCGAATCCCTCGGTATGACGGCGTTGGTCGAAGTCCACACCGAAGAAGAAGCGGACCGCGCGCTGCAGGCCGGCGCGAGCGTGATCGGTGTCAACGCACGCGATCTCAAGACACTGGAAGTCGATCGGGATTGCTTCGCGCGCATCGCCCCCGGGCTGCCGAGCAACGTCATCAGGATCGCGGAGTCCGGTGTGCGCGGCACCGCCGATCTGCTTGCCTACGCCGGTGCCGGCGCCGATGCGGTGCTGGTCGGCGAAGGGCTGGTCACGAGCGGCGATCCCCGCAGCGCCGTTGCCGATTTGGTCACCGCAGGCACGCATCCGTCCTGCCCCAAGCCCTCCCGTTGAGAAGTGGCTGACCTCACCGGCCCACAGTTGCCGCGTTCAAGCGCGGCAGTCGCCGAGCCGACCAGCCACGATCCGGATGCCCGCGGCCACTTCGGTGTCTACGGCGGACGATTCGTTCCCGAAGCGTTGATGGCTGTCATTGAAGAGGTCACCGTCGCCTACGAAAAGGCCCGTGGCGACCAGGCATTCCTCGACGAGTTGGATCGCTTGCAGCGGCACTACAGTGGGCGCCCGTCGCCGCTCTACGAAGCTGCGCGGTTGTCCGAGCACGCCGGCGGCGCCCGCTTCTTCCTGAAGCGAGAAGACCTCAACCACACCGGATCTCACAAGATCAACAATGTGCTCGGTCAGGCCTTGCTGGCCCGGCAGATGGGCAAGACCCGCGTGATCGCCGAGACCGGAGCGGGCCAGCACGGTGTGGCCACCGCGACCGCATGTGCTTTGTTGGGTCTGGAATGTGTTGTGTACATGGGCGCCGTCGACACCGCCCGGCAGGCATTGAACGTCGCTCGGATGCGACTGCTGGGCGCGGAAGTGGTTTCGGTCGAGGCGGGTTCGAAGACGCTGAAGGACGCCATCAACGAGGCGTTCCGTGACTGGGTGACCAACGCCGACCGCACGTATTACTGCTTTGGAACTGCCGCGGGCCCGCATCCGTTCCCGATGATGGTGCGCGATTTTCAACGGGTCATCGGTCTGGAGACGCGTGCTCAGATCCAAGCCCAGGCGGGTCGGCTGCCCGACGCGGTGACCGCGTGTGTCGGAGGCGGTTCCAATGCGATCGGCATCTTCCACGCCTTCATCGACGATCCCGGCGTCCGGCTGGTCGGTTACGAGGCAGCGGGCGACGGCGTCGAAACCGGCAGGCACGCCGCCACTTTCACGGGCGGATCGCCGGGTGCGTTCCAGGGCTCGTTCTCGTATCTGTTGCAGGACGACGACGGCCAGACCATCGAATCCCATTCCATCTCAGCGGGTCTGGACTATCCAGGGGTCGGGCCGGAGCACGCGTTCCTCAAGGATGTGGGTCGTGCCGAATACCGGCCCATCACCGATACCGAGGCGATGGACGCGTTCGCATTGTTGTGCCGTACCGAGGGCATCATCCCGGCGATCGAGTCCGCCCATGCGGTGGCCGGTGCACTGCAGCTGGGGCAGGAGCTGGGCTCCGGCGCGATCATCGTCGTGAACATGTCCGGGCGGGGCGACAAGGACGTCGAGACGGCCGCAAAGTGGTTCGGCCTGTTGGACGGTGCCTCATGAGCCGGTTGGCGAGCCTGTTCGACGCGTGCCGCGCGGAGGGCCGTTCGGCGTTGATCGGCTATCTGCCGACAGGGTTCCCGGATGTGCCGACGTCGATCTCGGCGATGACGGCGTTGGTCGAATCCGGCTGCGACATCGTGGAAGTCGGCATCCCGTACTCCGATCCGGGAATGGACGGCCCGACGATCGCCGCGGCCACCGAGGCGGCGCTGCGCGGCGGCGTGCGGGTGCGCGACACGCTGGCCGCGGTCGAGGCGATCAGCAAGGCCGGCGGCCGTGCCGTCGTGATGACGTATTGGAATCCGGTATTGCATTGGGGCGTCGACGCTTTTGCGCGCGACCTGGCCTCGGCCGGGGGATTGGGCATGATCACGCCGGACTTGATTCCTGATGAGGCCGAAGAGTGGCTGGCGGTGTCGGATGCCCACGAGTTGGATCGGATCTTCCTGGTCGCGCCGTCGTCCACGCCGGAGCGGTTGGCGGCGACGGTCGAGGCGTCGCGCGGATTCGTCTACGCGGCATCGACGATGGGTGTTACGGGCGCCCGCGATGCGGTGTCGGTGGCGGCACCGGAACTTGTTCAGCGGGTCCGCGCGGTGTCAGACATTCCGGTCGGTGTCGGATTGGGTGTGCGCTCGCGCGAGCAGGCGACCGAGATCGGTGCTTACGCTGACGGTGTGATCGTCGGTTCGGCCTTGGTTTCGGCGCTGAAGGATGGTATTCCCGCGGTGCGAGCATTGACCGAAGAGCTTGCTGACGGTGTCCGGCAGCGGGTTTCGGGAGTCAGCGCGTGACGACCACTGTCCTGGCCTCCATTCCCAGCCCGCCGCAGGGCGTTTGGTATCTCGGTTCCTTCCCGCTGCGGGCGTACGCGCTGTTCATCATTGCGGGCATCATCGTGGCGCTGGTGATCGGCGATCGCCGCTGGGAAGCCAGGGGCGGTGAACGCGGCGTCATCTACGACATTGCGTTGTGGGCGGTGCCGTTCGGCCTGATCGGTGGCCGGCTTTACCACGTCATCACCGACTGGCAGACCTACTTCGGTGAGGGCGGCGCGGGCCTGGGGGCGGCGTTCCGGATTTGGGATGGCGGCCTGGGCATCTGGGGAGCGGTGGCGCTCGGTGGTGTCGGGGCGTGGATTGCGTGTCGCCGTCGGGGCATTCCGTTGCCGGCGTTCGGTGATGCCATTGCACCGGGAATCGTGTTGGCACAAGCGATCGGCCGGTTGGGCAACTACTTCAATCAAGAGCTGTACGGCCGGCCGACGACGCTGCCGTGGGGCCTGGAGATCTATGAGCGCCGGGATGCGAGCGGTGCGCTCGACAACCTCAATGGCGTGTCGACGGGCCAGCTGATCGAAGTCGTGCACCCGACCTTCCTGTACGAACTGCTGTGGAATGTCTTGGTTTTCGCGGTGCTCATCTGGGTGGACCGCCGGTTCAAGATTGGGCATGGGCGGCTGTTCGCGTTGTATGTCGCCGGGTATTGCGTGGGCCGGTTCTGGATCGAGCTGATGCGCAGTGATGTGGCGACTCACATCGCGGGGATCCGGATCAATTCGTTCACGGCGACGTTCGTGTTTGTCGGCGCGGTGGTGTACATCATGGCCGCGCCGAAGGGCCGCGAGGATCCGGACTCGCTGCGGGGCAAGCCCACTGAGGTCGAGGAGCTCGAAGAGTCGCCGGTCGACGAGGTTGCCAAGGAGCTGGCCGCGGTGGCCGCGGGGACCGGCGTGGTGGCGGCGGCAAAGGTTGCCGGCGAGGCGGAGGACGAGGATGCCGAAGCCGTCGGTGATGAGGTCGATGCCGAGGCGATGGAGCCGGATTCGACGGAGGCTGAGGCAGAAGCCGAGGAACCCGAAGCGGCCGTCGAGGAGGAAGAGCCAGCTGAACCAGAGGCCGTCGAGGTGGGCGACGAGGTCGAGGCCGAAGCGATGGAGCCGGATGAGGCCGAGGCAATGGAGCCCGCTGAGGCCGAGGCTGAAGCCGAGGTCGGCGAGGAGGAACCGGCCGCAGCGGAGGCGGTAGAAGCCGAGGTCGGCGAGGAGGAACCGGCCGGCGTCGAGGCTGAGTCTGCCGAGATGCCAGAGGACGTCGATGCAGAAGCCGCCGCACCGGAAGCGATGGAATCGGACGAAGCTACCGAACCGCGCCCGGAAGAGGGACTTGGCCCTGTCGAGGGTGAGGAGGCCGCTGAGGCCCAGGAAGCGGCTTTGGAGGCTCACGAAGTCGCGGTTGAGGGCGCCGAGGAGGCCACCGCAGTGGCGGATGAGGTGGCCGCTGAAGAAGCCGACGAGTCAGAGCTGCAGCCCGAAGTCAGCGGTGAAGAAGCTGAGGAGTCGGAGCCGGAAGCAGCGGGTGGGGAGGCTGTACCCGAGCCTGTTGAGGCCACGGACGAGGAACCGGTCGACGAGTCAGAAACCGAACAGGCCGGCGCGGCGTCGGACGAACCAGTCGAGGGACTTGGCCCCGTTGAGGGCGAGGAGGCCACGGCGGTTCAGGAAGCGGCTTCGGAGGCGCACCAAGTCGCGGCTGAGGGCGCTGACGAGGCCGCAACGGTAGCCGACGAGATCTCTGCCGACGTTTCAAAACCGTCGGAGGACGTCGTCGAGCCCGAGTCGCCGCAGGATACTCAAGCTCCTCGACGCCGCTGGTGGCAGCGTCTTCGCAGGTAGCGAGGTTTTCCAGAGGCGCTGACCAAAACGCGCGGTCGACTTGTCGTACCCGACGGTTATATTCGAAACTATGTTCGAACTGATGGAGCCGCCCGCCTCGGTGGAGCCGAGTGCTCTGCTGGATGAGATGCGGGCGGCTTCTCGTTCGGAGACCCGCGCTGCTGCCCAGCGGTTAACCGCGGTCTGGCAGCTATACCGAGTGCGGCTGCGTGAATGGGGTGACGGCGACAACGCGGCGGTCGACACCTGGGATGCGGTCGCCGCCGAGGTAGCTGCAGCGCTGAACACCAGCCTGGGCTCAGCAGGCAATCTCGTGCGTTTCGCGCTGGCGATGCACGAACGGCTGCCGTTGGTGGGCATGGTTCTTGCCGCCGGCGATATCGACTATCGGCTATTCCAGACCATCGTGTACCGGACGGATCTGATCACCGATGCGGACACCTTGGCGGCGGTGGATACCCAGCTCGCCGCGCGCGCGCCGCGGTGGACCTCGCTGAGCTACGGAAAACTCTCGCGCGAGGTGGATCGCATCGTCGCCGCGGCTGATGCCGACGCGGTGCGGCGCCGCAAGGAGCGCGCCGAGGAGCGCGAGGTCGTTGTTGCCGACAGCGGCGACGGGATGGCCGTGGTGTACGCCAATGTGTTCTCCACCGATGGGCGCGCCCTCGATCAGCGGCTGGACGCGTTAGCGGCCACGGTCTGCGACAAGGATCCCCGCACGGCGGCGCAGCGGCGAGCCGATGCCATCGGTGCTGTGGCGGCCGGAGCGGACCGACTGAGTTGCCGGTGCGGCACCGATGACTGCTGTGCCGGCGGAAAGCTGCCCGCGAGTCCGGTGGTGCTGCACCTGCTTGCCGATCAGGCCACCGTCGACGGCGCATCGGATAAGTCCGGCTACCTCGTCGGGTATGACGATCTGATCCCCGCCGAGCTGGTAGCCGAGCTCGCGAAGTCCGCCAAGACGCGGCCGCTGTTTGATCCGGTCGATGCGCCACCCGAACCCGGCTATGTGCCATCGGCGAAGCTCGCGGAGTTCGTGCGGTGCCGCGATATGACGTGCCGTGCGCCGGGGTGTGACCAGCCCGCGACGCATTGCGATATCGACCACACGGTGCCCCACGGCAAGGGCGGACTGACTCATCCGTCGAATTTGAAATGTCTGTGTAGACGTCATCACTTACTGAAAACCTTTGGGGGATGGCGGGATAAACAGCTGCCCGACGGCACGGTAATCTGGACGCTGCCCGATGGCCAGATGTATGTCACCACTCCAGGGAGCGCGTTGCTGTTTCCCAACCTGTGCCGACCCACCGGCGAGCTGGCCGAGCCGAACCCACCGGCCGAGGACCGCTGCGGGAACCGCAACGCGATGATGCCGAAGCGGCGCCGCAGTCGGGCGCAAAACCGGGCGCATCGGGTAGCCGCCGAACGACGGCAGAACCGACAAGCGCGCGAAGCCCGCCGAAAAGCCTGCGACGCCTACCACGCAGAGCTCTTTGCGCCCCATGACGACGAGCACGGCGACGGTGAGCCGCCGCCCTTCTAGGGGTCGTTTGGTTCTGGCATGCTGAAGTCATGACCGAGCCGCAGTTCGGTGGCAGCGAGCACGGGATGCCGCCGCCGCCCCCAGGGCCTTCGGGCTATCCACCGCCACCACCGCCGCAGGCGCCGGGCTACCCGCCGCCAGGCGCGTATCCGCCTGCGTACATGGATCCCGCTGCGCCGTACGGTCGGCATCCCATAACCGGCGAGCCGCTTTCCGACAAATCCAAGGTGGTTGCCGGCCTGCTACAGCTGCTCGGATTGCTCGGCCTGGTGGGCATCGGGCGCATCTACCTCGGCTACACCGGCCTGGGCATCGCCCAACTCGTCGTTGGGCTCA
This sequence comes from Mycobacterium hubeiense, assembly GCF_002838065.1. GTDB lineage: Bacteria > Actinomycetota > Actinomycetes > Mycobacteriales > Mycobacteriaceae > Mycobacterium > Mycobacterium hubeiense. The sequence goes on along the minus strand of NZ_PIZU01000001.1, from coordinate 89,848 downwards.
TCACATGCGGGATCGGCGCGGTGATCTGGGGTGTCATCGACGCCGTCCTGTTGCTCACCGATAAGGTCCGCGACCCGGAGGGACGCCCGCTGCGCGATGGGACCTAGCGCCACCTTTACCGGCCGGGGACGGCTGTACGGCGCACTCGGGGCGGGCGCGCTCCTTGCGGGCGGCCTGACCTACGTCGGGCTTGGCGATCCGCATCGCCCCGGATTCCTTTTTCCCGCATGCCCATTCAAGCTGCTGACCGGGTGGGACTGCCCGGCCTGCGGCGGCCTTCGGATGACCCACGACCTGCTGCACGGTGACCTCGCCGCCGCGGTGACAGACAACGTCTTCCTCCTCATCGGTCTGCCCCTGCTGGCTGCCTGGCTGATCGTGCGCTGGCGCAAAGGGCAACGACTCATGCCGCCCCCGGCGATCGTCGTCATCGTCGCCGCCGCAGTCACCTGGACGGTGGTACGCAATCTGCCCGGGTTCCCGCTGGTCCCGACGGTTCTTCCCGGGTAGCTACACCGACCCGCTGATACACTCGACATTCGGGCCGGTGCAGTCCCGGACAAGTATTTCCGGACTGCGGAGGTGCATTCCGATGCTGTTTTCGGCATTGCCAGACCCGCAGGGCCTCTACGACCCTGCAAACGAGTCGGATTCCTGTGGCGTCGCCATGATCACCGACATCCAGGGTCGCCGTTCGCACGCCATCGTCGCCGATGCGCTCGTCGCCCTTGAACACCTCGAGCACCGCGGTGCCGCGGGCGCCGAACCCAACAGCGGTGACGGCGCCGGCATCCTCGTGCAGCTGCCGGTCGAGCTGCTCCGCGAGGTCGTCGACTTCGAACTTCCGGCCGCTGCCGACGACGGCACCAATGCGTTCGCAGCCGGCATCTGCTTCCTGCCGCAAGATTCGGTTGCCCGCGCTGCCGCGCGTGAGCGCGTCGAAGCCATAGCCCACGACGAAGGCCTCGACGTGCTCGGATGGCGCGAATTGCCCGTCGATCCCGAAAGCGCCGAAGTCGGCGTCACCGCGTTGAGTTGTATGCCCTACATGGCCCAGCTGTTCGTCGCGACCCCGGACCGCGTCGGCGGAATCGAGCTCGACCGCCGCGTCTATCCACTTCGCAAGCGCGCCGAAATGGGTCCCGACGACACCCGCGTCTACTTCCCGTCACTGTCCAGCCGCACCATCGTCTACAAGGGCATGTTGACGACGATGCAACTGCCCCAATACTTTCCGGATCTGCGCGACGAACGTTGCCGCAGCGCCATCGCGATTGTGCACAGCCGCTTCTCCACCAACACATTCCCGTCCTGGCCATTGGCCCACCCCTACCGGTTTGTGGCCCACAACGGCGAGATCAACACCGTGCGCGGTAATCGCAATCGCATGCATGCCCGCGAGGCGATGCTGAAAAGCGCAAGAATCCCCGGCGATCTCAGCCGGCTCTCACCGATCTGCACACCCGACGCCTCGGATTCGGCGTCCTTCGACGAGGTACTCGAGCTGCTGCACCTCGGCGGTCGGGAGTTGCCGCACGCGGTGCTGATGATGATTCCTGAGGCCTGGGAGAACAACACCACCATGGACGCGGCGGAGCGGGCATTCTGGCAGTTCCACGCCTCGCTTATGGAACCCTGGGACGGGCCCGCCTGTGTCACGTTCACCGACGGCACACTCGTCGGAGCGGTGTTGGACCGCAACGGATTACGGCCGGGCCGCTGGTGGCGCACCATCGACGATCGCGTCATCCTGGCCAGTGAAAGCGGCGTGCTCGACGTACCGTCCGCCGAAATCGTTGCCAAGGGCCGGCTGCAACCCGGCAAGATGCTGCTAATCGACACCGCCGCCGGCCGCATCGTCTGCGACGACGAAATCAAGCGTGACCTCGCCAACGCCGAACCCTACGGCGAATGGCTACACGCCGGTCTGCTCGATCTCAAGACCCTGCCGGAGCGCGTGCGCGTGCAGCCCAACCACGATTCGGTCGTGCGCCGCCAAATCGCGTTCGGCTACACCGAAGAAGATCTGCGCGTGCTGCTCACCCCGATGGCGGCCTCCGGCGGGGAGCCGCTGGGGTCGATGGGCACCGACACGCCGCCCGCCGTGCTGTCCCAGCGCTCGCGGTTGTTCTACGACTATTTCGTCGAACTCTTCGCCCAGGTGACCAATCCCCCGCTGGACGCTATCCGCGAAGAAGTCGTGACGAGCATGGCCCGGGTGATGGGGCCCGAGCAGAACCTGCTGGAGCCGACGGCAGCGTCCTGCCGTCAGATCGTGTTGCGCTGGCCGGTGCTGGACAACGACGAGCTCAACAAGATCGTCCACATCAACGACGACGGTGAACACCCCGGCCTGAAAACCGCTGTGCTGCGAGCTCTCTACGACGTGGAACGCGGCGGTGACGGCCTGGCCGAGGCGCTGGAGGAGTTGCGTCTGAAGGCCAGCGATGCCATCGCGAAAGGCGCCCGCACACTGGTGATCTCGGATCGGGACTCCGATCACACCAAGGCGCCGATCCCGTCGTTGCTGGCGGTGTCGGCGGTGCACCACCATCTGGTGCGGACCAAGGAACGCACCAGGGTGGCGCTGGTCGTGGAAAGCGGCGATGCCCGCGAGGTGCACCACATCGCGATGCTCATCGGATTCGGTGCGGCTGCGGTGAACCCGTACCTCGCATTCGAGTCGATCGAAGACCTCATCCGTGAGGGCGAACTCACCGGCATCGAACCCGCTGCGGCCGTGCGCAATTACCTCAAGGCGCTCGGCAAGGGGGTGGTGAAGGTGATGAGCAAGATGGGCATCTCCACCGTCGCGTCCTATACGGGGGCACAGGCTTTCGAGGCGGCCGGGCTGGACAAGGCGGTCGTCGACGAGTACCTCACCGGCACGCCGAGCCAACTCGGCGGGGTGGGGCTCGACGTCATCGCCGAAGAGGTCAAGCTGCGCCACCGGCGCGCCTACCCGGAGAACCCGACCGAGCGGGTGCACCGCCGGCTCGAAGTCGGCGGCGAGTACGCCTTCCGACGCGAGGGCGAACTGCACCTGTTCACCCCCGAAGTGGTGTTCTTGCTGCAGCATTCGACGCGTACCGGCCGATACGACATCTTCAGCCAGTACACACAAGAAGTCGACCGACTGTCCCGGGAGGGCGGCACGCTGCGGGGCCTGTTCGACTTCAAGAAGGGCCTGCGGCCGCCGGTGCCGCTGGAGGAAGTCGAACCCGTCGAGAGCATCCTCACCCGATTCAACACCGGCGCAATGAGTTACGGGTCCATCAGCGCCGAAGCCCACGAGACGATCGCGATCGCGATGAACAACATCGGCGGTCGGTCCAACTCCGGGGAGGGCGGTGAGGATGTCGAGCGGCTGTACGACCCGAAACGCCGCAGCGCGGTCAAGCAGGTCGCCAGCGGCCGATTCGGCGTCACCAGCGACTACCTGGTCAACGCCACCGACATCCAGATCAAGATGGCCCAGGGCGCGAAACCCGGCGAGGGCGGCCAGCTTCCGGGTTACAAGGTGTACCCCAACATCGCCAAGACCCGGCATTCCACACCGGGCGTCGGCCTGATCAGCCCGCCGCCGCACCACGACATCTACTCGATCGAGGACCTCGCACAGTTGATCCACGACCTGAAGAACGCCAACCCGCAGGCGCGAATCCACGTCAAGCTGGTCAGCAGCGTCGGCGTCGGCACCGTCGCGGCCGGTGTCTCCAAGGCGCACGCCGACGTGGTGCTGATCTCCGGGCATGACGGGGGGACCGGCGCTGCACCGCTCACCAGCCTCAAACACGCTGGGGCGCCATGGGAGATCGGTCTCGCCGACACCCAGCAGACGCTGGTGCTCAACGGTCTGCGCGACCGCATCACCGTGCAGTGTGACGGCGGCATGCGCACGGCGCGCGATGTCATGGTGGCCGCGCTATTGGGCGCCGAGGAGTACGGCTTCGCGACCGCGCCGCTGATCGTGTCCGGCTGCATCATGATGCGCGTCTGCCACCTCGACACCTGCCCCGTCGGGGTGGCCACCCAGAATCCGGTGCTGCGCGAACGGTTCAACGGCAAACCCGAGTTCGTGGAGAACTTCTTCCGCTTCATCGCCGAAGACGTCCGGACTTACCTGGCGGAGCTCGGCTTCCGCAGTATCGACGAGGCCGTCGGGCATGCAGAAGTGCTCGACACCGCGCACGGCGTCGCGCACTGGAAGAGCCAAGGCCTCGACCTGAGCCCGATCTTCGCGGTGCCGGCCGAGCCCACCCACCGACGACGCGCCAAAGACCAAGACCACCGGCTGGATCAGGCGCTGGACCGCACGCTGATCCAACTCTCTGAGGGCGCGTTGGAGGACGCGCACCCAGTGCGACTCGAGCTGCCGGTCCGCAACGTCAACCGCACCGTCGGCACATTGCTCGGCTCCGAAGTGACGAGGCGCTATGGGGCGCAGGGTCTGCCCGACGACACCATCCATGTGACGCTCAACGGATCCGCCGGCCAGTCGATCGGCGCATTCCTGCCGCCCGGCATCACTCTGGAGCTGATCGGCGACGCCAACGACTATGTGGGCAAGGGTCTTTCGGGTGGACGCATCATCGTCCGGCCGCCCGACGACGTGCTGTTCCTGCCCGAGGACAACGTCATCGCCGGCAACACCTTGCTCTACGGCGCCACCTCCGGGGAGGTGTTTCTGCGGGGCCGGGTCGGAGAACGGTTCTGCGCCCGCAACTCCGGCGCGCTGGCCGTCGTCGAGGGCGTCGGTGACCACGCGTGTGAGTACATGACCGGCGGCCGGGTGGTGGTGCTGGGAAAGACCGGCCGCAATATGGCCGCTGGAATGTCGGGCGGTATCGCGTTCGTGCTCGGACTCGACCCGGCGAAGGTCAACACCGAGATGGTCGAGTTGCAGCGCGTCGAACCCGAGGACCTGGTGTGGTTGCACGACGTAGTGGCCCGCCACGCCCGCTACACCGGCAGCACGCTGGCCGAATCTGTACTGTCCGACTGGCCCAGGCGCAGCGCGCAATTCACCAAGATCATGCCGGCCGACTACCAGCGGGTGTTGGAGGCCACGCTGATTGCGAAGAGGGAAGGCCGCGACGTGGACACCGCGATCATGGAGGCCAGCCGTGGCTGATCCGACCGGATTTCTGAAGGTACCCAAGGTCGAAGCGGCCAAGCGGCCGGTCGACGAGCGGATCGGCGACTGGAAAGAGGTCTACGAACGCCAGGATCCCGAAGAACGGGCCGACGAGGTGTCCCGGCAGGCCCGTCGCTGCATGGACTGCGGAATCCCGTTCTGCCACTCTTCAAGTGCGGGCTGTCCGCTCGGCAACCTGATTCCCGAGTGGAACGACCTGGTACGCCGCGGGCGGTGGAACGCCGCCAGCGATCGTCTGCACGCCACCAACAACTTTCCCGAGTTCACCGGCCGGCTGTGCCCGGCGCCGTGCGAGGCCGCCTGCGTGCTGTCGATCGATGAGGAGAAGACCGGCGGCAGCGTGACCATCAAGCGCATCGAGCAGACGATCGCCGACCACGCCTGGATGTACGGCATCGTCGAGCCGCAACCGGCGGCTATCTCGACCGGAAAGCGCGTCGCCGTCGTCGGCTCCGGTCCGGCGGGATTGGCTGCCGCGCAACAACTCACGCGCGCCGGGCATGACGTCACCGTGTACGAGCGCGATGACCGGCTGGGCGGGCTGATGCGTTACGGCATCCCCGAATACAAGCTGGAAAAGGCCACGCTGGATCAGCGGCTGGCCCAAATGCGCGCGGAGGGCACCCGATTCGTCACCGAAACCGAAGTCGGGGTGGATCTGCCGGTGGAGCGGCTGCGCGAACAGTACGACGCGGTGGTGCTCGCGGTCGGAGCACTGCGCGCGCGGGACAACGAGGTCGAGGGCCGTCACCTCAAGGGTGTGCACTTGGCGATGGAGCACCTCGTGCCGGCCAACAAGGAATGCGAAGGCGATGGGCCGTCACCTGTTTCGGCGGCAGGCAAGCACGTGGTGATCATCGGGGGCGGGGACACCGGCGCCGATTGTCTGGGCACGGCGCATCGGCAGGGTGCGATCTCGGTGACCCAACTCGACTACAACCCCGAACCGCCGGAGTCCCGCGACGACACCCTGTCGCCGTGGCCGACGTGGCCGCTGGTGTTGCGAACCCGCCTGTCGCCCGCGCACGCGGAGGGCGGTGCCCGCCGCTACCAGGTCGCCGTGCAGCGGTTCCTCGGCGACGGCAACGGCCACCTGCGGGCGCTGGAAATCGCCGAAGTGAACGTCACCCGGGACGCCGACGGCCGTCGGCAGATCACCCCGGTCGGGGAGTCGCTCGAGATCCCGTGCGATCTGGCGCTTCTGGCGATCGGCTTCGACGGGGTCGAGCACATGGCGCTGCTCGACGGACTGGGTCTGCAGCTCAACCGGCGCGGCACGCTGGCCTGCGGGTCGGATTGGCAGACCGACGCACCCGGGGTGTTCGTCTGTGGGGACGCCCATCGCGGCGCGTCGCTGATCGTGTGGGCGATCGCCGAGGGCCGCAGCGCCGCGCACGCGGTCGACGCCTACCTGATGGGCGAATCCGATCTGCCCGAACCGGTCAAGCCCGGCGCCTTACCGTTGGCCGTCGTCTGAATCGATCAACGATTAGACTCAGAAGTCGTGAATAGACGCGGAAAGATCGTCTGCACTCTGGGTCCGGCCACCGCAACTGACGAGGCCGTCAGGGCACTGGTCGAGGCTGGAATGGACGTCGCGCGGCTCAATTTCAGCCACGGCGACTACCCCGATCACGAAGCCAACTACAAGCGCGTACGGGCGGCGTCGGACCTCACCGGCCGCGCCGTGGGCATCCTCGCTGACCTGCAGGGACCCAAGATCCGGCTCGGCCGGTTCGCCGCCGGTCCGACGTTCTGGGCCACCGGCGAAACCGTACGCATCACGGTCGAGGACTGCGAGGGCACGCCGGACCGCGTGTCCACCACCTACAAGCGGCTGGCCGAGGACGCCCAGCCTGGGGACCGGGTGCTCGTCGACGACGGCAACGTCGGCCTGGTGGTCGAGCGGATCGACGGCAACGACGTCGTCTGCACGGTCACCGAGGGCGGGCCCGTCAGCAACAACAAGGGCATGTCGCTGCCCGGTATGAACGTCACCGCTCCGGCGCTGTCGGAGAAGGACGTCGAGGATCTGGAGTTCGCGCTTCGCCTCGGCGTGGACCTGGTGGCACTGTCGTTCGTGCGGTCACCGGCGGACATCGAACTCGTCCACGAGGTGATGGACCGCGTCGGCCGGCGGGTGCCGGTGATCGCCAAACTGGAGAAGCCCGAGGCGATCGACAACCTCGAAGCGATCGTGCTGGCATTCGACGCGATCATGGTCGCGCGCGGCGATCTCGGGGTGGAGCTTCCGCTCGAAGAGGTTCCGCTGGTGCAGAAGCGCGCCATCCAAATGGCAAGGGAGAACGCGAAACCCGTCATCGTGGCCACCCAGATGCTGGAGTCGATGATCGAGAACTCCCGGCCGACGCGCGCGGAGGCGTCCGACGTGGCCAACGCGGTGCTCGACGGCGCCGACGCCGTCATGCTGTCCGGTGAGACGTCGGTGGGCAAGTTCCCGCTGGAGGCCGTCAAGACGATGGCGCGCATCATCGTCGCGGTCGAGGAGAACTCGGTGGTGGTGCCACCGCTGACTCACGTGCCGCGCACCAAACGCGGCGTGATCTCCTACGCCGCCCGCGACATCGGGGAGCGGCTGGACGCCAAGGCGTTGGTCGCGTTCACCCAGTCGGGTGACACGGTGCGCCGGCTGGCGCGGCTGCACACACCGCTGCCGGTGCTGGCGTTCACCGCGCTGCCCGAGGTCCGCAGCCAGCTCGCGTTGACGTGGGGGACCGAGACGTTCATCGTGCCGCACATCCAGACCACCGACGGCATGATCCGCCAGGTCGACAAGTCGCTGCTCGAGCTCGGCCGCTACAAGCGCGGGGAACTGGTGGTCATCGTCGCAGGCGCGCCACCCGGCACAGTAGGCTCCACGAATCTGATCCATGTACACCGGATCGGGGAGGACGACGTCTAGTCGCATCGGAGAGAGGCCCTGTGTCTAACGCAGATTTTCAAGAGCTGCTGGCGATACTCGACCTCAACCGCATCGGCGACGGCACCTTCGTCGGCTCGCACCCGAGCAAGAACCCGGTGCGCACCTTCGGCGGCCAGATGATGGCGCAGTCGTTCGTCGCGGCCAGCCGCACCCTGGCAAACGACATCGCCCCGAGCGCGCTGTCGGCGCACTTCATCGCCGGCGGGGACCCGGAGAAGGATCTGGAGTTCCACGTGATCCGGCTGCGCGACGAACGCCGGTTCGCCAACCGTCGCGTCGACGTCATGCAGAACGGCGCGCTGCTCACCACCGCGATGATCTCGTACATGAACGGCGGGCGCGGCCTCGAGCACGGCATCGCCCCCCCGACGGTGCCCGAGCCGACGAGCCTGCCGAAGATCGGTGAACTGCTGCGCGGTTACGAGGACACCGTGCCGCACTTCGTGGAGGCGCTGCGGCCCATCGAGTGGCGCTACACCAACGATCCGGCCTGGGTGATGCGCGACAAGGGCGAGAAGCTCGACCACAACCGGGTGTGGCTGAAGACCGAGGGCGCGATGCCCGACGACCCGGTGCTGCATGCGGCGGCGCTGGTGTACTCGTCGGACACCACCGTGCTGGACTCCATCATCACCACGCATGGCTTGTCGTGGGGCTTCGACCGCATCTTCGCCGTCACGATGAACCATTCGGTGTGGTTCCACCGCCCGGTGCGCTTCGACGAATGGGTGCTGTACTCGACGTCCTCACCGGTGGCTGCGGAATCGCGGGGGCTTGGCACCGGCCACTTCTTCGACCAATCCGGTCAGCTGGTGGCGACCGTGGTGCAGGAGGGCATCGTCAAGCACTTCCCGGGCGCCAAGCGCTAGGGCGTCGGGGTCGGCTCGATGGTGATGCCGTACTCGTTTTCGATCCGGCCGCGGAACTCGTCGGCGCATCGTTCGATGGCCGCCTGGTCCGAGCCGGCCCTGGACACGCAATCGAAATAGTCTGTGACGCCCGCCTTGTTGAACAGCGCCACCCAGATCGCGATGAACACCAGTGAGATGACGATCGACAGGAACCCCAACACGATGCCGGCGATCGCGACGCCGCCGTTGGTGGCTTCACCGCGGGCCACCCGGCCGCGCGCGACGAATCCGATGATCACCGCGACGATGCCGCCGATGATGCCGAGCACCACCGACCAGACGAACAACAACGAGACGATCGCGATGATCAAACTCGCGATGCCCAGGCCGTTTTTCGGCGCGATCGGCGGCGCTGCGTAGCCGGAGTATGGCGGCGGCGGTGGCGGCGGATAGCTCCCCGGATAGGCCCCGTACGGCTGCGGTGGTGGTGGCGGCGGCTGGTACTGCTGCTGGGTCGGTGGCTGTTCGGGTTTATCCGACTCGGTCATGACAGCTGAGGTTACCTGCTGGCGGCGAGGTTGAGCGTCGGACAAGGAAGTTGGTCGGGCAGGTGGTGGGTGGCGACGACGACGGTGCGCTCGGCCGGGAAAAGCCCGTCCGGGGTTAGGAGTTCGGACAGCAGCTGTCGAGCGTCGGCCGCGTCGAGATGTTCGGTGGGTTCGTCGAGCAGCACGACCGGGAAACGCGAGATCAGGGCGCGGGCCAACAGCAGACGCCTGCGCTGGCCGGCCGACACGGCCGCCGCCCCACCGACGAGCAGGGTGGACATTTCGTCGGGCAGCGCGTCCAGCCACGGGCCCAGGCCGACGCGGCGCAGCGCGGCACGCATCTCATCGTCGGTGGCGTCGCCACGGGCCACGAGCAGGTTGTCCCGCACCGTGGTCGCGAACAAGTGCGCGTCCTCAGCGAAAAACGCTGCCTCCCCAGGTGTTTGAGCATATTTCGCAGCCATCTCCATCAGCAGCGTGGTCTTGCCCGATCCGCTCGGCCCGACGATCGCCAGCCGGTCACCGGGCGACACGTCCACCGGCGTGACGGTCGGCCGAGGCCGAACGTCTTGGGGCAACGTGAGATCGAGCAGCCGACGGGCCGCGATCCGTGACCGCGTGAGTTGCACCGCCGCACCCGGTAACGCGGTGGTGGCCTCGAACGCCGACAGCGGCAACAACATCAGAATCGCCAACGTCATCGGGGAGACCAGCGATATCCCAGACGCCAGCGAGATCCCGGCGATGACGGCGCCCAGCACGCTGGCACCCATCGCGGCACTCGGCGCGGCCGCGGCCAACGCGGCCGGTGCCGCCGCACGGTCGCTCGCGCGCCCCCAATCACGATGTTGCCGTTCGGATTCGGTGATCACGTCCGGGAGGCGTCCACTGACGCGAAGCTCCGGCGCATGCTCCAAGGCGAGCATCGCCGCGACATCGCGACCGGAATGATACTGCACGGCAACGGCTTCGGTCGCCGTCACAGCGCGGGCGGCCAGCCAAGGTGCGATCACACCCGCGACGATCAGGCCGGCCGCCAGTACGGCGGCCGCGGTCGGTGAGATCACCCCGACGGTCACCACCGCGGCGACGCCCAGCACCGCCGCCACCGCGATCGGCAATACGGCGCGCACCACCACATTCGACAGGTCGTCGACCGCCGCGCCCACGCGGGCCACCAGTTCACCGCTGTGCTGTCGCAGTGCGACGTCGGTGGGCGCATCCGCCAGCCGGCGGTACAGCCCGACGCGGGCGTTGCCCGCGGCGCGCAGGGCGGTGTCGTGCGATGCCAGCCGCTCGCAATAACCGAACACGCCGCGGGAGATGGCCAGCGCGCGCACCGTGACCGCCGCGACGGTGAGGTGCAGCACGGGCGGCATCTGCCACGCCCTGGTGATCAACCACGCCGAGACGGCCGTCAGCGCCAGCGCGCTGCCCAGCGACACCACGCCGAGCGCCACGGCCAATAGCAGCCTGGGCAGTCGCGGCCGCAGCAGATCAAGGGTCGCCAGCAGCGGATCATTGCGGAACAAGGGCACCCCCCACGTGCACGACACGATCCGCGATCGCGAGCACCGGCTCGCGATGCCCGACCACCACCACGGTGTCCCCGACGCGTGCCCGCGCCGCGATGGCCTCGAGCACACGCGATTCCAGGCGCGCATCCAGGTGCGCGGTCGGCTCGTCGAGCAGCAGCACCGGCGCCTGCGAGCCGAGGACCCTGGCCAGGCCCAGCCGTTGGCGCTGACCCAGCGAGAGGCCGACGCCGTCGCGCCCGATGGTCGTCGCCAGCCCGTCCGGCAAGTCATCGAGAACCTCGTCGAAACCTGCGGCGCGGCAAGCGGCCTCGATATCGGTCGGCGGGCCGAACAACTCGAGATTCGTCAATACGGTGCCCGGCACCAACACCGGTCGGTGCGCCAGCCAGGCCACCTGCCGCCACCACGCGGTCAGGTCGAGTTCGGCGACATCGACGCCGTCCACGGTGACGCCGCCCATCGGCGTCAGCCCCAGGATCGCCTGCAGCACAGTGCTTTTTCCTACGCCGTTGGGTCCGGTCAGCACCGTCACCCGGCCGGGCTCGATGTCTGCGGTGAGATCGTCGACGTGGATCGTGGCGCCCGCCGCATCGACCGTCCGGGTACCCGGCGGCCGAGCGGGCAGGGTGTCGAGCAGATCGAATGCCTTCTGCGCAGCGGTCTTTCCGTCCTGCGCTGCGTGGAACTCGACGCCGACCCGGCGCAGAGGCCAGAACACCTCGGGCGCCAGCAGCAGCGCGGTGAGCCCGGCGGCCAGGGTCATCTCCCCGTACACCAGCCGCAGACCGACGCTGACCGCCACCAGCGCGACACCGAGCGTGGCCAGCAACTCCAGCACGAGTGCCGACAGGAAGGCGATGCGCAACGTGGCCATCGCCGAACGTCGATGCGCGGCAGACAATTCGGCGATCCGCTGCGCTGAGCCCGCCGCGCGCCCCAACGACAGCAGGGTCGGGAGACCGGCGACCAGATCGAGGAGGCGCGACTGCAGTGTGCTCATCGCGGCCAGCGCGGCCGCGGAGCGTTCGGCGGTGACGAGACCGATGAGCACCATGAAGATCGGAATGAGCGGCAGCGCGATCAACACGATCACAGCGGACTGCACGTCGTAGAGCGCGATCGCGAGCACCGCCGCCGGGGTGAGGATGCCCGCCGAGAACACCGCTGGCAGATAGGCGGTCAGATACGGTCGCAGCCCGTCAAGTCCACGGGTCACCACCACCGCGGCCGCGTCGCGCTGCGCCGCGAGTTGTCGGGGCGACAGCGCGGTAACGCACCGCAGTACCTGTCCGGACAGGTCGGCGATCACCGCGGTCGCGCCCCGCTGGGAGAGCCGGCTCTGCCACCAATGTGCCAGGGTACGAACCACCCACAGCCCCAGCAGAATCCACAGTTCATCGGCCCAATGCGCGATCGTCCGCGACGCAGGGTCGGTGATCACGCCTGCGACGACGTGGGCCAGCAGGATCGCCGATGCGATGGTGGCGCCGGCGACGGCGACACCGGAGGCCACCGATGCGACCAGGTAGCGCCGCATCGCCCGAGATACGCCGGGGGCCCGCCAGAGGTTCAGATCGGCCGCCTCGACAGTCCGACCGGTGCGGGAATCTGCTCCGTCGAAATGCGTTTCCGGAACACCCAATACGTCCAGCCCTGATAGATCATGACCAGAGGCAGCAGCGTCAGCGACGCCCACGACATGATCTTGAGCGTGTACGGCGTCGACGAGCCGTTGTAGATCGTCACGCCCCATTCAGGATTGAGCGTGGAGGGCAGCAGGTAAGGGTGCATCGAGCCGAACACCAGTACCACCACCGCGGCGACCACGATGACCGTCGCCACGAACGCCCACCCTTCGTTGCGGTGCGCCCACATGAGGGCCACCGCGGTCAGCAGCGCCACCACCGCGACCGCCAGCGCCGCCCAGGTCCACGGCTTGCCGTGTGCCAGCTGCGTCCACAGGCCGAAGCCGCCGGCCAGCACGATCGCCGGAACCGACAGCATGCGGGCGAATCGGAAAGCGTCGTCACGAAGTGGCCCAGCGGTTTTCAGCGCGATGAACACCGCGCCGTAGAAACCGAACAACGCTGCGGTGGCCAGCCCGCCGAGCAAGGTGTAGGGGTTGAGCACATCGCCAATCGAGATGTGCACACGATGGTCGGCGTCAATCGGCAAGCCGCGCAGGATGATTGCGAACGCGACCCCCCATAGGACAGCCGGCAGCCAGGAGCCGATGGCGATACCGATGTCGGCCCACTTGCGCCAGTGCGTGTCGTCGATCTTGCCGCGCCATTCGATGCCGACGATGCGAAGGATCATGGCGAACAAGATGACCAGCAGCGGCAGGTACAGCGCCGAGAACAAGGTGGCATACCAGTTCGGGAAGGCGGCGAACATCGCGGCGCCCGCTGTGATCAGCCACACCTCGTTCGCATCCCACACCGGGCCGATGGTGTTGAGCACCGCGCGCCTGCGCGTTTCGGGATCACCCTGGCCGCCGAACCGCCCGAGCGGCGCCATCAGCATCCCCACGCCGAAGTCGAAGCCCTCCAGGACGAGGAACCCGAGGAACAGCGCGGCGATAATGAGAAACCACAGTTCTTGTAGTGCCACCGCAATCACGTCCTCTCAGTACGCGAACGACAACGGCGCCAGTTCGTCGTCGTCGGGTTTCGATGGCGGTGCGGGCTCGGAATCGTGCTCCAGCGGGCCCTCCACGACATACCGGCGCAACAGGAAGAACCAGATCACCGCCAGCACTCCGTACAGGAGGGTGAATACGGTGAGTGAGAACACGACCGTGCCGGCGGCGTGGTCGGAGACGCCCTCGGCGACCGTCAGCCGCACGAGCTGGTCCCCGTCCGGATTGGGCACCACCACCCATGGTTGGCGACCCATCTCGGTGAACACCCACCCCGCGGAGTTGGCCAGGAACGGGGTGGGAATGGTCCACAGCGCGAACCGTGAGAACCAGCGCTGGTCGGGGATGCGGCCCCGGCGTGTCAACCACAACGCGACGATGCTGAACAACACTGGGACAGCGAGCAATCCGATCATCGCGCGGAACGCCCAGTACGTCACGAACATGTTCGGCCGGTAGTTGCCCGGACCGAACTTCTGCTCGGCCTGCTGCTGCAGGTCCTCGACACCCTCGAGGGTGACGCCGGTGAACGTGCCTTCGGCGAGGAACGGCAGCACGTACGGCACTTCGATCACCCGCACGATGCTGTCGCAATTGTTGTGGGTGCCGACGGTGAGGATCGAGAATTTCGGATCGGTCTCGGTGTGGCACAACGATTCCGCCGACGCCATCTTCATCGGCTGCTGAACGAACATCAGCTTGCCTTGGATGTCGCCGGTGAAGAACAACGCCACGGCTGCGGCGATCGCGACACAGCAGCCGAGAATCGTTGCGGGACGGTACATGCCGGCGGGTTCGGGATTCTCCCGCTCTTCGGCGGGTTCGGCGCGCCGCGCCCGCACCATCAGCCACGCGCTGATCGCGGCGACGAAGGTGCCTGCGGTCAACAAGGATCCGGCGACCGCGTGCAAGAACGCCCAGACGGCCGTGTTGTTGGTCAGCAGCGCAACGAAGTCGACCAGCTCGGCGCGCCCCGTTTCCGGGTTGTAGCGGGCGCCGACCGGGTGCTGCATCCACGAATTGGCCGCGATGATGAAGTACGCCGAGGCGTTGACCCCGAACGCGACGATCCAGATGCACGCCAGATGCACCAGCCGCGGCAGCCGGCTCCAGCCGAAGATCCACAGGCCGATGAACGTCGACTCGAAGAAGAACGCGGCCAACCCCTCCAGGGCCAGCGGCGCCCCGAAGATGTCGCCGACGAACCGCGAGTACTCACTCCAGTTCATCCCGAACTGGAACTCCTGCACGATGCCGGTGGCCACCCCGATCGCGAAGTTGATCAGGAACAACTTGCCGAAGAATCGGGTCAGCCGATACCACGCAGGGTTTCCGGTGATCACCCACACCGTCTGCATCACCGCGATCAGCGGCGCCAGTCCGATGGTCAACGGGACGAAGATGAAGTGGTAGACGGTGGTGATTCCGAATTGCCACCGCGACACGTCCAGGGCGTCCATATGACCCTCTTCCGTGGCTGCTAGGTCACTCTACGACAAACTGTAGTAGACATCGCGGTCGGCAGCCACCAGGTGTGCGTCAACTCACCGATTCGGCAGGTGGCGGCGGTGCGGTCACCTTCTCGACGGTCTTGGCGGCCTTACGGATACCGAAGGCCGACACCACCTCGATCACGCCGAGCACGATCAGCGAGATGCCCACCGCGAGTGTGAGCCAGGTCAGTGATTCGAACGGCAGCGCCAGCATGACGACGCCCGCGACGAGGCTCAGCACGCCGATGAAGATCTCCCAGCCCCGGCCGGGCAGCGTGGGATCGCTGATCGCCGACACCGCCGTCGCCACGCCGCGGAAGATGAAGCCGACACCGATCCAGATGGCCAGCAGCAGAATGGAATCCTGCAAGCTGCGGAAGCACAGCACGGCGAGGATGAGTGCCGCGGCGCCGCTGATGAACAGCAGCACGCGCCCGCCGGCCGAGACGTGCAGGCTGAACGCGAAGATGACCTGCGCGACACCGGTCACCAACAGATAGGCGCCGAAGAAGATGGCGGCGACCAGGATCGTGATGCCGGGCCACACCAGAACCAGAACCCCGAGAATCACGGCGAGAATCCCCGACACCAGCGTCGACTTCCACAGATGCGGCAACAAGGTTGGGGGAGCGGTGGTTTCCATGCGCGCAGTGTGGCACAAAGCCCGTGGCGATGGCGGATTTCGCGGTAAGGCTGTCGACTCGGACCAGGCTGGTTAGGGTTTCTTTCAGTCGGCGATTCTTCGCCCGGTGCAGAAGAAAGAGGCAATCGTGTCCAGTGGATATCTGATCCGTCGGGGGAAGTTGTGGCGCCTGGCAGTGGTGTTTGCTGCCAGTGGCGTGCTGGCGCTGTCGGGGTGTGCGAGCGGCACCGACAGCGGTGAGGAGGCCGCTGAGACCACGACGGTCACGGCCGAGAAGGTCGACGCCATCGCCAACACCGTCCCCGAGCCCATCCGGCAGTCCGGAAAGCTGATCATCGGCGTCAACATTCCCTACCCGCCCAACGAGTTCAAGGACCCCAGCGGCAAGATCGTCGGGTTCGACGTCGACCTGATGAACGCCGTCGCGTCGACGCTCGGACTGACCCCGGAATACCGGGAGTCGGACTTCGCCAAGATCATCCCGTCGATCCAGGGCGGTACCTACAACGTCGGCATGTCGTCGTTCACCGACACCAAAGAACGGCAGAAGTCCGTCGACTTCGTCGACTATTTCAACGTCGGCATTCTGTGGGCACAACGACCGGGAGCGCCGATCGATCCCAACAACGCCTGCGGCAAGAAGGTCTCCGTGCAGGCGACCACGCGGGAGGAAACCGACGAGTTGCCGGCCAAGAGCAAGGCGTGCACGGACGCGGGCAAGCCGCCGATCGAGATCCTGTCGTTCGACGGGCAGGACGCCGCGACCAACGCTGTGGTGCTGGGCCAGGCCGATGCGATGTCGGCGGACCTGCCGATCACCACCTACGCCATTCAGCAGAGCAACGGCAAATTGGAGGCGGCGGGCGAGCCGTTCGACCCCCAGCCGTACGGCTGGCCCGTGCAGAAGGGTTCGCCGCTGGCCCAGTCCCTGCAGCAGGCGCTGCAGCATCTGATCGACACCGGTGTCTACAAGGAGATCGCCGCCAACTGGGGGTTGGAAGACGGCATGATCGACAAGCCGGTGATCAACGGCGCCACCAGCTGACCTGCGGCCATGACCACCGAGGCGCCCCCCGCGACTCCGGCCGCAATCGACGCGGTCCCGTTGCGTCACCCGTGGCGGTGGGTGGCGGCCGCCGTCATCGTGGTCCTGGTCGGGCTGTTCCTGTACGGCGTCGCCACCAACGACGCATATCGCTGGAACATCTACGGGGAGTACCTGTTCAACGAACGCGTGCTCAAAGTCGGTGTGCTCAACACGCTGCAGCTGACGGTCTACTCGATGGTGCTCGCGATCGTTCTCGGGGTGGTCCTCGCGGTGATGCGGTTGTCGCCCAACCCGGTATTCCGGTGGGTGTCGTGGGTATACCTGTGGATCTTCCGTGGCACGCCGATCTACGTGCAGCTGGTGTTCTGGGGTCTGCTGCCGACGATCTACAAGAACGTCCAGCTCGGGGTGCCGTTCGGGCCGTCGTTCTTTCACCTCGACCTGCAGGCGCTGTCCATCTTCTTTCTGCTCGCGATACTCGGCCTGGCCCTCAACGAGGCCGCCTACATGGCCGAAATCATCCGTGCCGGAATCACTTCCGTGCCGGAAGGGCAGACGGAGGCGTCGATTGCGCTGGGCATGTCGTGGTTGATGACGATGCGCCGCACCGTGCTTCCGCAGGCCATGCGGGTGATCATCCCGCCCACCGGCAACGAGGTCATCAGCATGCTGAAGACCACGTCGCTGGTCACCGCGGTGCCCTTCACGCTGGACCTCTACGGCATCACCTCTCGCGAGATCGCCGCGCGCATCTTCGAGCCGGTCCCGCTGCTGTTGGTGGCCGCGACGTGGTACCTGGTGATCACCAGCGTGCTGATGGTGGGCCAGTACTACCTGGAGCGCTATTTCTCCCGCGGCGCATCGCGCAAGCTCACCACCAAGCAGCTCGAAGCTTTGGCCAAGGCGCAGATGGGGGAGCCGCACCCATGACGCCGATGGTCAAAGCCGAGCAGGTCTGCAAGAGCTTCGGCGCGTTGCGCGTCCTCAAAGGCGTGACGCTGGAGGTGGGCAAGGGCGAGGTGTTGTGCATGGTCGGGCCGTCCGGCTCGGGCAAGTCGACGTTCTTGCGCTGCATCAACCATCTGGAGACGGTCAACGCGGGGCGGCTCTACGTCGACGGCGAACTGGTCGGCTATCACGAGCGGGGCGGCAAGCTGCACGAGATGAAACCGCGGGAGGCCGCCAAACAACGTCGCGACGTCGGCATGGTGTTCCAGCACTTCAACCTCTTTCCGCACCGCACCGCGCTGGAGAACATCGTCGAAGCGCCGATCCACGTCAAGCGCGTCAAGAAGAAGGATGCGTTGGAGCGGGGACGGGATCTGCTCCAACAGGTGGGGCTGGCCGACAAGGCCGACGCCTATCCCGCGCAGCTCTCCGGCGGCCAGCAACAGCGCGTCGCCATCGCCCGCGCGCTGGCGATGAACCCCAAGTTGATGCTGTTCGACGAACCCACCTCGGCGCTGGATCCAGAACTGGTCGGCGAGGTCCTCGGCGTGATGAAAAGGCTTGCCGAGGAAGGGATGACGATGGTGGTGGTCACCCACGAGATGGGGTTCGCCCGCGAGGTCGCCAACCAACTGGTGTTCATGGACGAAGGTGTCATCATGGAACGCGGGAACCCGCGAGAGATGATGGCCAATCCGCAACACGAACGCACGAAGGCGTTTCTGTCCAAGGTGCTCTAGATGCCCGGCGAGAAACCGGATCCGACCACTCCGCTGTGGCGCGCCGCGCAGGTGTTCCGGCTGCTGAGTTGTGTTTACGCGCTTGGGTTTCAGATCGCCGTAAACGGCGATCTGGATCGCCCGGCGATCGGCTGGCTGCTGTTCGCGGTGCTGCTCGCGTGGAGTGTGGCGTGCGCTGCCGCGTACCTGCAGGGCTTCGGGCGTCGACCCGCATGGGTGATCGCCGAGATCGCGGTGGTGGTGGCGCTGATGCTGTCCACCGAGCTGGTGGCCTCCGACCAGTGGGTGGCCGACAACCAGTCCTGGCCGACGACGTTGTGGGCGACCAACGCCACCATTTCGGCGGCAATCCTGTTGGGTCCCATCGCCGGAATGCTCACCGGCGTGGTGATCATGCTCGCCGCGGCGGCGCTCAAGGGCTACGTCAACATCGACCTGGGCCGCAACGCCACCATCGTCATCGAACTGGCGGTGGGCCTGGCCGTCGGGATGGCCGCTCAAACCGCGCGTCGCGCGCACGCAGAACTCGAGCGGGCGGCGCGGCTGGCCGCCTCACAACAAGAGCGCGAACGCCTGTCCCGCGAAGTCCACGACGGCGCCATGCAGGTACTTGCCCTGGTGTCCCGACGCGGGCGGGAAATCGGCGGAGAGACAGCCGAATTGGCCGAGTTGGCCGGTGAGCAGGAGCGTGCGCTACGGCGCTTGATCAGCTCCGCTGACACCGGCGGCCCCGCCGGGGCGCTGGCGGACGTGGGCGCCATGCTCCGGCGCCGCGAATCCGACCGAGTGTCGGTGAGCCTGCCCGCATCCCCGGTGCTCTTGGACGCCGACGTGGCCTCGGAGCTCTGTGCCGCCGCCAACAATGCCCTCGACAATGTCGCCTCTCACGCGGGGCCTGACGCGCACGCCTTCGTGCTGGTGGAGGATCTCGGCGACGCGGTGACGGTCAGCATCCGCGACGATGGTGTCGGCATCGCCGAGGGGCGGCTGAACGAGGCCGCAGGCGAGGGCCGGGTCGGTGTGGCGAAATCTATTGTCGGAAGGATGAATTGGTTGGGTGGTAGCGCGAAGCTGACGACCGCCCCCGGCTGCGGGACGGAATGGGAGCTCACCGTGCCGCGAAAGGCGAACAAAGATGGCTGAGCCGACGGTGATGGTGGTCGACGACCATCCGATCTGGCGCGACGCGGTGGCGCGAGATCTGGCCGAGGACGGCTTCGCCGTGGTCGCAACGGCCGACGGCGTGGCATCGGCCCGCCGCCGCGCCGCCGTCGTGCAGCCCCAGGTGGTGGTGATGGACATGCGCCTGCCCGACGGCAACGGCGCGCAGGCAACCGCCGAAGTCCTTGCGGTGTCGCCGTCGTCGCGGATTCTGGTCCTCTCGGCGTCCGACGAACGCGACGACGTGCTCGAGGCCGTGAAGGCCGGCGCCACCGGCTATCTGGTCAAGAGCGCGTCGAAGGACGAACTCGGCGCCGCCGTGCGCGCCACCGCGGAGGGCCGTGCGGTGTTCACGCCCGGGCTGGCCGGACTGGTACTTGGCGAGTACCGGCGCATTGCGCAGCAGCCCGCCGCGGGACCGGCCACGCCCAGCCTCACCGAGCGGGAGACCGAGATACTGCGCTACGTCGCCAAGGGCATGACGGCCAAGCAGATCGCCAGCCGGTTGTCGTTGAGCCACCGCACGGTCGAGAACCACGTTCAGGCCACCTTCCGCAAGCTGCAGGTCGCCAACCGGGTCGAGTTGGCGCGCTACGCAATCGAGCATGGGCTGGACAAGGAGTAGTCGAGTAGTCCTACTCATGTGAACCGGGCCGCGCCGTTGCGACCATGGCCACATGACCGAACCGCACCGGGCCGTCATCGCAAGGCTGTCCTCGGATTTCGCCGCGATTTCGGCGCAACTGGCGCGCGTCTCCACCGACCTGGTGGAGCTCGATCGCCTGCTCAGCGACCGACCGGCGCAACCGACTCCGCCGCCGGTGCACCAGGCGCCGCCCTTCTGGCCGCAATACCCGCCCGCGCCACCGAGGTATACCCCGCCACCTGCCCCGGCACCCAAGCCGAAGTCGCAGCGCTCCGAAGGCTGGATCGGTAAGGCGCTGGCCGTCGCCGGGGTCGCGGTCACCCTGATCGGCGTCGTGCTCCTTCTGGTGCTGGCCGCACAAGCCGGCATCCTGCGACCTGAAATCCGTGTCGGCGCCGGCGCGTTGTTGGCGGTCGGGCTGGTGGTCGGCGGCCGTTGGTTATACGGCCGGCCAGGTGGACGCGTTGGTGCAATTGCGTTGGCGGCCACCGGTATTGCGGCGGCGTACATGGACATCATCGCCGTCACCACCATCTATCGCTGGGCGCCCGCGCCCATCGGCCTCGCACTGGCCGCGGCCATCGGCGGCGGCGGGTTGACCCTGGCGCGGCGGTGGGGTTCCGAACATCTCGGTCTGCTGGTGCTGGTGCCCCTGATCGGCTTGGCGCCGGTGATCACCGACGGCATCACGCTGTTGCTGATCGGGTTCATGCTGGCGCTGTCCGCAGCCGCGCTGCCGGTGCAACTGGGCAGGGACTGGATCTGGATGCACGCCGCGCGCACTGCCGCCGTCACGCTGCCGCTGCTGGTGGCGTTGGCGGCGACGGCCATCGGCTCGCGCGGCGACGGGTGGCTGGTCGGAGCCTGTGGGATCGCGGCGCTGCTGGCCATCGTCGGCGCGTTGATCCTGTTGCCCCGCACCGGTAATCGGGCCGCGATGGCGTTGCTGACCGCCGCCGGCGTGCTGCCGGTGTGGTGTACGTCGATGGCCGTCGACCGGGTGGTGGCCGCATTGATGGCAGCCGCATTGGCCGCGGCCTTGCTGGCAATCGTGCTGATTGCCGACAGGCTGCCCGGCGTGTCGGGAATCGTCGCGCAGATCTGGTCGGCGCTGGCGGCGATCTCCGCGGTGATCTCAGTGACCGTCGCGTTCGACGGCGAAATCGCAGGCCCCGTGCTGCTGGCGATGGCGGTCGTGGTTGCCGTGGCCGGCCGTCGCGATGATGTCGCCCGCTGGGCCGCAGTCGGTTTCGCCGCGATCGGTGGTGTTTTCTACCTTGGTTACGTGCCACCCAGCTCGCTGGTCACCGTGACCGAACTGAGCGCGCGGGAGGCGGTGTCGGTGCTGGTGTCCAGTGTGCTGTTGATGGCCTGCGCGGTGCTGATCGTGTGGTCATGGGTCGGTCGGCGTGGATTCGACGCCGACGCAACGCGGGTGCTGTGGTCCGCGTCGGCGGTGGTGGTCATCTACGCCATCACCACGTTCACCGTGACAGCGGGTGTGCTCGTCGGTGGAAGAGCAGGGGGCTTCTTCGCCGGCCACATGGCGGCGACGATCAGCTGGATTGCGATGGCCGCGGGCCTGTTCCTCTACGCTGCGCGCCGGCCCAAGACCGAACGGTCCCTGCCCATCGGTGGCGGTCTGGCGCTGGTGGCAGCGGCGATGGCCAAGCTGTTCTTGTTCGACCTCGGCACCCTCGACGGCATCTTCCGTGTGGTGGTGTTCATCGTGGTGGGTCTGGTCCTGCTGGGCATGGGCGCCGGTTACGCCCGACTGCTCGCCCAGCAGGACCAGCAGAATCAGCAACCCGATGTGACGTCTCTCACGAGATAATCTGGATTGATTCCAGTTTGATCGGGGTTGTACCAGACATGACTACCGGAATACGTCGAACCGAAGCAGAACTCCAAGGCTTCTCAGCCTCGCCGGAACTCAGCGCCAACCTGCAGCGAGTGCTGGTTGACCTGATCGAGCTGCACCTGCAGGGCAAGCAGGCCCACTGGAACGTCGTCGGGACCAACTTCCGTGACCTACACCTGCAGCTCGATGAGGTTGTCGACTTCGCCCGCGAAGCCAGCGACACCATTGCCGAGCGGATGCGGGCACTCGATGCAGTGCCCGACGGACGGTCGGACACCGTTGCCGCAAGCACCACGCTGCCGCAATTCCCGGCCTACGAGCACAGCACGTCCGAGGTCGTGGACCTGATCACCGCGCGCATCTACGGCACCGTCGACACGCTGCGCACCGTGCACGATGCGGTGGACGCGGAGGATCCCAGCACCGCGGACATTCTTCATCAGCTGATCGACGGCCTGGAGAAGCTGGCGTGGCTGGTGAAGTCGGAGAACAAGAAGGTCTAGCGTTCAAAAACCACGTCCGCCGGGTAACCACCCGGCGTGACCGTGACACGAAACGTGCGCGCATCCCGCCGGCAGGTGTGGGATGTGCTGTCCGACGGATGGACCTACTCCCAATGGGTGGTCGGCAACACCCGGATGCGGGCCGTCGACCCTGACTGGCCCGCTCCGGGCTCCACGATCCGCCATTCCATCGGCGTCTGGCCGGTGGTGATCAACGACGAGACAGTCGTGCAAGAGTGTGTGCCGCTTGAGAAGCTGGTGCTGTTGGCCAAGATGGGACCGCTGGGCGCCGCACGAGTGACATTGCGGCTCAACGATATTCCCGACGGCTGCGGTGTCCAGATGGATGAGGTCGCGGTGCGCCCTCTGATGAGTCTGGTGCCCAATGTGGTCCAACAGCTCGGTTTGTGGCCGCGCAACCGCGAAGCGTTGTGGCGCCTCGGTGCATTGGCCGAAGGCCTCAAACCCGCTGAGCTGGACTAGGAGCCGGCGGCCGCACCCTGTTCGAGGGCTTCGCGGACGGCGTCGTCGTCGCGTCGTCCGACGAGGTACCAGGTGTGCATGCGGCCCTTGCCCTTGACATCGACGTCGCCGCGCTCCTCGAGGAGGAACGCGTGGTTGAGACGCTCATAGACGTTGTGGGGTACCTGGATCCGGCCCTCGACGTCGGTGGACTCCATCCGGGATGCGACGTTGACCGCGTCGCCCCACACGTCGTAGAAGAACTTTCGTGCGCCGACCACGCCGGCCACCACCGGACCCGTCGCCATCCCGATCCGCAGCGGCACCGCCCGTCCGCGCGGATCCTTGAGATCCGCGACGGCATCAGCCATGTCCAGCGCCAGACAGGCCAGCGCCTCGAGGTGATCGGGCCGGGGTTCGGGCACACCGCTGACCACCATGTAGGAGTCGCCGCTGGTCTTGACCTTCTCCAGCCCGTGCCGGTCGACCAGCGCGTCGAGATCGGTGTAGAGGCGGTCCAGGAACCGGACCAGATCGGTGGGCGCGGTATCGCTGGCGCGCTTGGTGTATCCGGCGATATCGGCGAAAAGTATTGAGGCATCGTCGTATTTGTCGGCGATAATGTTGCGCGCCGGGTCCTTCAACCGCTGAGCGATGCTCGCGGGCAGGATGTTCGTCAATAGCGATTCGGACCGTCGGTATTCGGCTTCCATTGCACTTTCGGCGCTGGCGATCTCGCGCAGCGCGTACCAGAGAGTCGCGAAGATCATCACCGATGCGGCGATCGCCGAGCTGACGTAGCCGACGGTGAGGGTCCAGGCGGGTCCGAGGCCGCGGTCGTGTGGCACCGCGATTTCGAGTGCGATCATTCCGGCGACGGCCAACGCGACGAGGAACGATGCCAGGACGAGTCGCTCAATGCCCAGCACCAGCACGGCCAGTGAGGCCGCCACCAGAAGGTAGAGCTGCAGTCCGGATCCCGTCCCGATGGAGAAGCAGACGAAGGACACCGACAGGTACGCGAAGACGAAGAACGTCAACGGCGCGACCAACTCCCCGAACCGGTAGAGCAGCGGGATCACCAAGAAGATCGCCGAAGAGACCAGATTGAGGACGCCGAGCGCCCAGATCGGACCGCCGAGAACGAGTTGGAATATGCCGAACGCCGCGGACACCACGGCAGCGATCCAGGTCGCGATCTTGAGTACCCGGAAGCGGCTCGCGACGCTTTCAGCGTAGTGCTGCGTGCGGGCCGGGACGCTGTTCTGCAGTACCTGTGCAGGTATGCAGCTCGATCGCTCCGTGAGCGACATGGCCTGAGCCTACTCGTCAGCAAACCCACCACGGCGTGACCGCGCCAACCGCTGATGTAACAATGACGTGAGGCATAACTGCGGCGTGTGCGGCAAACCCTGGGGGAGCAAGCGTGGACCGGTCGTGGATGCGGACAGCGACGATCAGCTGTGCGATCGCGTGCGGCGCGATGATTGCCGGTCCGGGCGTTGTCGGCGCCGCGGTGGCGTCGGCCGATCTGTTCGGCATCGACGTCGACATCCTCGACATCTTCGATGACGACGACCGCCGCAAGCGCTCGCACAAGGGTCCCCCCAAGGTCAGTGTCTCCGGCGACGTGAAGAAGTCCCGCGGCGACCAGTCGTCGACGTTCGGTGGCGGTATCGGCGCCGAGCTCGGTGGCGTGGGTGCCGCCGGCGGCGGTGGCGGGGGCGGAGCCGCGCCGAGCAGCGGCAATGTCGGCAGGTCACCGAAACTGCCGCCCGTGCCGACGGCGCCGAGCACGCGCAGCATCGTCATCCGTGCTCCGGAGGCGCCCGCCGCGCCCGTTCCTGTGGCGCCCGTCGCTCCCCTTCCTGTGGTGCCGCCGGTCGTGCTGCCGCCGGTGCCGGTCGTCGTCCCCCTGGCGCCTGCTCCGCCAGGAGCGCCCGGGCCGGCCGCGCCGCAGGCGCCAGCGGCACCCGCCGCGCCGACGATCCAGGAGCCGGGCACCAATCGTCAACCGGCGCCGCCCGAATCGGCCGGCCCGCACACACTTCCGGAGTCGTTCCGCGCCGGCTATGCCGACTACTTGAGAATGGCCGACGTCACCGACCTGATGTGGGCGGCCCTGCCGGGCACCGTCGGCATCATGGCGATCACCGCCGCCGGTGGAGTGGTGGGGTACCGCCAGGCACGCGCAGCCACGGTGTTGCCGCCGGCCGGAATCGCTCGATTCCTCGAGTGAGTCGGGGAGTTGTGAGTTTGTGCCCTCGGTGAGATTCGAACTCACACTGTACGGGTTTTGAATCCGTTTCCTCTGCCAGTTGGGATACGAGGGCTTCGTGTGGTGCGGTCTCCCACCATAAAGGATGCCAAGGATCGGCCCGACGTCACAGCCCCCGAGGTCGCTGATCCAGCGACCCCACGCCACAATGTCACCCATGACCGGGTCACCGACCGACGCCGATAAGCCACGCCGTGTCCTCATCGCCGAGGATGAGGCGCTCATCCGGCTGGATCTGGCTGAGATGCTGCGCGAAGAGGGCTACGAGGTGGTCGGCGAGGCCGGCGACGGGCAGGAGGCCGTCGAGCTGGCCGAAAGCCTGAAGCCCGACCTGGTGATCATGGACGTCAAGATGCCCCGCCGCGACGGCATCGACGCGGCCTCCGAGATCGCCAGCAAGCGCATCGCGCCGATCGTGGTGCTGACCGCCTTCTCGCAACGTGAACTGGTGGAGCGGGCTCGCGACGCCGGGGCGATGGCGTACCTGGTCAAGCCGTTCAACATCACCGATCTGATCCCGGCGATCGAGCTGGCGGTCAGCCGGTTCTCCGAGCTGACCGCGCTGGAGCAGGAAGTCGCCACGCTGTCGGACCGGCTGGAGACCCGCAAGTTGGTGGAACGGGCGAAGGGTTTGCTGCAGACCAAGCATCAGATGACCGAACCCGAGGCCTTCAAATGGATCCAGCGCGCCGCGATGGACCGCCGCACCACGATGAGACGCGTCGCCGAAGTCGTGTTGGAGACCCTCGAAGAGCCCAAAGACGCGTAAACACTGCGTTTCCGACCCCGCTGTATGAGGCGGTGGATCGGGCCGAGACCCGCCGTGCATTTTCCAACATCACGCACCACGGCCATGCGTGATCTATGTTCTACCCGAAGCATCGGCGCCCGGGCGCAGCAATCCTGGTCCGTCGATGTCGATGAAACATCGACACGGAGGTGGAACGTGCGCGGTCTCGTGGCACGGAGTGCATTTGCTCTAGGGAGTGCAGGTTTGGTGGTGCTCGGCATTGCCGGCTGCCAACAATCCCAGCCGACTGAAGGGGAAGCGGCGCAGGCCGACCTGAAAATCGTCGAGCAGGTGCAAATCGACGAGAACGGCGCGGAAGTCAAGCCTCCCGAAGCGGCGGCAGCGGCGGATCCAGCGGGGAACGGGCAGGCGCAATGCCCGCCGGTGTCGATCGCGATGGCCGGTGCGCTCACCGGGCCCGACGCCCAGCTGGGCATCAACATCAAGAACGGCGCGCAGCTGGCCGTGGACAAGCACAACGCCGCCAATCCGGGCTGCCAGGTGCAGCTGAAGGCGTTCGACACCGAGGGCGACCCGCAGAAGGCCACCCAGATCGCCCCACAGATCATCAACGATGCGTTCACCATCGGCTTGATCGGACCAGCGTTCTCCGGCGAGACAAACGCGACCGGCGACATTTTCAACCAGGCCGGGTTGGTGGCCGTGACGGCGTCGGCCACCAACGTGACGTTGTCGCAGAAGGGATGGCGGACGTTCTTCCGCGGTCTCGGTAACGACGGGGTGCAAGGGCCGTCGGTCGCCAACTACATGAAGAACACCCTCGGCTACGACAAGGTCTGCGTCGTGGACGACAGCACCGACTACGGCCTCGGCCTGGCCCAGGCGATCCGCGAGACGCTCGGCCCCGTTGCAGACTCGGGGTGCAACATCTCGGTGAAGAAGGGCGACAAGGACTTCTCCGCCGCGGTGACCCAAATCAAGGGCGTCAATCCGAAGGCGGTGTTCTTCAGCGGCTATTACGCCGAGGCGGCACCGCTCGTGCAGCAACTCAGGGACGGCGGTTTCGAAGGCACGTTCGTCAGCGGCGACGGCACCAAAGACCCGGCGTTCGTCAAGCAGGCCGGCGCGGCGGCAAAGGACGCCCTGCTGTCCTGCCCGTGCGGACCCGCCACCGGAACATTCGCCGAGGAGTACACCCAGAAGTTCGGCGAGCCGAGTACGTACAGCGCGGAGGGCTACGACCTGGCCACCATCATGCTGAAGGGCATCGGCTCCGGCGCCATCACGCGTCCGGCACTGCTGGAGTTTGTGCGGAACTACAACGGTCAGGGTGTGGCGCGTCAGTACCAGTGGACCCCTACCGGTGAGCTGACCACTTCGCTGATCTGGATCTACAAAGTTCAGTAGCCGAACGACGAAACGCGTCCGAGACCGAATGGCTCGGACGCGTTTCGTTAGAGATCCATTGCGAGGAGCCGCTTCCGGATGATTCACGAGTGCGTCGAGGGGTACGCCTGCTTGGCTGCCAACATCAGCTTCAACCTGGAAGGCCTGCGAGAAGGCTTCTGGCAGTTGACCATCGACGGTCTCTCGTGGGGGTCGATTTACGCGCTCGTTGCCGTCGGATACACCCTCGTGTTCGGCGTGCTGAGGCTGATCAACTTCGCCCATTCGGAGATCTTCATGCTCGGGATGTTCGGCGCGCTATTTTGTCTCGACTTCATCCTCGGCTTCACCCCAAGCGGCAACGCGTACAACTTGGGCATCCCGCTGACCGTCTTATACCTGGGCATAGCGATGCTTTTCGCGATGCTTGTCTCCGGAACGGCGGCGATCGGCCTTGAGGCGGTGGCGTACAGACCGCTGCGCAGACGCCATGCCCGCTCGCTGACCTTCCTGATCACTGCGATCGGGATGTCGTTCGTGCTACAGGAATTCGTCCACTTCGTGCTGCCCAAACTGCTCGAGGGCTACGGCGGCAGCAACGCCCAGCAACCGATCATCCTGGTGCAGCCCAAAACTCAGTTCACGATCTTCGGGGCCACCGTCTCCAACATCACCCTGGTCATCATCGCCGCCGCGTTGGTCTTTGCGGCGCTGACCGATCTCGCGATCAACCGGACGAAATTCGGTCGCGGCATCCGCGCCGTCGCCCAGGATCCGAACACCGCAACGCTCATGGGCGTCTCCCGCGAGCGCATCATCATGCTGACATTCCTGCTCGGCGGCCTGCTGGCCGGCGCCGCGGCGTTGCTCTACACGCTCAAAGTGCCGCAGGGCATCATCTACTCCGGCGGATTCCTGTTGGGCATCAAGGCGTTCTCCGCGGCGGTGCTTGGCGGCATCGGCAACCTGCGCGGGGCCCTGCTCGGCGGCCTGCTGCTGGGCATCATGGAGAACTACGGGCAGGCGGTGTTCGGCACGCAGTGGCGAGACGTGGTGGCATTCGTCCTGCTGGTGCTGGTGCTGTTGTTCCGTCCCACCGGGATACTCGGGGAGAGCCTCGGGAAGGCACGAGTATGAGCAGCCAGCGAGAAGCCGGAGGCGGATCGCGCATGAGCCTGAGCGATCGGCTGATGGCACCCGGCGACGCGCTGCGGCAGTGGTGGGCGAGGCTGTCGAGGGTCCAGAAGTGGGGCTTCGGTGTCCTGGGCTTCGGCTTGCTCGCCCTGCTGCCGCTGTTCCCGCCGCCACTGTTGAACACACCGGGCATCAGCTTCGGCGGCACCATGGCGCAGTTCGCGATGGTCGCCATCATCGCGATTGGGCTCAACGTCGTGGTCGGCCAAGCTGGCCTGCTCGACCTTGGTTACGTGGGGTTCTACGCCGTCGGCGCGTACACCGTCGCACTGCTGACGAGCCCGAGTAGCCCGTGGAACAAAGTCGGCACCTCCGGATTCTTCAGCGAGGATTGGGCCTGGCTGTCCTGTGTGCCGCTGGCGATGGCATTCACCGCGCTGGCCGGCCTGATTCTGGGCACCCCGACGTTGCGGTTGCGGGGCGACTACCTGGCGATCGTGACGCTCGGGTTCGGTGAAATCATCCGGCTGCTGGCCGACAACCTGTCCGACGTCACCAACGGCCCGCGCGGACTTCCCGGCGTGGCGTACCCGCGGGTGGGGGAGAGCGAGCGGCTGCCCGACGGTGTCTTCTCCAGCGGAAACACCACAGGCGACGCGAACTACGGCACCTGGTGGTTCTGGCTGGGCATCATCTTGATGGTCGGCATCCTGCTGCTGGTGGGCAATCTCGAACGCAGTCGGGTCGGCCGAGCCTGGGTGGCGATCCGGGAAGATGAAGATGCCGCAGAAGTGATGGGCGTCAACACCTTCCGGTTCAAGCTGTGGGCGTTCGTGATCGGCGCGGCCATCGGTGGATTGTCGGGTGCGCTGTACGCGGGACAGGTGCAGTTCGTGGCACCGCCCACCTTCAACATCATCAACTCGATGCTGTTCCTGTGTGCAGTCGTGCTTGGTGGGCAGGGGAACAAACTCGGCGTGATATTCGGCGCGTTCATCATCGTGTACCTGCCGAACCGCTTCCTCGGGGTGCATTTCCTCGGCATCAACCTGGGCGATCTGAAGTACCTGTTCTTCGGCTTGGCGCTGGTGGTGATGATGATCTTCCGGCCCGAAGGGATATTCCCTGCCCGCCAGCAGCTGCTGGCCTACGGCAAGCGTGCGAGGGAGCTGTTGCGGATCGGGCCGGATCGCGCGGGGGTCGAGACATGAGCATCGAGGAACTGGCCGGCGTCCATCGCGACATCCATGCCGCCGAGGGCGAAACCCTCTTAGAGACAAAGGATTTGACTGTCCAGTTCGGCGGTCTGGTCGCACTCGATTCGGTGACGTTCAACATTCGCCGCGGCGAGATCCTCGGCATGATCGGGCCAAACGGCGCCGGCAAGACCACCTGCTTCAACGCGATCACCGGGGTGTACCGGCCCACGTCCGGCTCGGTCATCTTCGACGGCGCCCCGCTCGGCCGGATCAAACGCCACCAGATCACCCGCCGTGGCATCGCCCGCACGTTCCAGAACATCCGGCTGTGGGGCGAGATGACCGCGCTGGAGAACGTCATGGTCGGCACCGATGCGCGGCACTTCACGTCGGTACCGGGGGCGTTGGTGCGCACGCCGCGCCATCGCCGGGAGGAGCAGACGGCAATCGAACGGGCCGCGGCGCTCCTGCATTTCGTCGGCATCGCCCACCGCGGCGAGGAGAAGGCCAAGAACCTGCCCTACGGTGACCAACGCCGGCTGGAGATCGCGCGGGCGCTCGCGACCGAACCGAAACTGTTGTGCCTCGACGAGCCGGCGGCCGGCTTCAACCCCGCGGAGAAGGCCTCGCTGATCGAACTGATTCGCAAGATCCGCGACGACGGTTACACCGTGCTGCTCATCGAACACGACATGCGGCTGGTGATGGGCGTGACCGACCGCATCGTGGTGCTGGAGTTCGGCCGCAAGATCGCCGACGGACTGCCGTCCGAGATTCGCGAAGACCCGAAGGTCATCGCCGCTTACCTGGGGGTGCCCGATGACGAACTCTCCTGATCTCGACCCCCGCCCGGTGTTGCTCGAGGCGCGCGACGTGGTGGTGCATTACGGGCGCATTCGCGCGCTGCACGGCGTCTCGCTGAAGGTGCACGAAGGCGAGCTCGTGACGCTGCTGGGCTCCAACGGAGCCGGGAAAACCACGATGATGCGGGCGATTTCGGGATTGCGGCCACTGACGTCGGGCTCGGTGTGGTTCGAAGGCCGCGACATCACGAAGGTCAAGGCACACCGCCGGGTGGTGGAGGGCCTCATCCAAGCGCCCGAGGGTCGCGGGGTGTTCCCGGGCATGACCGTGGTCGAGAACCTCGAAATGGGCTGCTACGGGCGAAAGTTCGCGTCGAAGGCCGAACACAAGGAACGGTTGGACTGGGTGCTGGAGACCTTCCCGCGGCTGGCCGAACGACGAAGCCAGGTCGGCGGTACCTTGTCCGGCGGCGAGCAGCAGATGCTGGCGATTGGCCGGGCTCTGATGGCGCGACCGAAGGTGCTGCTGCTCGACGAGCCGTCGATGGGCCTGGCGCCCATGGTGATTTCGCAGATATTTCGGATCATCGCCGACATCAACGCGCAGGGCACCACGGTGCTGCTGGTCGAGCAGAATGCCCAGCAGGCGCTGACGCGCTCCGACCGTGCCTACATTCTGGAGACGGGCGAAATCACCCGTACCGGCAACGCCCGAGAGTTGCTGGCCGACGACAGCATTCGGGCGGCCTACCTCGGCGTCGCCTAAGTGATTTTCACGCGTCGCTCAAGGGCGTCGAGGACCTCGACATATTCGGGCGTAACGCTGATCCGCAGCACCACACCCTTGCCCTCAGGTTCGAAAGCGAACGCGAAGAACGAGCAGCATTCGCTTTCGCGGCGCGCCAGATCGCGGGCGTCGAAACTCCGCCAGCGCGCATGTCGAAACTGAGCTTGTGTACGAGTTTTCACAAGAATTTCGCACATAAGTTCAGTTTCGGTGGGAGGGGTCGCCTAGCGCGCGACGATCACCGACGAGCCGTGACCGAACAGGCCTTGGTTGGCGGTGATGCCCACCTTCGCGCCCTCGACCTGACGACCGGTCGCCTGGCCACGCAGCTGCCACGTCAGCTCGCAGACCTGCGCAATCGCCTGTGCGGGAATGGCTTCGCCAAAACACGCCAGGCCGCCGGACGGGTTCACCGGGACCTTGCCGCCGATGGTCGTCGCGCCGCTCCGCAGCAACTGCTCGGCCTCACCCTTGGCGCACAGACCTAGATGCTCGTACCAGTCCAGCTCCAGCGCCGTGGACAGGTCATACACCTCGGCGAGGCTGACATCCTCGGGCCCGATGCCCGCCTCGGCGTAGGCGGCGTCGAGGATCTGGTCCTTGAACACCCGTTCCGGCGCGGGCACCACGGCGGTGGAATCCGTTGCGATGTCCGGCAATTCGGGCAGATGCTGCGGGTACCGCGGCGTGACGGTGCTGATGGCCCGGACAGACGGCACACCCTCCAGCGACCCCAGATGCTTTTCGGCGAACGACTTGCTCGCCACGATCAGCGCAGCCGCGCCGTCGGACGTCGCGCAGATGTCGAGCTGCCGCAACGGGTCGGCGACCACCGGGCTGGCCAGCACGTCCTCGACCGACGCCTCCTTGCGGTAGCGGGCATTCGGGTTCTGCAGGCCGTGGCGGGAGTTCTTCACCTTCACCTGGGCGAAGTCTTCGACGGTGGCCCCGTAGAGATCCATCCGGCGGCGGGCCAGCAGCGCGAAGTACACCGGGTTCATCGCACCGATCAGGTGAAAGCGCTGCCAGTCCGGGTCGTTGCGGCGCTCGCCACCGACCGGGGCGAACGCACCCTTCGGCGTCGTGTCCGCACCGACGACCAGCGCGACATCGCAGAACCCGGCCAGGATCTGCGCGCGAGCGCTCTGCAGCGCCTGCGACCCGCTGGCACACGCGGCATACGACGAGGACACCGGCACACCGTTCCAGCCCAGCTTCTGGGCGAACGTCGACCCCGCGATGAAACCCGGATAGCCGTTGCGGATGGTGTCTGCGCCGGCGACGAACTGGATCTGACGCCAGTCCAGCCCGGCCTCGGCCAGTGCCGCCCGGGCGGCGACCACGCCGTACTCGGTGAAGTCGCGGCCCCATTTGCCCCACGGATGCATGCCGGCGCCGAGGATGTAGAGCGGTTCCGGGCTCATGATGCGATCCTCCAGGCGTGCACGACGCGCTCGACGCCGTTCTCGTCGACGTAGAGCGGCATGGTGGTCAGTTCCATCTCCATCCCGACCTTCAGGTCGGCGGCGAGCGTGCCCTCGACGACCTTGCCCAACACGATCAGGCCCTCGTCGGCGAGCTGCACCGCGGCAATCGCGAACGGCTCGAAGGGATCTGGCGCCGGATAGGGTGCCGGCGGGGGATACCGGTTTTCGGTGTAGCTCCACAGCGTGCCGCGTCGCGACAGCGGCACCTGGGCCAGCTCGTCGCCGTCACACGCCGGATTGGGACAGTTGTTGGCCCGCGGCGGAAACACATAGGTGCCGCACTGATGGCATTTGCTGCCGATGAGATACGGCGCGCCCGATCCGTCGGTGGCGAACCAGCCGTCGATCGCGGGTTGAGTGGATGCTCCTGACACGCGGTCAGCGTACCGACTCGGCGCACGAAACTGAAACGTGTTCCAGTTTCCGGACAACACCTGTCAAGCCCGCCCGGTGTCCTGCCCTGTTGTCACCGCGGGTGCATAGAGTAGGGCCGTGAGCCCAGCCAGCACCGCGACCGACAAGAAGACGGCGCCCGCGACAACGGACCAGAAGCCGACATTGATGCTGCTGGACGGCAATTCGCTGGCGTACCGGGCGTTCTACGCGCTGCCCGCCGAGAACTTCAAGACCCAGGGCGGGCTCACCACCAACGCGGTCTACGGGTTCACCGCGATGCTGATCAACCTGCTGCGCGATGAGCAGCCCACCCACATCGCGGCCGCGTTCGACGTCTCGCGGCAGACCTTCCGCGTCGACAAGTTCCCGGAGTACAAGGCCGGCCGGTCCAGTACGCCCGACGAATTCCGCGGCCAGATCGACATCACCAAAGAGGTGCTCGCCGCGCTCGGCATCACCGTGCTGGCGGAGCCGGGCTATGAGGCCGACGACATCATCGCCACGCTGGCCACCCAGGCCGAGGAGCAGGGCTACCGGGTGCTGGTCGTCACCGGTGACCGCGACGCGCTGCAGCTCGTCAGCGACGACGTCACGGTGCTCTACCCCCGCAAGGGCGTCAGCGAGCTCACCCGGTTCACGCCCGAAGCCGTCGTCGAGAAATACGGGCTGACACCGCAGCAGTACCCCGACTTCGCGGCGCTGCGCGGCGACCCGAGCGACAACCTGCCGGGCATCCCAGGCGTAGGGGAGAAGACCGCCACCAAATGGATTGCCGAATACGGCTCGCTACAGGCGCTCGTCGACAACGTCGACACGGTGAAGGGCAAGGTCGGTGACGCGTTGCGCGCCAACCTTTCCCACGTGGTGCTCAACCGCGAGCTCACCGACCTGGTCAAGGACGTGCCACTGGCGCAGACCCCCGACACGCTGCGGATGCAGCCGTGGGACCGCGACCAGATCCACCGGCTGTTCGATGACCTCGAGTTCCGGGTGCTCCGCGACCGGCTGTTCGAGACTCTCAGCGCCGTCGAACCCGAGGTCGAGCTGGGTTTCGACGTCCGGGGCCGCGCGCTGGAGCGCGGGGAGCTCGCCGCGTGGTTGGCCGAGCACAGCGACGGGCGCCGGTTCGGGCTGGCCGTCGTCGGCAGCCACCGCGCGTTCGACAGCGACGCCACTGCGCTGGCCATCGTGTCGGCCGACGGCGACGGCCGCTACATCGACACCGCCACCCTGGACCCCGAAGACGAGGCGGCGCTGGCGTCGTGGCTCGCCGATCCGGGCCCGCCCAAGGCGCTGCATGAAGCCAAACTGGCGATGCACGACCTGGCCGGCCGCGGCTGGACGCTCAACGGTGTCACCTCCGACACCGCGCTGGCCGCCTACCTGGTGCGCCCCGGGCAGCGCAGCTTCTCCCTCGACGACCTGTCACTTCGCTACCTGCGGCGTGAACTGCGTGCGGAAAACCCTGAGCAGCAACAGCTTTCGTTGCTCGACGACACCGACGGCACCGACGAGCAGGCGGTCCAGACCTTGATCCTGCGGGCGTGTGCGGTGCTGGATCTCGCCGACGCGCTCGACGAGGAGCTGGCGCGCATCGACTCGTCGTCGCTGCTGGGACGGATGGAACTACCGGTGCAGCGCGTGCTGGCCGACATGGAGACCGCCGGCATCGCCGTCGACCTCAACATGCTGTCCGAGCTGCAGAGCGAATTCGCCGACCAGATCCGCGACGCGGCCGAGGCGGCGTATGCGGTGATCGGCAAGCAGATCAACCTCGGCTCGCCCAAACAGCTGCAGGTGGTGCTGTTCGACGAGCTGGAGATGCCCAAGACCAAGCGCACCAAGACCGGCTACACCACCGACGCGGACGCGCTGCAGTCGCTGTTCGACAAGACCGGCCATCCGTTCCTGCAGCATCTGCTGGCGCACCGCGACGCCACCCGGCTCAAGGTCACCGTCGACGGGCTGCTCAACTCGGTGGCCTCCGACGGCCGGATCCACACCACCTTCAACCAGACGATCGCCGCGACCGGCAGGCTTTCCTCCACCGAACCGAATCTGCAGAACATCCCGATCCGCACCGAGGCCGGCCGCCGGATCCGCGACGCGTTCGTCGTCGGCGCCGGATACGACGAGCTGATGACGGCCGACTACAGCCAGATCGAAATGCGGATCATGGCCCATCTGTCCAAGGACGAGGGCCTGATCGAGGCGTTTCGCACCGGCGAGGACCTGCACTCGTTCGTCGCGTCCCGGGCGTTTTCCGTGCCGATCGACGAGGTCACCCCCGAACTGCGGCGCCGCGTCAAGGCGATGTCGTACGGCCTGGCCTACGGGTTGAGTGCGTACGGGCTGGCGGCGCAGCTGAAGATCTCCACCGAAGAGGCCAAAGTGCAGATGGAGCAGTACTTCGCGAGGTTCGGCGGGGTGCGCGACTACCTACACGAGGTCGTCGACCAGGCTCGCAAGGACGGCTACACCTCGACGGTGCTGGGCCGACGCCGCTATCTGCCCGAGCTCGACAGCAGCAACCGGCAGGTCCGCGAGGCCGCCGAACGTGCCGCGCTCAACGCGCCGATCCAGGGCAGCGCCGCCGACATCATCAAGGTCGCGATGATCAACGTCGACAAGGCGCTCAAGGACGCCGGGCTGAAGTCGCGGATGCTCCTGCAGGTGCACGACGAGCTGTTGTTCGAGATCGCGCCGGGGGAGCGGGACGCCCTCGAAAAGCTGGTCAAGGACGAGATGTGCAACGCCTACCCGCTGGACGTGCCGCTGGAGGTCAGCGTGGGCTACGGCCGCAGCTGGGACGCCGCGGCTCACTAGGAGACCCGACTCCGCAACAGGCGACTGTCAATTGCCCAAAATTGTCGGTGTCGTAGCGGATACTTCCCAGAGCAAACAGGCGCAAAGCGACGAGGAGGTGCCCAACCGGTGAAGGACGGCCGTTGGGTCCAGATCGCCGAGTCGCAATTCGCCCACGAGCAGCAGGGGCTTGACGCCATCAAGCGGATTCTCCCCGACGCTCCGCCGTTTCGCGCCTGGGCCAACTTCGAGTTCCGCGACAACCGCGGCCGCTGGCATGAGGTCGACCTGCTCGTGCTCGCCCGTGACACGCTGTATTTGATCGAGCTCAAGCATTACGCGGGCACCCTGCGGGGCAACGACCACGTCTGGATGCGCGACGGGCACCGGGCTGAGGACTCGCCGCTGCTGCTGACCCGTCGCAAGGCCCAGTACTTCGCGTCGCTGCTCAAGGACACGCTCCGGCAGAAGGCCGGCTACGACCCGGGCATCATCCCGTACGTGCAGGAATTGGTGTTCCTGCACCATCCGGAATTCAAGTGTGAGCTGCCGGAAAGCTCGAAGATCAACCTGTACGGCCTGGACGGGCGCAGCCACAAGACTGGTTTGCCCGGGATATCCGAACGCCTGCTGGCACCGGCCCGACACGAGCCGGTCAGCGAGAAGAACAGCTTGATCATCCATGGCCTGATGAAGGCGATCGGCCTGGCGCCGCGGCGCCAGCGCGAGATCGGGTCGTGGATCATCGATGAGCAGCCACTCGCCGACGGCGAGGGTTGGCAGGACTGGCCGGCCTTTCACCATGTCGACACCGAACGGCATGCCCGCATCCGCTTCTACACCATCGGTGAGGGCGCCACCAAGGCCGACAGTCACGCCCGCAAGCAGGCCGTCACCCACGAGTTCCATCTGCTGTCCCGGCTGCGTTACGACGGGCTGCAGGTTCCCGAAGACCTGGTCAACGAGCCCGAACTGGGTATCGGGCTGGTATTTCCTCAGCCCAAAGGTGATGTGCCGCTTGATCTTTGGCTGGCCGACCACAAGAACCTGTCGCTGGAAACCCAACTCGACTTGATCGGCCGGCTGGCCGACATCGTCAACTACGCCCACCGCAACCGCGTGGTGCACCGTGGACTCAACCCGCGTGCTGTGGCCATCCGCGACCGCGACGAACCGCTGCCGCAGGTCACCGACTGGGACAGCGCTGGCGTGCTGCCCGCCAACCCCGACACCGCGGTGAGCCGGCTGTCGAGCGGCTCGCTGTCGCTGATGGCGGCGGCGCCCAGCGAGATGGCCCGCCTGTTCGCCGCGCCGGAGGGGCCGCGACCGACGGATCCCGCGCGCATCGACGTCTTCGGGCTGGGTGCCCTCGCGTTCTTCGTGCTGACCGGCGGCCAGTTGCCGGCCACCGAACGCGGCGAGCTGATGGACCGGCTGCGCCGCGACCACGGCCTGGACCTGGCCGCTGAGATGCCCCAGGTCCGAACCCCGCTGCGCCAGTTGGTGCTCGACGCCACCAACCCCCGGCCTGACGAGCGCATCGCCGACGTGTCCGAGTTTCTCGACCGACTCGCCGCTGCCCGCGAGGACGTGCTCGGCAAGGCCACGGGCACCGATCCGCTGGAGGCTGGGCCGGGAACCGAACTGGCCGGACGGTTCATCTACCGCCGCAAGCTGGGCGCCGGCTCGACGGCAGTGGGCATTCTGGTCGCCGACCACCAGGTGGGCGGCGCCGAACGGGTGCTGAAGGTGGCCAAGGATGCCGACGCCGCCGACCGGCTGCGCGCCGAAGCGCAGATCCTGGGCCGCTTCGAGGACGACGACCGGATCGTCACCTTGCACGGCGTCGTCGAAGTCGGCGGGCGCACCGCGCTGCTGCTCAAGTACGCCGGCCGCACCACGCTGGCCGAGGAACTCAACAACCGCGGCCGTTTGTCGATCGACGTGCTGGAACGCTGGGGCACCGACCTGCTGACCGCGCTGGTGGCGCTGGAACGCAAGGGGGTAATGCACCGCGACATCAAACCGGCGAATCTGGGTGTCTACCAGTCGAGTTCACGTGCCGACTCGCATCTGGTGATGTTCGACTTCTCGATGGCCGGCGTCGATCCCAAGAACATCGAGGCCGGCACCCCGCCCTACCTGGACCCGTTCCTGGGCATCGGTGGACGCCGCCAGTACGACACCGCCGCCGAACGCTACGGCGCCGCGGTGGTGCTTTTCGAGATGGCGACGGGCAAAAGCCCCCAGTACGGACCCGACCCGAACATCAATCCGGCCACCGTCGACGACGACATCACGCTGGTTCAGGACATGTTCGAGCCGACCCCCGCCGCGGGGATGGTTGAATTCTTCACCACCGCGCTCTCCCGCGACGCGGCCAAACGACCCGACACCGCCGAGGACATGCTGCGCGCCTGGCGCGCCATCTTCACCACCGTCGACACCGAAACCGCGCCGCAGGAAAGCGATTCAGCCGCCGCACGGGCGGACGTGTCGACGCCACTGGCCGCCGCGGGGTTGAGCGCTCGGGCGGTGTCGGCGTTGGCCACCGCGCAAGTCGCCACCGTCGGCGAGCTGCTGGCGCTGGACTCCACCCCGCTCAACCGGCTGGTCGCCCGCGAGGCCAAGGACACGCAAAAGGAGATCAGAACCCGTTACCGCGAGTGGACGAAGCGGCTGGGCAAGCAGCGCACCGTCTCCGATCAACTCATGGGCCTCGACGACGCGGTGGGATTGTTGCTGACGGCGGTATCGGCACCGCGGGCGGCCACCACCCGCAGGCGGGCCGCCGAGCTGATCCTGGGCGTCACACCGGGGCTCGACGCCTTCGCCAGCAGCGCCGAACTGGCCGAAAAACTGGGCAAGACGACTCCACGCGGCATCCAGGTGCTCAAGGAACTGCAGGACGACTGGGCGAAGAACGCCGACGCGCGGGAATTGCTCGACGCGATCACCGAGATCGCCAAACAGGTGGTCACCGACTTCGGCGGGGTGGCCGCGGTGAGCACGCTGACCGCCGAGATCCGTGCGCGGCTGCCCCAATCCGGCGTCACCATGGCGGACTGGTCGGCACACGACCGCGCGGCCGGTGGTCTGTTGCGCGCCGCCCTGGACCGGCTCAGCGAGCACGAAACCGCATCGGGCACAAAGGAGTTCGTGCGGCGACGGCACGGTCGGCGGCTGGCGCTGCTGGCTGACGACGAGATGCTGCTCGCCGCCGCCGAAGCCGCAGGGGAACGGGCCGACAAATTGGTCAGCGCCGACGTTGCCGCCGTGGTGTCCGCGTCGACGGCGGCCAGAGAACTGCGGGCCGCGTTCTGTGACGGCTACCGCGCCGTTAGTGACGCCGCCACGCAGATCCCGGTGCCGGCGGATGCGCGGTTGGTGCGGCTGGCCGCCGCCATCTCCCGCCATGCCGCGGTGTCCGGCCGCGGCGAGTTGCACAACCGGAACATGCCGCCCGCGGCCGCGGTGCGGGTGGCGCTGACCGGGCTCGCACAGTCCGAGCGGCTGTCGCCCTCGCAGGTCCGCAGCCGCGTGACCGCCCGCTTCCCGGAGTTGGACCGGATTCCGCTGCGGCCGCACCTGGACACCCTGATCGCGCAGACCGGACTGGACCTCGAGTGGGATGGCGAGGCCTATCGCTTCCGGGTTGTCGAACCGCCCAGCGCCACCACCATGCACACCCACACACCAACCGTCGTGCCGGGGGCCGGTGACCTCGACGCCGCGGCGCTGCAACAGGCGGATCACGATGCGGTACTGCAGCGGTGCGTCGATGAACGGGGATTCATCGCGATCGGCGTGCCCATACCGCCGGATCGGCCCGGCGAACACGAGCGGGTGGCGCGTGTGCTCGCCCATGCCTACGGCGGTGAGGTGCTCGACATCACCACGCGTCTGATCACCGCGATGCGGGAACTGGCCGAGCGGCA
This sequence comes from Mycobacterium hubeiense, assembly GCF_002838065.1. GTDB lineage: Bacteria > Actinomycetota > Actinomycetes > Mycobacteriales > Mycobacteriaceae > Mycobacterium > Mycobacterium hubeiense. Next base: position 49,699 of record NZ_PIZU01000001.1, on the reverse strand, counting down.
GGGCGTGTCATGGGATCTGATTCGCAGCGCGGACGCCGCGGCGCCGGGCAGCCGTGACGCCCGCGGGCTGCGCGCGGTGATCGACCGGGTGATGCCGCAATTGGCCGACGAGTTGCGCGCGTCGGTGTTCGACGGCCCCGGCCGGGCCGAACCGCTGATCCTCACCGAGGTCTCGCCGCTGGCCCGTTACGGACATCTCGACATTCTCGCTGAGCTCAGCGACCTGTCGGCGCCGCGGCGGCGCCCGGTGTGGGTGCTGCTACCCCAACTGCGGGGACAGACCGGCGCGCTGGTGGACCGCAAGCCGATTCAGCTGGGCTCGCCCGGACAGTTCCTCGTGTGGCGGGAGGCGGCGGATGCAGTACCCGCATGACGAAGCAACCGCTCACGCACCCCCGACCTCGACACAGGCCTACTTTAGAAGTAATTTTAATGTCATGGATGAGGTGTCGTTTTCTGACTTGCAGTTGAAAGGCAAGGCAACTGTCGAGCGGTGGCTACGCAGTTCGGCGGGTCGCCCCCTGCGGGTGCGTAGGCGCGACGCCGAGGATCTGGTGCTGATCACGGCCTCGCGGGCCGCCCAGGAGCGCGAGGCGTCATCGGCGACGTCTCGGTTGTTCGTGGCGATGATGCAGCATGGCCGCGGCGCGCATGACTTGGTATCCGACGCGTTGCCGGAGGCATTTCCCTGGGTGGCGTTTTTGTCGCAGGAGGAGGTCGGCGAGTTCGTCGACGAGTTGGTGGCGACGATGCGGGCCGCGGATTCGATCGACAACCCGGTGCCGGTGGCGCAGGTGATCGAGAGCTGGCGACACACCGCGGAGGTGCTCGCCGATCCGGAGTTGGCGGCGGTCCTGGCCGCACCGAGCGACGGCGACTACGGAAGGGTGCCGGCACCTGAGTGAGTCCGAAACGGGGAGATCGCGTCGCACCGCCGGCTGTGCGGGGACAGTGGGAGGTGCGGTTCGCGACCAGCGAGGCGGTCAAGGGATGGGAATCGCTGTGCCAGCAAGCCGCCGCGAACACCGCGACTGCGTGGAACGAATTGCGCAAACGCCCGGAAAGCCCTGCGTCCACCCCGCGCCATCATCGGCTCAAGGGGCGGCTGGCCTCGGCCGCGCATGGTGGGGTGGAGATGGAGCAGTGGCAGTACGAAGTGACCGGCGGCGGAAGGATCTGGTACGTCGTCGATGTCGAGAAGCACACATTGTGGCTGCGCCACGCGGGACCTGGGCATCCTCGTGAGACTGAGTAAGGGGAAAGACGTCGCCGTGAAAGCAACCGAATATAAGGAGCGATGGACTCGCGAGTTTTCTGGCGTGGGGAGAGGCGGCCGATGCCTACTGGTGAAACAGCGCCCGCACGTGACGACATGAAGACGCTCGTCATTCTCTGTCGCTGTCGGTCCCGCCCGATACTCTCTACCCCGACGTTCAGGGCTGAGATACGGAATGGTTGAAATTGTAGGCAAGCACTACGTGCTAGTCGGCGGTGGAAGTCGTGCTGGTGGGCTCTCGACCGTGCGCAAAGCTGTCGATAATCGCGACGGTAGCTCCGTGGCGGTCAAGTTCATCGCTAGTGGATCGGATGAATTGTCGCAGAAGGTATTTGACCGCGAAATTCGCGCGCTTCGTAGTTTGAGTCACCCGAATATCGTCAAGTTCCGAGACGCTGGTACTGACGAATCCGGGACTCACTTTGTTGTCCTCGAGTGGGTAGAGCGGTGCCTGAAGGATCTCCTTGAGGAGCCACCGTGGCAGAACTGGGCCGAACTCTACAAGACTATTGCCAAGCCCGTACTGGCAGCGCTTGAGTACGCGCACTTAAATCAGTACGAACACCGTGACATTAAGCCCGGGAACATCTTAATTGACTCATCAGGGTCTCCGCTGCTTGCAGATTTTGGCATCGCGAAACTGCGGACTGACGAACTTCACAGCGACTACACGGTCCAGAACTTCCGCTCGGGAGCGTATGCACCGCCCGAGCGCGAAGCAGTTCGGCCCTATGTGCGCGACGTCTTCAGTATGGGCGTGGTGTTACTTCAATGCATGAACGCGACTCCTATCAAGGACTATTCCGATGTTCGCGTCGCACTCGAATCGGTTCGGGTGCCGGCAGATATCCGAGAGGTCCTTGAAGCATGTGTAAGTCCTGACCCAATGGAGCGCCCGCCCAACGCCGGCGTGCTCGCCCTTGAACTTGACTCGCTGGTACGTAAGGGAGCCGCGGCCAGTCAGCAACCCCGCAACCAGATCTGGCTGCAGCTGACTCGCAGTGCACAGGAACATCTCGCGGGGTCTCCACCAGATAGAGCGCGGGCCGCGACGATGATGGTCAAGGACCTCTCTGGTGAAGTGTTCGCATATTTCGGTACGGACCGTGAAACGGGCGAACTAGATAAGTCACGGGTTGTCCTGATCGGTCAGGAACGTAGGTACGTGCTGAAGCGAGACGACGAGAAGCCGGGATTCGTTGTAATCGCAGTAAGCACGCCTGAATTCGAATCCTTGGAAGCCAGCCGCAGGCACGGACTCGCACTACCGCAGATCTTCAGCTGGAGTGATCGTCACCCTGTTGACATGCAGGCTAGTGGCCAAGCACGCCATCGCTTATTCGAACTCTTGGAGGAGTTCTACTTAGAGAAAGCAGTAGCTGCTGAAGGCTCTGCCAACGAACGTAGCGACGAGCTTTTCGATCGTTGGATGCGCGTGTTGGATGCACGCGAGGAACTGGCCCGCGGTGAACATCAGCCTTTGGTGTACAAACGAGTTCGAGTTGTCGGTCGTAGGTCGATGTTCACACTTGCAGAGCCTTGTGAGGCCGATCTCGTCGGTACGGATTGGCAGGTGATGGACCGGCCCTCGGGGCGACGGTTCGGGTACGGCCAGGTCATTGATCAGGACGGGGACGAGATCACCGTGCTCACGGCGAGGCCGTTGGGATCGCTGCCCCCAACTGCAACTCTCGTGCCATACGACGCGCCGTCATCGATATCGCTTAACCGGCAACGGGATGCGGCTCTGGCCGTAAAGAACGGTACGACTCCACGACAGGATCTCCGCGGCTTGCTCGTCAACCCGGAAATAAATGCCGAGCCAGACGAAATACGACTGGACGATTGGTTTGAGGAGCTTGATCCACAAAAGCGCTTGGCAGTCGAGAAAGCAGTCGGTGGATCTGATCTGCTTGTTATCCAGGGGCCGCCGGGAACAGGCAAAACGCGATTTATCACTGAAACCGTGAAACAGGTTCTCAGGCGCCAGCCGAACGCACGCGTCTTGATTGCCTCGCAAACACATGTTGCGGTTGACCACGCAGTCGAGCGCCTCCGTGATGCTGGCGTCACTCGGTTGGTGCGGCTAGCGGGCGCCGACGATTCGGTCGTGCAGCCTGGTGTGCGAGATCTCTTACTGGATGCGCAGATACGAAGATGGGCTGAGGGAGTTCGTAGCCGGGCAGAGTCTCATGTTGCCAAGCAAGCGGTGGAGTTTGGAATCGACCCAGCCCACTTGAAGGCTGTGCTTGCCTTGGAGCAACTGGCGACGGTCGCGGCAGAGCTGGAATCAGTCGAGAACCAGATCGCCAAGACGCCAGCAACGATGTCCGAGCCTTCAGATCTGGCCACCGCAATCGAAGAAGCGAATCCCGCTGAACGCCTTCAAGCTCGATTCGACCATCTCTCTGATCGACGCGCAGAACTAGCCCGCGCGGCGCAAGAACTCCTGGCGGGCGATCTGACGATCCCTGCCGTGATCACCAGTTCGGAGGCGCGCAATGCGATCGAGCTTCTGCTAGGCGAGGATGTTGAGGCCCGAAGGCTAGTGGGTCGCTTGGAACTACAGGCCCAGTGGCTCGAACGGATAAGTGCGGAAGACAGTTTGGCCGCCATTTTTCTCGCAGGCACATCTGTTGTCGCCGGCACCTGCACAGGCTTCCTGCGGAACAGAGCAGTCGGGCAACTCGAGTTTGATCTGTGCGTCATCGACGAAGCTTCAAAGGCGACGCTTACCGAGGCACTGGTCCCGATAGCGCGTTCGAAACGATGGATCTTGGTAGGGGACACAAGACAATTGCCACCGACGGACGAAGAGCTCATGCGGCGAACGGACCTGCTGGAAGAGCACTCACTCAACTCGGATGATGTGAGGGAGACACTGTTTCAACGCCTTGTGGACCGATTGCCCGAACATTCCCAGCTCATGTTGGAAGAGCAGTACCGCATGGTGCGTCCTATCGGTGACTTGATCTCGAACTGCTTCTACGGAGGGAGGCTTCGCTCACCCAACACGCAGGGATTGGCAGGCTTCGACAGAGTCGTCGGTGCCGAAGTGGTGTGGCTCGATACCGGCGCCTTCGGCGAGAAGCGCCGAGAGCAAGGCAATCAGAGCTATGTCAATCGCGTCGAGGCGCGGACGATCGTGTCCCAGTTGCAGACCTTGGACACCGCGATAGAGAAGGGTCTCGTAAAACCCAACGCGGTTGGAAGCAAGCTGACTGTCCTGGTCGTGGCGCCATACAAGAACCAAGTCGAGGAATTGCGTCGGCGCTTAGCGCCCAAATCGTTTCGACATCTTGAAACCAGTGTGATGTCTGTCGACGCAGTCCAAGGCAGGGAATCTGACCTGGCGTTCTTTTCAGTTACCCGAAGCAACAGCCGTGGACGTCTTGGATTTCTTGGCCCTGACTATTGGCGGCGTATCAATGTCGCCCTTTCAAGAGCCCGATACGGCCTGGTCATAGTCGGTGACGCGGGCTTCGTCAAGGGAACGAATGGCGCTCTGAAATCGGTACTGGAATACATCGAGCAGCACCCTGGAGACTGCCTAGTTACACGAGTCGACGATGAGTAGGCAATTTCAGATGTTTCAGCGGCGGTTCGGGGCCGCCCGACCCGGCCTTCAGTTGATCGCTGTCGAGGATGCCGCGATCCCTGTGACCGTGATCCGCGTCGACCTACTAGCGCAGGAGCGCAAAGAACTGCCCATCACGGAGGAGTTCACGCTGAGGTTCATCAACGAAGGTGTTGACGAACCGCAGGAGATCGCGGCATACCTGGGACTGGAAACCGCGCACGTGCTCAGCGCAGCTGCAGAACAGTTGAGTGAAGGTCATGTCCGTCGAGTGGGACCGCGGGGCCAACTTGCGTTGACACCGCTCGGCTCAGACGTTGCTACGACGCTTGCGGCAACACGGCCAGTATTGCGCCAGCTCCCTATCTCATTTGACCGACTTACTTGGGAGCTTGGTGACTACCCAGAACGAGCCCTGATTGAAAAGAAAGAGGCGCAGGAAAGAGATCTGACGCTGCTACCGGCGGCGCGGAACGCGCGCATAGGCTTGGGCGACGTCAGTGCTGCAGACTTCAATCGGCTCCTCAAAAAGAGCGGCCAAGACACACTTCAAGTACTCCGAATTCATAAAGTACAGGCAACGAAACATCGATATTTACCGGTTCAACTGTTGGTCTACGGCGACGAGACCAGAAGCGAGCTTGAGCTTGCAGTCATCATCGATGATGAACTTGCGACGGAACACGGTTTCGCGCTTGAACGGGTCGGCGCGGTCGAGCGGCTCGGATTGAAGTTGGGGCCAGCCGAACCTCGGCCAGTGCTCGATGAGGAGCTAGAACGCCAACGAGCACGAGCTACCGACTTGCAGGAGGATGAAGCCCCATCCGATCCCGCGCGCGAATTAAGCGGCGGGCTCACGGCATTGGTAACCAGCGTCAGCGTTTTCGAGCACGCCGATCTCCTTGCCGAGGCCCTGGAAACCGCGCACCAGCGGCTGCTGATCATCTCGCCTTGGATTAAGAAGGCTGTCGTAACTACGGATTTCATCTCAAAGCTGGAGAAGCGACTTCGAGCGAAGGTACAGGTCACAATCGCTTACGGAATTGGAGATAGCGACGAAGGGTCTGATGAATCAGCCCTTAGACGACTGCGCAATTTGGCACAGAGATTCGAGAACTTCACCTTCGTGCGCGTTACCAACACACACGCCAAGATTCTTATCTTCGATGATCAATGGGTCAGTACAAGCTTCAACTGGCTGTCGTTCCGAGGCGATCCAGACCGGACGTACCGCATGGAGGAGGGCACACTAGTTCGGATACCCGGCAAAGTTCAGGAACAGTATGAACGTTATCTGGCCCTAATCGAGGATCAAAAGCGTGAGTGACATGCTGGCCGACCAATGTCACGCACGGCTCTCGCCGGTAACGATTGAGGAGCACCGAAAATGAGCTGGGCCACAGCGGATCTGGTGGCCGCGCTGCGCCGCCAGGTGTCGGAGCTTGAAGCCGACCTGCGGGCGCGGGTCGACAGCGACGATCACGACCTGCGCCAGCCGGGCGTGTACGAGTCGTGGAAACGGGACTACGAAGCGGCGTTCGCAGCGCAGCGGACGGCGTCGTCGTGGCAGCAATGGCGCGACGACCGGGTGACCCAGGCCGCGGTGGCGTGGGTGCTGCTGACGGTGTTCGCGCGCTACTGCGAGGACAACGCTCTGGTGACGCCCCGCTGGATCGCTGGTGCCACCAGTGACGAACGGGGCCACGCGCTGGATGCGCGACGCTCCTACTTCCAGCAGCATCCCGAGCACACCGACCGCGAATGGCTGCAGCAGACCATCGCGCACTTCGGGAAGTTCACTGCGACAAAAGGATTGGTAGACAAATATTCACCGCTGCACTTGGTCGCACCATCCGGTGACGCAGCACGGACGCTGCTGGAGTTCTGGTGGCAGCAGAGCGCGACGGGTGAGCCGCTGTATCCCTTCGTTGGCGTGGACACCCGGTTCCTCGGCGACGTGTACCAGGACCTGTCCGAGCACGCGAAGAAGACCTACGCACTGCTGCAGACCCCGGAGTTCGTCGAGGAATTCATCCTCGATCAGACGATGGAACCGGCGCTGGCCGACCGGCCGCTGGAAGGGTTCACGGTCATCGACCCGACCTGTGGGTCGGGGCATTTCCTGCTCGGCGCGTTCCGGCGCCTGCACGACCGCTGGCAGCGCCACGCGCCCGGCCGCGGCGCACGCGAACTCGTCGAGAAGGCGCTCGACGGGGTGTACGGCGTCGACATCAACCCGTTCGCGGTGGCGATCGCGCGGTTCCGGCTGCTGGTAGCGGCGCTCCACGCGGCGGGGGATAGAAGCATCGAGGAGCAGATCCGTTACACGCCGCACCTGGCCGCCGGGGACAGCCTGCTGTGGGGCGCCAAGCAGCAGTTGCTTCCAGAAGATCTGTTGGCCGGTAAGGTAATTCGTGCCGATTCGACCGAGAACGCCGATGCACTGAAGGAAATACTGCAACGCGAGCACGACGTTGTGGTCGGCAACCCGCCGTACATCACGGTGAAAGACGCGGCGCTCAACACGACATACCGGCAGCTCTACAGCCACTTGAGCCGCACATACGCGCTAACAGTTCCGTTTATGCAATTGTTCTTTTCGCTGAGTCGGCAATCCGGACAGCAACGTCCCGCCGGCTGGGTCGGTCAGATCACATCAAACTCGTTCATGAAGCGCGGGTTTGGGAAGCCTCTTGTAGAACAATTCCTTCGACGTCTAGATCTCCGTTGTGTGATCGATACTTCAGGCGCATATATTCCCGGCCACGGCACGCCCACGGTGATCATCGTCGGCCGGAACCAGCCGGCGACTAGCAGCACTGTGCGTTCGGTCCTGGGAATTCGTGGCGAGCCGGGCCGGCCGGACGAACCCGCTCTCGGACTCGTGTGGACAAGCATTGTCACTCACCTGGATCGAGTGGACTACGAAGACGAGTACATAACGGTTGAGGACTTGAGTCGATCGCTTCTGGCCGAACACCCCTGGACACTGACAGGGGGCGGCGCTGTCCGCCTCAGATCGGCTATAGAGTCGGGGTGCGCATCGACTCTCAACCAGCGCATCTCGCCACCAATCGGTAGGGCGATCCGTGCAGGATCTGATGAAGCCTTTATTCGCCGAGCGAACTTGCCGCGCTGGAAGAACGACCATCATTGTCTCCCGGTCCTGTTAGGAGAGGAAATTCGGGATTGGATTGGCAGTCGGAATCATCGCATTCTCTACCCATACATCTTTGGCTCTGACGAGTTACGCACCGATTTTCCTCCACAGGAGCTCTGGCCCCTGCGAACCCAACTGCGCGAACGACGGACATTCCAAGGAATTATGGAAGATGCCGGATTGCGTTGGTGGGAGTACATGCAGCACACATCGAGCGCCTATTCGACTGAGACGTCTATCGCTTTTAGCAACGTCGCCACTCATAATCATTACATCCTCGACCGCGGGCATTGCGTATTTACTTCCCATGCTCCGGTGATCAAGCTGCCCGCGGGCGCGACGGTCGAGGATCACGTGCGGCTGCTGGGTGTCCTTAATTCGTCGGTGGCGTGCTTCTGGCTCAAACAGAACAGCCATAACAAGGGCAATGGCGGTATCGGCGGAGGGATCGGCGACGAGGACTGGGAGCCACGGTACGAGTTCACCGGCACCACACTCAAAGACTTCCCGCTGCCTGCCGCCACACCGCTCGATCGCGCCAAACTGCTCGATGATCTTGCACAGACCCAACAACAGCAGACACCGGCGGCGTTGGCGGCCCGACAAACGCCCACCCATGCTGTGCTCGCAGCGGCGCGCTCCGAGTACGACCGACTTCGCGGGCTTATGATCGCCCACCAGGAAGAGCTCGACTGGGAGTACTACCGCATTTACGGGCTGATCGACGAGGACCTCACCTACGCGGGCGACGTCCCCGAAATCGCGCTCGGGGAACGGGCTTTCGAGATCGCCTTGGCGCGGCGCATGAGAGACGGTGAGGAGACCGCCTGGTTCAAACGACACGGGTCGACGCCGCTCACCGAGATTCCCGGCCATCTACCCGCCGACTACCGCGACCTGTTGCAGCGCCGCTTGGATGCCATCGACTCAAACCCTCACATCCGCCTCCTGGAGCGCCCGGAATACAAGCGTCGCTGGGCGATGGAGCCATGGGACAAGCAAGTTCAATCCGCACTCAAGGACTGGCTGCTGGACCGGGTCGAGAACCGCGCACTGTGGTACGACCGCGAGGGCCGGCCCACCGTGCTGTCGGTGGCGCAGCTTGCCGACATCGTCGACCGCAACGAGGAGTTCCGCCGCGTGCTGCGGCTGTGGGCCGGCGACCAGAACGTCCCCACCGGAGCCGCACTGGCGAAACTGCTTGCCGACGAGGCCGTTCCGTTCCTGGCCGCCTACCGCTACAAACCGTCCGGGCTGGACAAGCGCGCCGCCTGGGAGCACACCTGGGCACTGCAGCGCCGCGAAGACGCCGGCGAGAAAATCGACGCCCCCATCCCGGTGCCGCCGAAGTACACCAGCGCCGATTTCGCCAAGCCCTCGTACTGGTCGCACCGCGGCAAGCTCGACGTGCCCAAGGAGCGCTTCATCAGCTACCCGAACGCGGGCCGCGAATCGGACACCACCGAACTGCTCGGCTGGGCTGGCTGGGACCACGCGGACCAGGCGCTGGCGTTGGCCGCGCTGATCAGCCAGCGCATCGAGGACGGCTGGGACACCCCGCGGCTGATACCGCTGCTGGCCGGGCTGCATGAGCTTTTGCCGTGGGTTCGGCAGTGGCACAACGAGATCGACCCCGAGTACGGCGAGTCGGTGGCCGACACCATCGACGACGAGCTGACCGCCCGGCTGGCCGAACACCACCTCACCGTCACCGACCTGACCGCGTGGCGTCCCGAGCCCACGCGCAGAACACGAAGGGCCGCAACGTCATGACCACACTGCTGCGCGATGTCATCGACATTCCCGAGCGGGTGGGCAGCGACGACTACGTGCTGCGCCTGACCGACAGCACCGGCGACGACCAGCGCATCGCCGCCGCCCTCGACGAGTACGTCATCACCGACTCGCTGCGAGACAACTTCTTCGCCGCCATCGACCTGGTATCCGACGCGCTAGCCCGCAACACGTCGCGCGCCGCCTACCTCACCGGGTCGTTCGGCTCCGGCAAGAGCCACTTCATGGCCGTGCTCTACGCGCTGCTAGGCAACCACCCCGCCGTGCGGACGTCGAAGTTCCAAGACCTCACCGGACACTACGACGGGCAGCTCTCTGGCAAGAAGATCCTGCGCCTGACCTATCATCTGCTCGGCGCGAAAAGCCTTGAGCAGGCGGTGTTTCGGGGCTACGTCGAGCAGATCACCCGGCTGCACCCCGACGCGCCGCTGCCCGCGGTGCATCTGTCGGACAAGCTGCTCGCCGACGCGGAGAACATGCGCGCGCAGATGGCCGACGACGACAAATTCCTCGCCGGTCTCGGGTCCGGTTCCGGTGTCGGCGATGAGTGGGGCGGCCTCGTCGGCGGTGGCTGGGACCTGCCGCGATACCAGGCGGCCCTTGCCGCCTCACCCGAAGACCCCGAACGGCGCGACCTGGTGTCCGCGCTGGCCGGCAGCTACTTCAAATCGTTCGCCGAGACCGCCGACTACGTCGACCTCGACCGCGGCCTCGTCGTCATCTCCGAACACGCCAAATCGCTGGGCTACGACGCCGTCGTGCTGTTCCTCGACGAACTGGTGCTGTGGTTGGCGTTCTCGGTGCGCGACACCGAGTTCTTCGCCCGCGAATCGCAGAAGATCACCAAGCTCGTCGAGTCGTCGGGCCGCAACCGTGCAATCCCGTTGATCTCCTTCATCTCCCGCCAGATGGACCTGCGCAAGTGGTTCGCCGACGCGGGAGCCTCCGGCGCCGAGCAGGAGGCACTCGACCGCGCGTTCCACTACCAGCAGGGCCGCTTCCGCGAGATCGGCCTGGGCGACGACAACCTCGCCGAGGTCGCCCACGCGCGGCTGCTCGCACCCAAGGACGACGCCGCCCGCGCCGTACTCGACGAGGCGTTCGCGAACCTCACCCGCCGCGCCGAGGTGTGGGAAGTGCTGCGCGACAGCCTCAACACCGACGAGCACCACCGCGGCGCGTCGGAGGCCGAATTCCGGCTCACCTACCCGTTCTCCCCGGTGCTCGTCTCCACGCTGCGCAACCTGTCGTCGGTGATGCAACGCGAACGCACCGCGCTGAAGGTGATGCAGCGCATGCTCGTCGACCGCCGCGACACCCTCACCGTCGACGACCTCATTCCCGTCGGTGACGCCTTCGACTACATCGTCGAGGGCGGCGACCCCATCGACGCGCACGCCGCAGCGATGTTCAAATCGGCTACCGAGCTCTACCACACCCGGCTGCTGCCCTCCCTGCTGGAGAAGCATTCGGTCAGCAGGGAACAACTCGAGGACGATCCCGCTTCGGTACCGGCCGGGTTCCGCGCACACGAACGCATCGCGAAAACCCTGCTGCTGTCGGCCATCGCGCCGAGAGTCCCAGCGCTGCGCGACATCACCGCGCCGCGGCTGGCCGCGCTCAACCACGGATCCATCCGGTCCAAGCTGGCCGGCGGCGAATCCCGCGTCGTTCTCGGCGTTGTGCGCGAGTGGGCGCAGAAGGACGTCCCCGAGATCAGCGTCTCCGACGCCGCCAACCCGGTGATCCGGGTGCAGCTCGCCGACGTCGACTACCAGTCGATCCTGGAACGCATTCGCGGCGAAGATAATTCGGGTCGCCGTCGGGTGCTCGTCCGCCGCCTGGTGCACGAGGCGCTCGGCTTGTCGAGCCGGCAGGACGACCTGAGCGGCGCCGCCACCCGCACCATCGTATGGCGCGGATCGCGCCGCGAGGTCGACATCGTGTTCGGCAACGTCCGCGACCCCGGCTCGCTGCCCGAGCAGTCCTTCGACAACCGGCCGGGCACGTGGCGCGTCGTCGTCGACTACCCGTTCGACGAGGAGGGCTACACCAGCAAAGACGACATCGACCGCATCGACCGGTTGCTCACCACCGGCGACCGGCACACCGTGGTCTGGCTGCCCAGGTTCTTCACCGACGCGGCGATGGCGGACCTGGCGCTGCTGGTCAAACTGGACTGGCTGTTCACCGGCGGCGGCGAGCGCTGGAACGAATACTCCGACCATCTGTCGGCGACCGACCGGGCGCAGGCCCGCGGGATCCTGGAGAACCTGCGCAGCGGCACCATGACCAGCTTCCAGACCTTGCTCAAGCAGGCCTACGGCATCGAACCCGCCGACCCCAAACGCATCACCGCCGAGTCGCAGCAGTACGACGTGCTCACCTCGCTGTCTCGCGACTTCCAGCCCGAGATGCCACCCGCCGCCAACCTGGAGGATGCATTCCTCAAGATCGTCGACCAGGCGTTCGCGGCGACCTACCCCAACCACCCGGCGTTCGAACCCGCCGACGAGGAACTCACCGTCCGCAATTTTGAAACGGTGCGCGACTACGTCGAGCAGGCCTGCGCCCACCGCGACGGGCGAGTCCCCACGAACCCGGGCAGCGATCGCAAGGTCCTGCGCCGCATCGCCGGCCCGTTGCGCGTCGGCAAGGCAACCGAAGACCACTTCCTGTTCGGCGAGGACTCGTTCGCCTACTGGGCCGGTGAACTTGACCGCGCCGCACACCAGGCGCAGCCCCTCACCGTCGGTGTGCTGCAAGACCATATCGACACGATCACCCCCAAGTGGGGGCTGCGACCCGAAGCGCGCGATCTGGTGGTCTGCGCGTGGGCGCTGCTGCGCAAGCGGGCCTGGTTCGAGGCGGGCCTTGCGATCACCCCGCCGCCGCTGGGCCGGCTGCGGCGCGGCATCGAACTGCGCGCCGAGGAACTGCCCACCCAGCAGGCCTGGGACGACGCCCGCGCCAACGCGTCCAAACTGTTCGGCTACACCATGCCGCGCACCTATCTCACCGGCGCCAACGTCGCCGAATTCGCCACCCAGGTCCGCGCCAAGGCCTCCGACGCCGTCACCGAACTCGGTTATCTCGTCGACGAACTACAGCCCGCGCATACGCGGCTGGGTTCGACACCCGGCGCCGGCGACCGACTGACCACCGCGGTGGAGCTGCGTGAGTTCGTCGAAAAGCTCAGCACCACAACGGGAAATGTCGCCCTAATTGATGCGATGGCCACCGTCACACTTCCCGTCGCCGTCGAAACAGCGGGTCAGATCCGCAACGACGCGGCACGCGACGCCCGCGCCCTGCGCAACTTCAAATGGCCGCTGCTGGAGACATTGCGCGCCGGCGCCGATCGACCGGGGGAGGCCGGCGACAGCGCACGGGCGATCCAACGGTCGCTACAGACCGCGATCGCCGTGCCCGGCCGGTCACTGAGCGATGAGCTGGCCAGCGAGGAGAACAAGCTGGTCGCCTGGGTGGTCGAGGACAAGCCGAAGCCCCCCGCCGGCGAGGAGTCCGGTGAGGCTGCGATCAGCAGCCCGCAGGAGCTGTCCAGATTGCATTCGAAGCTGACCGAAGCATTGTCCAAACACGGCAAGACAATCCACGTGCGCTGGTGGGTGGAGTGAGCACACTGACGGCGACCGAACCCATCATCCGGGCGCGGCTGGGCAAAGCCAAAGCCAAACGGTACGCCCACGGCGTGCTCGGCCTACGCGCGAAACCCGAATGGAACGGCCGCACTTTCGATTACGAAGGTACCCCCGTCACCGTCGTAGCGTGCCCGTCGGTGTTGGCGATTTGGGAGGCGATCAACACCCGCGACGCCGACGCCTGGACGGTGGTGCTGACCGACGTCGACGACGACGATCTCAGCGACACCGTGCTGGCGCACCTGCTCGACGGCAGGCTCATCACCCCCGACCCGTGGGATGCGTTGCGCAGCAACTTCGCCGCCTCCACCATCGAACCCGCGCTGTATCGAGTCCACAACGACCGCGCCATCGCCAACGGCTTGCTGAACATCCTGTCGCCCGACGCCTACACTCCGGCGCCGGGCGGGGTGCTGACCCGAGACCACGCCATGGCCGCCGTCGCGCGCGACGTCCTGAAGATCGTCAACCGGGCCGACGTGGAGATCGATACGCTCGCGGTGCTGGAGTGGAGCCTGTCGGCGGAGGCCGTCGCCGCCCTGGACGGGCTGCGCGACCGTGGCGGGGCCGATCTCACGGCGGCGTTCTGCGGCTGGCTGGCCGGGCGCGCCGCCGCCATCGCCGCTCCGCTGACCGCGCTGCTGAGCAGCAACCAGATCAGTGAGCTGGTGCCGCTGGGCATTGTGGCGGGTTTGTTCTCGCCGGCGCCCGACGCCGATCACTCCAAGGCCCTCGGTGTTTTCCTCGGCCACTACGGGCTCGCCGCGCTGAGCGCTGAGGACCTAGACGCCTGGTACGTCAACGCCCGCGGCCTGGTGACCAACTCGCTGACGTCGCCGCACTCCGTGCTGCAGGCCGCGGCCGCCGCGGTGGATAACCTCGGGATCGGCGCGGCCGCGGCGTCATCGGAGTTGTTGAGGCACGGTCTGGAACGCCGGCTGGATGTCCTCGCCGACGCGATGACGACGGCGCTGACCCGGCCGGACACCCAGCCCAGGGTGGAAAGCGCGTGGGCCGATGTGCAGAGCCATTTCCTTTTCGGATCGGACCCGTCGTGCGCGGCGTTCGCCGGCGCCATCCGGCTGGTTCGTTGGCTGGCTCAAACACCCTCGTCCGCAACGGGACTCGTGGATGCCACTGCGCTTTATGTGCGCGAGCTGTCGTGGGTCGATACAGCGTTGGTCGCCGCGCGCAGAGGTGCCGACGGCCCGCACCTGGCCGAGGCGCTGCGCGCAGTCATCGACGCCGTCGCGGTCCGCCGAGGTCCCTACGATCGCGCGTTCGCGCAGGCGCTGGCCGACGCACCCAAACCGCCGGTGCAAACCATCGAGAATGTGGTGGCGCAGTGGGTGATACCCCTCGCCAAGAAGACACCGACGCTGCTGCTCGTTATCGACGCGCTGTCGCTGGCTGCTGCCAACGACCTCGTCGCGGCCGCGCAGGGTGACGGGTGGGTGGAGATCTCCGCCAGTGGCGACGGACACCGCGGCGCTGCGCTGGCGGTGCTGCCCACCCTGACCCAGCGCAGCCGATGCTCTCTGCTGTGTGGGGAACTACGCGAAGGCCCCGACGCCGTCGAGCGAAGCGGCTTCGTCGTACTGATCCGCGAGGCGCAACTGGAAGCCACCGGCGGTGCACCGGACCCGATCTTCCATAAGAAAGCGCTGGACGCCATCCCCGCTGGTGCCTCGCTGGCCACCGACGTCAACAACGCGATCGCTGACGTCGAACACCAACCGCTGGTCGCCGCGGTGCTCAACTACGTCGACGACACACTGCACCACACCGACCCGGGCGGCACCGACTGGACATTGACCACCATCACGCATCTGCGTGCGTTGCTGCACGCCGCGAAAAATGCCGGACGCGCAGTGGTGATCACCTCCGACCACGGCCACATCATCGAGTACGGCACCAGTGCCAAGGTCGAGCGCGCCAACACCTACGGTCAACGTGCCCACGGCGATTTCGCCAACGTCGACCACGATCGCGAGGTCGTCGTCGAAGGTCCCCGTGTGTTGACCACCGACCATAGGGTCGTGTTGGCCGTCCATCCGGACGTGCGCTATCAGGGCCGCAACGCGGGCTACCACGGCGGGGGATCACCCGCCGAAGCGCTGGTGCCGGTGGTGGTGCTGGTGGCTGGCACACTGCCCGACGGTGTGGTTCCCGTCGCGGGAGCCGAGCCCGCGTGGTGGCACGCCCCGGCCCAGCCCGTCGTCACCACCCCGGTCAAGACGAAGATGCTGCAGGAGGCCAGCCTGTTCGATGTCGCGGCGCCGTCGAGTGCGCTGCCCGACAAAGTGTTGCGCAGCAAGGTGTTCAGCGAGCAACTGAAGCTCGCCAAGCGAACCGTCGTGCAGCAGCACCAAATCCGCGACCTACTGGCCGCGCTGCTCGCCACCAGCGCGCACGAGATCACGCTGGCGCAGGCGGCCCTTGTCCTCGGCGTGGCCACGGCCAGCGTCAACGGTGCGCTGATGCAGACCAAACGAGTGCTCGACGTCGAAGGCTATGAGGTGTTGCGGGTCAGCCGGGGTGTCGTGCGCCTCGACGTCGATGCGCTCAAGGAACAGTTCGGAGTGTCGGAGTGAGCGTGTCGGCGCGGCGCCGCCGCGAGATCCTCGACGCACTGCGACGCGGCACCGTGCCGTCCAACGGGCTCGACCAGTTGGCCGTGGGGCTGGGGCGATTCGAAGCCGAACTCGACGCCTCCCTCGATGCCGTCGCGGCCGGAGGCGCGATGTTCAAGGCGGTGCGCGGCGAATACGGCTCCGGTAAGACGTTTTTCGCGCGCTGGCTGGCGGACCGGGCGATGAAGAAGGGGTTCGCCGTCGCCGAGGTCCAGATCAACGAGATCGACACGCCACTGCACAAATTGGAGACGGTGTACCGGCGCAGCATCGAATCTCTGCGTACCGCGACGATTCCGCCGAGCGCATTGCGGCCGGTGCTGGACGCGTGGCTGTTCACCATCGACGACGACGCCCGCCAGCAGGGCGTGGACGCGGACACTCTGCTGGAACGCCGGCTCACCGACGTCGCCGCGCGGGCACCGGTGTTTCCGCTGGCGATCCGCGCCTACCGGCGGATGGTCGCCGAGGGAGACCACGACGGCGCCGATGGACTGGTCGCGTGGCTGGGCGGGCAGCCGCATGTGGCCGCGACGGTCAAACGCCGTGCCGGTATCAAGGGCGATCTCGATCACTTTCTCGCGCTGGGCTTCCTGCGCGGGCTGTTGGCTGTTCTGGCCGACGCCGGCCACCCCGGGCTGCTCTTGGTGCTTGACGAGGTGGAGACACTGCAACGCATCCGCAGTGATGCACGAGCCAAGGCGCTCAACGCGTTACGCCAACTCGTTGACGAGGTCCACGACGGCCATTTCCCGGGCCTGTTCCTGCTGATCACCGGGACGCCGGCGTTCTTCGAGGGCCGTCAGGGCATACCGTTGCTGCCGCCGCTGGCTGACCGACTGCACACCGAGTTCGCGAAGGACCCCCGGTTCGACAACCCGCGGGCCCCGCAACTGCGCCTCACCGGATTCGACCAGCCGCGCCTGATCGAACTGGGCACCCGCGTCCGCACCCTGTACGTCGCGGGTGTACCTGACCCCGACCGGGTGACCTCGGTGGCCGACGACACCTTCCTGCAACAGTTTTCGGCCGCGGTGGCGGGTGAGCTCGGGGGGAGGGTGGGCATCGCGCCACGGCTGTTCTTGCGCAAACTCGTCGACGTTCTGGACAAGATCGAACAGTTCCCGGACTTCGATCCGTATCGGGATTACGAAGTGCGCATCGCCGAAAATGAACTGTCCACCGCCGAACGCGCAGCGCTGACCGCCGACGACGTTGTGCTCGATCTGTGATGGATGCGTTCGATCGACTGCATCCCGGGCTGCAATACCATCTGGCAAACACGTTGCGGTGGAACAGTCTTCGTCTCACGCAGGCGCAAGCTGTGGCGCCCATCCTGGAGGGTTGCGACACCCTGGTCCTGGCGCCCACCGCCGGCGGTAAGACCGAAGCTGCGGTGTTCCCGCTGCTGTCGCGGATGGCGAGCGAGGACTGGCAAGGACTGTCTATGCTGTACGTGTGTCCGCTGCGGGCGCTGCTCAACAATTTGCAGCCCCGCATCGACGGCTACGCGAAATGGCTGGGCCGGTCGGCGGCCGTCTGGCACGGTGACGTTGGCCAGAGTCAACGGCAGCGGATCCTCTCCGAGCGCCCCGACGTGCTGCTGACCACACCGGAGTCGATCGAATCCATACTGGTGTCGACCAAAGTCGACCCGCGCGTGCTGTTTTCGGGGTTACGGGCGGTGGTCGTCGACGAGATTCACGCGTTCGCCGGCGACGACCGGGGCTGGCATTTGCTCGCGGTGCTGGAGCGGGTATCGCGCCTGGCCGGCCGAGAATTGCAGCGGGTAGGGCTGTCGGCCACCGTCGGGAATCCCGCTGAACTAGTGACGTGGCTGCAGGGCAGCTTCGTCGCACGCGCGTCGTCGGTGGTGGCGCCTGCCGGTGCATCAACTGCCGACTCCGAGGTCACCGTGGATTACGTCGCGTCGCTGGGCAATGCCGCCAAGGTGATCGCTTCACTGCACGCCGGAGAGAAGCGACTGGTGTTCGTCGACAGCAGACGCCGGGCCGAGGAACTCGGGGTCGCGTTGCGGGAATTCGGCGTCTCGACCTTTGTGTCCCACTCGTCGCTTTCGGCGGCCGAACGACGGCGCTCCGAAGCGGCGTTCGCCGAGACACGCGACACCGTCATCGTCGCCACCTCAACCCTCGAACTCGGCATCGATGTAGGCGATCTCGACCGTGTCATCCAGATCGGCTCCACGCGAACGGTCGCGTCGTTCCTGCAACGGTTGGGCCGCACCGGCCGTCGCGCGGACACCGTCCGCAATTGTCTGTTTCTGTGCGTTGACGACGACAGTGTGCTGCTGGCCGCAGGGATGCTGCACCGGTGGTCGCACGGCTGGGTCGAGCCGATCACTCCGCCGCCTGCGCCGCGGCACATCGCGGCGCAACAATTGATGGCATTGTGCCTGCAGGAACACCGGATCAGTGCGGGGGAGTGGGCGTCGTGGTGGGGTGGCCTGCCGGTGTTCGATGCCGGTTCGGCGATTCTGGATCACCTTGTCGCTGAAGGATTCTTCGAGCGCGACGGGCCGTTCTTGCACATCGGCCCCGAGGCCGAGAGGAAATTCGGCCGTCGCTACTTCTCCGACCTGACTGCGGTGTTCACCGCGCCCCCGGAATTCCTCGTCCTCGCCGGACGCGTGGAAGTTGGAACCATCGGCACGGAGTTGCTCACCGACGAAGTCGACGGGCCGCGAGTGCTGCTGCTGGGCGGCAGGTCGTGGCGAGTCACCCATGTCGATTGGGACCGTAGGAGATGTTTCGTCGAACCCGAGGACGGAGGTGGGCGGGCCAAGTGGTCGGGGTCCGGCGGAGGGCTGTCGTACGACATCGCCCGCGGCATGCGGGCGGTGCTGCTGGGGGCGCTACCTGCGGGAGTGGCATTCACCGGGCGAGCATCGGCGAAGCTTGCAGAGATCCGAGAGGCGAACGGCGACAACGTATCTGCCGACGCGTTGATCGTGCGGCTGCCTCGCGACTCGGCCGGCAGGTGGTGGACGTGGGCGGGGACTGCGGCCAACCGGACGCTGCAGGCGTCATTGCCGTCGATCGTCGATCCCCGGCAGCGGATCGACGAGAAGTCGCTGCGGCTGCTACCGGGCGTCACGGCCGCCGAGTTCTCCGCCGCGCTGGATGCCGTCGAGTGGCAGGAGCCCGCGGTCGACGCGAACGCGCTTCGGGGGCTGAAGTTTTCGTCGGCCCTGCCGCCCGAGTTGGCTCGGGCCACGCTATCCGCGCGCATCGGCGACCAAGCGCGGGCGGCCGAGGTGCTCGGTGATTACCGCATTTTCGTCCGGTAGCTGTGACGTAATCATTGATGCGTCAGAGGTGCCGAGGGCAAGTACCAACCCCATGGTTGCCAGCGCTCACCGTGAGAGAATGTGAGTTGATATGACCGTACTCCACGTCGAACTCGTCCCTGAGTTCGATTTCGGCGATGACGTGGTGTTGTTGGCCATGGACACCGCCGGGGTGGAGGCGTTCCTGACGCCACTGCGTCAAGCAGAGCAGCACGGGTTGTCGCGAATGGACCACGGCGGCATTACTCACGAATTCTCCATAGAGCCTGGCGCCGCCGATATCGAGCTGCACGACGATCGCGTTGTGTGGCGGTTTGATCAAGCCAAGGCGGCGAAAATCATCGAGATGTTGACAGGGATGAGTCAGAGCAGCGGTGCAGGCCATTACTACGTCGACATCTCCGAGCCGGCACGGACCCTTGTTATTTCACACAACGAGTGGACTAGCCAGAGTTTTCCTCTTGCGAGGTTCCGCGAGCTGTGAGGACGGTGTTGACGAAGGCGTAGTGGATGGCGTCGCTGAGTCGGGCGATGTCGTCGTGTAGGCGTGCGAGGCAACCGGATTCGACGAATACTCTGAGGTGCTGCAAGGTGCGGGCCGCTGGACTCAGTACGTCGGGTACGTCGGGGGCGTGACTTGTCAGTCCTGCGTGTCACCATGCCGTTCGTGAGTGACCTCAATCCGAAGGTGCCGGAGTTCCCACGGCCCGAAAATGTCGTGATTACCGACGATGCGTGGGCGCAAATCGCGTCGCACATAGCGATGACCCCGGAACGCCGGGCAAGACAGGAGCGAATCGCTGCGGAGCGGCAACGGCGTGTCGAGGAACTGCTTCGCCGAGATGAGTACCCGACCAAGCAACTTCGGCATGTACGCACCTCGTTCCGCCATCCCCGGGAATGTCGATGTGTGGTGTGTACGCGCGCTACGACGGCGAGATGGTGGTGCGCTGGACCGATCACGAGGGAAACGACGCGTTGACGATCGAGACCCAATCCGGCTCATTGCCGGGGATCGACCCAGGTCGCTTTCCCCGACGCGTCAACCACATCGTTCCGGTTCCGGGCGGAAATTGGTTGGGCTCAACTGCGCGAGTCGATCCGGAGCACGGCGATGCGACCACCCCAGCGGACAGAGCTGCCAGGATGGTCGTTGCTGATACCGCCTGGATCATCTCGCCGGACGGAGATGTCCTGGCAAGCAGCTGCTTTGGCGACGCGGCGCTGCACTCAGTGGTGCGGCAGCATTACCACTTGGGATTGAAGCTCTCGCGATCTCGGGCTACATGGAAGGCGGGGTTCGTTCGGCTTACCGCACCGCGTAGGAGTCCTCCGCAACTGTATGAGCCGTCTAAGTGGCCAACCCACTCGACGCTTGATGGTCGTGTGTGGGGACAATGCGGACCCGGTCCTTGACGGCGTGCAACCTGTGCAGTGCGCGGAAGCACGCATCCCTGTCCTCGTCCGCGAAAGCACCTGGGTAACTTCGCTTTTGCCGGATCTGCTGTACTTGCAGCCCATGCCAAGCGGCGTCACCAGCCAGCAACACCCATCCGGCATCCGTGTTGGCGAGAAGCCCGACACTGCCCGGCGTATGTCCCGCGAGGTCGACGAGCAACACTGCGCCGTCGTCAAACAGGTCGTGGCTGCGATCGAACGTCAACACCGGTGGGCCATCAAGGGTGAACGTGCCTATCCGTCTGTCCCGCAACGAATCCCGCACACCGCCTACCGGCGCGACCGGACCGCGCGTCACCCAGTCCAGCTCAGCGTGATGCACGTGGACAGGCAGCGCGGGCAGGTCCAAGATCGCCCGCTCTATATCGGTCAGGGAATCCACAACCACTCTCCGTCGAGTTCGTGCTCGAGCTCGGGCACTTCGATCGAGTCGAGGGTGGCCATGCGGGTGTTCAGCGTGGGCTCGTCGACCCACAAGTGTTCGGCGAGCTCGCGAGGGTGACGGGACCACCGGATGCCATTGACCAGGGCTGTCAGCGCGATCAACCGGCGCGCCGCGATCTCGTCGACGATCCGTTCTTCACGCGCAGCGGCGACGGGATCCGTTGGCACGGGCCCGCGTTCGCGGTGCACCAGCTCGTGGGTGAGGGTGCAGCGGCGTTCGGCCTGGGTGAGTGTTCTGCACAGCCAGATGCGCGCGCCGCGCTGTAAACCCATGATCTGATCCGGCAACCGGTGCCGGCAGGTCACGTCGACGTCGGCGTGATGATCACGCAGGGTGCGCCAGGGATGCCAGAGAGCTTCGATGCCCATGCCGACGAACGGTAGGGGAGCGGTCTGACATGAAAACGCGTTGACCAGGAACTACATGGGTGTCGTTAACGTGTCACACGGTCACCGACGCAATGCCTGGATCACATTGTTGTGTCAATCTCTGCTGCGCTGGCTTCGTCTCGGTGGTCGTAGATGTCGGCGCTGCGGTAGAGGTTCAGCGCGATGTCTCCCAGCTTCTCGGCGCGGGCGGCGTCCGCGAGCTCCCAAGCCTCGCGGACTTGTTCGAATGCTGCGAAAGCTGAGCCGGCCCATCCGCCCTGGCAGCCAGCTAGGGCAGCAGCGTTCTGACTTAGCTGGGTAGTCGTTGACTCGTTGACAACGTCGAGCCGCCCGGCGCTAGCTCGCAGGCTGGCGGTGTCGACATGCAGCGGTTGCGGCACCAAAATTCCCTCTCAGCGACCCTCTCGGAACTGACTATAGTGGCCCGGACAGGGTTTGCCGGACACAAATTATTCCGGCCCGAGAGTTCGGGGAAGCGGGACATATGGCGCTGACCTTCGAGGATGTGGAGGACTGGACCCGCAAGACCGGTGTCCTCGAATCGCTGCAAACCGAGCTCTCGCAGCGCACGACGACGTTGTCGGGCTTGCAGGATCAGCTCCACGACATTCGCCGCCTCGACGGATGGGAGGGCAGCGCCGCGCACGCCGCGCGCCAATCGTTCGACCCGGTCGACGACGACATCGCCAAGGCCGCGGCCGCCGTGGGCGCAGTACGCACGCAGGTCGGGGAGACAATCGCCGACCTCACAGAGGTGCGGGGCAAGATCAACGACGCCAAACAGTTCGCCAGCGCCAACGGTTACACCATCCAGTTCAACGGAACCATCGTCGATCTCTGGGATTTGGACGACAAAGCCAATGCCTCGCCCGAGGAACTACGGCGCCACGAAGAGGCCCGGGGCAAATTGATGGAGATGGTGTCTGAGATTGTGGCGCGGGGCAACGAGATCGAGTCCGAGGCATCCCGCGTGCTGTGGGCCGCCAACCAAGGCGACATCGGTACCGACGGCCTCAAGGACGCCGACCAAGCCGCCAACGCGGGCGCCCATTTCGCGCTCGAACCCGACGCCGACCCGCAAGAAGTCGAGGACTGGTGGAACGGACTCAGCCCGGAGCAGCAACAGTGGATGGTCACGAATCGGCCGGACTGGGTTCGCAACCGCGACGGCATACCCACCGTCGCGCGGGACAATGCGAATATGCGATGGCTCGACACCGAGCGCACCCGGCTGCAGGCTGAGCTCGACCGCGAGCTGGCGGCGAATCCCTATCCAAACGCCCCAGGGGCTGACCAGAGCTCATCGCGGCGAATTCAAGAGCTGCGCAGCACAATCCGAGATCTCGACAAGATCCACGAAGCAGCGGAAAACCCGAATACCTATCTCATCGGCCTGGACACTTCCGGCGACAGCACCAAAGCAATTGTGTCGGTTGGCAACCCAGACGAAGCCGATCACGTATCGGTCACGATCCCCGGGATGGGGTCTCAGAAAGATGCGGGTGGCACGATCGAGGGCATGGTGAGAGAAGGCACGTTGATGAGGTCTGAGGCCATGACCCAGCTTGAGAATGCTGGACGGGGCAACGAGACCGTAGCGACGGTGGCGTGGCTGGGCTACGACACCCCACCGGGGATAGCGGAGGCCGGCGCGGACGCTCGAGCCACCGGCGCCGCGCCCGTCTTGTCCAACTATCTCGAGTCCGTCGAAGTCACGTCAGCCAGCGGAGATCCGCACCTCACGCTGGTCGGGCATTCCTACGGCTCGGTGGTGTCCGGCATGGCGCTGAACGAAGGCGCAAACGCAGTTGTCGACGACTACGTGGCGTACGGGTCACCGGGCTTCTACGCGATGGACGAAGCCGACCTCGGCATGCAGCAGGGCCATGTGTTCGTCATGCAGGCACCAGACGACCCAATCCAGAACCTCGACAAGGTCGACTGGCTGCCCGGGCTGGGTTGGCGGGGTGGCGATCCCGCCGACGGGTCGTTCGTGCAGCTGTCCACCGAAGCGGGCACCACCCCCGATGGCGTGTACCGCGCAGGTGCCTCGGGGCATTCGGAATACCCAAGGCCATTCCAGGTCGGTGGAAATGACGTGTTGCGTACCACCGGCTACAACACCGCTGTTGTCGTTGCCGGCCTACCCGAATTGGCGGTGCGCAAGTGAGCGAGCAATCAGAATCGCAGCGGCCCAGCCGGTGGCGCATCGTTGGGTGGACGGTGGGTGTCATCGCGGTTGTTGCGGCGGTGGCCGCCATCGTCTTCTTTGTCTGGCTGTCGAACGCACTGTCGCCTAAGCAGGAGCCCCCCATGAACCCTGATCAAGTAGCGGCCCTCGAAAACGATCTGCGTGCGAAGGGATCAGCTGAAGAAGCCCTCGCCCGCTACGAGTCCGTCCTGGAGCAGACGGCGAACGGCATCACGGACCTCGTTCCTGGCTTGACGTGGCGCTGGAACCGAGAAGTGAACCACGTGTCCTGCGCAGGCCCGCTCATGGAGACACGCGGCGTACAGGTTCTGACACGGCACATCGTTTTCGACGGCCCGATTCCGGATGATGTTTGGCCGCAAGCACTTCAACTGGTCCGCGACAGCGCCGCCAAGTTGGGAGCCTTTGAAGTGCATTACTACGTCGATGAACCCGGACGTCACGATGTAGCGGTGTTCGCCAACGACGGTCCAGAGGTTCGATTCGGGACGTGGAAGGCTGCATCGTTGTCGGCTAGGAGCGACTGCTACCTCAAGCAAGAAGACCTGTAAGGGGAGAAGTTGTCTACATCCTCTTCACGCTGAAGAACTTCACGAAACACGCCTCAGCCAATTGCTCGCCAAACGGCAGCACATCAACCCCAGTATGTACCTCTGCGCTATTGCACAGGTCGATTGATTTGCGCTGATCAACGCACCTTGCAGCGTGCCGGCCTGGCTCTTGCGGAAATCCGTGCACTGCGCGCCGCCGACCGCGAAATGCGAATCGGCCTCATCACGACCACGCTCGAGCGGATCCGGTCCGATCTGTCCAGGCTGCAACGAGCCGAGCAGTTTCTCACTCACGTCATCAGCTGCGTGCATCCGATCGCGTCGGAATGCCCGGGCTGCGCGGGATTCGCGGTAACCGCCGTCGAGGGCTCGGCTCAGACCACTGGCGGTCTGGGCGGGTAGCCCGCCAGCGACTGCAAGGCGGGCGCGGCCGCGCGCGCTGCCGCGACGCCGTTGACCTCTTCCTGGAGCAGCGCCGATACCCACTCGTCGCCGAAACCGCGGTCGATCCGGTCCCGTACGAACGCCAGCTCCACCACCTGAGCGGCGAACTTCTTGACGGCCTTGCCCGCAGGCCGACCCGCGAGCCGGGTGGCCTCGGTGATCGCGGTCTTGCGGGCACGGATCGAGCCCAGCCACGTCGCTTCGCTGGGGCTCACCAGGCCGGCCGCCACCATGCCGGGCAGCTTGGCGGCGACGACGCGCTGCTCGCGGCGGCGGCTGGCGATGCCGAGCGCGATCGCCAACCCGAAGATCGGCACCATCCACAGGAAGTAGACGAGGAAGTAGGCCTCGATGCTCAGCAGCGACGAGCCGTTCCACAACGCGTGCATGAGCACCGCGGCGGCGTAGCCCACCAGCACACACCCCGCCTTGACGATGGCGCTGCGCTGCTGCAACGCGAAGTACACGCCGATGCCGAACATGGTGGTGAACAGCGAGTGGGCGAACGGCGCCATGACCAGTCGCATCGCGGCGGTGACCAGCGATTCAGAGACAGTTTCGCCGGCGCCAATGTAGAGAATGTCCTCCAACCACGCGAAACCCGCGCCGACCAGCCCGGCGTAGATCAGGCAGTCGGTCATCGAGTTGAGCTCGTTGCGGCGCCGGCCCGTCATCATGAGCACCAGGAACAGGCCTTTTGCCGCCTCCTCGGTGAGCGGCGCGCCGAGCACGACGGAGAGCGGGCTCACCGTGTCCGTCACACCCGGGTTGATCGCCGCCTCCATTGTCAGCTGCAGGATCGTGGAGATGACGACGGCAACCGACGCGCCCCACAGAAACGCGAGGATCAACAGCCGGGGCGGCTCGGGCTCCCAGCGGTCGAGCCACAGGTAGGCGAGCACGACGACGGTCATCGCGACGCAGGACAACGTGAAGCCAATGGCCGTGCCGACGGGATTCGAGAGGGTGAGCAGGATCACGATCAACCCGGTGAGCATGCCCAGCGCGATGAGCACCCCGAGCGGGGCGCCGACCTTGCGGATGCGCCGAGGTAGACCGGGAATGAGAGGCTGGTGCGGCGCCACGGGGAATGACACCTCAGGAGGGTATCGGCTCGCGAGCGTGAACTGGCTGCGTAGACCGAGTTTGTCCAGCGTGCGCACCGTCGAGTAGGCTCAACTGGTACCCGTGTGCATTTGATCGCGGGTCACACCAACAACATCTGTCCCTCGTCCCTACGACCCAACCTGTCCGGAGCAACCCAACACATGCCAAGTCCCTCCGTCACCTCGCCGCAAGTAGCCGTCAACGACATCGGCTCCAGCGAGGACTTTCTCGCCGCCATCGACAAGACCATCAAATACTTCAACGATGGCGACATCGTCGAAGGGACGATCGTCAAGGTTGACCGCGACGAAGTCCTGCTCGACATCGGCTACAAGACCGAAGGTGTCATCCCTTCCCGCGAGCTCTCCATCAAGCACGACGTCGACCCCCACGAGGTGGTGTCCGTCGGCGATGAGGTCGAAGCCCTGGTCCTCACCAAGGAGGACAAGGAAGGCCGCCTGATCCTGTCCAAGAAGCGCGCTCAGTACGAGCGGGCCTGGGGCACCATCGAAGAACTCAAGGAAAAGGACGAGGCCGTCAAGGGCACCGTCATCGAGGTCGTCAAGGGCGGCCTGATCCTCGACATCGGCCTGCGCGGCTTCCTGCCCGCATCGCTGGTCGAGATGCGTCGCGTCCGCGATCTGCAGCCGTACATCGGCAAGGAGATCGAGGCCAAGATCATCGAGCTGGACAAGAACCGCAATAACGTGGTGCTGTCCCGCCGCGCGTGGCTCGAGCAGACGCAGTCCGAGGTGCGCAGCGAGTTCCTCAATCAGCTGCAGAAGGGCGCCATCCGCAAGGGTGTGGTCAGCAGCATCGTCAACTTCGGTGCGTTCGTCGACCTCGGCGGTGTCGACGGTCTGGTGCACGTCTCCGAGCTGTCCTGGAAGCACATCGACCACCCGTCCGAGGTGGTTCAGGTGGGCGACGAGGTCACCGTCGAGGTGCTCGACGTCGACATGGACCGCGAGCGGGTTTCGCTGTCGCTCAAGGCGACTCAGGAAGATCCGTGGCGTCACTTCGCCCGCACCCACGCCATCGGCCAGATCGTGCCGGGCAAGGTCACCAAGCTGGTGCCGTTCGGCGCGTTCGTCCGCGTCGAGGAGGGCATCGAGGGCCTGGTGCACATTTCCGAGCTGTCCGAGCGCCACGTCGAGGTCCCGGACCAGGTGGTGCAGGTCGGCGACGACGCCATGGTCAAGGTCATCGACATCGACCTGGAGCGTCGCCGCATCTCGCTGAGCCTCAAGCAGGCCAACGAGGACTACACCGAAGAGTTCGACCCGAGCAAGTACGGCATGGCCGACAGCTACGACGAGCAGGGCAACTACATCTTCCCCGAGGGCTTCGACCCCGAGACGAACGAATGGCTCGAGGGCTTCGAGAAGCAGCGTGACGAGTGGGAGGCCCGCTACGCCGAGGCCGAGCGCCGGCACAAGATGCACACCGCGCAGATGGAGAAGTTCGCGGCGGCTGAAGCAGCTGCAGCCGAAGAGTCCCCCAGGTCGTCCAACGGTGCGCCGCGCTCCGAGGAGTCCGCAGGTGGGTCGCTGGCCAGCGATGCCCAGCTCGCGGCGCTGCGGGAGAAGCTCGCCGGCAGCGCCTAGCTGTCGATGCTGCGTATCGGCCTGACCGGCGGGATCGGCGCCGGTAAGTCGACGGTGTCCGCCGCGTTCAGCGAATGCGGCGGCATCATCGTCGACGGCGATGTGATCGCCCGCGAAGTTGTCGAACCCGGCACCGAAGGACTCGCACAACTCGTCGACGCGTTCGGCGAGGACATCCTGCTTCCCGACGGCGCGCTGAACCGACCGGCGTTGGCGGCCAAGGCCTTTGTCGACGACGAACAACGCGCGAAGCTGAACGGCATTGTGCACCCGCTGGTGGGACGCCGGCGGCAGGAGATCATCGACAGCGTGTCGGGGGAACCCGAAAAAGACACCGTGGTGGTGGAGGACAACCCGCTGCTGGTGGAAACCGGTATGGCGCCGATGTTCCCGCTCGTCGTGGTGGTCACCGCGCCGGTCGAGACCCGCGTCGAGCGCCTGATCAAGCGCGGCATGGATGAGGCCGACGCGCGGGCGCGCATCGCGGCGCAGGCCTCCGAAGAGCAGCGTCGCGAGATTGCCGATGTGCTGCTGGACAATTCGGGTTCGCAGGGCGAGCTCATCGAGAAGGCCCGCGATCTCTGGTACAACCGGGTGCTGCCGCTTGCGCACAACATCCGGACCCGTCAGCCCGTCGAGATCACGCCCCGCGTCGTGCCGTACAACCCGGCCTGGCCCGACGACGCCCGCCGCATCATCAAGCGCCTCCACACCGCATGCGGGTCAAAGGCGCTGCGGGTCGACCACATCGGCTCGACGGCCGTGGCGGGGATGGACGCCAAGGACGTCATCGACATCCAGGTGACTGTCTCCTCCCTGGAGGTCGCCGACGACATCGCGGAGGCGCTTGCGGGCGTGGGCTATCCCCGTAAGGAAGAGATCACCAACGACGTGCCGAAGATCGACGGGCGAAGCACTGTCGCCGAATTCGACCATACCGACGATGCGTCGCTGTGGCAGAAGCGGTTTCACGCTGCCGCCGATCCCGGGCGGCCGGCGAATGTCCATATCCGGGTGGACGGCTGGCCGAATCAACAGTTCGCGTTGCTGTTCGTGGACTGGTTGGCGGCCAATCCCGGTGTGCAAGAGGACTATCGGGCCGTCAAGCAGGCGGCGCTGCGGACGTCCGACTACGTCGAGGCCAAGGAGCCGTGGTTTCTCGACGCGTACCGCCGCGCATGGGAATGGGCCGACGCCACCGGCTGGCGGCCCTAGCGAAACGCACGGGCAAGGCGTTCACCGGCGAAAGCCGTGGCGGCCGCAGCGGCGGGAAACACTTCGTCGAATCCGAAGAAGCCGTGCACCATGCCGACGCCGAGATGGGTCTGCACCGAAACCCCTGCTGCCTCAAGCGCTTCGGCATATCGCTCGCCCTGCGGACGGATCGGATCACATTCCGCGAGGATCACCGACGCCTCGGGCAACCCGGCGAGAACCGCAGCGAGGACGTTCACCCGTGGATCGCCGGCGGCGTCAGAGCTGGGCAGGTAGTTGTCCTGATGCCATTGCAGCTCATCACGTTCCAGCGTGATGCCGTCGTACTCGGGATCCATGCCGCGGGTCAGATCGGTGGTCGTCACCGGGTAGATCAACAGCTGATGACACAGCCGCGGACGGCCAAAGTCACGGGCGTGCAACGCAACTGCCGCCGCCAGATTGCCGCCGGCGCTGTCCCCGGCGACGGCCAGACGACCGCCATCAACGGGCAAACCTCCCGCCGATTCCACCGCATCGATGGCGTCGTGCACCGCCGTCGGAAACCGCCATTCCGGGCCGCGGCGGTACCCCACCGAAAGCACCGCGCCGCCCGACGCGTTGGCGAGCAGCCGGGTGACCACGTCGTGCGAGTCGATGCTGCCCATCAGCCACCCGCCGCCGTGGAAGTACACGGTCAGCGGCAGATCGTCACGGTCGGCCGGCAGATAGAGCCGCGCCGGGATCGTCGCGCCGTCGCGCGTCGGGATCGTGACGTCGACGACACGGTGCACCTCGGGCTTGGACAGCGCCGAGTAAGTCTGCTCGTAGTTCTGCCGGGCCGTCTGCACCGGCAGCAGGTGAGCATTTGGCCGCCCGGACGCCTTCGCCGCGTCGAGCATCTGCCGGGCGACCGGATCGATGGGCACCCGTCAGGCGGGCGGGGGCGGCACCTGGCCGTCGGCCGGTGGTACGGCCGCGGGGTCGGCGGGGACCGTGTTCGCGACCCCGCTCACCGGCGCCTCGCAGGTCAGTGCGCCGTAATCGGGGTCGTCCTTGACGGGCACGACCCGCGGTGCGATGAAATCCTCGGCGCGAGCGACCAGCACGTCGTCGACAAGAATCTCGCACAGCAGATTCGCTGAGTACGGCCACTCGATCGACACCCGCATATTGGCCGTTGCGGAGGCCGGAAGCACCGTGTTGGCCTCGAACACACGACCGGGCAGCATCGTCGGATCGGCGGTCTGCGTTTGATTGCCCTCCGCCGCATACGTGATCGTCGCTCCGCGCGAGACACCGTCCACCCGGGCGCGGTAGATGATGTTGTGCAGAATCTCGTCCTCGGGAGGCGGCTGCACCTCGGTTTGGGGGTCAGCCTCGGGGTCGGCCAGCGCAGTCGCCGAGGTTAACTGCGAGGCGGCCAAGACGGCCGACATGACAGCAGCCGCCAACCATAGGGGCTTGGTCCTCATGAACCCCGACCATACGCGTCTCGCCACGGGAGGGCCACGTCGTTGCCAGCAAGCCGGTTGTCCACCCGGCTGGCTACCTCCCGCGCCAGGTGAGGGTCATGCCCTGCTCGGCCAGCCAGCGATTCAGGTCGTAATCGTGGCGGGCGAGGCCGTCGACGGCGGCCACCGCGGTGTGAATTGCCTGTTCGCCAACGTCGGGGCTCAGCAGGCCGTGCCGCACCGCGGTGAGCAGTTCGTCCACGTCCGCCAATTCCACGCCCACGCCGGTGCGTACTACCAGGTCGAGGTAGTGGTCCTCGGAATGCCACACCTTTGATCCGGGCGTATAGGCGCCGACATCCAGGTAGTAATCCTGGTCGAGCTCATAGCCCGGGTTGAAGTGAAAGACCGTCACCCGCAAACCCAACGACGGAAGCAGCCACGACTCGATGTAGTGGAACTGGGCGCGGCCCGGGGTTGGGCGGGCCATGTACAGGCCCCACGGTTCGACGGTGTAGACGTCGACGGCCCGCACAATGCCCTTCGGATCGGTGTTGGTGCGGGCGACCAGGTCGAATGTCTCGTGTTTGGGAGGGTGGATGACGCCAGCCTACGGGCGGGCCGCTCCGCGCCGGAACAGAAACTGTCGGTGCCTGGTTCTACGCTGGTGAACATGGCCTTCGCTACCGAACATCCGGTCCTCGCGCACTCGGAGTACCGCCCTGTCGACGCCATGGTGCGCACCGGCGGTCGCTTCGAGGTGGTCAGCCCGTACCAGCCCGCGGGTGACCAGCCGGCGGCCATCGACGAGTTGGAGCGCCGCATCAAGGCGGGGGAGAAGGACGTCGTGCTGCTGGGCGCCACCGGCACCGGTAAGTCGGCGACGACGGCGTGGCTCATCGAGCGTGTGCAGCGGCCCACCCTGGTGATGGAGCCCAACAAGACGCTGGCCGCGCAGATGGCCAACGAGCTGCGGGAGATGTTGCCGCACAACGCGGTTGAATACTTCGTCTCGTACTACGACTACTACCAGCCCGAGGCGTACATCGCGCAGACCGACACCTACATCGAAAAGGACAGCTCCATCAACGACGACGTGGAGCGGCTGCGCCACTCGGCGACGTCGAGCCTGCTGTCCCGGCGCGATGTGGTCGTGGTGGCGTCGGTGTCGTGCATCTACGGCCTGGGCACGCCGCAGTCCTACCTGGACCGGTCGGTTGAGCTGAAGGTCGGCGACGAGGTGCCGCGCGACGGGTTGCTGCGGCTGCTGGTCGACGTGCAGTACACCCGCAACGACACGGCATTCACCCGCGGTTCGTTCCGGGTCCGCGGCGACACCGTGGAGATCATCCCGTCGTACGAAGAGCTGGCCGTGCGCATCGAGTTCTTCGGCGACGAGATCGAGGCGCTCTACTACCTGCACCCGCTGACCGGCGACGTGGTCCGCAAGGTCGACTCGCTGCGGATTTTCCCGGCGACGCACTACGTGGCCGGCCCGGACCGGATGGCGCACGCCATCTCCACCATCGAGCAGGAGCTCGCGGAGCGGCTGGCCGAGCTGGAGGGCCAGGGCAAACTGCTGGAGGCGCAGCGGCTGCGGATGCGGACCAATTACGACATCGAGATGATGCGTCAGGTCGGGTTCTGCTCGGGCATCGAGAACTACTCGCGGCACATCGACGGCCGCCCGCCCGGGTCCGCACCGGCCACGCTGCTCGACTACTTCCCGGAAGACTTCCTGCTGGTCATCGACGAGTCTCACGTCACGGTGCCGCAGATCGGCGGCATGTACGAGGGCGACATCTCCCGCAAGCGCAACCTGGTGGACTTCGGGTTCCGGCTGCCCTCGGCGATCGATAACCGGCCGCTCACCTGGGAGGAGTTCGCCGACCGCATCGGGCAGACGGTGTACCTGTCGGCGACGCCCGGTCCCTACGAGCTGAGCCAGACGGGCGGCGAGTTCGTCGAGCAGGTGATTCGCCCGACCGGCCTGGTGGATCCGCAGGTGGTGGTGAAGCCGACGAAGGGCCAGATCGACGACCTGATCGGGGAGATCCGCAAGCGCGCCGAACGCGATGAGCGGGTGCTGGTCACCACGCTGACCAAGAAGATGGCCGAGGATCTCACGGACTACCTGCTGGAGCTGGGCATCCGGGTGCGGTATCTGCACTCCGAGGTGGACACGCTGCGGCGGGTCGAGCTACTGCGGCAGTTGCGGCTCGGTGAATACGACGTGCTCGTCGGCATCAACCTGCTGCGTGAGGGCCTGGACCTGCCCGAGGTGTCACTGGTGTCGATCCTCGACGCCGACAAGGAGGGCTTCCTGCGGTCGACGCGCAGCCTCATCCAGACCATCGGCCGCGCCGCCCGCAACGTGTCGGGTGAAGTGCACATGTACGCCGACAACATCACCGAGTCGATGCGGGAGGCGATCGACGAGACCGAACGCCGCCGAGCCAAGCAGATCGCCTACAACGAGGCGCACGGCATCGACCCGAAACCGTTGCGCAAGAAGATCGCCGACATCCTCGACCAGGTCTACCGCGAAGCCGACGACACCGAGACGGTCGAGATCGGCTCCGGGCGGGCGGTATCGCGTGGCCGCCGCGCGCAGGGCGAGCCCGGTCGCGCGGTCAGCGCCGGGGTCTTCGAGGGTCGTGATACGTCCAACATGCCGCGGGCCGAATTGGCAGATCTCATCAAGGATCTGACCGAGCAGATGATGGCGGCCGCGCGAGACCTGCAGTTCGAGTTGGCCGCCCGGATCCGCGACGAGATCGCGGATTTGAAGAAGGAACTGCGCGGCATGGACGCGGCGGGCCTCAAGTAGCGTCCCCGGGCCGATTTCTGCAAGAGGGCTGTTGTTTCGGCGGAATCGCAACCCTGGCGCAAAATTCGGCGAGCGCTTGAACTCAACAACGGTTGAGCTTTTAGCGTGATCGCCATGAGTGCCCGTCCAATGACCAAGTGGCCCGAGCAGTTAGCGTCCGTCGGCGCGATCCGTTTTGCGCGCCGCTACCACCACTTCCACGAAGCGGTCGCCTTCTACCGCGATCTCGTTGGCCTGCCGTTGTATGAAACGTTCGAGGCGAGTTACGGCTCCACCGGCGCAATTTTCGCGCTGCCCACGCCTGCCCTGACCTTCGAGATCGTCGAGGCCTCCGAGCCGGTCGCCGTCGACCCGCACGACCAACTCTGCCTCTACTTCCCCGACCAGCAGGCGAAACAACAGGCGATCAGGCGACTTTCAGACGCCGGCATCGAACCGGTCGAGTCGCACCCGTACTGGGCGGCCACCGGAGCCGTCACCTATCGCGATCCTGACGGGCGTGAGGTCGTGTTTGCGCCGTTCGTCTACGGCATCGGCGAGCCACCGGCCAGCGTGGCCCAAGGCAAACACGAGTTTCCGCCCGCCCGATGAGTATCGGCGGCGGCCGTGGTCGGTACGCCCGCGGAGGGCTGACTCACGCAGATGAACTGAGCAGCGACAGCGCGTGCGTGCGGCGTAGCTTGCCCGACGGCGTCTTCGGAATGGTGCCCGGGCCCAGCACCACGACATTGCGCGGTCTCATGTCGACCTCGGCCACCACCTCGTGGGCGACTTGACGCCGTATCCGTCGCGTTTCGGCCGCATCCTGCCAGCTGTTGGATTCGACTGCGACAGCGAAGGTTTCGCGTGAGTGCCCGGCGTCCAGCCGCACCGCGACGGCGCAGCCCGGCCGCACCCCCTCCACTCGGGCGGCGGCACGCTCGATATCGGTCGGGTAGATGCTTCGGCCCGCCATGATGATGACGTCCTTGATGCGCCCGCAGACGACGATGTGGCCTTTTTCGGTGAAGTAGCCCAGGTCTCCGGTGCTGTACCACCCGTGTTCGTCCTGCGCCGCAACGAAACCCGCCATCGTGCAATAACCCGGGGTCACCGGCTCGCCGCGCACCTGGATCTCGCCGACCGCGCGGGTGGGCAGCTCGTTCAGATGCGTGTCGACGATGCGCGCCTCGAGACCGTTCAGAAGCGGTCCAAGGGTGGCCAGCCGGCGGGTACGGCCCGTCGTCGCCGGGACGGCCCGGTGCAGCGCGGCCAGCAGGTCGGCGTCGACCTCATCCACCACCAGGCCCGCACCACATTCCGAAAATGACACGGCCACAGTCGTTTCGGCCATGCCGTAAGCCGGCAGGATCGCCTCCGGCCGCAGCCCGAACGGCTTGCCCGCGTCGATCAGGTCCTCCACGTCGGCGGGTTCCACCGTCTCCGCTCCGGACAACGCCCACCGCAGGCTGGACAGGTCGAACTCGCCGGGCTGGACCTGCGTGCGCAGCCGCTTGGCCAACAGCGCGTAGGCGAAATTGGGGGCCGCGGTCATGGTGCCCCGGTACTTGTCGATGAGCTTGGCCCACAGCAACGTATCCCGCAGGAAGTCCATCGGGGTGACCTTGACCAGCTCCGCGCCGAAATACATCGGGACGGTCAGGAAACCGGTCATGCCCATGTCGTGAAAACACGGCAGCCAGCTGATGATCACGTCGTTGTCGAGGTCGTACTCGGCGCCGACGAACATCGCCTCGGCGTTCGAATACAGGTTGCGGTGGGTGATGTGAACAGCTTTCGGCGATCCCGTCGATCCGGATGTCAGCTGCATCATCGCCACATCGTCCTCGCGCGTGTCCAACGGATCGATCGGATCGGCCGCCAGCAAGCGGTCGACATTGAGCACCCTGACGCCCCGCTCTTCGAGCACGGGCACGACGGGTAGGAACGGTTCGGAGACGATGACGGCCCTCGCCTCGATCATCGCGATGACCGACATGGTGTCCTCGGCCCACAGGAGAAGATCGGTGCGCGGTGTCGGCTGATGCAACATCGTCAGGGTGGATCCGCGCATCCACAGCGCCTGTGCGGTCGGCGCGATCTCCACCGGATATCCCGCGAGCATGCCGACCGCGTCGCCGGGGCCGATCCCGGCGCGCGCCAGCCCGCCGGCGATCCGCCGGGCCCGCTGATGAACCTCGAGCCAGGTCTGGCGCACCGGTGCGTCCGGTTCCCCCGTCACGAAACCCTTCGTGCTGGTATGTGCGCTGCGGTACATCTTGTCCGTGAATCGGCTCACTGCCACCCCCAATTCCGCTGCGCGACGGAATTTGCAGCAGCTTATCGCCGCGTTCCGGCAAATGCGGGGCTCCCAGACGTGTTGGGGTAGAACGCGGTAGCCAAATCCCGGTGTCCGCGCAAGCGAGTTCATTTGCCAAGAAGTCCCGCGGCAAACTGCAAATCGGAAACCAAGGCGTCGAAAGCCATTTCGCGGGCTTCGGGCGGCCCGCGAAGCACCGCCGACGGATGCGCGGATACCACCACCTCGGGGTCGATTTCGAGGTGCGGAGTCGCGTCGGCGACAGGCATGTGCAGCGCCTCATCGCGGTGTGTCGTCAGTCGAAAATCGTTACCCATCAAGGATTTCGCCGCCGTCGCGCCGAGCAACACGACGACATCCGGCTGCACGGCCATCATTTCGGCGAACAGCCACGGCCGGCAGGCGACGACTTCGGTGCGGCTGGGCGTCTTGTGGATCCGGCGCTTTCCACGCTCGGGCAGAGTGAATTTGAAGTGCTTGACGGCGTTGGTGACGTACAGGCGGTCTCGGTCGATCCCGGCCGCCGCCAACGCCTTGTCCAGCAGCCGTCCGGCGGGCCCGACGAACGGCGCACCGGCCTTGTCCTCCTGATCGCCGGGTTGTTCGCCCACCAGCATCATGTCCGCCGCCGACGAGCCCGCCCCGAACACCGTCTGGGTGGCGTTCAGATACAGATCGCAGCCCTTACAGCCCAGCGCGGCCTCAGCCAGATCGTCGAGATCGTGGGTGTCGGGGACGAAGTCCCCGGCGGTACGCGCAGCCATGCCCTCCGATTACCCAACCGGGCGGGCCGTCACTCGCGCTACCGGGTGGACTTGGTGACCTGAGCGAAGTTGAACTGCCACCGTTCGACGATGTGGAAACCCAGCCGGCTCGGCACCTGATAGGCCGGTGCGCGGCGCAGGCGCGGACCGGGGTCCAGTGCCTCACCGCTCTGCCGCTCTGGCACCGTGCTGTCGCGTTGCGACACCGTCCACAACTCCGTGCATTTCCGGACCTGATCGGCGACGCCCCAGATCCCGAGGTGGGCATCCCAGAGGCGGTTGCGTTCGGCGGCCCGCAGCCCCCGGCCCGGGTCGACGAGCTTCTCGTAGGCCGCCGGCCGTGCAGCGGTCAACGGCCGAATCGGGCCGGGCGCCCAATTGGTGGTGTTGTCCATGATCAGGCAGTCGCCCGGCGCGGTGTGGGCGGTGATCACGTCGGCGACCTGGCTGTAATCCATGCCTTCCTTGGCGTAGGGACCGCGTTGGGCGAACAGATAATTCGGCGTCGCGGCGACGGCGAATACGGCCACCATCGCGGTGATTCGGTCACGCTCGCGGCCGACCGCGACGATGCACACCCCCAGCATCAGCGCCATCGCAGGCGCGGTGTAGCTGAGATAGCGCGGGTAGTAGATCGGCTCGGACACGATCGAGTACCCCAGCAACACCATGGTGGGCAACACCATCCAGGCCACCGCGATGACCGCCAGGTGGCGGTTGCCGGTGTCGAAGGGCCGACGGCGCAGCGCCAGCGCGCCGGTCAGCGCCGCCACTACCGCGAACGCCACGCTGTGGTCGAAGTACTGCTCCAACGCGATGTCGACGAGCGTGCCGGCACTCGGCGGCGATATCCACCTCACTTGGGCGATCTGGGTTTGGCAGAACAGCAGAAACGGCGCCACGATCAGCACCGCGACCGACGCCGATACCGCCCAGCGCCGCACCGTGGCCCGCGTCGTCGACAGCACGCCCACCACCACCGCATGGGCGAGCACCATCAACACCGCGAACAGGTTGAGCAGCGTGGCCAGCACCAGGCACAGCGAGTACAGCGGCCACAGCGCGGGACGGTCGCGACGGAGGGCCGCCACCAGCAACACCGTCAACCACACTGCGGCCGATGCCGACAGTGCGTATGAGCGCCCCTCGATGCCGGCCCAGGTGATGCGGGGCAGGATCGCGAACATGACGCCGGCGCACA
Organism: Mycobacterium hubeiense; assembly: GCF_002838065.1. GTDB lineage: Bacteria > Actinomycetota > Actinomycetes > Mycobacteriales > Mycobacteriaceae > Mycobacterium > Mycobacterium hubeiense. The sequence continues at coordinate 12,332 of NZ_PIZU01000001.1, read as the reverse complement.
CCGCGACCGATCGCGTGGAGAACTGCTTGGCCAGCACCACCACGCCCGCTGCGGCAAAACCGACGGCCAGACAACTGGAAAACCGGGTCCAGAACTCGGTGACGGGAAAGACCGCGAACCACCCGTGCATGACGAGGTAATACAGGCCGTGTACCGCGTCGATGTTGCCGAGCAGTCGCCACAATTCGGGCACCGAGCGGGTGGCCGCCGAGATCGTCGCGGCCTCGTCGAACCACAGCGACGGCCGGCTGGCACCCGCCGCGGACACCGCCACGGCGAATACGGCGACCAGCAGCGGATCCAACCGCCCGGTCCGAACCCGCTCCAGCTGACCGAGACGCTCCAGCGCCCCGGCTCTTTGTGAGAGATCCACGCCCGCGACCCGTACCCTTTCCGTCGACGGCAAAACGGTAGCCTGCGCGCATCGGACGTGCCCGGTGAGTGCGGCACGCGGACAAAAGGTTTCGCTCGCAGGCGCCGGATGCTCCTGTGCGCGCGTTGATCTGGGTCACGCTCGATGCGGGAATGCGAGCCGGTGCGGCGAATCGCCGACGCGGTGCGTTCTGTCACTGACGGCACCCGTGCGACGGTGCCGCCGGTTACCATCAGTGCCGGTAAAGCGGGCATTGCTTCGCCAACCGCCGCGACGGGTGTCGTGAATCGCACCCCTGGTCGGCGGGCAAAGGGTTACTGTCTCGGGTGGCGTTGCAACCGACAGTGGGAGGGCATGGATGAGCGGCTATCGGACCGTGGTGGTGGGCACCGACGGATCGGATTCCTCGTTGCGCGCGGTGGACAAGGCCGGCCAGATCGCCGCTGGTTCGGACGCGAAGGTCATCGTGGCGACCGCGTACTTCCCCCAGAGCGAAGATCAGCGTGCAGCCGACGTCCTGAAGGACGAGGGCTACAAGATGTCGGGCAACGCGCCGATTTACGCGATCCTGCGTGAGGCCCGCGATCGCGCGAAGGCCGCCGGGGCTCAGAACGTCGAAGAGAAGGCGGTTGTCGGAGCGCCGGTCGATGCGCTCGTCGAGCTCGCCGAAGAGGTCAAGGCGGACCTTCTGGTGGTCGGCAACGTCGGCCTGAGCACCATCGCGGGACGGCTACTCGGCTCGGTGCCCGCCAACGTCGCGCGGCGCTCCAAGACCGACGTCCTAATCGTGCACACCACGCCCTGAGCCAACGCCGCGGCGCACGGTCACGACAACCGCCACCGCGAGCACCGCGACAGCCAGCGCGGGCACCCACGGGCCGAGTCGTTGGTAGACCGTGTTCTGCGACGCGAGGGAAACGTCGACAACCACTACGCCCTGTTCGGTGGCGGGTAGCCAGGCGAGTTTGCGGCCGCGCGCGTCGAAGGCCGCGCTGACGCCGGACAACGTCGCGTGCACGGCCGGGCGGCCGACCTCGACGGCGTGGACCGCCGCCTGGCTGGCCAATTGCGGCTGCGCCCAACTTCCTTGGAACGATGACGTCGAACTCTGGTAGGCGAGTAGATCGGAACCAAGCTGCACTACGCGTCGCGGTAAGTCGGAAAAGGTCGTCTCGAAACTGATCAACGGCCCGATTGCCAGCGAATTGGTATGCAGCACAACCTGATCCGTGCCGCGACGTCTGTCCTCGTCCGCGGCCTCGGTGCGGCGGGTGGCCCATTCGATCAGTTGTCGCATCGGCACGTATTCGCCGAACGGCACCAACCGGGTCTTCGCGTAGGAGCCGCGCGGGCCGTCCGGCCCGACGAGAACCGATGACTTGTAGATGCCGCCCGTCGGCGCGCGGGCGTCGACGTTGACGAGCAGATCGGCACCGACTCGCCGGGACAAGTCGGCCAGCCGACGCGCGGCCTGTGTATCGGTGGCAAGGTCGACGGCGACGCTGCTCTCACCCCACACGACGAGGTCGAGGCGCTGGCCTTCCAACGTGGCGGTGAGTGCTTCGCCGGCCGCCTGGCGCGCGGTGCCGTCCTCAATGTTGCCCGGCTGCACCAGCGCCACCCGACCAGTCTCACCGTTCGGTGGCTGCGGCGAGAGCCAGAACCACGCCGGGCCGACGAGAACGCAGGCCGCGGCGGTGGCCAAGGCGAATGCGGGGGAGCGCCACTGCAGGATCGCGGCGGCGAGCGCGGTGTTGGCGGCGACGATGAGAAAGCTTGTCAGCCAGACTCCGCCGAGCGAGGCCGACGCGAGTGTGGCCGGCTGATTCCATTGCGACGCGCCGAGCAGCGCCCACGGTCCGCCGAGGCTGGGCCAGGAGCGCACGGTTTCGGCGACGACCCAGGCGCTGGGCAGGACGACGACGGCGGTGAGCGTCCGGTGGGACGTCACAGGTCGCGACAGCAGACGGTGTGCGGCCCAGCCCCACGGCAGCCACAGTGCACCGAAGAGCGCCGCCATCAGCGGCAGCAGCGGACCCGCGAAGGGCCAGAGCCAATACTGCGTCGTCAGCACGAACCCGGCCAGGCCGCACCAGGCGCGCAGTGCGCCCTGCAGCGATGACGGCGCGGCTCTGACGACCAACAGCAGCGGCACCAGCGCGAACCACGCCAGCCACCACAGGGATGGCGCCGGGAACGCGAACGCAGGCAGGGCGCCGAGCACCAGCGCCAAAGCGCACCAACGGAGCGCCGTCATGGCATCAATTCTGTCGCGCGTGGCGTCAGGGGCGTCGGCCGTCACTGTCGGGCAGACCGTGCACCTGACCGCCTTCCGCCCTCACAAGACGCGCCAACGCCGGGTCCGATGTGGCCAACGGCAGCCGGTGGGAAAGCGCCGTCGCGGCGGCGACGCAATCAGCCATGCTGACCGGCATGCGTTCACGGTGGTAGTGACGGGCCCGTAGCCGACCGGCCTGGAGTCCGATATCGGGTACCACAGCCTCAATCATTAAGCCGCTCTTGGCCAATAGCGCGAGATCTGCATGCACATCGTCTCCGTCATACCCAAACACCCGGACCAGCTGGTCGATGACTTCGGCCGCGTTCACCGCGGACAGAATGGTCGGCTTGCGGAGCAACTCCGCAACTTCATCAGCGGCATTTTCCGCACGGAAATACGCCAACACCGCATATGCGTCGAGAACGGTCACCGACTGCCGCGGCGTGACTCGGATTCGGCGTCAGCCTTGCGCTCGGCAGCGCGGACCTTCTCACTTGCCGGCCCAGGCCCAGCGAAGGCGCCCTTCAGCGCTGTCACGGTGTCCTTGGGTATCGGCCGAACGATGGCGTAGTCGCCGCGGTCAACCACGAGAACAGACTCGGCGCCCCACCGGTGCCGCAGTTCGGCGGGCAGCGAAACCTGGCCATTGCGGGTCACCTTCGCGCGGACACCAGTCATAAAGAGCATCATACGCCGAACATCGATCGTTGTATGTCCCTAGGGATTCATAGTATGGCCTTACCAGCCGCGCTCTTTCCATTCGCCAAGGTGTGGCCGCTCCGCGCCGAGCGTGGTGTCGTCGCCGTGACCGGGATAGATCACCGTCGAATCGTCGTAGACGTTGAACACCCGGCTGGTGACGTCGCCCAACAGCTGCTCGAAGTCGCCGGGCTGCCACGTCTTTCCGACGCCACCCGGAAAAAGGCAGTCGCCGGTGAAAAGGTGCGTCGCCTCGTCCGCGCCGTCGAGTGCCAGCGCGACCGAGCCAGGAGTGTGGCCGCGCAGATGGATGACGTCGAAGGACAGCTCACCGATCTTGATGGTGTCGCCGTTGGCGAGGATCCGGTCGGGCTTGACCGGCAGCGGTTCGGCGTCGAGCTGATGCGCCGCGGTCGGGGCGCCGGTGGCCTTGGCCACCTCGGCCAGCGCCTGAACGTGATCCCAGTGCTGGTGGCTGGTGACGATCAGGGACAGCTTCGAGGCGTACCGCTCGATGAGTTCCAACAGAATGTCGGCGTCGTTGGCCGCGTCGATCAGCAGCGTCTCGCCGGTCTGATTACACGTCACCAGGTACGAGTTGTTGTCCATCGGGCCCACCGACGCCTTCACGATGGTCGCGCCCGGCAGGGTGCGCCGGGCAGCCGTCCGAGGCTCGACGTGGCCGGTGTAGTTGTCGTCGACGACTGTCATAGCCTCACGGTATCGGGCTTGTCGGTGGGGGCACATAGCATGGGCATGAACTCTGTCCGCGGGAAAGGAAACGCGTGGCTGACCGCCTGATCGTCAAGGGTGCGCGCGAGCACAACCTGCGAAGTGTCGACCTTGACCTGCCGCGGGATGCGCTGATCGTCTTCACTGGCCTGTCGGGCTCGGGCAAGTCGTCGCTGGCGTTCGACACGATTTTCGCCGAGGGTCAGCGCCGCTATGTGGAGTCGCTGTCGGCCTACGCGCGTCAGTTCCTGGGCCAGATGGACAAACCCGATGTCGACTTCATCGAGGGCCTGTCGCCGGCGGTGTCCATCGACCAGAAGTCCACCAACCGCAACCCGCGCTCCACCGTCGGCACCATCACCGAGGTGTACGACTACTTGCGCCTGCTGTACGCGCGGGCCGGCACCCCGCACTGCCCGGTCTGTGGGTCGCGCATTGCCCGGCAGACCCCGCAGCAGATCGTCGACCAGGTACTGGCCATGCCCGAGGGCACCCGATTCCAGGTGCTCGCGCCCGTGGTGCGTACCCGTAAGGGCGAGTTCGTCGACCTGTTCGACAAGCTGAACTCGCAGGGCTACAGCCGGGTTCGGGTCGACGGCGTGGTGCATCCGCTGACCGATCCGCCGAAGCTGAAGAAGCAGGAGAAGCACGACATCGAGGTGGTCGTCGACCGGCTCACGGTCAAGGCGAGCGCCAAACAGCGGCTGACAGACTCGGTCGAGACGGCGCTGAATCTCGCCGACGGGATCGTGGTGCTGGAGTTCGTCGACCACGAGGAGGACCATCCGCACCGCGAGCAGCGCTTCTCCGAGAAGCTGGCCTGCCCCAACGGGCACCCGCTGGCCGTCGATGATCTGGAGCCGCGGTCGTTCTCGTTCAACTCGCCCTACGGCGCCTGCCCGGAGTGCACCGGCCTGGGCATCCGCAAAGAGGTCGATCCCGATCTCGTCGTACCCGATCCGGAGCTGACGTTGGCCGAGGGCGCCGTCGCGCCGTGGTCGATGGGGCAGACGGCCGAGTACTTCACGCGGATGCTGGCCGGGCTGGGCGATCAGCTGGGCTTCGACGTGGATACGCCGTGGAAGAAGCTTCCGGCCAAGGCGCGCAAGGCAATTCTCGAGGGTTGCGACGAGCAGGTGCACGTCCGCTACCGCAACCGCTACGGCCGCACCCGGTCGTACTACGCCGATTTCGAAGGCGTGATGGCGTTCCTGCAGCGCAAGATGGAGCAGACCGACTCGGAGCTGATGAAGGAGCGCTACGAGGGCTTCATGCGCGACGTGCCCTGCCCGGAATGCAATGGCACGCGGCTCAAACCGGAGATTTTGGCCGTCACGCTGGCGGCCGACAAGGAGCACAAGTCCATCGCCGAGGTGGCCGAGCTGTCCATCGCCGACTGCGCGGAGTTCCTCAATGCGTTGACGCTCGGGCCGCGCGAGCAGGCGATCGCCGGGCAGGTGCTCAAGGAGATCCAGTCGCGGCTCGGCTTCCTGCTCGACGTCGGCCTCGATTACCTGTCACTGTCCCGGGCGGCGGCGACGCTGTCCGGCGGTGAGGCGCAACGGATTCGGCTCGCCACGCAGATCGGCTCCGGGTTGGTCGGGGGGCTGTATGTGCTCGACGAACCGTCGATCGGCCTGCATCAGCGCGACAACCGCAGGCTGATCGAAACGCTGCTGCGGCTGAGGGATTTGGGCAACACGCTGATTGTCGTCGAACACGATCTGGACACCATCGCGCATGCCGACTGGGTGGTCGACATCGGCCCGGCCGCCGGCGAGCACGGTGGGCGGATCGTGCACAGCGGCCCATACGATGAGCTGTTGCGCAACCCGGATTCGCTTACCGGCGCCTATCTTTCGGGTAAGGAGAGCATCGAGGTCCCGGCGATCCGGCGGCCGGTCGACAAGCGTCGGCAGCTCACGGTCGTCGGCGCCCGTGAGCACAACCTACGCAGCATCGACGTGTCGTTCCCGCTCGGTGTGCTGACGTCGGTGACGGGCGTATCCGGTTCGGGCAAGTCCACATTGGTCAACGACATCCTGGCGTCGGTGCTGGCCAACAAACTCAACGGCGCCCGCCAGGTGCCGGGCCGGCACACGCGGGTGAACGGGCTCGACAACGTCGACAAGCTGGTGCGGGTCGACCAGTCGCCGATCGGCCGCACGCCGCGATCCAACCCGGCCACCTACACCGGGGTGTTCGACAAGATCCGCTCGTTGTTCGCGGCCACCACCGAGGCGAAGGTCCGCGGGTATCAGCCGGGCCGATTCTCGTTCAACGTCAAGGGCGGTCGCTGCGAGGCATGCTCCGGCGACGGCACCATCAAGATCGAGATGAACTTCCTGCCCGACGTGTATGTGCCGTGCGAGGTGTGCCACGGCGCCCGGTACAACCGCGAAACCCTCGAAGTGCACTACAAGGGCAAGACCATCTCCGAGGTGCTCGACATGTCCATCGAGGACGCCGCGGAGTTCTTCGAGCCGATCACCTCGATCCACCGCTACCTGCAGACGCTGGTCGACGTCGGGTTGGGATACGTGCGGCTGGGGCAGCCGGCGCCGACGCTGTCCGGCGGTGAGGCGCAACGCGTCAAGCTGGCCAGCGAGCTGCAGAAGCGCTCCACCGGCCGCACCGTCTACATCCTCGACGAACCGACGACGGGCCTGCATTTCGAGGACATCCGCAAACTGCTCAATGTGCTCAACGGCCTTGTCGACAAAGGCAATACGGTGATCGTCATCGAGCACAACCTCGACGTGATCAAGACCTCCGACTGGATCGTCGACATGGGGCCGGAGGGCGGCGCCGGCGGCGGCACGGTGGTGGCGTCCGGCACACCGGAGGACGTGGCCGCCAATCCCGACAGCTACACGGGCCTCTTCCTTGCCGACACGCTGGGGCTACCCAGGCCGACGCGCAAGACCCGCAACGGCCGGAATGGCCGAAACGGGCGCAAGGTGAGCGCTTAGTAGCCGACCGACGGTAGCCAGGATCCCTGCGGCTCGTTGTAAAGCCCGATCGACATCAGCGTGGACTGCTGCACCAGTCGCAGCCCGGAGTCCAGGCACCATCGCATCAGCCGGGTGTTGCGTGACGGCACCAGAATCCCCAAGCCCGTGAACGCCTCGGCAGATCTCGTGGCAGCGCTCGAGGTCCGCGTCCCCGCTGACAGCCTGAGTTCACCGCTGTTTCGACAGGGGCGACGGGAACCGCGGGCTGACCCGCACGCCTGCCAGCCACTCGGTGAGCTCGTCGGCCCGGCGCTCCAGCGCCCGTTGCGCGTCGCGCCCCACCTCTTCAAGCAGTCGCACCGCGACGCGGCCGTCGTCGTCTTGGCCCCCGCCGCCGACGATCCGGCCGTTCCACCACGCCGTCGTACCGCCGTTGCCGTTGGTGTCGAATACCTGACTGCGGTGCTCACCGAGATACCAGTCCCGGTCGAACCAGCCCATCGTGGTGACGTCCAGCGCTGGCAGCAGGGCGCACCACGGTTCGGCATCGGGCTCGGGTTCCAGATCGTCGGGCAGGGCATAGCCGGGGGTGCCGTCGAGATCGACCTCGACCGCGTCGATATCGCGCAACGCCTGCCGCGCCCACGTCAGCGTGTTGCCGAACCACCACTTGATGTCGGTGACGGTTGCCGGCCCGAACGCCCGCAGCCACCTGCGCACCAGTTCGGCGCGGGCCACCTCGGCCGCCTCGGGTTCGACGGCGCTACCCAACCAGTCGGCCGTCGTCGTCCACCGCGGCCGCGACACCGTCCAGGCGCCGTCGTTGGGGCCTCGCACGATGTCGCCGCGCACCGCTAGTACCGTCAAAACCCGTGGTGCCAAAGGTGTTTCACCACCCCAGCGTTTTCCGGGAGCATAGTCGTAGCTGCCCGCGAGTTCCGGCAGTGCCGCCCGCAGTTCCTTGGCGCTCGCCGGGCCGTGCTCGCCGAGGCGCCGCAGTACCGCCTCGCATGCCCGGTCCAGCCAGCGCTCACCGTCGTCGGTGATCCCGGCCTTCTGCGCGTCGGCAACCAGGCGTCGGCGTTCGTTGGCGGCCACTCGGTCGCTGGCCGCCGATTGCACCAGCGGCAGGTCCTCGGCGCGCACCGCCCACAGCGTGCGGCGCATCGCGAGGTGCTTGACCAGTGTTCGGCGCTGATAAAGCTCTGCTTCCAGATCCGTGACGGAGAAGCCATTCAGCCGTGCCCACAGCGACAGAAACGGGGTGGCCGGATCGGTGGAATGCAGCCCGACGACCGTGCCTGCCACGGTCGCAATCGAGTCCGCGGGCTCACCGAGGAAGTGGCGTCGCGCCAGGCGGGCCCGGCGCTCGGCGAGGGTGAATGTCCGCACAGCTCAGTCGGTCTGGTCTTCGTCGTGCATCGACTTGCGGATCTGTGCCAACCGTTCGGCAGCGGCTTTCTGGCGTTCTTCGTACTGCTTCTCGACGGTCCGGCCCTCCGGGGTCTCGGCGGCGAGTTCGGAGGCCCCTATCGCTGTTCCGTAGCGGGTTTCGATCTTCTCGCGCACCGATTCGAAGGTCGGCACGCCGCCGGGGCTGTAGCCGGTGTCTTCTGGAGCGGCGGCCGGGGGCCCGGTCGGCGGCGGGGTATCGGGCTGCAGCGCGATATCGTCGACCGCGTCGTCGTCGATGGCGGGATCCGGCTCGGAAGGGCGTTCGTCCGGCATGCCGCATACGGTACTCGCTACCGGACCGCCACCTGTTCGACCGGCGTGGACGGCCCCGGTCCGGGCAACGAGATTGGCGGCACGTCCGGGGTGCCGAGTCGGCCGGCCAGCCAGGGCAACGCGGCGGCGAATGCACGCGACGCGAACTGCCAGTCATGCCTGCCCGGCTGGACGACGACTGCGCAGTCGATGCCACGCGCGGCGCCTGTTGCGCACAGCGAATTCGCCGCAGCCGCTTGCGCGTTGACCGGTGCGTAACCGTTGACATGGAACCAACCGGCCACACCGGTGTAGGGGCCGTGGCGGGCCATCACCGTGGTCGGGTCGAACGCGGCCCACCGCTGGGCGCTGCCGCCGAACAGTCGGTCGATGGTCTGCTCCCGGGTGCCCGTATTGGGGCCCAGGTCACCGGCGATATCGGCGAATGCGCTGAACATGTCTGGATGCATGACGGTGAGGTCGACCGCGCAGGTGCCGCCCATCGAAAACCCCGCCACACCCCAGTTCTGCGGCCGTGAACTGACGCCGAACCGCGACATCATAAATGGCACAACATCCTTCGTCAGATGGTCGGCGGCGTTGCCGCGCGGGCCGTTCACGCACTCGGTGTCGTTGTTGAACGCGCCGCCGGGGTCGGCGAACACCAGCACGGGTGCGTAGCCATGGTGGGCCGCGGCGAAGTCATCGACCGTCGTCACCGCGTTACCGGCACGCAGCCAGTCGGCGGGGGTGTTGAACTCGCCGCCGATCATCATCACCGTCGGCAGCCGGGGCGGCGGATCGGTCGCGTACCAGGCGGGCGGCAGGTAGACCAGCTCGCCCCGATGCCGAAAACCCGACACCGCATCGCCGATGCTGACCGGCAGCACGGTGCCCCTGGCCGGGATCCTGTGTTGTTTCTGCATCGCGACCACGGTGACCTGATCGGTCTGATCCGGCAGCGGACCCGCAGTCAGTTGGTTCCATGCAGTCTGGGCCGTCGGGAAGTAGCCGACCCACTGATTCAACGCCAGCGCGGCACACAGGAGGCAGGCAGGTAAAGCCATCGCCGACACGCCCCGTCGCCACCATCGCGCGTCGCGCCATCCCGCCAGCAGCACTGCAGCAGCCACGCCGGACAGGCCGATCCACAGCCACAGTGCGTGCGGTGCGGGCTCGCCCGCGAGCCCTTGCGAGGCGACGTACCAGTACGCTGCGCCCGTGACGGCCGCGCCGACTATGACCGCCCATGGCAGCCAGAGCAACCTCCAGGTCCGGGTGCGCCAGCCGACCGCCGCCACCAGCGCGACGACGGCCACGAGCTGAACCATCCCCGGGATCCACCCGTGCGTCAGCGGAAGAGGGTGGTGCAACAGCGCAAACAGTGACACGGCCATATGGTGACCGCGCAACCTTGTAGTTGGCTGTGTGCCACCTGTCAGTGCGGCGCTGCGTCGTCGTTGAGATGGCGCTCAGGGCTGTGAATCTCGCCGATTCACTACCCCGGCCGCAATGTCAACGGGGTTTGGCCAACGGGAACGGCAGCGTCTCGCGGATGCTGCGCCCAGTGATCAGCATGACGACGCGGTCCACCCCCATACCCAGCCCGCCGGTCGGCGCCATCGCGTACTCCATCGCCTGCAGGAAGTCCTCGTCGAGTTCCATCGCCTCGGGGTCGCCGCCCGCGGCCAGCATCGACTGTTCCTGCAGCCGACGCCGCTGCTCGACGGGATCGGTCAGCTCGCTGTAGGCGGTGCCCAGCTCCACCCCCCACGCCACCAGGTCCCACCGTTCGGCGACGCCGGGAATGCTGCGGTGCGGCCGCGTCAAGGGCGATACCGACGTGGGGAAGTCCTTGTAGAACGTCGGCGCCTCGGTGCGGTCCTCGACCAGGTGCTCGTACATCTCCAGCACCACCGCGCCTTCGTCCCAGTGGCTCAGATACGGGATGCCCGCCGCATCGGCCAGCCGACGCAAGGTCGCCAGATCGGTTTCGGCGTCGATCTGCTCACCGAGCGCCTCCGACACCGCCTCGTGCACGGTCTTGACGGTCCACTCGCCGGAGATGTCGACCGGCGCGAGGGTGCCGTCGTCGCGCGGTCGCATGAAGACGTGGTCACCGTTGGCGGCCTGCGCGGCGTTCTGGATGAGCTCCCGGCAGCCGTCGATCCAGACGTTGTAATCGGCGTGCGCTTGATACGCCTCCAACAGCGTGAATTCCGGGTTGTGGCTGAAGTCGACGCCCTCGTTGCGAAACGCCCGGCCCAACTCGAAAACCCGCTCGACGCCCCCGACGCAGAGCCGCTTGAGGTAAAGCTCGGGGGCGATGCGCAGATACAGGTCGAGGTCGTAGGCGTTGATGTGCGTCAGGAACGGGCGGGCGTTCGCGCCGCCGTGAATCTGCTGCAGGATCGGCGTCTCGACTTCGAGAAAGCCCTTGCCGTACAAGGTTTCCCGGATCGCACGCAGCACGCCGCTACGGGCGCGGATGAGGTCGCGCGCCTCGGCGTTGATCGCGAGATCGACATATCGAGCGCGCACCCGCGCCTCTTGATCGGTCAGGCCTTTCCACTTGTCGGGCAGCGGGCGCAGGCACTTGCCGATCAGCCGCCAGCTGCGCACCAGAACCGAGCGGGTGCCTTTCTTGCTGTAGCCCATGGTGCCGGATACCTCGACCAGGTCTCCCAGATCGATGGCCGCGGTGAAATCCGCGGTGGTGCCGTCGGTCAACGACGAATTGTCCAGCAGCAGTTGGACTTCGCCCGACCAGTCGCGCAGCTGGGCGAACAACACACCGCCGTAGTCGCGCATGCGAAGCACCCGCCCCGCGACGGTCAGGCTGACGTCATCGCTCTCCTCGATGGCCTCGGCGATGGTGTGGCTGGGTGCGCGCCCGACCGGATACGCGTCGACGCCGTTGAGCTGTAGGGCCCGCAGTTTGGCCATCCGCACCCGTACCTGCTCGGGCAGCCGTGGGCCTTCCTCGTCGTCGGGCAAGTCGACCTCGGCGAGCTCGGGAGCGCTGCCGTCGTGGTGCAACAACCCCGACTCCACCAAAGTGGTTGGTGCCGAGACGTGCTGGCCGGTGTGTTGTTTGTTGCGCCGCGAGAACGGCAGCACCAGAAAGCCTTCGGCGATGACGGAGGCAACGCCGACCCGTGGGATCAGCCGCGCATCCTCGTAGCACGCGTAGCGGGGCACCCATTCCGGTTGGTACTTCATGTTCGACCGGTACAGCGTTTCGAGTTGCCACCACCGAGAGAAGAACACCAGCACGGCGCGCCACAGTCGCGCCACCGGCCCGGCGCCGAGCTGGGCGCCCTGTTCGAACGCCGACCGGAACATCGCGAAATTGAGCGAAATCCGGTTCACCCCAACGTGTTCGGACTGCATGCATAGCTCGCTGACCATCAATTCGATGGTGCCGTTAGGGGATTGAGGGGAGCGGCGCATCAGGTCCAGGGAGACGCCGGTGGTACCCCAGGGCACCAGCGAGAGCAGTGCCACCACTGTGCCGCTTCCCCCGTCGCTTCGCTCCTGCCCGCCGGTGCCGCTTCCCGTGTCGCTTCGCTCCTGCCCGCCGGTG